>DASQMB010000028.1:0-33675 GCA_035645715.1 Pyrinomonadaceae bacterium
GGAGATGGTGATGCCTGGCGACAACGTGGCGATGGAGGTGACGTTGATCACGCCGATAGCGATGGAGAAGGGGTTGAGGTTCGCCATCCGTGAGGGCGGGCGGACGGTGGGGGCCGGCACCATCTCCGACATCATCGAGTAGGAGTTGTCGGCTTTCAACACTCGGCGGCCGGTCCCTGCGTCCGGCCGCCGCAAGGGTCCGAAAGCTGAGTGCTGAAAGCTGACTGCTGAAAGCTGACGAAGAACAATGCTGAACGAGAAGATCAGGATCAGGCTGAAAGCCTACGACCACCGGGTGCTCGACCAGTCCACGACCGAAATCGTCGAGACGGCGAAGCGCACGGGGGCGCGCGTGGCGGGGCCGATTCCGCTCCCCACGTCTAAGAACAAGTGGACGGTGCTGCGCTCGCCGCACGTGGACAAGAAGTCGCGCGAGCAGTTCGAGATTCGCACGCACAAGCGCCTGATGGACATCCTCGACCCGACGCCGCAGACCGTGGACGCGCTGATGAAGCTCGACCTTCCGGCGGGCGTTGACGTTGAAATCAAGGCGTTCGGCAGAAGCTAAAAAGCAGTGACAAGTCACAAGTGACGAGTGACAAGTTAAAAGCTTCTTCTTCTCGTCACTTGTCACTTGTCACTTGTCACTGAGGTTTTGTGATGATCAACGGAATCATCGGTAAGAAAGTGGGCATGACGCAGCTCTTCACGCCCGACGGGACGGTTACTCCCGTCACCGTCATCAAGGCGGGGCCGTGCGTCGTCGTGCAGAAGAAGTCGGCCGCAGGCCCTGACGGCTACGACGCGGTCCAACTCGGCTTCGTCGAGGAGCGGCCCGTCAAGCTCAAGAACGTGACCAAGCCGATGCGCGGCCACTTCGAGAAGACGGGCGGCGGCACCCCGCCGACCCGCGTCCTCAAGGAGCTGAGGCTCGAAGGCGAGGGCGAGGTCAACGTCGGCGACAAGGTGCTGGTGGACCAGTTCGCCGAGGGCGACAAAATCGAGGTCGTCGGCACGTCGAAGGGGCGCGGCTTCCAGGGCACGATCAAGCGGCACAACTTCAGCCGCGGCCCCGAGTCGCACGGCTCGATGAACGTCCGTCGGCCGGGCTCCATCGGCCAGTCGGCCTACCCTTCGCGCGTCATCAAGGGCACGCGCTCGTCGGGCCACATGGGCGACCGCCGCGTCACCCTCAAGGGGCTGACGGTGGTCCGGGTGGACGCCGAGAACAACCTGCTGATGATCCGCGGCGCGGTGCCGGGGGCCAACGGCACGGTGGTCGTCGTCAAGAAGAGTCGGTAGTGTTGAGTTTTCAGTTTGCAGCTTTTAGTTTTTAGTTCCCATTCTCGCTAAAAACTAAAAACTACCGGCTAAAAACTGCGAACGGAGTGAGCAAGCTATGCCAACCGTCAAGGTTCGCAACATGAAGAACGAAGAGGTCGGCGACCTCGAACTCTCCGACGCCGTGTTCGGCGCGGAGCTGAACGAGGGGCTGATCCACGCCGCCGTCAAGGCGCACCTGGCGAACGCGCGCCAGGGCACTGTGGGGACCAAGACGCGGGGCAACGTGTCGGGCTCGGGCAAGAAGCTCTGGAAGCAGAAGGGCACTGGCCGCGCGCGCGTCGCCTCGATCCGCTCGCCGCTCTGGAAGGGCGGCGGCAACGTCCACGGCCCGCAGGCGCGCGACTGGTCCGAGAACATGCCGAAGAAGATGCGGCGCGGCGCACTGCGCTCGGCGCTCTCCGAGCGGCTGCGCGAGGGCAACCTCGTCGTGGTTGACGGCTTCAGCTTCGAGCGGCCGAAGACGAAGGAGTTCGTCGCGGCGCTGGCCGACCTCGGCTTCGACGGCGGCAAGACGCTGGTCGTGGACTCGGTCGAGAACGACAACCTGCTTTTGGCCGCGCGCAACGTCAGGGGCGCGAAGGTGGTCGGCTCGGGCGGCCTCAACATCTACGACGTGCTCTACCACGAGCGGCTCGTGATGTCGCGCTCGGCGGCCGAGGAGATTCAGAATCTGCTGGCCCCGAAGAAGGCTGCGGCCGGCGAAGCCGCGGCGGCCGACGGCGGCGCGGCGGCCGAGGAAGAGGCGGCCTAAGAGAGGTTTCGAGATGAGAACGATCTGGGATGTCATCAAGGCGCCGGTCATCACTGAGAAGGCGCTCGTGGCGAAGGAAGAGTCGCAGGACGGCCGCCAGCTCCTGACCTTCCGCGTGGACCCGAAGGCCACCAAGCCGGAGATCAAGTCGGCCGTCGAGCGCATCTTCAACGTCCAGGTTGACGAGGTCCGCACCATCAACTACATGGGCAAGAAGGCCCGGCGCGGGCGCTTCGAGGGGCGCAAGCCCTCTTGGAAGAAGGCTTACGTCACACTCAAGGCCGGCCAGGAGCCGTTCGACTACAGCGAGAATATCTAGGGCCGTGACAAGTGACGAGTGACAAGTGACGAGAACTTGTCCTCAACTCGTCACTCGTCACTCGTCACTGAGTGAAGTTATGGGCATCAAGAAGCTGACACCGACATCGCCGGCGCGTCGCTACCAGACCTACCTGACGCGCGACGAGTTGACGCCGGGCGCCGAGCCCGAGAGGTCCCTGCTCGAACCGAAGAAGCGCATCTCGGGCCGCAACAACAACGGCCACATCACGGTGCGCCGGCGCGGCGGCGGGCACAAGCGTTTCTACCGCATCGTGGACTTCAAGCGGAACAAGACGGGGGTTCCGGGCCGCGTCACGCAGATCGAGTACGACCCGAACCGCTCGGCCCACATCGCGCTCATCACCTACCTCGACGGCGAGAAGCGCTACATCATCGCGCCCACCGGCCTCGAAGTCGGCAAGACCGTGATGAGCGGCCCCGAGGCCGACATCCTGCCCGGCAACGCCCTGCCCATCCGCAACATCCCGCTCGGCACGCAGATTCACAACATCGAGCTGCGGCCCGGCAAGGGCGGCCAGCTCGTCCGCTCGGCCGGCGGCTTCGCGCAGTTGGTGGCGAAGGAGGGCGATTACGCGCAGGTCCGCATGCCTTCGGGCGAGGTCCGGCGCGTCCCCGTGGTCTGCATGGCGACGGTGGGGCAGGTCGGCAACGTCGAGCACGAGAACGTCTCCTACGGCAAGGCCGGACGCTCGCGCTGGAAGGGCGTCCGCCCGTCGGTCCGCGGCGTCGCCATGAACCCGGTCGACCACCCGCACGGCGGCGGCGAGGGCAAGACCTCGGGCGGCCGTCACCCCGTGACCCCGTGGGGCCAGCCGACGCGCGGCTACAAGACGCGCAAGAACAAGCGCACCACCAAGATGATCGTGCGCGACCGGCGCAGCAAGTAAGGCTTAGGACTAGAGGAAGACGATGGCACGCTCAGTTAAAAAAGGCCCGTTCATTGACGGGCATCTGGAGAAGAAGGTGGACCAGGTCCGGCAGGCCGGCAGCCGGCCGCCGGCGATCAAGACCTGGTCGCGCCGCTCGACCATCACGCCCGACTTCGTCGGCCTGACCTTCGCCGTCCACAACGGCAAGCGCCACATCCCCGTCTACGTCACGGAGAACATGGTCGGCCACAAGCTCGGAGAGTTCGCCCCGACCCGCACCTTCAAGGGCCACGCGGGGACGAAGGCGGAGAAGTCGTCGAAGAGAGGCTAGAGCGGTGACGAGTGACAAGTGACGAGTGACAAGAAAGAATTGTCGCCCAGTCACCTTCGGCGGTTCGTTCCCGGCCTCTTGTCACTCGTCACTCGTTCACTTGTCACTGAGGTTTCGTCATGGAAGCGAGAGCGAGTGCGAAGTACTTACGCGGGTCGGCGCAGAAGGCGCGGCTCGTCGTCGACATGATTCGCGGCAAGAAGGCGGGCGAGGCGCTGGCAATCCTCCAGTTCACCAACAAGCGGGCCGCCGGCGGGGTCGAGAAGTGCCTCCGCTCGGCCATCGCCAACGCCACCGAGGCCGCCGAGCGCGCCAACGTCGCGGTCGACCCCGACGACCTCTGGGTCAAGGCCTGCTTCGTGGACATGGGGCCGACCAAGCACCGCCGCCGCGTCCGCCCCGCCCCGCAGGGCCGGGCCTACCGCGAGCAGCGCCACTTCTGCCACGTCACCGTCCTCGTCTCGAACGAGGAGCGGGCCGACGGGCGGGGCCAGACCAAGAAGGCCGTCGGCGCCGAGCGCAACGCCGAGAAGGCCCGCCGCGTGGCGGTCAGGAAGGCGGCAAACGCCCGCCCGGCCAACCAGACGCAGGAATAGACTAGGAGAAGGTACGTGGGTCAGAAAGTTCATCCGTACGGCTTCCGCCTCGGCTACAACAAGGACTGGCATTCGCACTGGTTCGCCAAGAAGCAGTTCGGCGACTACCTGCTCGAAGACCTCAAGCTGAAGCGGCAGATGAAGGGCCGCTTCGCCGGCGCCGGCGTCTCTCACGTTGACGTGGAGCGCGCCGCCAACCGCCTCAAGCTCATCATCTACACCTCGCGTCCCGGCATCATCATCGGGCGCAAGGGCTCGGAGATCGACAAGCTGAAGGGCGAGATCGCTTCGCGCACCGGCAAGGAGGTGCTGGTCTCCATCCAGGAGATTCACAAGCCGGAGCTGAACGCGCAGTTGCAGGCCGAGAAGATCGCCTCGCAGCTTGAGAAGCGCATCGCCTTCCGCCGCGCCATGCGGAAGACCGTCGAGGAGACGCTCCGGTTCGGCGGGCAGGGCATCAAGGTCAAGGTCTCGGGCCGCCTGAACGGCGCCGAGATCGCCCGCAGCGAGTGGCACCTCCAGGGGCGCCTGCCGCTCCACACCCTGCGCGCCGACATCGACTACGGCTTCGCGGAGGCCCACACCACCTTCGGCGTCATCGGCGTCAAGGTCTGGATTTACCGCGGCGAGATTCTCGACCCGGCCGCCGCGATGGCCCGCGGCACGCAGCCCGACCCGATCAACGAGCCGAGGCCCGAGCGTGGCGACGGCCGCCGGCCCCGGCGTGACGACGACCGCCCGCGGCGCGACCGCGACGACCGCGGCGGGCGCGGTCCCGGCGGCGGCCGTGGCCCCGGCGGCGGGCGCGGGCCGGGCGGCGGGCGCGGAAGATAGTAAGTGAATAGTAAATGGTAAATCGTGGGTGGTAGTTTTTAGTTGGTAGTTTTTAGTTTTCGGCGAAGGCAGGAGCTAACTACTAAAAACTAAAAACTGCAAACTAAAAACTGTCTTAACGATTTACGAGGGTAGCAATCATGTTGATGCCGAAGAAGGTCAAGCACCGGAAGCAGATGAAGGGGCGCATGACGGGCGTGGCGACGCGCGGCGCCGAGATCAGCTTCGGTCAGTTCGGCCTGAAGACGCTGGAGCCGGGCTGGATCACCGACCGGCAGATCGAGGCCGCCCGTATCGCCATGACGCGCCACGTCAAGCGCGGCGGCAAAATCTGGATTCGGATGTTCCCCGATAAGCCGATCACCAAGAAGCCCGCCGAGACCCGCATGGGCAAGGGCAAGGGCGCGCCCGACCACTGGGTGGCGGTCGTCAAGCCGGGACGCATCCTCTACGAGATCGAGGGCGTGAGCGAGGAGCTGGCGCGCGAGGCGATGGCGCTGGCCGCGCAGAAGCTGCCGGTCAAGTGCAAGTTCGTCAGCCGCGCCGACCAGGAGGGCGGCGCCGTCTAACGAAGGCGGCGCGCCGGACCCGGAAACTTTTAAGCCGAAGCGAGACGCAGTATGAAGAGACGTGAAGAAATCGAGCGCCTGACGGGGATGTCGGACGAGGAACTCCGCGAAGAGGCCGTGCGCCTCAAGGAGTCAATCTTCCGCCTCAACTTCAAGCTCGCGCTCGGCGACATGGAGGCCGTCCGCACCGTCCGGCGCGAGCGCAAGAACCTGGCCCGCGTCCAGACCCTGATGCGCCAGCGCGCCGCCGCACAGGCGGCCGGGTAAGAAGTTGTCGGATGGTAAATCGTGGGTGAGAGTTTTTAGTTGATAGTTTGTAGCGAAAACAGGAACTGAAAACTATCAACTAAAAACTAACAACCGTCCCAGCGGTTTACGAGGTTTAGTGATGGCAGAAGAGACGAAAGAAGAAGTGACGACCGGCGCGGACGAGCGGGCCGCCGAAGCCTCGCCCTCGGGCGGGGGGCTGGCCGAGGCCCAGGCCGCGGGCGTCGACGCGCAGCCGGGTAATGCGACCGGCACCGAGGCCGGACGGCGCGGGCGCCGCGCCGAGAAGATCGGCGTCGTCGCCTCGGACAAGATGCAGAAGACGGTCGTGGTGCGCGTTGACCGACTCATCAAGCACCCGAAGTACCGCCGCTACGTCCGCCGCACGACGCGCTTCATGGCGCACGACGAGCAGGGCGCGACCGTGGGCGACAAGGTCCGCATCGTCGAGACCCGCCCGCTCTCGTCGCGCAAGCGTTGGCGCGTCGTCGAGATCATCCAGAAGGCGGCAAAGTAAGTGACAAGTGGCAAGTAACAAGTGACGAGTTAAAGACTCTTCCTTCCTGTCACTCGTCACTGTTTACTTGTCACCGCGAACGGAGTGAGCTATGGCTATCCAGATGCAAACGTCGCTGGACGTGGCTGACAACTCGGGCGCCCGGCGCGTCGAGATGATTCAGGCCATCGGCGGCTCGACCCGGGCGAGCCGCGCCAGCCTCGGCGACAAGATTAAGGTGACGGTCAAGGAGGCCGCGCCCGACGGGGCCGTCAAGAAGGGCACCGTCCACAACGCCGTCATCGTCCGCACGCGCAAGGAGGTCCGCCGCAAGGACGGCACCTACATCCGCTTCGACCAGAACGCCTGCGTGCTGATCAAGGCCGACGACACACCCATCGGGACGCGCGTCTTCGGCCCCGTGGCCCGCGAACTGCGCGAGCGCAACTTCATGAAGATAGTCTCGCTCGCGCCGGAGGTGATTTAAGCGATGGCAACGAAGGGAACCAGCCGCGCGAGGGTGAAGAAGGGCGACCAGGTGGTCGTCATGGCCGGGCGCGACAAGGGCAAGCGCGGGCGCGTCCTCGAAGTCAAGCCGGCCGAGGGTAAGGTCAAGGTCGAGGGCGTGGCCGTCGCCAAGCGCCACCTGCGCGCCAACCCCGCCACGGGTAAGGGCGGCGGCATCATCGACCGCGAGGCGTTCATCAATATCTCGAACGTCCAGTTGGTCGACCCGCAGTCGGGCAAGCCGACGCGTGTGCGCTACCACGTGGCCGAGGACGGGTCGAAGACGCGCGTGGCCTCGGGCAGCGGGCAGGCGCTCGACAAGTAGGGACGGCAGGGAGAGGAAGCCCCATCCCCGGCAACGGGCCGGCCCCGCGGGGCGCCCGGGACCCGGGAGCACAGATGAGGTCGAGAGGTTAGACAATGGCAGCCAGACTCAAAGAGCGTTACCACAAAGAGATCGCCCCGGCCCTCGCCAGGGAGTTCGGCATCGAGAACCCGATGGCCGTCCCGAAGGTCGAGAAGGTCGTCATCAACATGGGCATGGGCGAGGCCATCGCCAACGCCAAGGTGATCGACACGGCGGCCGACGAGCTGCGCGCCGTCACCGGCCAGAAGCCCGTCACCACCCGCGCCAAGAAGTCCATCGCGGCCTTCAAGCTGCGCCAGGGCATGCCCATCGGCACGATGGTCACGCTCCGGGGCGAACGGATGTACGAGTTCCTCGACCGGCTGGTCTCGGTGGCGCTGCCGCGCGTGCGCGACTTCCGCGGCGTCAGCCCGAAGGCGTTCGACGGCCGCGGCAACTACACGCTCGGCATCCGCGACCAGCTCATCTTCCCCGAGATTGACTTCAACAAGGTGGACAAGACGCGCGGGATGAACATCTCCATCGTCACCACCGCGAAGACGGACGAGCAGGCCCGCGCGCTCCTGAAGGCGCTCGGCATGCCCTTCCGGCAGCAGTAAATTGCAGGAGAGACGAAGACACCCGTATGGCTAAGAAGTCCATGATCGCCAAGGCGAAGCGGAGGCCCAAGTTCTCGGTGCGCGCCTACACGCGCTGCGAGCGCTGCGGCCGGCCCCGCGCCTTCATCCGCAAGTTCAAGCTCTGCCGCATCTGCTTCCGCGAGTTGGCGCTGCAAGGGCAAATCCCCGGCGTCGTCAAGTCGAGCTGGTAAAAAGCAGTGACAGGTGACAGGTGACGAGTGACAAGTTTAAAACAGTCTCCCTCTCGCCACTTGTCACTCGTCACTCGTCACTGTACTTTCGGAGTTGTGAGTAATGACTGATCCTATTGCCGACATGCTGACGCGGATGCGCAACGCCATCGCGGCCAAGCACTCGCGCGTCGACATCCCGGCCTCGAAGCTGAAGCTGGAGATCGCCCGCATCCTCAAGGAAGAGGGCTACATCAACAACTACGTCGTCAAGGGCGAGGGCGTGCGCCGCACGATCCGCATCTTCCTGCGCTACGACGCCCGCGGCACCAGCTCGATCACGCACCTGTCGCGCGTCTCGACGCCCGGCCGCCGCGTCTACATGGGCGCCACCGAAATCCCGAAGGTGCTGGGCGGTTACGGCGTCAACATCGTCTCGACCTCGCGCGGCCTGATGTCGGGCAAGCGCGCCCGCCGCGAGAACGTCGGCGGCGAGGTGCTGGCGGAAATCTATTAGAGTGACAAGTGACGAGTGACGAGTGACAAGAAGGAAAGGTCTTTAACTCGTCACCTGTCACTTGTCACTTGTCACTGAGGTTGTTATGTCTCGTATCGGTAAGAAGGTTATCACGGTCCCGGCCGGCGTCACGGTGACGATCAACGAGGAGGCCGGGCAGATCGAAGTCAAGGGGCCGAAGGGCACGCTGCACTCGCCGATCCCCGAGGGCGTCAGGTTCCGCCTCGAAGACGGGCAGTTGCAGGCCGAGCGCGCCTCGGACGACTACCGCGCCAACCACGGCCTCGCCCGCGCCCTCGCCAACAACGCCGTCGTCGGCGTCACCGAGGGCTTCACGAAGCAGATGGACGTGGTCGGCGTCGGCTACAAGGCCGACATCCAGGGGCGCCGCATCGTCTTCAGCCTCGGCTACTCGCACCCGGTCGAGTTCCCCCTGCCCGAAGGGGTTGACGTGCGCGCCGAGCGCGTGGCGGCGAAGGGCTCGATCCCGCAGTACCAGACGACGCTGACGCTGACGGGCATTGACAAGCAGAAGCTCGGACAGGTGGCGGCCGAGATGCACAACCTGCGCAAGCCCGACCCCTACAAGGGCAAGGGCGTCCGCTACGCCGACGTGCAGCTCAAGCTCAAGCCGGGCAAGACCGGCAAGTGATGTTTTTAAGTTTAGGCGCGCGGTCCCGCCCCCGGGCGGGATCACCCCTCGCGGACCCTCCGCGTCGGCATGCGCGGGCCTAAGAGGAGCGAACGGGAAATGGCAAAGAGAGACAAGGCGAGCGTCCGCAGGGCCGTCCACACGCGCATCCGCAAGAAGGTGCGCGGCACCACGGCCCGGCCGCGACTCGCCATCTTCCGCAGCGTCAACCACATCTACGCGCAGGTCGTCGATGACGAGCGCGGCGTCACCGTCGCCTCGGCTTCGACCACCGAGAAGGACCTGCGCGGCAACACAGGCGGCAACGTCGAGGCCGCGCGCCGGGTCGGGCGCGCCATCGCCGAGCGCACCATCGCGGCCGGCATCGAGCAGATCGTCTTCGACCGCGGCGGCTTTCGCTACCACGGCCGGGTCAAGGCGCTCGCCGACGCGGCGCGCGAGGCCGGCTTGAACAAGAACGAGGCGCCGGCGGAAGGTGGCGACGAGGGCGCGGCCGAAGAGGCCGCGGCCTGAGGGCGGGGGCCGACAGGAATTAAGCGATGCGACAACCGAGACAGAGAATCCAGACGCAGGGGCTCGACCTGACCGACCAGGTCATCTCCATCAACCGCGTGACCAAGGTGGTCAAGGGCGGCAAGAACCTCTCGTTCGCGGCGCTGGTCGTCGTCGGCGACGGCGCGGGCCACGTCGGCTTCGGCACGGGCAAGGCGCGCGAGGTTCCCGTCGCCATCAAGAAGGCCATCGAGGCGGCGAAGAAGAACATGATCCGCGTGCCGCTGATCGGCAACACCCTGCCGCACCCCATCGTCGGCGAGCACGGCGCGGGCCGCGTCCTGATGAAGCCGGCCTCGGAGGGCACGGGCGTCATCGCGGGCGGGGCCGTGCGCGCCGTGATGCAGGCGGCCGGCGTCCACGACGTGCGGACGAAGGTGCTCGGCTCGGGCAACCCGCACAACGTCGTGCGCGCCACCTTCGACGGCCTCCTCAACATGAAGGACCCGATGGAGGTCGCCCGTCTGCGCGGCAAGCAGGTCGAAGAACTTTAAAGGCCGTGAACTGTGACGAGTGACGGGTGACAAGTTAAAAGCTTCTCCTTCTCGTCACCTGTCACCTGTCACTTGTTACCGAGGTTACGTGATGGCTGAAGAGAGCAGGCAGAGCGAGGGTGGCGGCAGGATTCGCATCCAGTATTACCGCAGCGCCACAGGCTTCCCCGAGACGCAGAAGGAGATCGTCCGCAGCGTCGGTTTCACGAAGCTGAACCAGACGGTCGAGCGGCCCGACACGCCCGCCACGCGCGGCGCCGTCGCCAAGGTCCCGCACCTGCTGCGGATAGTTGAATAAGCTAAGTCGTGAGTAGAAGTTTTGAGTTTTGAGTCTGTAGTTTTTAGTTTTCGGCGAAGGCGGCGACTAAAAACTAAAAACTAAAAACCGGAAACTCTTACGCACCATTCACGAGGTTTTAAGATGGCTATCGGTTTGAACAACCTGCATCCGAACGAGGGCTCGACGCACAAGAAGAAGCGCGTGGGGCGCGGCCCCGGCTCGGGCCTCGGCAAGACGGCCGGGCGCGGCAACAAGGGGCAGAAGTCGCGCTCGGGCTACTCGGGCAAGACCGGCTTCGAGGGCGGCCAGATGCCGCTCCAGCGCCGCCTGCCGAAGCGCGGCTTCACCAACATCTTCAAGAAGCAGTGGACCGAGGTGACGCTCGCCGCCCTGGAGAAGAGCTTCGAGCCGGACGACCAGATCACGCCCGACCTGATGCACGAGCGCGGCGTCATCGCCAAGGGCAAGCGCGACGTGGTCGTGCTCGGCACGGGCGAGCTGACCAAGGGGCTGACGGTCTCGGCGCACCGCTTCACGAAGGGCGCGCGCGAGAAGATCGAGCGCGCCGGCGGGACCGCCACCGTCATCGAGCCGAAGGCCGCGCCCGCCGCCGAGTAGCGGCCCGCGACCGCCTGCGCCTTGAAAAACGTTGCGAGGCCGGACGCGCTGAGGGCGCCGCTGGCGGGGTCGGGACTCCGGCCCGGCCCTGGCGTCTTCGGCGTTGTCGTTTGGCGAGGCACGCCTTGCGCGCCCGCGAGGGCGAGGGGATAATCCCAGAGCCGTCAGAACCCAGCTCCCCGCGGGCGTTTCGTCCCGCAACCCTTCGGCGGGCTTTCACCTGCCCGCCGGGCTCCGGGCGCCGCCGGACACACGAGAGCTGAAAGCTGGCCGCTGAAAGCTGAGAGCTTATGGATAAGTTTTTCGCCGCCGTCCGCAACATGTTCAGCGTGCCCGACCTGAGGAAGCGCATCTTCTTCACGCTCGGGCTCCTGGCCGTCTACCGCTTCGGCGCACACATCACCGCGCCCGGCGTTGACCGCGAACAGCTCAAACGGGTCTGGAGCGACGTGGGGAGCACCCTGCTCGGCGTGCTTGACCTTTTCTCGGGCGGGAACTTCCAGACCATCTCGATCTTCGCCCTCGGCGTCACGCCCTACATCACGGCCTCGATCATCCTTCAGTTGATGACGACCGTCTTCCCGCAGCTCAAGAAGTTGCAGGAGGAGGGCGAGGCCGGCCGCCAGAAGATCAACCAGTACACGCGCTACCTGACGGTCGTGCTGGCCTGCTTCCAGACCTTCATCGTGGCGCGCTGGCTCCAGGCCAACGGCGTCGGCCCGGAGGGCGCCGGCTTCATCCTGACCACCGTGCTGACGCTGACGACCGGCACCGTCTTCGTCATGTGGCTCGGCGAGCAGATCACCGAGCGCGGCATCGGCAACGGCATCTCGCTGCTGATCTTCGCAGGCATCATCATCGGCCTGCCGAGCGGCGTCATGCAGGTTCTTGAGAAGGTGCGCAGCGGCGACACGTTCGCCACCATCGGCGTCATCGCGCTAGTCGCCGTGCTCATCGCGCTGATCGCCTTCGTGGTCTTCGTCGAGACGGCGCGGCGCAAGGTGCCGATCAGCTACGCCAAGCGGCACGTCGGCCGGCAGGTGGTCGGCGGCCAGCAGACGCACATGCCCATCAAGATCAACATGGGCGGCGTCATCCCCGTCATCTTCGCCTCGTCGGTGCTGGCGATCCCGCAGACCGTCTTACAGTTTTTGACCTACGACCCGAACGTGCAGGACTGGCGCTTCCGCGTCAACACCTTCTTCCAGCAGTTTCACGGCGGCGACCCCTACTACGAGCTGTTCTTCGCCTCGCTGATCGTGCTCTTCACCTTCTTCTACATCACGATCATCTTCAACGTGGAGGAGGTGGCCGACAACCTGCGCAAGCACGGCGGCTTCATCCCCGGCATCCGGCCCGGCAGGACCACGGCCGAGTACCTGAACGCGATCCTGACGCGGCTGACCACGGTCGGCGCCATCTACCTCGTCTTCGTGGCGCTCGTCCCGCAGATCATGCTGAGCGGCTTCAACGTCGGGCGGCTGCCCTTCGTCGGGGTCCGTCTCGAAGAGTTCGTCACCAGCACGCCCGGCCTCGGCTGGATTCCGCGCGGGATGGGCTATCAGTTCTACTTCGGCGGCACGAGCCTGCTGATCCTGGTCGGCGTCGCCATGGACACCGTCTCACAGATCGAGGCCCAGCTCGTAATGCGCAACTACGAGGGCTTCTTCGGCCCCGGTAGTCGCCTCCGCGGCCGGAGGGGGTAAAAAGCAGGTGCCGGATGCCGGACGTTGAATGTCAGTAGAGACATCCAACGTCGTCCGACATCCGACATCCGACATCCAGCATCCGCTCTTATGTCGAAAATCATCGTGCTGATGGGCGCGCCGGGCGCGGGGAAGGGAACGCAGGCCCGTCTCCTACAGGAGCAGCGGGGGGTGCCGCAGATTTCGACCGGCGACATGTTCCGCGCGATGAAGGAGGAGCGGACGCCGCTGGCCGAGGAGGTTCGCGCCATAATGAGCGCCGGCGGGCTGGTGCCCGACGAGCTGACCTTCAGGATGGTTCAGGATCGCACGTCGCGCCCCGACTGCCGCGGCGGCTACATCCTCGACGGCTTCCCCCGCACGCCGGCCCAGGCCGAGATGCTCGAAGGGCTCGCCTCCGGGCAGGGCCGAGAAGTCGTCGCAGTCCTCGTCGATGTGCCGCCCGACCTGCTGGAGCGGCGCATGACGGGCCGGCGCAACTGCCCCGTCTGCGGCGAGATTTACAACGTCTACTTCAAGCCGCCCGCGAGCGACAACGTCTGCGACCTCCACCCCGAGGCGCAGCTGAATCATCGCGCCGACGACAACCCCGAGACGGTGCGCGCCCGCCTGGCGACTTACGAGGAGCAGACGAGGCCGCTCGTCAACTACTACGAGGCGTCGGGGCGCCTGCGCCGCGTGGACGGCACGCGCGAGCCCGAGGCGGTCTACGCCGATGTTGAGAAGGCGGTCAACGGGAGCGAGAGTTTTTAGTTTGTAGTTTTCAGTTTTTAGTTTTCAGGGGGCGGCGAGACTGCGGCCGGCTGAAAACCGAAAGGCTAAAAACTAAAAACCGAAAACTAAAAACTGACGATGATCATCGGGAAGTCGAAAAAAGAGCTTGAGAAGATGCGGGCCGCCGGGCGGCTTGTCGCGCAGGTGCGCGAGGAACTACGGCGGATGGCCCGGCCCGGCGTCACCACCATCGAGCTGGACATGGCGGCCGAGAAGATGATCCGCGACGCCGGCGCCGTCCCAACCTTCAAGGGCTACCACGATTATCCTTTCTCGATCTGCGCTTCGACCAACGAGCAGGTCGTCCACGGCTTCCCCTCGGCCTACGCCCTTAAGGAGGGAGACATCTTCTCGGTGGACGTGGGCGTCACCCTCAATGGGTACGTCGGCGACACGGCCACGACCATTCCCGTCGGCGAGGTCAGCGAAGACCGCCTCAAGCTCATCCGCGTGGCCGAGGAGTGTCTTGAGCGGGCCATCGCGCAGTGCTGGCCGGGGAAATTCCTGGGCGACCTCGGGTGGGCCGTCCAGTCGCTGGCCGAGGAGCACGGCTACGGCGTCGTGCGCGACTACGTGGGCCACGGGATCGGAAGGAAAATGCACGAAGACCCGCAGATCCCGAACTACGGAAAGCCGGGCACGGGCATCAAAATCAAGGCCGGCTACGTCTTCGCCATCGAGCCGATGATAAACATGGGTACGCACCGAACCCGGACGCTCAAGGACGGGTGGACGGTCGTCACCCTCGACGGGCAGCCGAGCGCCCACGTCGAGCATACGGTCGCCATCACCGATGAAGGCCCGGAGGTGCTGACCCGACTCCCCGAGGCGCACCCGGCGGCCTCAGCGGCCTGAAATTAGGCCGCGGCCGCGGCCGCGGCTTGGATGTCGCGCGTCGGTGTGCTAATATCCGCAGTTTGCCAGCCGCCGCGATTTTTAGACGGTAAACGGCCGGCGCGCGCGGCCGACGAAACCGCCCGCCGGGTGCAGGCAACGGCGGCCCTGGCGGCGGAGTTTTCCCGGAAGGGGTGAGCGAGCGATGAAGGTACGTGCTTCAGTCAAGAAGATTTGCGACAACTGCAAGATCATCCACCGCAAGGGCGTCGTGCGCGTGATCTGCACCAACCCCAAGCACAAGCAGCGGCAGGGGTAGGCGTAACCGGAAACGACGATTGATTCGGAGAGTTAAGAATGGCTCGTGTAGTAGGCGTTGACCTCCCAGTTAACAAGAGGGTCGGGATCGGCCTGACTTACATCTACGGCATCGGCCGCTCGCGCGCGAACACCATCCTTCGGGACGCGCAGGTGAGCCCTGATGTCCGCGTCCGCGACCTCGACGAGGGGCAGCTCAACCGCATCCGCCAGACCATCGAGGCGCAGGGCGAGGTCGAGGGCGACCTCCGCAAGCGCGTCCAGATGGACATCAAGCGGCTGATGGACATCGGCTGCTACCGCGGCCTGCGCCACCGCCGCAGCCTCCCCGTCCGGGGGCAGCGCACTCACACCAACGCGCGCACCCGCAAGGGGCCGCGCCGCGCCACCGTCGCCAAGAAGAAGGCACCGGGCAAGAAGTAAAGACAGTTTTTAGTCTTCGGCTTTTAGTTTTTAGCGGGGAGGGCACGCGAGCGCGGGCCGCCGCTGGGAACGGGCGGGCTGAAAACTAAGAACAAAAAACTGAAGACTATCTCATGGCAAAAGCGACAGCCGGCAAGAAGAAGACCTTCCGCAAGAAGGAAAAGAAGAACATCCCGGTCGGGATCGTCCACATCTCGGCGTCGTTCAACAACACGCTGATCTCGATCACCGACACCGAGGGCAACCTCGTGGCGCAGTCGTCTTCGGGCGCGCGCGGCTTCCGCGGCTCGCGCAAGGGGACGCCGTTCGCCGCGCAGCAGGCGGCCTACGAGGCGGCCAACAAGGCCAAAGAGGCCGGGATGCAGCAGTGCGAAGTGCGCGTGAAGGGGCCGGGCGGCGGGCGCGAGTCGGCCATCCGCGCCATCAACAGCGCCGGCATCCGCGTCATGCTCATCCGCGACACGACGCCCATCCCGCACAACGGCTGCCGCCCGCCCAAGCGCCGGCGAGTTTAAGTTCACGTGACGTGTGACAAGTGACAAGTGACGAGAGCGAAGTTTTTTACTCGTCACTCGTCCCTCGCCACTTGTCACAGCTTTTTAACCTAAAGGATGAAGGGCCGACTCCGCCGGGGCGGTCTGTAAACTTTTCCGTCTGACATTAAGACCGGAGGCAAAAAGTAAGTGGCTAGGTATAGAGCTGCGGTGTGCCGTCTGTGCCGCCGCGAAGGCGCAAAACTTTTTCTGAAGGGCGACCGCTGCTTCAAGCCGTCGTGCCCCATCGAGAAGCGCGGCACGCAGCCGCCCGGACAGCACGGTAATTCCCTGCGGCGCGGCAAGGCGCTCGTCGGCTACGGCCAGCAGTTGCGCGAGAAGCAGAAGGTCAAGAGGATTTACTTCGTCCTCGAAGGGCAGTTCCGCAACTACTTCGAGAAGGCCGCCCGCCTCAAGGGCATCACGGGCGAGAACCTGCTGACGTTGCTGGAGCGCCGCCTCGACAACGCCGTCTACCGCGCCGGCTTCGCCACCTCGCGGCGGCAGGCGCGCCAGCTCGTCAACCACGGCCACATCGAGGTCAACGGGCGCAAGGTTGACATCCCCTCGTTCCAGGTCAAGCCCGGCGACACGGTGGCGATCCGCGAGACCAGCCGCCACAACGCACACATCGAGGCCGCCTGGCAGACCGCGGCCGGGCGCGGCCGTCCGAACTGGATCGCGCCGGTCGAGGGTGGCGAAATGTCGGCCCGCGTCGTGACCATGCCGACGCGCGACGACATCGACCGCTCGATCAACGAACAACTGATCGTCGAACTCTACAGCAAGTAACGTCGAACCGGCGCGGCGCGCGTCTTCGGTCCCTCCGGCGGGGCCGGGGGAGCGCGCCCGCCCGTCGTGGCCGCTTCCCGGCAGAAGGTTTATACAGACTATGGCTATGGATCAGCAGAATCTCTGGACCGGCTTTCAGATGCCGCGCCGCCTCGCCATCGAGGGCGAGACGCTGACCGAGCGCCACGGGCGCTTCTCGGCCCAGCCGTTCGAGCGCGGCTTCGGCACGACCATCGGCAACTCCCTGCGCCGCGCGCTCCTTTCCTCAATCGAGGGCGCGGCCATCACGGCCGTTAAGATCGAGGGCGTCGAGCACGAGTTCTCGTCCATCCGCGGCGTGGTCGAGGACGCGACCGACGTGATCCTCAACCTCAAGCAGGTTCCGTTCAAGCTGCACGGCACCGAGCCGAAGACCCTGACCATCCGCAAGGACGGCGCCGGCGAGGTCACCTCGGCCGACATCGAATCGGATGCCGACGTGGAGATCCTCGACGACTCCATCTACATCGCCACGGTCAGTGAGGGCGGCTCGCTCCACATCGAGATGCGCCTCAAGCGCGGGCGCGGCTACGTGCCGGCCGAGCGCAACTTCGACGAGGACCTGAGCCTGGGTTACATCCCCGTGGACTCGGTCCACACGCCGGTCAAGAAGGTCAACTACGCCGTCGAGGCCGCCCGCCTCGGGCAGAACACCGAGTTCGACAAGCTGACCATCGAGGTTTGGACCGACGGATCAGTCCGTCCCGACGATGCCATCGGCCTCGCCGCGAAGTTGATTAAGGATCACATGCAGATCTTCATCAACTTCGAGGAGGACTCGGACGAGTTCGCCTACACGAACATCGAGCGCCCGCCGCTGCCCCGCAACGACCTGCTCGACCGCTCGGTGGACGAGCTGGAACTTTCGGTCCGCTCCTACAACTGCCTGAAGAACGCCAACATCCGCTCGATCCGCGACCTCGTCCAGCGCTCCGAGCGCGAGATGCTGGCGACCAAGAACTTCGGCAAGAAGTCTCTGAACGAGATCAAGGAAATCCTGCACGGCATGGGGCTCGACTTCGGCATGGCCTTCGACGAGCAGGGCAACCCGATCCCCGGCTCCGGCGGCGGCGAAGACCTGAGCGACATCCCCGACGAGGACGAGGACGAAGAGTAGAAGAGGGTGGCGAGTTACGAGTGACGAGTGACAAGTTGAAGATATCTCCCGTCAGTCGTAGTCACAGAATGCTTTTTCCCGTCACTCGTCGCTCGTCACTCGTCACTGTTTTTAAGGAATTGTCATGCGACACCTGAGAGCACACCGGAAACTGGGGCGGACCAGCGAGCACCGCATGTCGATGCTGCGCAACCTCGCCACCTCGCTCATCAACGCGCGCGACGAGCGCATCGTCACCACCGTCCCGAAGGCGAAGGAGCTGCGCTCGTTCGTCGAGCGCGCCATCACGCTGGCGCGCCGCGCGCAGGGCCTCGAAGGCGACGACGCGGCGGCGCAGGCCGTCCACCTCCGCCGCCAGGCCGCCGGCTTCTTCCACGCCGGCAACCAGAACCGCTCGGAGACGGTCGGGCGCCGCAAGCAGTCGGAGGTGCCGCGCACGGCCGGCGTCGCCGCGCTCAAGCGCCTCTTCGGCGAGCTGGGCGAGCGCTACCGCGACCGCCCCGGCGGCTACACCCGCATCATCCGTCTCGGCAACCGCGACGGCGACAACGCCGAGATGGCGATCATCGAACTGGTTGACAGCCCGCGCGAGCGCGAGGCCGCGAAGTCGGCCCCGAAGGCCGCCAAAGCCGCCACGAGCGGCAAGCGGAAGACGGCCAAGCCCTCCGAGACGAAGGCCGCCGAGGGCGGGCGCAAGGGCGGCCACAAGGCCGACAGCACCTTCGAGAAGGAAGAGACGACCGAGGCGCGCGGCGGCGGCGAGGCGTCGCTCGGCCCCGTGAAGGACTCGGATAAGGCCGGCGAGGGCGGCAGCCAGTCGCGCGAAACCGAGTCCACGGCCGCCGAGCAGGACACGAACCAGGACACGAAGTAAGGGCCGCGGCGCAGCGACGAAGAAGGGCGCGGCGCGCCCGCTCCGGAGTCTTTACCGCGCGAGCGCGCAACCGCCAGCCCTAATCACCGGACGCGAAGCCCCGCGCCCTCGGCCCCACGCGGCGAGCGGCCACGGGGCTTCATCTTTATTTAGCAGGCGGGCAAGCGCGCGCGGGCCACGCGGGCCCGCCCTGTTCGAGGGAGGTTGAGCGATGAGCGCGAACGATCCGAACCAGACGCATCCGCCGGGCGGCGGGCAGGGCGCGGCGCCCGGCCAGCAACAGCAGCAGGCCGAGGGCGGCGCGCGAGAGCGCGAGGGCGGCGGGCCGCAACGCCAGCAGCAGTCCTCCCACGGGCGTCACCGCCGCGGCGGCGGGGGCAGCCGCCAGCCGCAGCGCGGCCAGGGGCAGGGCCAGCAGCAGCGGCGCGGTGAGTCCACGCTCAACCTCGACGAGCTGCGCGAGCTGACCGAACTCTTCTCCGAACACGGCCTGACCGACTTCGAGTTCGAGAACGCCGACATTCGCATCCGCCTCAGCCGCAACGCCACCCCGGCGCCGGCGCCGGCCCCCACGCCCCCCCGTCCCGGCCCCGCCGCCGCCCGCCCCCGCGGGCGAGCCTGCCCCGGCCGCGCGCCAGCCCGAGGCCGCCCCCGCCCCCGCGGCCCCCGAAGACCTCCACGTCATCACCTCGCCCATCGTCGGCACCTTCTACCGCTCCCCGTCGCCGACCGCCGAGCCGTTCGTCTCGGCCGGCAGCCGCGTCGAGCCGGCGACGGTCGTCTGCATCATCGAGGCGATGAAGCTGATGAACGAGATTCAGGCCGAGACGAGCGGCACCGTCGAGAAGATTTACGTCGAGAACGGCCAGCCGGTAGAGTACGGCCAGCCGCTCTTCGGGGTCAGGAAGTAAGAGGCGTGACGAGTGACAAGTGACGAGTGACAAGAGAAATCCCCTCTTTCTTGTCACTCGTCACTTGTCACTCGTCACTGCTTTTGTTATGAGCAAAATCCGCAAAATCCTGATCGCCAACCGCGGCGAGATCGCCTGCCGCATCATCTGGACCTGCAAGGAGATGGGCATCCAGACGGTCGCCGTCCACTCGACGGCCGACCGCGACTCGCTCCACGTCCGCTTCGCCGACGAGGCGGTCTGCATCGGCGAGCCCTCCAGCGCCCAGAGTTACCTCAACATCCCCTCGGTCATCGCCGCCGCCGAGATCACCAACGTCGATGCCATCCACCCCGGCTACGGCTTCCTCGCAGAGTCGGCCTACTTCGCCGAAATTTGCGGGGCCTGCAACATCAAGTTCGTCGGCCCGCGTCCCGATGTGATCCGCATGATGGGCGACAAGGTCGAAGCCCGGCGCGCGATGAAGGAGGCGGGCCTGCCCATCCTGCCCGGCAGCTCGGAGCCCCTCAAGAACGAGGACGAGGCCCGCGCGCTCGCCGCCGAAATCGGCTACCCCGTCATCATCAAGGCTTCGGCCGGCGGCGGCGGCCGCGGGATGCGCATCGTCCGCACCGAGGAGGAGTTGGGGCCGGCCATGCAGACCGCCTCGAACGAGGCCGAGGCCGCCTTCAAGAACGGCGAAATCTACATCGAGCGCTACATCGAGAACCCGCGCCACATCGAGATTCAGGTCCTCGCCGACGAGCACGGCCACTGCGTCCACCTCGGCGAGCGCGACTGTTCAATCCAGCGCCGACACCAGAAACTCCTGGAGGAGGCACCGAGCCCCGCTCTCACGCCCGAGCTGCGCGAGCGGATGGGCACGGCCGCCGTCGAGGCGTGCAAGCGGGTCGGCTATTCGAGCGCGGGCACCATCGAGTTCCTGCTCGACGAGCGCGGCAACTTCTACTTCATGGAGATGAACACGCGCATCCAGGTCGAGCACCCCGTCACGGAGATGATCACGCTCACCGACATCGTGCGTAATCAAATCCTCGTCGCTCAGGGGGAGCCGCTCTTCTACCAGCAGTCTGACGTTATCTTCGTCGGCCACTCCATCGAGTGCCGCATCAACGCCGAAGACCCGCGCACCTTCACGCCCTCGCCCGGCCTGATCACGGTTTACAACGCCCCGGGCGGTCCCGGCGTCAGGCTCGACACGGCGGCCTACCCCGGCTACACCGTGCCGCCCTTCTACGACTCACTGATCGCCAAGCTCATCGTCCACGCCCGCACGCGCGAGATCGCCATCGCGCGGATGCGCCGCGCGCTCGAAGTGATGGTCATCGAGGGCGTCAAGACCACGATCCCGCTCCACCGGCAGATCATGGACGATGAGTATTTCCGCGCCGGCGAGTATTCGACGAAGTTCATGGAGCAGTTCTTCGCGCGCCGCGAGGGCGGCGGGGGCGGGCGCGCCGCGGGCGCCTGAAAATGAGGGCGCGGCGCCGGTTTGACGCGCCGCGCCGAGGCCCGTATAATCAAAGACTTTTCCGAGGCAGGCGGGGCTCGCCTGTGTGAGAGGGAGTGAGAGAAATGGCTTACGCGATCATCAGGTCGGGCGGCAAACAGTTCCGCGTCGAAGAGGGCGGCACGGTGCGCGTGCCCTCGCTCGGCGTGCAGGCGGGCGAGACGGTCGAGCTCGAAGCCCTCGTGGTGGCGACGGGCGACGGCGTCCGGGTCGGCGCGCCGGCGGTCGAGGGGGCGAAGGTGACGGGCACCGTGGTCGAGCACGGCCGCGGCCCCAAGGTCATCGTCTTCAAGAAGAAGCGGCGCAAGCAGTACAAGCGCACGCAGGGCCACCGGCAGAACTACACCGCCGTCAAGATTGACTCAATCGGCTGAAGAGAAGGCGTCGGATGTTGGGTGTCGGACGCTGGCCGGAAGGGCTAGCATCTGGCGTCTGACGCCCGGCACCTCTCCCGTGAGGTTAAAGAAATGGCACACAAGAAGGGCGTAGGTTCTTCGCGCAACGGGCGCGACTCGCACTCGAAGCGGCTCGGGCTGAAGAAGTTCGGCGGCGAGCAGGTCCTCGGCGGCAACATCCTGGCGCGGCAGCGCGGGACCAAGTGGAAGCCGGGCAAGAACGTCGGCCGCGGCAAGGACGACACCCTGTTCGCGCTCATCGACGGCGTCGTCAAGTTCGAGGACAAGGGCCGCCAGGGGAAGTTCATCAGCGTCTACCCGGCCGCGCAGCAGGAGCAGCCGGCCGCCGCCTGACAGACGGGTGAGGCAACCCAATATTCTCCGCCGCGACGCCCGCGCCGAGTGCCCGCACTCCGAGCGACGGGCGTCTTTAGTTTAGGCGGTCGGCTCTCGGCCTTCAGCTTTTCGTCTCTGGCTAAAGGGGCTTGACGGAGAGTGAAACGGGCGTCGCTCAGGCGTCGAAGTTTTTAAGCTGATGGCCGAGGGCCGACCGCTGATTGCTGAAAGCTGACAGCCTTGTTCATTGACCGGGCGAAAATTCGGGTGCGGGGCGGCAACGGCGGCAACGGCGTGACGGCCTTCCGCCGCGAGAAGTTCGTCCCGCGCGGCGGGCCGTCGGGGGGCGACGGCGGGCGCGGCGGCGACGTGTGGCTCGTGGCCGACGCCTCTCTGAACACGCTGCTCCACCTGCGTTACAACCCCGAGCACGCGGCCGGGCGCGGCGGCCACGGCGAGGGCTCGAACCGCTCGGGCCGCGACGGCGAGGACGTGGTGGTTCGCGTCCCGGCCGGCACGCAGGTCTTCGACGCCGAGACGAACGAGCTCTACGCGGACCTGTCCGAGGACGGGGGGCGCTGGCTGGCGGCCCAGGGCGGGCGCGGCGGCTTCGGCAACGCGCACTTCGCCTCCTCGACCAACCGCGCGCCGCGCTACCACCAGGAGGGCGGGGCCGGCGAGGAGCGCGAGCTGCAACTCGAACTGAAGCTGCTCGCCGACGTGGGGCTGGTCGGGTTCCCGAACGCCGGCAAGTCAACGCTGATCTCGACCATCTCGGCCGCGAAGCCGAAGGTGGCCGACTACCCTTTCACGACGCTTGAGCCGCACCTCGGCGTGGTTGACCTCGGCGAGTTCCGCACCTTCGTCGTCGCGGACATCCCAGGGCTCATCGAGGGCGCGCACGCGGGCGCGGGCCTCGGCGACCGCTTCCTGCGTCACGTCGAGCGGACCAAGCTGCTGCTCCACCTCGTTGACGTTTCCTCGATCTCGGGCCGAGACCCCGTCGGCGACTACGAGGTCATCGGCCGCGAGCTGCTTGCCTACGACCCGCAACTCGCCGAGCGCCCGCAGTTCGTCGTCGCCACCAAGCTCGACGCGCTCGACGAGCCCGAGCGGTTGGGGCGGCTGCGGGCGCGGGCGGCGGCCGACGGGCGGAGGTTCTTCGAGATTTCGTCGGCCACCAACCGCGGCCTGCGCGAACTGGTCCACGCCGTCGGGCGCGAGCTGGAAGAGATCGGGGCGCGCGAGGCGCGGGCGCGGGCGGCCGAACTGGAAGGCTGAGGCGGGATGGAGAGGCTGAGGCGCGTCGCGCTCTACGGCGGAAGCTTCGACCCGGTCCACCGGGGTCACCTGACGGTGGCGCGCAACCTGCTCGAACTCTTCGCGCTCGACGAGGTGCTGTTCGTGCCGGCCTACGTCGCGCCGCACAAGCGCGACCGCCGCGTCAGCCCCCCGCTCGACCGCTACGCGATGCTGGCGCTCGCAACGCAGGGCGAGCCCGGAATGCGCGTCGCGCGCGACGAGCTTGAGGCGCCGGAGCGGCCCTACACGGTCGAGACGCTCGCGCACTTCGCCGCCGCGCTCGGTTCCTCGGTCAGGCTCTTTTTCGTGATGGGCGCCGACTCCTGGGAGGAGATTACGACCTGGCGCGAGTGGGAGCGTGTGCTGGCGATGACGGACCACCTGGTCGTGACGCGGCCCGGCTACGGGCTCGACGCGGGCCACGTCACCGGGGAGGTCCGCGGCCGCATCTCGGACCTGCGCGGCGCCGGGCGGGCCGAGGCCGAGGCGGCGCTCGCCGAGCGAGGCCCGCGGATTTTCCTGACCGACGTGGCGAGCGTGGACGTGGCCTCGACGGACGTGCGGCGCGCGGTCGGCGAGGGCGACCGTATGGTGCTCGAAGCGGCGGCGGCGCCGCCCGTGGCCGAGTACATCTTGAAATACGGGCTTTACCGGAAGGCGGAAGAGAACGAGACGGGAAGAACCGATGCCGGAAACAAGTAAACACGTTGACGGGGAGGGCGGGCCGGGGGCGGAGACCAGTGCCGAGAGCCCGGCGGCGGGCGGTCAGACCGAGCCGCTCGACGAGACCATCGCCGCGGCCCTGCGCGCCGCCGCAGAGAAGAAGTCAGCGGGCGCCGTCGTTCTAGACCTGCGCGAGGTCGCCAGCTTCACGGACTTCTTCGTCATCGTCAGCGGCACCAACGCGCGGCAGGTCCAGGCCATCGCCGACGGCGTCTCGGATGGCTTGCGCCGCAGCGTGGGGCGCAAGCCGGCCCGCGTCGAGGGCTACAACAGCGCCGAGTGGGTGCTGCTCGACTACGGCGACTTCATCTTCCACGTCTTCGAGGAGAAGGCGCGCCGGTTCTACGACCTCGAAAGGCTGTGGCGCGACGCTGCGCGCGTGCCCCTCCCCCCCGATCTGGCCGGGCTGGCGCCCGAGGGCTCTTTGAGAACCGAGTGATGGCCGGGATCGTCGCGCGCTCGGAGGCGATGCGCGAGGTCCTGCGCCTCGCCGGGCGCGTGGCCGCGACGGACGCCAACGTCCTGGTGACGGGCGAGTCGGGGGCGGGCAAAGACGCCCTCGCACGCTTCATCCACGCGCAGTCGCCGCGTGCCGCGGGGCCTTTCGTCAAGATAGACTGCGCGGCGCTGCCGGCCGAACTGCTCGAAGCCGAGCTGTTCGGCTTCGAGCGCGGCGCCTTCACCGGCGCCACGCAGGCCAAGCCCGGCCGCGTCGAGGCCGCCCACGGCGGCACGCTCGTCCTCGACGAGGTGGCACACCTGTCTGTGGACGCGCAGGCTAAGCTGCTGCGCGTCATCGAGCGGCGCGAGTTCGAGCGGCTCGGCGGGCGCCGGACGGTGCGGGTTGACGCGCGGCTCGTCGCGCTGACGAACGTGGACCTCGAAGAGGCCGTGCGGCGTCGTGCCTTCCGCGAAGACCTCTTCTACCGCCTCAACGTCGTCCGGCTCCGCGTCCCCCCGCTGCGCGAGCGGCCCGAGGACGTGGAACCGCTGGCCGAACACTTCCTCGCGGCCTGCGCCGCCAAGCACGGCCGCCCCGCCCGCCGCCTCTCGGCCGAGGCGCTCCAAGTGCTGATCCACTGCGACTTCCCCGGCAACGTCCGCGAGCTGGCGAACACCGTCGAGCGTGCGGTCATCGTCGCCGAAGGCGAGGCCGTGACGGCCGGCGATTTGCCCGCGGCCGCCCGCGCCGCGGCACGCGCCGGCGCGCGGCGAGCGCGCCGCCCGACACTCGCCGAGGTAGAAGCCGAGTACGTCCGCGAAGTGCTCGCGCAGGTGCGGGGCAATAAGTCGGAGGCCGCCCGCGTGCTCGGCATCAGCCGCAAGAACCTCTACGAGAAGCTGGCGAAGTACGAGGAGGCTTCGCCGGGGAAGAGGGGAGACGGGGAAGAGGGGAAAAGTGAAGAAGGGCCGGGCAGGGAAGGACGAGGGTGAAAGCCGGCGGGAAGAGAGATTGCGGGACGTGGCGGGCTCCGGTCTTTAGCTCGTTTTCCCTTTTGCCCGCCTCCCCCTCTCCCTCACGAAGCCTATGAAGTTGAGGTTAGTGTGGGTTGGGAAGACGCGGGGCGAGCACCTGCGGGCGCTCGCGGGGGAGTACCTGGGGCGGCTGGGCCGGTTCGTTAAGTACGAGGTGGTGGAGGTCCGCGAGTCGGCCGCGGCCGACTCGCGGGCGTGCATCGAAGAGGAGGGAAGGCGCATCCAAAGTGTTCTTCCGCCGGACGGCCTGGTGGTACTGCTCGACGTGGGCGGGACGAGGAGTTGGAGTTCGGAGGGGTTGGCGGCGCAGATCGAGGAGTGGCAGTCGCGGTCGGTCAGGGAGGTGGCCTTCGTCGTCGGCGGTCACCTGGGGGTCTCGGAGGAGATCAGGCGCCGGGCGGACGTTCGCTGGTCGCTGTCGCCGCTGACGCTGACTCACGAGATGGCGCGCGTCCTGCTCGCCGAACAGCTCTACCGGGCCTTCACTATCATCCGCGGCCTGCCGTATCAGAAGTGAAGTTTTTAGAGTTTAGGGTTCGATTCAAGGAGCGTATTGAAGAATGGATAAGAGAAAGCTGAAGGGTTACCGGGACCGGCTGCTGGCGCGGCGCGAATCGCTTTTCAGTCTGCTCAACGAGGCCGAGAAGTCGAGCCGCGAGCGCGACCTCGAAGCCACGCAGGACCCGGCCGACATGGCCGCCAACGCCTACACGAAAGAACTGCTGATCTCGATGTCGGCCAACGACCGGAAGCTGCTGGAGCTGATCGACGAGGCGCTTCAGCGGGTCGAGAGCGGCGACTACGGCGAGTGCGTCAACTGCGGCGAGCCGGTGCAGGAGAAGCGGCTCGACGCCGTGCCCTGGGCGCGCTACTGCCTACGCTGCCAGGACATGCAGGAGCGCGGCCTGCTCAACGAGGACGAAGAGTAGAAGTAATAGCCACACTCTCATCACCCACGCGCGGCCCCGCGCGGCGAACTTCCCGCCGCGCGGGGCCTTCGATTTGTGCTAACCTCTCGGCCGCGCCCACCGCCCCGCGCTGCCGCCCGCAAAAGGGGCCGCGCGGCAAACCTCGCCTTTAGCTTCACAGAGAGCTTCGCCCGTAGTTTCGCCGGCGCCATCTACCCGCCACTCGCGCCCACGACCGGAAGATTCACCTTGAACCTCTGGCGCCTCCTCGACACCGTCTGCGACGCGGCGCTCGCGCTGGCCTACCCGCGCGCCTGCTCTGCGTGCGGCGTGGCGCAGGTCGAGCAGCGCGCCGACGCGCCCGCCTGCGCCGCCTGCTGGGCCGCGACCCGCCTCTTCGGCGCGGGCCAAGTGCTCTGCGCGAAGTGCGGCGCGCCCGCGCCCGGCACGGCCGCGACAGGCAGGGGCGCATCCGCCCCCGTCGCGTCTGTTGCTGTCGCGCCTGTCGCCGTCACTGCCGGCCCCGGAGATGAAGCGGTGCCCGGCGACGAAACTGAAGCCGCGCCGGGCACGGGCGCAACGGTCCGCTGCCGCCGCTGCGAGGCCGAAGCGTTCACGGCCGCCCGCGCCTGCGGCCCTTACGCCGGCGCGCTGCGGGCCGCCGTGCTCGCCCTCAAGCACGAGCCCTTCGTGGGGCGCAGGCTCGCGCTGCTGCTCGAAGAAACGCAGGCCCGGCCCCCGCTCGACGCCGTCACCCTCGTCGTGCCCGCGCCGCTACACCCCGAGCGCGAACGCGAACGCGGCTTCAACCAGGCCGCGCTGCTCGCCGCGGCGCTGGCGAAGCGGACGGGTCTGGCGCTCGACGGTCATAGCCTTGTCCGCGTCGCTCACGCCGGGCGACACCGCGCGGGGATGGACGCGCGTGCGCGGCGTGAGACGGTCGAGGGCGCCTTCGAGGTCGTGCGCCCGCGCCTGGTCGCGGGCGAGCGCGTCCTGCTCGTGGACGACGTGCTGACCACGGGCGCCACCGCCTCGGCATGCGCCGCGGCCCTGCGCGCGGCCGGTGCCTCCGAGGTCTTCGTCCTCACCGTCGCCCGCGCTTGAAGACCGCCCGCCCCGACCGTCCCGACCGCCCTGTCGCCCCGCCACCTCGGACGGCCCGGGCCGCCCTTCGAGCCTGCCTCGGCCCCTGCTGGCCCGCGGCCCCCCGCCCCTGTATCATGCGGCGCATGAGAACCCTTTACCCCCCGATTGAGCCCTACAACACGGGCACGCTTCAGGTCTCGCCGCTGCACACCGTCTACTACGAGGAGTGCGGCAACCCGGACGGCCAGCCGGTCGTCTTCCTGCACGGCGGGCCGGGCGGCGGCATCGTCCCCGAATACCGGCAGTTCTTCGACCCAGCGGCCTACCGCGTCGTCCTCTTCGACCAGCGCGGCTCGGGCCGCAGCACCCCGCACGCCAGCCTGGAAGAGAACACCACCTGGGACCTCGTCGCCGACACCGAGCGGCTGCGCGAGCACCTCGGCGTCGAGACGTGGCACGTCTTCGGCGGGTCTTGGGGCAGCACGCTCTCGCTGGCCTACGCGCAGACGCACCCCGACCGCGCCCGCTCGCTCACGCTGCGCGGCATCTTCCTCTGCCGTCCCGAGGAGATTCGCTGGTTTTACCAGGAGGGCGCGAGCTGGATTTTCCCCGACGTGTGGGAGCGTTACCGCGACACCATCCCGGAAGCTGAGCGCGGCGACTTTCTCGGCGCTTACCACCGGCGGCTGACCGGCGAGGACGAGGATGAGAGGGTGGCGGCGGCGCGCGCCTGGAGCGTCTGGGAGGGGAGCACGTCGAAGCTGCACTTCGACTACGGGCTGATCGAGCGGTTCGACGACCCGACCTTCGCGCTCGCCTTCGCCCGCATCGAGTGCCACTACTTCATGAACAACGCCTTCTTCCCGACCGAGAATTACCTGATCGAGAACGTCGGGAAAATTCGCCACATCCCGGCGACCATCGTGCAGGGGCGCTACGACGTTGTCTGCCCCATGAAGAGTGCCTGGGAGCTGCACCGCGCCTGGCCCGAGGCCGAGTTCGTCGTCGTTCCCGACGCCGGCCACTCCGCCACCGAGCCCGGCATCGTTGACGCGCTCGTCACGGCCACCGACAAGTTCGTCGGGAAGTGACAAGTGACAGGTGACAAGAGGGGAAGGAGTTTTTAGTTGATGGTTTTTTGTTTTTAGCCAGCGGAAACTACCAACTAAAAACTGAAAACTAAAAACTGCTCTTTCTTGTCACTCGTCACTTGTCACTTGTCACGGCTTCGAGGCGTCACGTAATATCTCCGGGCAATATGAACGGGCGTGTTTTAGTTCTGAACGCTTCGTATGAGCCGGTGAACGTCTGCACCGAGCGGCGGGCCGTCGTGATGATTTTCAAAGGCATCGCGCGGATGGAGGAGCACAACGGCCACATGCTCCGCTCGGCGAGGATCACGATGCACGCGCCCTCGGTCATCCGCCTGACCGAGTACATCCACATCCCCTTCAAGAGCCGGTCGCTGTCGCGCAAGAACATCCTGCTCCGCGACCACTCGACCTGCCAGTACTGCGGCCGGCAGTTCGCGCCCTCGGACCTGACGCTCGACCACGTCCAGCCGCGCTCGCGCGGGGGCGAGAGCACGTGGGATAATCTGGTGGCCTGCTGTAAGCGTTGCAACCACCTCAAGGGGAGCCGGACGCCCGAGGAGGCCGGGATGCACCTGATCCGCAGGCCGCGCGCCTTCTCGCTCCACGTCAACCGCCAGATCATGCGCTACATCGGGCGGGCCGACGTGACGTGGCGCAAGTACCTGTTCTACGAGTCGGACCGCGACGACGCCTGAGGCGTGTCGGCGGCGCCCCGCGGCACCCCCGGCCGGACGAAGAAAGCGAAACAGAACATGCCTAACATCGGAGTCACCGAGCTCATCATCATCCTCGTCATCCTGCTGCTGCTCTTCGGCAGCACGCGCCTGCCGCAGTTGGCGAAGGGCATGGGCAAGAGCATCCGCGAGTTCAAGAAGGGCATCGCCGAGGGTGAGGACGCGGGAGACCGCGAGCTGCCCGAGGCTCGCCGCGAGAGTCTGCGCTCCGGCGACGAGGCCCGCGCGCGCGAAGAAGAGGTCGCCCCCGAGAGGTACCCCGCCAACAAGGCGAGCTGAGCCGCCCGACCCCCGCCGGGCCGCCCGCGGCACCGTCGCGGGCACACGCGCCCCGCGGCCCCCAGAGCCCCGCGCCAAGTCCCGCCTTATCCCCGATCAAGTGAAGAGAGCGTGCGCCGCGGCCGTGTCGCGCGGAGGCGTGCGCTACTCCGCCTTGTGCCCGACCAGGATAGTCGCCTTGATGGAGAGGGTGAAGGTTGCCTCCTGCCGCTCGTCGTCGATGATGCGCGCTACCTCGCCGAGCACCGCCTCGCGCTCCTCCGCCTCGGGCAGCGATTCGAGCCAGCGGCCGAGCAGGAAGTTTCTGACGAGCGGCGCGTTCAGAAATTCCTCGCCCGAGGCGTAGTCGAACTCCTCGATGCGCGTGTGCGACTCGACCTCTTCCAGTGCCTCGCGGCGGGCCAGATTTTCCAGGTCCGAGGGCGTGGGCAGCTCGTTGATGAGAGTTTCGACGCCGGCCGCCTGCTCGGCGTAGCCGGTCCCCGCGAGCGCCTCCCAGTAGACCGAGAAGAACTCGCCGAAGCTCGAAGCCGTGGCGGCGGCCAGCGAGACTGTCGCGCCCGGCGCGGCCACGCGCACCATCTCGGCCAGCACCTCGGGCAGGCGCTCGGGCGCCACCATCGAGGCGTCGCCGACGACCAGATCGAACTGCTCGTCCTCGAAGCCTGTGGCTTCGAGCTGGCCGTGGAAGAACTCCGTGTTCGCGTCCTTGAGGGCGGCCGCTTTCGCCCGCCCAAGCTCAAGTCGCTCCTCGCTCTCGTCCAGGCAGACCAGCGTCACCTCTTTGCCGGCCCGCGCACGCAACGCCAGGGCGTGGCCGCCCGTCCCCGACGCGAGGTAGAGCGCCCGCCCGCGCTTGGGCAGTTTCACGTACTCGTCCACTAACTCAGCGAAACGCTCGCCCCAGTCCGACGAGACGTAGAGGTCGTGGAGGAAGGCCAGCTCCTTCTCGGTTTCGTGTCCGCTCATAACTGAAAACGGGGCGAGGGGCAAAGGGCAAACGGGAAGGCGGAAAGCCGACGAGAGGCGCGCCGCCCCTTCATCAGCCTTCCGCCTTTCGCCTCCCTGCCTTTTCCCCTTTACTCTTTTCCTCTTTTATCTCTTCCGCCCCGTCGTCGCCCGTCCAGTAGCGCCGGCCGCTGAGGGCTTCGGGCAGGCACTCCATCTCCTCGCGGGCGGCCGGGTCGTCGTGGGCGTAGCGGTAGCCCTGGCCGTAGCCGGACCGCTTCATCAGCGGCGTGACGGCGTTGCGGAGGTGGAGGGGCACGGGCTCGCGCGTGGTCTCGGCGGCGTCAGCCGCGGCGGCGAAGTAGGACCGCTTGAGGGCGTTCGACTTGGGCGCGCGAGCTAGGTAGACGGTCGCCTGCGAGAGCGGGTAGAGCGCCTCCGGCAGCCCGATGAGCTGCGTTATCTGCGCAGCGGCGGCCGCCTGCTCCATGGCCCGCGGGTCGGCGAGGCCCACGTCTTCAGAGGCGAGGATGCAGAGCCTGCGCGCGATGAAGACGGGGTCGGCGCCGCCCTCGATGAGGCGCGCGAGCCAGTAGAGGCCGGCGTCGGCGTCGGAGTTGCGGAGCGACTTGATGAGGGCCGAGGCGAGGTTGTAGTGTTCCTCGCCGCCCTTGTCGTATGCGTAGCGCGCGCGGCCCAGGGACTCGGCAACGGCCTCCTCGGTGAGGTGACGCGCCCCCGCGGCGTCCGGCTCGGTCGCCTCGACGGCGGCTTCGAGCGCGGTCAGCGCCACGCGCGCGTCTCCGGCCGCGCCGCGCGCGAGCCGCGCCAGAACCTCTTCGGAGAGGCGCGGGCCGAGGCGGGCGAGGCCGCGCTCCTCGTCTTCGAGCGCGCGGCGCAGGACGGCGGCCATGTCTTCCTCGCCGAGCGGTTCGAGCGTGAGGACGCGGCTGCGCGAGAGCAGGGCGCCGATGACCTCGAAGGATGGGTTCTCGGTCGTAGCGCCGACGAGCGTAACGGTGCCGTCCTCGACCGCGGGCAGCAGAGCGTCCTGCTGCGCCTTGTTGAAACGGTGTATCTCGTCGATGAAGAGGACCGTGCGGTGGCCGTGCCGCCTCTCCTCGCGCGCCTCGGCGATGGCGGCCCGCACCTCCTTGACGCCGGAGAAGACGGCCGAGAGCGCGACGAACCGTGCGCCCTCGCGCCGCGCCAGCAGCCGCGCCAGCGTCGTCTTGCCGGTGCCGGGCGCCCCCCACAGGATCAGTGAGGGCAGCGCACCGGCGCCCTCGACGGCCCGGCGCAGGACGCGCCCCTCGCCGGTCAGGTGGCGCTGCCCGACGAACTCTTCGAGCGTGCGCGGGCGCATCCTCTCGGCCAGCGGCGCGTTAGGATTCGCGCCGTCGGAGAGGCCGGCGCCGTCGGACGCAGCCGTGGCGGCCGGGGGGGCGAGGTCCGCGAAAAGTTTGTCGTTGTTGACCTTCTTCATCTCGGCCGCGGCCCGCAAAGTTGGCGGCCGACGGGTTGAAGCGGGGCTTCAGTTCCGCGCCGCAGGGACGGTTTTCGGGGGCGTTTGAACTGAGACGAGATTAACATAAAACGCTTCGCCGCGCGGGGGCCGCCGGGCGCCGAAACCGGGCGGCGGGCGGGGCGACATCGAGGGAACGCGGCGCGGCGGCGAGACGTATAGTGAGGCGACACGCCGCCCCCGCCGGGATGTTTCGGGGTGAATGCTAGAGTGCGGCGTCAGAGTCTCAGAGGTGGCATCATGAAAGATTTGCTTCGCGTCGTCGGAATCATTCTGCTCGTACTTTTCGTGCTCGCCGTCGGGGTCCCGCTCGTGCTCGGTGCGGTCGGGATCGTCGTCGGCACGGTCATCAACGTCGCGGTCGGGCTCATCAAGCTGGCCGTCATTCTCGCCATTCTGTACCTGATCCTGGTGGGCGTGCGCGCTCTCCTGCGTTGACCGGCTGACAGTCAGGCCGAGTCAGTTCAAAACAAGAAAGAGCGCCGTCCGGCGAGAATCGTCGGACGGCGCTCTTGATTTTTGCCGGGCTGCTGCCGGTGACGAATGTGCCCGGCCTCAGACGTTGAAGCGGAAGTGGACCACGTCGCCCTCACGCATGACGTACTCCTTGCCTTCGAGGCGGAGCAGTCCCTGCTCGCGGGCCGCGGCGTAGGAGCCGGCGCGCGTTAGGTCTTCATAGCTGACGACCTCGGCGCGGATGAAGCCGCGCTCGATGTCGGAGTGGATGGTGCCGGCGGCCTGCGGGGCGCGGGTGCCCTGCGGGACGGTCCAGGCGCGCACCTCCTTCTCTCCGGCCGTCAGGAACGACATCAGCCCGAGCAGGCGGTAGGCGCTCCTGATGAGACGGTCTACACCGCTCGACCCGACGCCCAGCTCTGCGAGGTACGAAGCGCGCTCCTCGGGCGGGAGCGCGACGAGCTGCGCCTCCAGCTCGGCGCAGATGACGACGACCTCGGCGCCCTCCGCTGCGGCGATCTCGCGGACGGCGCGGACGTGCGGGTTGGCTTCGGGGTCGGAGAGGCCGGCCTCGTCCACGTTGGCCGCGTAGATGGTCGGCTTCATCGTCAGCAGGAAGAGGTTGCGGGCGACGGCGCGCTCGTCGTCGTTAAGCTCGACGGTGCGGGCGGGCTTGCCTTCGGAGAGGGCCGCGAGCAGCTTGTCGATCACGTCAATCTCTGCGCGCGCGGTCTTATCGCCGCCCTTGGCGTTCTTCTGCGCGCGCTCGCGGCGGCGCTCGGCCGTGCCGAGGTCGGCGAGGGCCAGCTCGATCTGGATGGTCTCGATGTCGCGGCGCGGGTCAATCGAGCCCTCGACGTGGTGGACGTTCTCGTCCTCGAAGCAGCGGACGACCTGGACGACGGCGTCGGTCTCGCGGATGTTGGCGAGGAACTGGTTGCCGAGCCCCTCGCCTTTCGACGCGCCGCGCACGAGGCCGGCGATGTCGAGGAACTCGACCGTGGCGGGCACGATGGTCTGCGTCCTGACGAGGCGGGCCAGCGGTTCGAGCCGCTCGTCGGGCACGGGCACGACGCCGACGTTGGGCTCGATGGTGGCGAACGGGTAGTTGGCGGCCAGCGCCGCCTGCTGCGCCGTCAGCGCGTTGAAGAGTGTGGACTTGCCGACGTTCGGCAGCCCGACGATGCCTGCACGGAGCATGAAAGAACCTCTGGGTAGTTTTTAGTTTGTAGTTTTTAGTTTTTAGCGAAGACGAGAGCTAACTACTAGGTTCTGTTGACATTGTCAGCGCAGCCAAACAAGCGCGCTAACGAAACTCAAGAATCCCAAATAGTTCTTTGATAGCTTCTCGAATCGCGAGAAGACCCGGCGATAGTGCTTGATCTTGCCGATGAAGCATTCGACCA
>DASQMB010000029.1:0-21401 GCA_035645715.1 Pyrinomonadaceae bacterium
AGGTCTCGTAGCGCACGTCGCCGACCAGCGAGTCGAGCACGGCCTTCGTGAAGCCGAGAATGGCCGGCCCCAGCACCACGCCCGGCACGCCGAAGGTGAAGACGCCCGAGACCAGCGCCACCAGCATCCAGTAGAAGTTGAAGCGGCCCGCGCCCGCGGCGGCCAGCTTCGGCCGCAGCACGAGCGACGAGGTGAGCGTCAGCGCGATGCCGATTGAGAGGTAGACGGTCGCCGCCGTCGGGTCGCCGCGGAAGACGAGCAGGTAGACGCTGATGGGGATGTAGACGGCCCACTCGCCGAGCAGCGGGAAGAAGCCGATCAGGAAGGTGACGAGCGCCAGCACCACCGCCAGCGGCACCCCGAAGACGAGGTTCAGGGCGAGGATGACGACGGCCTTGACCGACTGGTCGATCATCACCGCGAGCAGCGCCCCGCGCAGCGCCCCCCCGACGTTGGCCGCCAGCTTCTCGTAGAGCGGCAGAAACTCGCCCGGCACCCGCAGCTTGACGTAGGCCACGAGCCGCACCCGCTGCGTCAGCACGTAGTAGAGCGTGAAGAAGAAGATGGTGGCCGAGACCAGAAGCAGCGCCGACTTCTCGCGCAGCGCCTCGACGGCGCGGCCCGAGCGAACCAGCGCCTCCGTCGTCGCGGCTTCGAGCGTGGCCCGCGTGTTCTCGACCGCGACGTAGTCGGAGAGCGAGCGGCTGACGCCGGCGATGATCTCCTCGCGCTTCTCGCGCACGTCGGTCGAGTAGCGCGACATCTCGCGCCAGGCGTAGCCGCCCGTCGCCAGCAGCGGCACCACGATCAGGGAGATCGTCACCAGCGCGCTACCGGCCCGCGCCCGCAGCCGCCCCTCCAGCCACTCCTGCACGGGGAGCAGGAACGCCCCGGCCACCACCCCGAGCAGCAGCGCCACCGCCACCTGCCAGACCAGCGCCGCGAACAGCACGGCCGCCAGCAGGGCCGCCCCGCCGTAGACCGCGAACCGCTTCGCGTCGCCGACCGTCAGCTCCCGCAGCCTCTTCGCATCAGTCTCTGTAGCCATCGGCCGCCGAATATAGCACGCCGCCTGTGTCGAAAATCTGCCGCGGCCCTCGCGCCGAAATTTTTCGGTTGACGAAAATCAGGGCCGCAGCGTATAGTGCTATTGTGCTAGTGCAATAGTACAATTCTTGTGATGTTCCACAAACCGAACCATGCGTCGGGCGTCGCCGTCTACGTGCAGTTGATGGAGCAGGTGCGGCACGCCGTCGAGACCGGGGCGCTCAGGCCCGGCGACCAACTGCCGCCGATCCGCAAGGTGGCCGAAGACCTCGTCATCAACCCGAACACGGTGGCGCGCGTCTACCGCGAGCTTGAGCACGAGGGCGTAATCGAGCTGCGGCAGGGGGCCGGCGCCTTCGTCGCGGGCGGCGCGGAGCCGTCCGGGCGGGCGGCGGTGCTGCGCAAGGCGGCGGTAGTGGTGCGCGGGGCGGCGGCGAGGCTTCAGGCGCTCGGGCTCGCGGAAGACGAGATGCGGCGGCTGTTCGAGGCCGAGATGCGCCGCCTGCAAGAAGAGGCCGGCGGTGAAGAGGCGGCGGCCGGCGCCGGGAGGAAGTGATGAGGGACGCGGACCTTTACGGGGCGGCGGGTGTCGGGGGCGCCGGGTCTCCAAGCGGCGGGGCCGGCGCGAGCGCAGAGACCGCTGCCGAGACCGCCATCGAGGCCGTCATCGAGGCGAGTGGGCTGCGCAAGTCTTACGGCGCGGTCGAGGCCGTGCGCGGCGTAGACCTGCGGGTTCCGCGCGGCTCGATCTACGGCTTCCTCGGACGCAACGGCGCTGGCAAGACGACGACCATCAAGATGCTGCTCGGGATGGTGCGGCCGGGCGGGGGCCGGGGGCGCGTGCTCGGGCTGCGGATCGACGACGCGCGCGAGAGCGTCGAGGCGCGCCGCCGCACGGGCTTCGTCGGCGAAGACAAAGGGCTCTACGACTACATGACCGTCGGGCAGATGGTCGCGTTTACGCGCCCTTTCTTCCCGCGCTGGCGCGCCGACCTCGAAGCGAAGTACCTGCGCGCCTTCGATCTCCCGCCGGGCCGCAAGGTGCGCGCTCTCTCGAAGGGGATGCGGACGAAGCTGGCGCTGCTGCTGGCGCTGGCGCGCGGCGCCGAGCTGCTCGTACTCGACGAGCCGACCGAGGGGCTCGACCCGGCCGCTTCGGAAGAGCTGCTCGGCATCCTGGCGGGACTCGTCGCGGCGGAAGAGCTGACGGTCTTCTTCTCCTCGCACCAGATAGCCGACGTGGAACAGGTGGCCGACCGCGTCTGCGTCCTCCACCGCGGCCGCGTGCGCGTCGAGGGCGCGCTCGACGACCTTAAGGAGAGCTACCGCCGCGTCCGCCTCGTCTACGGCGACGAGGCGCCGCCGGCTGCGGCCTTCGCCGCGACGCCGGGCGTCGAGCGCGTGCAGGCCGACGGGCGCTGGCTGACGCTGCTCGTCAGCCGCGACGCCGAGCGCCTGGCGGGCGAGGCCCGCGCCGCCGGCGCGCTCGACGTTGAAGTGTGCCCCGTCGGCCTCAAAGAGATTTTTTTGGAAACAGCGGGAGAGCGTGACGAGTGACGAGTGACGAGTGACGAGAAAAGAGGATTTCTCTTTCTTGTCACTCGTCACTCGTCACTCGTCACGGAGGTAAGACAATGCTCTGGTACAAGGCCTGGCTTGAGACGCGTTGGCGGTTCCTGGTGGGGATGGGCCTGCTGTTGCTGTTCGCGGGGCTGGGCGTGGCGGCGCGGCCGGCGATGGCGAACATGCAGGTCGAGATGCCGAACCTCGGCGGGCGGCTCGGCGAACTGGTGCGCGAGGCGCTGACGCTGATGGACTCCTACCGCGGCTACGTCTGGTCGCAGTGGTTCGGTAAGAACCTGCTTCAGTTCTGGACGCTGTTTGCGGTCCTCATCGGCGCCGGCGGGCTGGCGACCGAGCGCGCGGGCGGCGTCGCCCTCTGGACGCTCTCGCTGCCTGTGACGCGGCTGCGGCTGCTCTCGGTGCGGGCGGCGGTGGGCGCGCTGGAACTGCTGGCGCTGGCGGTCGTGCCGTCGTTGCTGGTCTGCCTGCTATCGCCGCTCGTCGGCGAGAGCTACCCCGTAGCGGATGCCCTGGCCTACTCGCTCATGCTCTGCGCGGGCGGCGCCTTCTTCTACGGGCTCGCGCTGCTGCTCTCGACCCTCTTTCAGGACCAGTTGAAGGCCGTGCTTGCGGGCATGAGCGTGGCGGTGGTGATGGGACTGCTCTCGCTCCTGAGCGCGGATGCTGCCCGCTACAGCGTCTACAAGGTGATGACGGGCGAGGCCTACTTCACGGGCGGCGTGCCGCCGTGGGGGAGCCTCGGGGCCTGCCTCGCGGCCGGCGCGTCGATGTTCTTCGTCTCGCTCCGCCTGCTCGAACGGCGCGACTTCTGAAACGTCCCTCGAAGGAGAAGCAATAATGAAACTGCCGCTCATCCACGCGCTCGCCCTCATCTTCGCGGCGCTCCTCGCCGGCCTGCCGCTGCCCGCCTTCGCGCAGGCGACTAAGGACACGCCGGGCACGCCGAACGTGCCAGAAGCCTCTGGCACTTACGCCACGATGCTCGGCGCGCAGCCATTCGGCACCGAATCGTACCGCATCATTGCCGGCCCGGGCGGCACACGCCGTTCGGAGGCCGAGGCCGTCCTCGCCGGCTCGAAGGTCAGGGCGACGACGGCCGTCGGCGCCGACGGCCTTCCGGCCTCGTTCACGATGGAGCTGAACGGCGCGCCCTTCGTCAGGCACGAGTACACGGCCGGGGGCGTGAGAGTCGAGGCGGGGGCACAGCCGTTGAAGCCCTTGCCGGCGCGGCCCGACGTGCTCCTGGAGAACGGGCTCTGGCACCACTTCCACTTCCTGCTCGCGCGCTACGACGCGGCGCGCGGCGGCGCGCAGCAGTTCACAGCCCTCCTGCCCTCGCAGGCGGTCGCCTTTAAGGTGACGCTCGAACGGGTCGGCTCGCCCGCCTTCGACGTGAAGGGGCGGCAGACGCGCGTGGCGCACTACCGCGCCGCGACCGACCTCGGCCTCTCATTCGAGGTCTGGGCCGACGAAGCGGGCGTGCCGCTCGTCGTCAGCGTGCCGGCGCAGAGCCTGCGCGCCGTGCGCGGCGGCAGCGAAGACCTGGCCGCGGCCGTCTTCCCGCCGAAGCCGGGGCCGTCTGACTCCGACCCCTACACGAGCGAGGAGGTCACGTTCACGAACGGCGAGCAGAAGCTCGTCGGGACTCTGACCGTGCCGAAGTCGGGCGCGGGCCCGCACCCGGCGGCCGTGCTCATCAGCGGCTCGGGCGCACAGGACCGCGACGGGACCGGCGTGGCCGACATCTACCTCCGCATCGCCGAGACGCTCTCGGCCGCGGGGATGATAGTGCTGCGGGTCGATGATCGCGGGGCGGGCAAGAGCACCGGCCCGCTGAGGCAGCCTTCGTACCGCGACCTCGTCGCCGACAGTCGCGCGGCCTTCGAGTACGTGCTCGCGCGGCGCGAGGTCGACAAGTCGAGGGTTGCGCTCGTCGGCCACAGCGAGGGCGCCGAGACGGCGCTCATCATCGCGGCCGAAGACCCGCGCGTGGCGGCCGTCGCCCTGCTGGCCGGCCCGTCGCGGCCGGTGGACAAAGTGGTGGTCGAGCAGACGCTCTATCAGGCCGCGCTGGCCCGCCCCGTCGCCCCGTCCGACCGCGCCCAGCTCTCGGCCATCGGGCGGCAGTTCATCGAGTTCTTCGAGCGCGCGGCCGCCGAGCCGCGCCCGCCGGCCGGCGCCGAGGACAAGTTGGCCTGGTTCCGCGAGCACGCCGAGCACGACCCCTCGGCGACGGCGCGCAAGGTGCGCGTGCCGGCGCTCGTGCTGATTGGCGACCGCGACATGCTCGTCCTGCCGTACCACGCGCTGGCGCTGGCGCAGGCCATGACCGAGGCCGGCAACCGCCGCGTCACCCTACGCGTCTTGCCCGGCCTGACGCACCTCTTCACGCCGGCCGACCCTTCGCAGGGCGGCGGGGCCGGCGCGGTCAGCGCGGAGTTCCTGAAGACCCTCCGCGAGTGGGCGGCTGCGGCGCTGCCCGCGAAGTGAGCGCCGGCCGAGCCCGTCCCGCGTGCGCGTGCGCCGCCGGCCTTCCGGCGGCGTTTGTGCGTGCGGGCGAAGGCGGGTAAACTCTCCGTTTCCGTTCGGCCAAAGATTTACGACAGAGGAGCCGTTGAGAATCAGAGAGATGACGCCCCTGGAAACTTTTCTGAACCGCCACGACGACGCGGCCTGGCGCGCGACCGTCGTCGAGCTGCTGCCCGAGACGCACGAAGTTGACCGCAACGCCGTCCAGGTCTGGTTCCACTTCTTCCCCGTCGCGCTGCTGCGCGCCTTCGAGCGGGCCGCGGACCCGGCGGCGCTCGCCGTCGAGTGGCAGATGCAGGGCCGCTGGCGCCTGAGCGAGCAGATCGACTCGTCGCACGCTTTCCTTTACGGCCACCGCTTCTGGCCCGAGGCGCGCTCGGCCGCCGTCCGGCTCGCCGAGTCGGGCGAGGGTTTCGACGGGCGCACGCTGGCCGACGCGGTGCGCGAGGTGACCCGCACAGCCGCCGCGGCGCGCGAGGTGACCCGCACAGCCGCCGCGGCGCGGGGCGCCGACACGTCGCTCCTGGCGGGCATCGCGGCCGTCGCCCTGATGACCTTGCAGCAGGCCGGCCTCGCCGCCCTCAAGGCCGCGCCCGGCCGCGTGCTGATCGACGACGCCCACGCCGGCAAGACGCCCGAGCAGGTCTTGCGCGAGAGGGCGCGCGACGACAGTCAGGGCCTCCTCGGCTTCCTGCGCACGACCGACAAGCGCTGGACGGTGGTGTGGGACGAGAACAAGGACGACTGCCGCTTCCGCGTCGTGGACCGGCAGGAGGTCGCCTCGGGCGCGGCCACAGACAAGCGGCCGTGGCACGAGGTAGACCCGCGCTGCACCGTCGACGAGGGGCCGATTCCGGTCCAGTGCCGCTCGGCCTCGTGCGGGACGTGCTGGGTCGGCGTGCTCGGCGGGGCCGAGAAGCTCTCGGCCGTTGACGCGCGCGAGCGCAGGGTGATGCCGCTCCTCGGCTACATCGAGACCGACGACCCGCGCCCGCTCATCCGCCTCTCGTGCCAGGCACAGGCGACGGGCGCCGTCTCCGTCGTCGTCCCGCCGTGGAACGGCTACTTCGGCAAGTACCTGAAACGGCAGCAGCAGGCCGCGAAGGGCGATGAGGCGGCGGCCGAGGCGGCGGCCGGCTGAGGCCGGCGGCGGCGCTTACCGGGCGGCGCCGTGGTTGCCGGGCCGGGGCCGGCCGTGAGGAGTTGAATGTCTGAGGTGGCGAGCAACGGCGGCGCGGGCGGCGGCTTCGGCCCGCCGGTCCTCGGCAGAGATTCGCAGGGGCGCGTCGAGCCGAGGTCGCTCGGCGCGCTCATCCAGTGGTTCCTCGACTACGACGAGCGGGTGGCGGTAGTCCGCTTCCCCGCGGTCGAAGCTCTGTTCCGCTGGAAGCAGCAGGAGACGCTGGAGGGGCAGCCCGATGCCGTCGCCTTCAACAGCGCCGAGGACCGGCTCGCCGTCGGGGTGATGCAGGCGATTGTCGCCAACGAGACCGAGCGCGAGCTGCACGCGTGGCTGACCGAGCTGCTCGGCGCTCTCGACGACGCGGCCAAAACCAACGAGGCCATCTCGGAGGCTTACGGCCTCAAGCCGGACGAGGAGTCCTCGGTCGTCGAGGAGGCGGAGAAGATACCCTCGCGGCGCGAGCGCGACATCTATCTGACGTGCTGCTGGCTGGAGACGCTCTGCACCGCCGAGGTGCGCGTCCTCGGCTGGGTCTACAAGGAAATCTACGGCAGGCCCTTCCGCCCCGACAACTTCTGAGGGCGGGGGCGAGAGGTAAGGCGAGGATGGCGGAACAACCGAACTACACTAACAACGCGCAGACGGTGGTGGTGGACGCCGACGGGTTCGAGTTCGAGACGCTCGAAGAGTCGAACGGCACGGCAACCGTCATCCGCTTCCGTGTCGAGAACTCGCACGTCGTGCCGGGCGACGTGCTGCTCGTCCTCTCCGGCAGCGACATACACTTCCACGGCATGATCGGCATCATCGAGAACGGCTACGGCGTCGCCACCGACCGCCGCGGCTCGCTCCTCCCCGCCACCATTCAGTGACGAGTGACGAGTGACGAGTGACAAGAAAGAATTGCCTTCCTCTTGTCACTCGTCACTCGTCACTCGTCACGCCTCTTGTCATTCCTCGCGCCGACTTCGGGTTGTCAGCGCGAGAAGGTTCGGCTAAACTCGGCCTCACCCACCCGCTAAATCCTCCTGGAGCCGAACGCCCATGACCAGCGAAGAGCGCGATAGGATGATGAACTTCATCCTTGAGCAGCAGGCGCAGATCACCGTCAATCATCAACTCGCACAGGAGCGTGAGGCCGAGTTCCGGGCACGTTACGAGGCCGATCAGGAGCTAGTCCGCGAGCGCGTCTCCCGGCTCGAAGAGAGCATGGCCGAGATGGCGCAGGCCCAGACGGAAATGCAGCAGGCGCAGACGGGAATGCAGCAGGCGCAAAAGGAAGTGAAGCGGACGCAGGCCCACCTGAACGAGGTCGTCGCGGTGATGGTGGAGACGCACAGGCACACCGAAGAGAGGCTAGACGCATTCATCGGCGTGTTGGAGAGGTACATCAGCGAGGACCGGAACGGCAAACACGGTGGCGAGTAATAAGAGGCGTGATAAGTGACAAGAGGCGTGACGAGTGACGAGTGACGAGTGACAAGAGGAAGGCAATTCTTTCTTGTCACTCGTCACTTGTCACTCGTCACGCCTGGCGGCCTTCGGCTTGTGCAGCACGAAGGCCGTGCCGCCGCCCTCTTCCGGCGGGCGACGCCCCCACCTCACTTCGGCCTCGATGAGCGCGGCGCGGGCACGGATGCCGGCCAGGCCCCGCCCCTTCTGCCCCTTCCGCTCAGACGGGTCGAAGCCGCGCCCGTCGTCTTCGAGTCGCGCCACGAATGTGCCCTCCGCGTCAATCCGCGCCGAGAGCCGCACCAGCCCCGCCCCTGCGTGGCGGCAGACGTTGTTGACCGCTTCCTGCACGATCCGGTAGACCTGCATCTGCACGCCCGGCGCCAGGTCCAGCCGCTCCTCCAACCCCTCGTCGCAGTCGAACTCGTAGGCGAACTGCTCGCCCGGCGGCAGGTGTGCGCGCGCCGAGGCCAAAGCCCATTCGAGCGCGGCGGCGAACCCGACGTTTTCCAAAACGGACGGCGAGAGGTCTTCGCAGATGCGCCGTATCTCCTGCGAGACGGCCTCGATCTCGGCGCGCAGGACCGACGGGTCAACGGCGGTGGCGGTCGCGGGGGCGAGCGCGGCGGTCGCGGCCCCGATTGGCGGGCCGAAGGCCCCGGCGCGCTGCATCTCGTCGGTCAGGAGCAGGAGGCGGCGCAGGTCTGCGAGCGTCTGGTCGTGGAGGTCGCGCGCGATGCGGCGGCGCTCCGACTCGGCCTCGTTGGCAAGCTGAAGGCGGGCCGCGGCGAGCTGCCGGTTGGCCTCGCGCAGCTCCTCGCCGCCGCGCACCACGCGCCGGTGCTGGACCGCCGCCCAGAGCAGCGCGAGCAGCGCGAGGCCCAGTAAAACCGAGAGCGCCAGCGTCGTCCACGGCAGCGGCGGGCGCGCGACCTCGAACCCGAGCCGCAGCGGCTCGGACGGCACGAGGTCGAGCGAGTAGGCGCGCGCCGTCAGGCTGTAGCGGCCGGCCGGCAACTCGTCGGCCTCGAACTGCGAGTCGTGCGAGAGCCCCTGCTTGACGACGCGCCCCTCCGAGTCTTCGAGCGTGAAGGCGTACTGGAACTGCTCGGGGAAGGTGCGGCTCGAAGAGGCGGCGAAGTCGGCAACGAAGCTGTTCTGCGGGTAGTCGAGCCGGAGCAGGTTCGAGCGCAGCTCCTCGGGCTGGTGCGTGCGCGAGGCCGTGACGCGCACCAGCCCGAGCGAAGGCGCGAGGCGCCCGGTCTCGTAGCGCGCGACGCCGCGCGTGGTGCCGACGAGCAGGCGGTCGCCCGCGCCGTCTGTGCCCGGCTCGGCCAGCAGCGCGAAGGCGCCCTGCGCGGGCAGCCCGTGCTCTGTGTCGAGGCGCGAGACGACGGGGCCGAAGCGCGCGTCGAGGGCGACGCGCAGCACGCCGCCGCCGGCCGTCGCCGCCCAGGCGCGCGGAGTGCCGTCCTTCGAGGGCAGCGCCGCGACGGCGCGAGCGTCCACGCCGGCCACGGCCTCGACGAGTCGGCCGCCCGGCGCGAGCGCGTAGAGGCCGCGGGCGGTGGCGAGCCACAGGTGGCCGTCGGCCGCGCCGATGCCCCAGACGGTGCTGCCGCCGAGGGGCGCGAGCGCCGGCTCGGTGCCGATTTGCCGCCCGTCGAAGTAGAAGGCTCCGGCGTTGGTGGTGCCCAGCCAGAGGCGGCCCGCGGCCGAGTCGGCGAAGAGGCTGACGGCCTCGCGCCCGCGAGGGTCGTCGCCCTCGCGCGGCCAGACCTGCGCGCGCTGCCCCTGCCCGTCGAAGCGTTCGAGGCCGCGCCCGAACGTCGCCACGAAGACCGCCCCGCCCAACTCCGCCACGCCGCGGACGCTGCCCGTCAGGGCAGGCGCCGCCACCTTCCGCGCGCCGGCAGGCACAGCGCCCGCCTCCGTCTCCACGAAGCCCTCGCCGCCGCGCGGCGCCGCGTCGCCACCGGCCCCGGCGGCCGCGGCCTCATGGCCCGTCGCGCCGGCGGTGGCGGGCTGCGCGGCCTCGAACTTCGGCGTCGAGGCGGCCCGCGGCCCGGCCGGCTGGCTGACGAAGAGCCCCGAGGCGGTGCCGACGAGCAGGCGCCCGCGCGAATCCTCGGCGAGCGCGTGGACGGTCTTGCCGCGCAGCTCCTCGACGGCGCGCCACGTCGTGGGGTCGTCCTCGCCGCGCGCGTAGAGACCGCGGTTAGTGCCGACGACGAGCGTGCCGCGCGGCGAGCGCAGCAACGCGCGGACGAAGTTGTTCTCGCCGCCCTCGGCGCTCGGCGTCTCGGCGTGGACGCCGTGCGGGTCGTAGCGGCAGACGCCGCGGTCTGTGCCGAACCAGACGACGCCCTCGCGGTCAACGTGGACGGCGTTGACGCGGTCGGAGCGCAGGCCGCCGGCCGTGCCCTCGAAGGTGAAACGCTCGGCGCCGCCGCCGGGGCGGAAGCGGAAGGCGCCGCGCCCGCCGGTCGCCGCGTAGACCTCGCCGCCCGGCGCCACGCCGACCGCCGTGACCGTGCCGGTGGCCGCGCCCGTCAGCCTCTCGGGCCGCGCCAGCCGCGAAGCCTCGGCGCGGAAGAGGCCGCTGTCGCCCTCGGAGGTCTGCGCGCCGAAGACGAGGGCGCCCTCGGCGTCGGTCGCCACGGCCTCGACGTAGAAGGGGCGCGGCCTCGACGAAAGCTCGGAGGCCGCGCCGTCGGCGCCGACCCGCATCAGGCCGCGGCCGCGCGTGCCGACGACGACTGAGCCGGCGACGACGGCCACGCCCGTCAGTTCGAGCGGCTGGCTGCGGGCCGCCGCGGTCTTCAACTGTTCGACGAGCGGGCGCGCCGCGAACGACCCGCCCCAGCCGCGCCGGCACTCGAAGACCTGCCCGTCGGAGGTGGCGAGCAGGGCGCGCCCCTCCTCCGGCACGGCGACGGCCGTGACGCGGCTCCCCTTCGTCTCGGCGACGAGCCGGAAGGGCTCCGCGCCGCTCGCGCGGACGAAGGCCCCGTCGTCGGTCCCGACCCAGAGCGCGCCCTCGGCCGCGGCCCCGAGCGCGTAGACCTTGCGCCCGGCCAGCCCCTCGCCCGTCACGGTCTGCGTGCGGCGGCCGTCGTAGCGTGCGAGCCCGGCGTCGGTGCCGAACCACATCGCGCCCTCGGAGTCCTGCGTAACGGCCCGCACCTGCTCGCTCGGCAGCCCGTGGAAGAGCGTGACGGCGCCCCACAGGTGCAGGCCGGAGGGCTGCGGCTGGGGCGCCTCGCCGGGCCGCACGCTGGCCGCCGGGCAGGGCGAGAGCGCGACCGCCAGGCAGACGGCGAGCGCGGCGCAGAAGCGCCACCCGGCCCGAGAGTTTTGGAATGCCTGGCGCATCGCTACGGTCGGGGAATGGTGCGGGAATCGGGGCCGCGTGGAGGAGTCGCGGCTCTGTGCGGCATCGGCTCGGCGCACGGGTTAGGGTCTGGCGCCGCCCTCGTGCGCGGGCTTGGGGTGCGCCTTGTCGTGGCGCTGCTCGTCCTCGAAGCGGCGGCGGTCGCGCTCGATCCAGCCTTCGAGGTCGACGGCGGCCTTCTCGAGCTCGTCCGAGTTGATGAGGCCGCGGCGCAGCGCCTCGAAGAAGGCGCGGGTCCGCATGTTGTAGGCGAGCCGTTCGTAAGCCTCGTGCGGCGTCCCTTCGGGGATCGAGACGAAGAGCTTCTCGTAGAGCGTCGCCAGCCGGCTCTCGACGCCGCGCAGGGAGAGCGAGCACTTGCGGGCGATGGCCCAGTTCGAGAGCCCGAGCGCGAGATAGTAGAGCGCCTCGGCCTCGAACTCGGTCAGGAGCGGGCGCTTGAAGGAGTCTTTGAAGGCCGGGTCGATCATGTCGGCGCCGTCTTCGAGGACGGCGGCGACGAAGCGGAGGAAGCGCGACTCAGGGTTGTTCTTGTGGATGAAGCCGTAGGCCGGCTGCGGCTCGACGGCGCGGACGATCTTGCGAATCTCGTTGATGTAAATCTCGTGCGGGAACTGGGTCCAGAAAATGATGCGGGCCGAGGGGAACTCGCGCCAGACGGCGCGCGCGGCCTTGACGCCCGAGAGGCGCGGCATCTGGATGTCGAAGACGCACAGCTCCGGCCGCTCGCTCAGTGCGAGGCCGAGGGCCGCCTCGCCGTCGTCGGCCTCGATGACGGGGGCGTGCGCGGCGAACTCGCGCTCCAAGAGTTCGCGCAGGTAGTGGCGCTGGGCCACGTTGTCTTCGGCAATCAGGATTGACATAGGCGGTCGACGTGTCCGGCCCGGCCTGCGGCGGGTTGCGCCGGGAAGTGAACTCTTTATGCCACAGAACAGGAGCGCCGCGCACGCCCGCGCACGACTACTCGCGCCGGCGCCTAAGTTCTAACGCCGGCTCGGCGGCGGTCAATGTGGCTATCCACACGGGCGGGTGTTGGGGCAGGCACGTCAGGGCCGGGCGCGTCGCACGCACGGGCGAGCGCGTCTTACGGGGCGTGCAGAGCGCGTCTTACGCGCGGGCTCTGTTGGCCCCCGCGTCGCCGAAGACTGGTCCTATCGGAATAATCTGGCGGCGGGGAGGGCGGCCGGCCGTTGCGGCGCAGGACGGACGGCCGCGTCTCTCTTGCCCGCGGCGGCCGGGGCGCGTTCCGGGGAGGGCGCCCCCGGTCGTCGCGGTAGGTTCGGGCCGGGCGGGGCCGGACGGAAAGAGGCGCGGGGCGAAAGAGACGAAAGAGGTCGGGCGATGCTTGCTCGGGCGATGCCGGCGAAGGCGCGGAGTGCGGGCCGGGCTTTAAGGCTGCCGGCGCTGGCGGCGGGCCTGTTGCTGGCGGCAGCGGCTGCCGCGGCGGGCGTGGCGGGCGTGGCCGGGTGGTTGTGGGTCGGGGCGCCGCGGGTATGGCGGGCCGGCGAGGTGCCGGTAGCGTTCTGGGCCTGGCGGGCCGAAGCGCCGTCGGAGTCGGAGGTCGAAGCGGCGCGGCGCGAGACTGGCGCCCGCACGCTCTTCATGCGCGCCGGGCAGCTCGACTATGAGGGCGGGCGCGTCGAGCGCGTCCGCGCCGTCACAGGGAAGTTCCCGCGAACCGTCGAGCTGCACCTGGTCTACAACGCCACGCCCGCGCTGCTCTCGGCCTTCGGCCGCGTGGGCGAAGATGATGTGGCGTCGGCCGTGGCCGCGGCCTTCGCCCGCGACGCGCGAAGGGGCGCGGACGACGGCGCGACAATCGCGGGCCTGCAACTCGACCTAGACGTGCCGACCCGGCTGCTGCCGCGTTACGGCCGCGTGCTGGCATCCGTGCGCGGGCGGCTGCCGGCGGGCACGCGCCTGTCGGTGACGGGGCTGCCGACGTGGATGGGCTCGGCCGAACTCGCCGGGGCGCTGGCCGCGGCCGACTTCTGGGCGCCACAGTTCTACGGCTCGGAGATACCGCGGCGGCTGACAGAGGCTGTGCCCGTCTCTTCGCCCCGGCGCGTGGCGCGCGACGCCGCGCGTGCCTCAGCGCTCGGCAAGCCCTTCTACGCCGGGCTGGCCGCCTACGGCTACGCCGGCCTCTACTCCGAGCGCGGGGAGCTGCGCGCGCTCCGCGGCGACCTCGCGCCGGAAGATGCCGCGCGCCACGCCTCGCTCGAACTCGTCGAGCGCCGGCCCTTCGCGGCCCGGGCGGACGACGGCCGAGGCGGGGGCGGCTCCGAAGGCGCGGGCGGCGCGAAGGCTGAGGGGGCAGCGGCCGGCGGCTGGCGTTACGTCTTCCGCGCACGCGAGGCCGCGGTCGTCTCGGGGACGAGCGTGGCCGAGGGCGAGTCTCTGGTCTTCTACTCGACGGGCGGCGAGGGCTTGCGCGCGGCCGCGAGGGCCGTGCGCAAGAACGCGGGCGCGGCGCTCGTAGGCGTCTGCGTCTTCCGGCTTCCGTCCGGCGAAGACCGGACGACGCTCGGGCTGGCGCAGGTCGCGGCCGCGCTCGCCGACCGCGCGGCGGAGGTCTCGACCATCGTGCGCGCAGCGCGCCCCTCGTCGGCGGGTGCGGAGTCGGCGAAGCAGTTGGAGCTGACGGCGATAAACGACGGGGCAGTGGGCGCACACGTCGGCGACGGCGCGCTGACGCTCACGCTCCGCGTGCGGCCCGGGAGCCTGCGCGGCGTGGCGAGCCTCGAAGGGTTCGACGCCGTCGAGACTCTCTGCGAGTCGGGCGCGGCGCCGGCGCGCCCGTGCGGCCCCAGGCGCGCGGGGCTGCTGCGGCTCGGCGCGCGAAGCTGGCCCGCGGGCGCCTCTGCGCGCGTCGGGTTGAGCTTCGAGGGCGAGCCGCCCGCGTCGCTCGAAATGCACGTCAGGGTGCGGGCCGAGGACGGCCGCGCGTTCGCTCGCGCCGAGGTCGTCCGGGCCTCGCCTCGAACCGTGAGGCTTCGGGGGAGGTGAAGAGGATGAGAGCGCGGCTGTCATGCATCAAGGCCCGGCTGCGGGCGTGGCGCCGGCGCGCGCGCGCGGCCCGCCCGTCGGCCGGGAAACTCGTCCTCTTGTCGGTCGCGCTGCTCGCGGCCTCGGCGGGCGTGGCGCTCGGCTGCGGCTGGGTCGGCACGGAACATTCAGTGCGCTTCAACGCCTGGCTGAGCGAGGCTGAGTTCAGCCGGCTGCCGCCGCTGCCCTTCACTGCGCGCGGGCCGAAGAAGGCCACGGACGAGGGCGACTTGTGGGAGGCGGCGCAGGCGCGCTCGAAGCGGGCGGCGGCCGCGTGGGTCGAGGCGGCGGGGGCGGCGGCCGGGGGCGACCACGCGCGGTTGCGTGACCTGCTCGGCGAGTACCTGAAGCTGACGGCCGGGCCGGACTGCGGCTCGGGAGACGCCGCGGGCGACTGCCGCTGGCGCCGCCGCGCGGCCTTCGATCAACTCGACGTGCTCTCGTCGGCCGGCGGCGCAGACCCCGCGGCGGTCAACTCTTATCTCGAAGCGCGGCGCGCATACGATGCCTGGGCGGCGTGGGTGAGCGACGGCGACGCCATGAGCTCGAACATGGGCTCGAATCAGGACGCACGCGCGTCCTCATGGTCTATGGGCACGACTCCGGGCGCCCCCACCCCGGCGGAAGGCGAGGCGGGGGCGCCCACGTCGCAAGGCGCGGCTGGTTCTTCGGGCGCGGCTGGTCCCTCGGGCGCGGCCGGCGGCGCGGAGCGTCAGGACGCGGAGCCCTCCGCCGCCGAGCAGGCCCGGGCGGCAGAGCACCGGCGGCGGGCCGAGGAGGTACGCGAACTGCTCGGGCGCGTGCCGCGCGGCGTCGGGCTCGACGACAACGTCGCGTACCTGCGCGCGGCCGTGACGGAAGAAGAGGGCGCCGCGGGTTTGGATGAGAGCGTGCTGGCCTTCGAGTCGGCGGCCGATTCCTACCCGCGGGGCGAGAAGAGTGAGGCCGCGCTCTTCTCGGCGGCGATGATGCGGCTGCGGGCGAGCCGCGCCTGGCAGACGGCCTCGTCCTACGCCGCGCCCGACGAGGCCGACCCCGCCCTGCGCGACCGCGACTGGTCTGAGGCCGCGCGCCTGTTCCGCCGCGTGCTCGCAGCGCACGGGCGCGGGCGCTACGCCGCGGACGCACGCGGCTGGCTCGCCTACCTGCACCTGCGCGTCGGCGAGACGGGAGAGGCGCTGGCCGAGTATTACCGCGCGCTGGCCTCGGCGCCCGACGAGGCGACGCGCGAGGAGGCTTTGCGCTCGCTGCGTCTCGTGCGCCGCGCCGCGACCGAGGACGACCTGACCCGGCTCGAAAGACTGATCGAGGGCGAGCCGCGCACGGCCCTCGTCTACGCCTACCACAACGTCTACAACTACGCGCTGCGCGGCGCCTTCGACGTGTACGTCGAAGACGAGGAGAACCCCTACAACCACTGCCGGGGCCACGCCTCCTCCCGCGACACCTGCGCCGACAAGTTCTTCGCCTGGGAGCAGGCCGAGAGCACGCGCCGGCGCGCGGCGGGCGAGCGGAAGGAGCTGGCGCGCGTGGGAGAGTTCGCCGCGCGGATGATGCGGCGCCACCCGGCCGCGGGTGTCGGGGCGGGGTTCGCCCTGCGCGTGGCGGCCATCAAGCTCGAACTCGGCGAGCACGCCGCGGCACGCGACCTGGCGCGGCGCGCGCTCGCCCTCGGGCCGGACTCGGACGAGGAGCGGGCCGCGGCCCTCTGGACGAGGGGCGTGGCCGAGTACCGCCTGCGCGACTACGCGGCGGCGCGCCGAACCCTCGTCGGCCTCGCCGAGGAGTTCCCCGACGGCGACCTTGCCGAGGGCGCCCGCCGCTTCGTGGCGCTCGCCGCGGAGGATGCGGGCGACATCGAGGGCGCGCTCGAACAGTACCTCGCGCTCGGCTACGAGGCCGACGCCGCCTACTTCCTCGACGTGCTGATGACCCCCGAGCAGGTCGCCTCCTTCGTCGAGCGACGCCCCGAGCACCCGCGCCGCGACGTGCTGCTCTACTCGCTCGGCCTGCGCTACATGCGCCTGCACTGCTTCGACGAGGCGCGCGCCGCCTTCGCCCGCGTCAGGACGAGTGCGCCGACCGGCAACGGCGGGCACAGCTACGACAACCCCTGCGCCCAGGCATGGCGGAAGCCGCAGAACACTTTCTTCAACTGCCTGGACCCGAAGGAGCCCGACGACGAGGAGCCGGGCGTCGTGCTCGCCCGCTGGGTGGCGCGCGACCTTCGCACGATGGAGGAGATCGAGGCGCGCGAGCGCGCGGCCGAACTCGCCGCCGGCGACGAGGCCAAGGCCGAGGCCCTCTACCAGCTCGCAGGCTACTACTACGGCGCGAGCGAGCTCGTCTTCTACAACCCCGCGGCCTGGCGCGGCGGACGCTTCTTCGCGCTCTACTACGACTACGAGCCGCGCGCGCCCGGCGAGCCGCGCCTGCTGCGCCGCTACATGGAGCAGCACGAGCGGCTGGTCCACGCGCTCGGCGTCTACCTGCGCGTCGCGCGCGAGTACCCGCAGACGCGCGCCGCGCGCGACTCGCTCTACACGGCGGCCGTCATCCACGAGCGGCTGGCCCACTTCATGCTCTTCTGGCCGGCCGAGTACCGGCTCGGCATGCAGGCCGGCGAGCGCATGGTGACATACGCAGACGTGCGGCGCGCCTACCCCGGCTACCAACTGCCGCGCGGGACCTGGCGGTGGGAGCCGGCGACGCGGACCGTGGGCGGCGGCCCGGGCTGGGACGTGCCGCGCCGAGAGACGCCGACGGGGATGGAGCGCGCGCGGCGCAAGATCAGGCGGGCCGAGGCTTACGCCCTCAAGGGCTGGGTGCTGTTCGGCGAGGTGGCGGGCGGGCGGGCGCGCCGCTGGTCGCTCGTGCTCCTCTTCTCGGCCGGCGCGCTCCTGCTGCTGAGGCTGACGCGCCGTTCGCGTGCCCTGCTGCTCGACCTCTTCGTGCGCGCCGCCCGCGCGCGAGATAGGCGGCCGGCCGGGTTCGTGCGCGTGCCCGGCTCGTCTTACGGCGCGCATCACGGTTACGCGGCGTCGGCGCGGGCGGGAGAGGCGGCCGCGCGGGCCTGGCGCGCGTTGCGCGAGGTGGCGCTCGACGAGCGCGGGCGAGTGGCGCTAGCCGTCAACCTCTTCACGCACGGGCTGCTTACCGCGCTCGTCTACGCGGCGGCCTGGGCGCTCAGGTCGGTCTGAGTTGTGAGCTTGAGGGCCGGGCGTCGGGCGTTCGCGCCGGGCGCTGGCGCCGGTGGCGGCCGGTCGAATTAGGGTCCGGCATCTGGCCCGCCCGCGGGGCCGGACGTTGCCGGGCGGGGCTCAGGGTGGGGCCGCACGCGGCGCGCGTTCGGGGGGGCACGCGCCGCGGCCGGCCGCCGCCGCGAGCCCCGCCCGGCAATCACTGTTGCGGCGGGAAGGGGACGGCGGCGCCCGTCAGGCGCTGGCAGGGCTGAAGGTCGAAAGCGAGGCGCGCGGCCCCCGCCTCGCGGCGGAGCGCGGCGCGCCCCTCCGCGCTCCAGAAGGCGGGCGGTTCAGGCGACTCCGGCGGGGCGGTCGAGGCCGGGCGCACGGCGAGCAGGTAACGGCCGGGCGCGACGTTCTTGAAGACGAAGCTGCCGTCCTCGGACGAAGCGACCTCGGCGTAACTGAGCGGGTCTTCAGCCCGCTCGGGCTCGGCCGGGACGAGGTAGACGCGCCCGCGCTGAGGTTGTGCGACGGCCGCCGCGCCGTCACGCCGTTCGGCGCCCTCGGCCGGGGCGAGGTGGCCGCCCAGGAGCGCCGCGCCGTAGGCGACGCGGACGACGACGCCCGAGAGTTGCTGTCCTTTCCTGAGCATGACGGAGTCGCGCTGCGCGGCTGCGGGCGCGGGGGCTGGGGCCGTCCGCGCCGGCTGGTCTGCGCCCACGCGGGGGGCCGGTTGGCCTGCCCCCACGCGGGAGGCCGGTTGGCCCGCCCCTGCGCGGGGTGCGGGCGTGCGCGGCTGGGGCACGGCCGCCGGCGCCGGCATCTGTATGGAGCGGACGTAGAGGCTCTCATCAACCGGGCGGACGCGGAGGCGGTAGCGGCCCGCGGCGAGGTTGCGGAGCGCAAAGCCTCCGCCCTCGTCCGGCGCCGTCGAGGCGCGGCTGAACATGGCCGGGCGCCGCGCCCCCTCGTCGCGTCCCCCGGCGGCCTCCCCTGCGCGCGCTCCTGCGCGTCCCTCGTCGCGCCCCTCGTCGCGCCCCTCGTCGTGCCACGCGGTGACTACGACCTCCTGCGCGAGCAGGCGCGGCGAAGGGGCGTTCGCGCGGCAGAGTTCGGATTGGCGCAGGGACGCGAGCGGTGCCTCGACGGCGAGCACGCCGGAGAGCGTGGCGAGCGGCGCGAGCGCGAGGCGGATGCCGGTCACGTCGGCGCCCATGACGGCGACGCGGTGCGCCTCGGACGTGCGCGTCAGCCCGTCGGGCACGGAGAGCACGGCCCGCACCTCGTAGTCGCCGTCGGCTACGCCGTCGATCTGAAAGGCCCGCTCGGGGTCCGGCAGCGAGACGAAGCTGTTGGAGATGACGGCGCCGGTGGCGGTGTGGACGAGCGTGACGCCGACGCCGACGTTCTGGCCGCGGAGGTCTGCCGGGAACTCGACGGTGCCGCTGACGCGGTGGCCGCGCTCCTCGCGGTGGCGGATGTCAATGCCGGCCGTTTCCTGCCCGGCGCGCACGGGCACCTCGGCCGCGGTGTCGCGCGTGGACGAAGGGTAGTAGGTCGGCGAGTCGCCTTCGAAGGGGGAGTAGGGGCCGAAACCACGGACGCCGGCCGCGACCACGTAGACGCCCGACGGCAGGCCGTAGAGTCGGTAGACGCCGCGGTCGTCGGTCTGCGACAGGAGGCCGCCGGTCGGGGAAGCCGAGGTAACGCCCTGCGGCGCGCCCCCTTCCGCCAGCGCCCGCACGCGGTAGGCCCTGACGGGCATCGACACCACCGTCTCGCCGAGCGCGTCCGTCACCGTCCCGGTGATGACGCCGCCCTTCAACAGCCTGATGAGGACCGTGTCGCCCGGCCGAACGGCCGAGTTGTCGCCCGCAGCGTTCGCCTCGCCGTAGTAGCCGGGGGCCGAGGCGTAGACCGCGTAGACGCCCGGCGACAGGTCGGGGATGACGAAGTTCCCCTCCTCGTCGGTGGAGGCCGTCCGCGCGGCGCCGCCCCTGGCGCGGCTGACGGCGAAGACCGCGACCTGCGCCAGCGACTCGCCGCCGTCGCCGACGACTCGGCCGGTGATCGAGCCCGACGCCGTCGCCGGAGGCGCGCCCGCGCCGGTCTGCGCCGCGGCCGGCGCCGGTTGCACCGCGGCGGCGAGCAGCGCGGCGAAAAGAAAGTTGAAGACTCGTGTCGCGCTCGTTGACTTCATCGCGTCTCGCGTGGCTTCGAGGCGCTCCGGGCGGAGTTCCGAAGGGCGCCGGGCGGTGCTTCAAGGGGTGACGCCCGCGCCAGGCGGGCGGGAGGCCGGGGCGGCCGGCTCGATGACGAGCGTGATCTGCTGCTCGGCGCCGTCGGCGACGAAGACCTGCTGCGGCCGTCCTTCATAACGTTGCGTGCGCGGGTCCGGCCCGATGCCGCGCGCCCGCACCTCGTAAGTGCCCGCGGGCAGGCCGTCGAACTGGAAGCGACCGCGCGAGTCGGTCACCGCCTGCCGCTCGAAGCCCGACTCCGTCCCTACGCGCCGCGCCGAGACGAACAGGCGCGTGTTCGGCGGCAGCACGTCCCCCTCCAAACCCACCCGCCCTCGCAGGACGGCAGTGCCGTAAACCAGCACGACGCGCACGCCCGAGACCTGCGCGCCGTCGCCCAACGGAATCCCCGCGCGCCGCACGTCGGCGCCGCCCAGTTCGACGCGCGCGACGGTGAGTCCCGCCGCACGCGAGTCGGCGTTGATCCTGACCCGGCCGGGGCGCAGGCCGCCGATGTAGAACGTGCCGCCGTCGGCCGGGGCCGAGGGAGGCGGCCCCATCGCCGGCGGCCCCATCGCCGACAGGCCGCCGTCCTGCTCGTAGAGGGCGAAGACCCTGACCTGCGAGAGCAGCCGCGCGGTCGCGCCGCGGTCGCTCAACCCCTCGACCTGCACCACGCCCGCCACCGACCCGCCGCGCTTCACCTTGAGTTCGATCCCGGTGGCGTCGGCCGGGCCGACGGCGAAGACGACCGGCTCTGCGTACCACTCGCCACCCTCCTGGCTCCCGACCAGCGACGCGGCGTAGCGGCCCGGCCTGATCCCCTCGACCGTAAACTCGCCGCGCGCGTTCGTCGGCTGCCCGCCCGCGTACCCCGTCAGGCGCCGACCGGAGGGGTCTACGGAGCCCACGCCGACCCTCACGCCGACGACGGGCTGGCCCGTCTCGGCGCTGACGACCCGCCCCGCGGCCCTGAAAGTTTTGACGGGGCGGCCCACGGAGATGTCAACCTCGTCAACCTCCGCGCCGGCCGCTACCTCGACGACTGCGGCCTCGGCCTCGTCGGTCGCGCCGGGGTGAAAGGTGAGGCGGTAGAAGCGGCGCAGGCCGGGAGAGGGGCCGTTCGCGCCGACGCCCGCGCCGACGCTGACGCGGTAGCGGCCCGGCGCCAGCCCGTAGGCTCGGTAGACGCCGCGGTCGTCCGTCATCACTTGCCGCTGACCGCCGACCTGCCGCTCCTGCTGCGGGCCGCGCTCGGTCGGGAGCACGTTGACCGGCTCGCCGACGACCGGCTGCCCGTCGGCGCCCGTTACGCGGCCCGTGATGACGCCGCCCTTCTTCAGGCGGAAGTCCACATCCTCAGCCGTGTCGCCGGCCAGCACGCTGACGATCTTCGCGCCGGGGGGCCAACTCTCCACGTCCTGGCTCGTGACGTGGGCGGGCGCGTGCGGGAGGATTCGATAGCGGCCGGCCCGCAAGCCGTCGAAGCGGTAGCGCCCCTCGGCGTCGGTCCTGGTCCGCACGGGGAAGCGCCCGCGCTCCCCCCGGTCGAAAGAGAAGAGCAGCACGGTCAGCCCCGCCAGCCCGCGCTCGCCGTCCGTCACCCTGCCGGAGACGCTCGCCGTCCCATGCTGCGGCGCCGGCTGCTGCGCGGCCGACTGCGCGCGGGCGGCCGCGCCGGCGGCGGCAGCAGGGGCCGCCGCGCCCGGAGCCGTCAGGGTCGCACAGAGCGCCAGCGC
>DASQMB010000030.1:0-18264 GCA_035645715.1 Pyrinomonadaceae bacterium
GGAGATGGTGATGCCTGGCGACAACGTGGCGATGGAGGTGACGTTGATCACGCCGATAGCGATGGAGAAGGGGTTGAGGTTCGCCATCCGTGAGGGCGGGCGGACGGTGGGGGCCGGCACCATCTCCGACATCATCGAGTAACAGCGCGGAAAGTCCCTGGCGGGATTGTCCGGTGAGGAAGGTAAGAGATGCCACGCGACAACGTCGTCTTGCAGTGCACCGAGTGCAAGAGCCGCAACTATGTGACGACCAAGAACAAGAAGACCAAGCCCGCGCGGCTTGAGTTCAACAAGTTCTGCCGCCGCTGCCGCTGCCACCGCTCGCACAGGGAAACCAAGTAGGAGTGACAAGTGACGAGGGACGAGTGACGAGAAAGAACAGACTTCTTCTTCTTGTCACTCGTCACCTGTCACTCGTCACGGCTCTTAGGGGTATAGTGTCAACGGTCAGCACGTCGGTCTCCAAAACCGAAAGTACGGGTTCGAATCCTGTTACCCCTGTTCGGGAGTATTTTGGTGAAAGAGCGGAGTGAGGAAGCAGCCGGGTGTCGAAGAGAGGTGATGGACAGATGACCGACAGGCGAGACGACGAGCCGGTGGCCGATCCGGGGCCGACGGAGCCGTCGGGAGCGGCTCCACGCATGGCCCGCTTTGGCGAGGGCTCTGAGGGGCGGGGCGAGCGCGCCGAGCGCGGCCTGCCCGACCGCCCGGTGGACGGCGTCGTCGCCCGCACCGGCAAGTTCGTCCACGACACGCGGGCCGAACTGAACCGCGTCAGTTGGCCGTCGGCGCTCCAGGTGCGGAACACGACGATCATCACGATCATCGCCGTCATCTTCTTCGCCGTCTACCTGTTCGCCGTGGACCGCGCCTTCTCCTTCGTCATCGAGCAGATTCAGCGCCTCGTCGGGGCGGCGTGAGCGGGCGGCCGAGTTAAAGACATGCAGCAGTGGTTCATCCTTCACACCTACTCGGGGCACGAAAAGAAGGTGCGCGACAGCCTGAAGGCGCGCATCCGCGACACCGAGTTGCAGGGCGAGATAACGGAAGTGCTCGTCCCGACCGAAACGGTCGTCGAGATGCGCGGCAACAAGCGCGTCGAGTCGTCGCGCATGTTCTACCCGGGCTACGTCCTCGTCCAGATCGAGTGCGACGAGCGCGGGCACATCCCCGACAAGGTCTTTCACCTCATTAAGGGGACGCCGAAGGTGACGGGCTTCGTCGGCGGGCAGCAGCCGACGCCGCTGACGCCCGACGAGGTGGACCAGATCGTCCACAACGTGACGGAGGCGGCCGAGAAGCCGAAGCCGAAGTTCACCTACAACCCCGGCGAGACCGTCCGCATCAAGTCCGGTCCGTTCGCCTCCTTCACCGGCAAGGTCGAGGACGTTAACGCCGACAAGTCCACGCTCAAGGTGGTCGTCACCATCTTCGGGCGCTCGACGCCGGTCGAACTCAACTTCCTCGATGTCGAGAAGGTCACGTTTACCGAAGAAGAATAAGAGCAGTGACGAGTAACGAGTGACAAGTAACAAGAAAAAGATTCTTGCTTGTCACTTGTCACTTGTCACTTGTCACTAAAAGAAAATGGCAAAGAAGATCACAGGCTACATCAAGTTGCAGGTTCCGGCGGGGAAGGCCAACCCGGCGCCGCCTATCGGCCCGGCCCTCGGTCAGCACGGCGTCAACATCATGGAGTTCTGCAAGGCGTTCAACGCCAAGACGGCCCAGATGGACCCGGACCTCAAGATCCCGGTCGTCATCACCGTCTTCGCCGACCGCTCCTTCACCTTCGAGACCAAGACGCCGCCCGCGGCCGACCTACTGAAGAAGGCCGCCGGCGTCCAGAAGGGCTCGGGCAAGCCGAACCGTGAGAAGGTCGGCTCGATCTCGCGCGACAAGATCGAGGAGATCGCCCGCCTCAAGCTGGTGGACCTGAACACGACGAACCTCGAAGCCGCCATCAAGACCATCGAAGGCACGGCGCGCAACATGGGGCTCACGATTGAATGATGAGTGAGAAGTGATGAATACAAGGCTGCTCGAAGGGTAAAGCTCGGCGCGCATCGTATTCATCATTCATCACTTCGCACTCACCATTTTAGAAGAGGGAGAGGGCTTCACCCTCGCTCGCACCTCGGAGGTAAGTAATGCCCAGGCACGGGAAGAAGTACCGCGCGGCTCAGGAGAAGATCGAGCCGAACCGCAAGTATACCCTCGACGAGGGGCTCGCCAAGGTCAAGGAAATCTCCTTCGCCAAGTTCGACGAGACCGTCGAGCTGACGATGTGGCTCGGCGTGGACCCGCGCAAGGCCGACCAGCTCGTCCGCGGCACGGTCGTTTTGCCGCACGGCGTCGGCAAGACGGTGCGCGTGCTCGTCATCGCGCAGGGCGAGAAGGTGCGAGAGGCCGAGGAGTCGGGCGCCGATTTCGTCGGCGGCGAAGACATGGTGGACCGCATCAAGGGCGGCTGGCTCGACTTCGACGCCGTCATCGCCACGCCCGACATGATGCGCGTCGTCGGGCAACTCGGTAAGGTGCTCGGCCCCCGCGGCCTGATGCCGAACCCGAAGACCGGCACCGTCACCTTCGACGTGGCGACGGCCGTCCGCGAGACGAAGGCGGGCAAGGTCGAGTACCGCGTGGACAAGACCGGCGTCATCCACGTCGGCATCGGCAAAATCTCCTTCGAGAGCGACAAGCTGCGCGAGAACGCGCAGGTCTTGACCGACGCCGTGGTGCGCGCCAAGCCCTCGACCGCGAAGGGCAAGTACGTCAAGAAGGTCAACCTGGCCTCGACGATGAGCCCCGGCGTGCTCCTGGACGAAACGGCCTACGCCAAGTGACGGGAGGGAACTGAGAAGTTATGAAGACCAGAGAGCAAAAGCAACGCGACCTCGAAGCCCTCTCGCAGCAGTTCCAGGCGGCGGCCGCCGGGATGCTCGTCGGCTTCACGAAGCTGACGGTGTCGAAGGACCAGGAGCTCAGGAACCGCCTGCGCGAGGCCGGGGCCAGCTACAACGTCGTCAAGAACACCCTCGCGCGCCGCGCCGCCGAGGGCACGCCCTTCGCCGCCGCCGCCGAGCACTTCAAGGGCGTGACGGCCATCGCCCTCGCCGAGGGCGACCCCGTCGCGCTGTCGAAGGCCGTCTCGAAGTTCGCCAAAGAGAACCCCGACGTGTTCACCTTCAAGGCGGGCGTCGTCGAGGGGCGCGTCATCGCGCTGGCCGACGTGGAGGCCATCGCCACGCTGCCGTCGAAGGAGGAGCTGATCTCGAAGGTCTTGTTCCTCATCAACGCGCAGGCGCAGCGTTTGGTGACGGTCATCTCGGCCGTGCCGCGCAACCTCGCCATCGTCGTCAAGCAGATCGGCGAGCAAAAAGGGGGCGGCGAGGCCGCTTAAGAGTTTTCGGGGCGGGCACGGCCGTCGGGCCGCCCGCCCCGCGCGCGCTTTGAAATCGGAGGTTCCGAGGCACGGAACCTCTTCGGAAGTCAGCCGGACGCGGAAAACGGGCTGGGCGATTTGTCAGGTCGCACCTCTGGCTCGGACGCGACCGAGGCCCGCGATGCAACGGGCCTTTCGAGCGTCCCGTGGGTTCTCTCGGCTGGGGAACGAAAGAGCGTTCAGCACTCGGCGTTTCGGCAGTCGGCTTAAAAGACTCTGAAAAAGCTGATAGCTGAAAGCCGGACGCTGACAGCTTATTCACAACCAGAGAAACCCTTTGAGGAGGATAGAAAGTTATCATGGCAGCTACACGCGAAGATGTGATCGAGTTTCTGAAGGGCATGACCCTGCTCGAAGCCTCGCAGCTCGTCAAGGAGCTTGAGGAGACCTTCGGCGTCTCGGCGGCCGCGGCGGCCGTCGCGGCGGCCCCGGCGGCAGGCGGCGGCGAGGCCGCGGCGCCGGCCGAGGAGAAGACCGAGTTCGACGTGATCCTTCAGGCCGCGGGCGGCAACAAGATCAACGTCATCAAGGTGGTCCGCGAGATCACCGCGCTCGGCCTGAAGGAGGCCAAAGACCTCGTCGAGGGCGCCCCGAAGGCCGTCAAGGAGGGCGTCTCGAAGGAAGAGGCCGAGGCCATCCGCGCCAAGCTGGCCGACGCCGGCGCGACCGTCGAAGTGAAGTAATGACCGCCGTGACGAGTCGCGAGTGACAAGTGACGAGAGAGCTGAAGTTTCTAGTTGATAGTTTTTAGCTGTTCTTCCAACTAAAAACTAAAAACTACCTACTAAAAACTGTCCTTTCTCGTCACTCGTCACTCGTCACCTGTCACCTTTCTTGACAGCACTGCCGCACCGCGGCTAAGGTAGGGGAGTAGTGAGGCGCTGACGTTACTCCCGAAAAGTTTGAACAGTAGCGACCGCTTTCAACTTACTAAAGAAGCGGCCAGAGACAAGTGCGCTCTGGCCGCGCTTTGCCGTCTTTAAAATAATCTCACGGCGCCCCGCCTGCGGCTCTCAGCAGGCCGCGGCCGGGCGCGCAGTTCGATTGGGTGGCCGTTCTCTTAATAGCCGGACGCCGACTGCTGACGGCCGAAGGCTATCAAAGGATTTTCTGATGTCTGCAAACTTCGTCGAAAACCCGCTGCAACAGAGCGCCGTCGGCTCGGGCCGTCGCCAGAGTCAGCCGCCCGCCCGCCACGACTTCTCGAAGATCAAGACGGCGGCGCGCATCCCGAACCTCATCGAGATTCAGCGCGACTCTTACGACCGCTTCCTCCAGATGGACCTGCTGCCCGAGGAGCGCGAGGCGACGGGCCTTCAGGCCGTCTTCCGCTCGGTCTTCCCGATCTCGGACTTTCGCCAGACGGCCGAGCTCGACTTCGTCGAGTTCCACATCGGCAACTGGCAGTGCAAGTGCGGCCGGCTCGAAGGCTTGCGTTATCTGCGCGCCAACTGCAAGCAGTGCGGCTCGCTCGTTAAGGTGGACCCGCTGACGCCGGGCGAGACCCTGTGCCACAGTTGCGGCACGTTCAACGCCGTCCGCCCCACGCTCTGCGACAACTGCGGCGAGCCGGTCGGCCTCAAGCACAAGCACGACCAGCAGGAGTGCCAGGAGCGAGGCATGACCTACTCGGTGCCGCTCAAGGTCAAAATCCGCCTGACGGTCTTCGACAAGGACCCGGACACGGGCGCCGCCTCGATCCGCGACATCAAGGAGGAGGAGGTCTTCTTCGGCGAAATCCCGCTGATGACCGACAACGGGACCTTCATCATCAACGGCACGGAGCGCGTCATCGTCTCGCAGCTCCACCGCTCGCCCGGCGTCTTCTTCGAGAAGTCGCCGGTCTTCCTCGCCAAGGTCATCCCGTACCGCGGCTCCTGGGTCGAGTTCGAGTACGACCAGAAGAACCTCCTCTACGTCCGCATTGACCGCAAGCGCAAGTTCCTGGCCTCGATCTTCCTGCGTGCCCTGGGCATCTGGCTCAACCCGCAGTTCGACCCGAAGGGCTTCGCCTCCGACTCGCAGCTCGAAGACGCCGTCAAGAACGCCGGCTTCAACGACGAGGACATCCTGCGCGCCTTCTACATCGGCGACGAGGTGCGCGTCGAGGAGGGCCGCGTCTTCGTGCAGGTGCGCGAGGAGGGGCCGACCAACCTCATCGGCATGAAGGCCGAGCAGGACATCAAGGCGCGGGGCGCGGCGGAAGCAGTCGTGCGCGCCGGCAAGAAGGTGACGCAGTCGGCCCTGCGCGACATCCGCAAGGGTAAGGTCGCCGAGGTCGAGGTCGATTCGCAGCAGTTCGACGGCGCCTACGCCCTCTCAGACATCGTCAACACCGAGACGGGCGAGGTCGTCGTCGAGGCCAACAACGAGATCACGCCGGCCAAGCTCCAGGAGATCATGCAGTCGGGCGTCGAGCGCTTCGAGGTCTTCTTCCCCGAGCGCGACGACCTCGGCAACGTGCTGTCGCTCACGCTCAAAAAGGACGTGATCACGAAGCCCGTGGACGCGCTGCTGGAAATCTACCGCAAGATGCGCCCCGGCGACCCGCCGACCGTCCAGACGGCCTACAAGCTGTTCGAGGGCATGTTCTTCGACGACCGCAAGTTCGACCTCTCAAGGGTCGGCCGTCTGAAGTTCAACATCAAGATGGGGCGGCCCGAGCGCGACCGGCTCGAAGACCCGCTGCTGTCGGCCGGCGACTTCGTGGACGTGCTCTCCTACCTGCTGAAGATGCGCCGCAACCCTGCGGACTTCGTCGCCGACGACATCGACCACCTGGGCAACCGCCGCGTCCGCGCCGTCGGCGAGCTCCTTGAGAACCAGTTCCGCATCGGCCTCGTCCGCATGGAGCGCGCCATCAAGGAGAAGATGTCGATCCAGCAGGAGATGCAGACGACGATGCCGCGCGACCTCATCAACGCCAAGCCCGTCACGGCGGCCGTTCGTGAGTTCTTCGGCTCCTCGCAGCTCTCGCAGTTCATGGACCAGACCAACCCGCTCTCCGAGATCACGCACAAGCGGAGGCTTTCGGCCCTCGGGCCGGGCGGTCTTTCGCGCGAGCGCGCCGGGTTCGAGGTCCGCGACGTGCACCCGACGCACTACGGCCGCATCTGCCCCATCGAGACGCCCGAGGGCCCGAACATCGGCCTGATCTCCAGCCTCTCCTGCTTCGCGCGGATCAACGAGTTCGGCTTCATCGAGTCGCCGTATCGCAAGGTGGTTGACGGCCGCGTCGTCGAGTACGTCCGCATCATCAACGGCGGCGACACGAAGCTCCGTCCCGGCGACCACGTGGCCGAGGAGGAGGTGGCGAAGGTCAACAAGCGCGTCGGCGCCGACGGCCAGCGGGCACAGTACGAGCCCTACCCCTTCTACCTGACGGCCTGGGAGGAGGACAAGTACGTCATCGGCCAGGCCAACATCGAGCTCGACGAGGAGGGCAACATCGTCCGCGAGCGCTCCGCCTCGCGCCAGGCCGGCGAGTTCATCCTCGCCGAGCGCGAGAGCATCCAGTACGTGGACGTTTCGCCGAAGCAGCTCGTCTCGGTCGCGGCCTCGCTCATCCCGTTCCTTGAGAACGACGACGCGAACCGCGCGCTGATGGGCTCGAACATGCAGCGCCAGTCCGTTCCGCTCCTGCGCGCCGAGGCGCCCTACATCGGCACCGGCATGGAGCAGGTGACGGCGAGGGATTCGGGCGCGGTCGTGGCCGCCCGCCGCGACGGCGTCGTGGACTACGTCGACTCGGAGCGCATCATCGTCCGCGCCGACCACAACGTTGACGGCACCATCTCGCGCGAGGTGACGGCCGACATCTACACCTTGACGAAGTTCCGCCGCTCGAACCAGAACACCTGCATCAACCAGCGGCCCATCGTGGCCGTCGGCGAGCGGATCATGAAGGGGCAGGTCATCGCCGACGGCCCCTGCACGGACCGCGGCGAGCTGGCCCTCGGCCGGAATGTCCTCGTGGCCTTCATGCCGTGGCGCGGCTACAACTTCGAGGACGCCATCCTCGTCTCCGAGCGGCTGGTCAAGGACGACTACTACACTTCGATCCACATCGAGGAGCTTGAGATCGAGGCCCGCGACACCAAGCTCGGCCCCGAGGAGATCACGCGCGACATCCCGAACGTCGGCGAGAACATGCTCCGCGACCTCGACGAGTCGGGCATCATCCGCATCGGCGCGCAGGTCAAGCCGGGCTCGATCCTCGTCGGCAAGGTGACGCCGAAGGGCGAGACGCAGCTCACGGCCGAGGAGAAGCTGCTGCGCGCCATCTTCGGCGAGAAGGCCGGCGACGTTAAAGACGCCTCGCTCGTCTGCCCGCCGGGCATCGACGGCACGGTCGTCGACGTGCAGGTCTTCACACGCAAGGGCACCGAGCGCGACCAGCGCTCGCTCAACATCGAGATGGAGGAGGAGAACCGTCTCCGCCGCGACCTCGAAGACGAAATCCGCATCCTGCGCGAGCAGCGCGACGCGCGCATCTACGAGCTGTTCGAGGGGCGCAAGCTCTCGGCCGACCTCGTCGTCGAACGCGAGACGCGCATCCCGAAGGGCGAGACCATCACGCGCGAGATGCTCGCGGGGCTGGAGCCGAAGGCGCTGCGCAAGGCCCAGCTCGCCGGCGCACGCGGCTCGGACGTGTTGGCCGAGGTCAAGGACTTCGAGGACCGCACCGAGCGCCAGATTCGCATCCTCACGGACATCTACGAGGAGAAGATCGCCAAGCTCCGGCAGGGCGACGAGTTGGCGCCCGGCGTCATCAAGATGGTCAAGGTCTTCATCGCCATGAAGCGCAAGCTCTCGGTCGGCGACAAGATGGCCGGACGCCACGGCAACAAGGGCGTCATCGCCCGCATCCTCCCCGAGGAGGACATGCCCTACCTGCCCGACGGGACGCCCGTGGACATCGTCCTGAACCCGCTCGGCGTGCCCTCGCGCATGAACGTCGGGCAGATTCTCGAGACGCACCTCGGCTGGGCGGCGCGCGTGCTCGGCATGCACTTCGCCACGCCCGTCTTCGACGGCGCGACCGAGCCCGAGATCAAGGGCATGATCCACAGCGCCAGCGCACGCCTGAGGGAGATGGGGCTGCCCGAGGTGGTGGCCGATTCGGGCAAGGCCGTCCTCTACGACGGGCTCTCCGGCGATCCCTTCGAGCAGAAGGTGACGGTGGGCTACATCTACATGCTGAAGCTCTCGCACCTCGTGGACGACAAGATTCACGCACGCTCCATCGGGCCGTACTCGCTCATCACGCAGCAGCCGCTCGGCGGCAAGGCGCAGTTCGGCGGCCAGCGGTTCGGCGAGATGGAGGTCTGGGCGCTCGAAGCCTACGGCGCCGCCCACATCCTTCAGGAGCTACTGACGGCGAAGTCGGACGACGTGGCGGGGCGCTCGAAGATTTACGAGGCCATCGTCAAGGGCGAGGCCGACTTCAACCCCGGCGTCCCCGAGTCGTTCAACGTCCTGGTGCGCGAGCTACAGTCGCTCTGCCTCGACGTTGAGCTGATCAACAAGGACGGCGGGGCCGACGGCGACGGGACGGGCACGCCCGTCGTCCCGACCGCCGGCGTGACCGCGACGGAGTAGGCGGCCGATTCTTCGCCGGGGCCGGCTGTGCTTTACGAGGCACGCCGGCCCCGGCGGGGGCCACCGCCAGGCGCGAGACGAATGAACACTGTTAACGGCCCGGACTGCTCATAGAGGTAATTATGTTTCGATTCCAGCAAGAGAAGACTCAACTGGCGCCGGATTTCGAGGCCATCCGCATCTCACTGGCCTCGCCCGAGAAGATCCGCCACTGGTCGCATGGCGAGGTCACGAAGCCCGAGACGATCAACTACCGCACCTTCAAGCCCGAGCGCGACGGCCTCTTCTGCGCACGCATCTTCGGCCCCGTCACCGACTGGGAGTGCCTCTGCGGCAAGTACAAGCGCATGAAGCACCGCGGGGTGATCTGCGACAAGTGCGGCGTCGAGGTCACGCAGGCCAAAGTGCGCCGCGAGCGCCTGGGCCACATCGAGCTCGCCAGCCCTTGCTCGCACGTCTGGTTCTTCAAGGGGCTGCCCTCGCGCATCGGCCACCTGCTCGACATCCCCCTGCGGGAGCTTGAGAAGGTGCTCTACTTCGAGTCGTACATCGTCATCGATCCCGGCGACGCGCCGGTCAAGGAGCGCGAACTCCTGACCGACGAGCGTTACAGGGAACTGGTGCGCGACTATCCGGGCCAGTTCGTCGCCAAGATGGGCGCCGAGGCGATCAAGGAACTGCTGGCGATGGTCAACATCGAGGAGCTGTCGGTCGAGCTCCGCCAGCGGATGCGCGAGGAGACCTCGCAGCAGAAGAAGCTCAAGTTCTCGAAGCGCCTCAAGGTCGTCACGTCCTTCCTCAAATCGGGCAACCACCCCGACTGGATGATTCTCGACGTGATCCCCGTCATCCCGCCCGAGCTGCGCCCCCTGGTGCCGCTCGACGGCGGGCGCTTCGCCACGTCGGACTTGAACGACCTCTACCGGCGCGTCATCAACCGCAACAACCGCCTCAAGAAGCTGATGGAGCTGCGCGCGCCCGAGGTCATCGTGCGCAACGAGAAGCGCATGTTGCAGGAGGCCGTCGACGCCCTCTTCGACAACGGCCGGCGCGGCCGCGTCCTGCGCGGCGTCAACAACCGCCCGCTCAAGTCGCTCTCGGACACCCTGAAGGGCAAGCAGGGCCGCTTCCGCCAGAACCTGCTCGGCAAGCGCGTTGACTACTCGGGCCGCTCGGTCATCGTCGTCGGGCCGGAGCTGAAGCTCCACCAGTGCGGCCTGCCGAAGAAGATGGCGCTTGAGCTGTTCAAGCCCTTCATCTACAACCAGCTCGAAAAGCAGCAGTACGCCGCCACCATCAAGCAGGCGCGCGAGATGGTTGACCGCCAGGAGCCGGTCGTCTGGGACATCCTCGAAGAGGTCATCCGCGAGCACCCGGTCCTCTTGAACCGCGCGCCGACGCTGCACCGCCTCGGCATTCAGGCTTTCGAGCCCGTGCTGGTCGAGGGCAAGGCCATCAAGATTCACCCGCTCGTCTGCACGGCCTTCAACGCCGACTTCGACGGCGACCAGATGGCCGTCCACATCCCGCTCTCGCCCGAGGCGCAGATCGAAGCGGCCGTGTTGATGCTGGCCTCGAACAACATCCTGAGCCCCGCGAACGGCCAGCCCATCGCGGTGCCTTCGCAGGACATCGTTCTGGGCTGCTACTACCTGACGCGTGACCGTCCCGGCTCGAAGGGCGAGGGGCGCGTCTTCGCCTCGACCGACGAGGTGCTTCTGGCCCTCGACGCCAGGGAGGTCGAGACGCAGACGCCCATCAAGCTGCGGCTCCTGGGCGATTTCATCGACCTGACGCAGGAGCACGACCCGCAGGACGTGATGCGCGGCACCGTGCAGGAGAACGTCCGCCGCGTCGTCAACACCACCGTCGGCCGCGTCATCTTCAACGATCAGGTGGCGAAGGGCCTGCCCTTCATCAACGGCACGCTGAAGAAGAAGGGGCTTCAGTCGCTCGTCAACTACTGCCACCTCCGGCTCGGCCACGAGCTGACGGTCAAGATGCTCGACGACCTCAAGAGCCTCGGCTTCCAGTACGCGACCCGGGCCGGCATCTCCATCGGCATTGACGACCTCGTCACGCCCGAGGCCAAGAAGGTCCTGGTGGCGAAGGCCGAGGACGACGTGGTCGAGGTCGAGAAGCAGTACCGCGACGGCGTCATCACCAACGGCGAGCGCTACAACAAGGTCATCGCCATCTGGTCCGAGGTGACCGACAAGGTCGCCAAGGAGATGTTCCGCGCGATGGACGAGAAGGAGAAGTCTTCGGGCGAGCTGAACCCGATCCTCATCATGAGCGACTCGGGCGCGCGCGGCACGGCGCAGCAGATCCGCCAGCTCGCCGGCATGCGCGGGCTGATGGCGAAGCCCTCGGGCGAGATCATCGAGACGCCCATCCGCTCGAACTTCCGCGAGGGCCTCAACGTCCTCCAGTACTTCATCTCGACGCACGGCGCCCGAAAAGGTCTGGCCGACACGGCACTGAAGACGGCCGACTCCGGTTACCTGACACGCCGGCTCGTGGACGTGGCGCAGGACGTGATCATCAGCGAGCCCGACTGCGGCACGCACAAGGGCATCACGACGACGGCCATCGTCGAGGGCGGCGAGGAGATCGAGAGCCTGCGCGACCGCATCGTCGGCCGCACGGCGCTCGAAGACGTGATCGACCCCGTGGAGGGGCGCGTCATCGTCGGCTCGAACGACGAGATTGACGAGGATTTGGCGGCCGAGATTCAGCGCTCCGGCGTCCAGCGCGTCCGCATCCGCTCGGTCTTGACCTGCGAGTCGCGCCGCGGCGTCTGCATCAAGTGCTACGGCCGCAACCTGGCGACCGGCAAGCCCGTGGACATCGGCGAGGCCGTCGGCGTCATCGCCGCCCAAAGTATCGGCGAGCCCGGCACGCAGCTCACGATGCGCACGTTCCACATCGGCGGCACGGCGCGCCTCGAAGAGCAGTCGAAGCACGAGGCGCGGCAGGACGGCACGATCAAGTACATGGAACTCAACGTGGTGAAGAACCGCCGCGGCGAGATCATCGCGATGAACCGCAACGGCGCGCTCATCATCCTCGACGAGCGCAACCGCGAGGTGGCGCGCTACCAGATCGTCTACGGCGCGCACATCCACGTCGAGGACGGCGCACGCGTCAAGGAAGACCAGATGCTCGCCACCTGGGACCCCTTCACCTTCGCCATCCTGACCGAGGTCGCCGGCACCGTGAAGTTCCAGGACCTCAAGGAAGGCGTCACGGTGGACGAGGAGGTTGACGAGGTGACCGGCCAGTCGCGCCTCGTCGTCAAGGACTCGCCCGACGAGAAGCGGCAGCCGCGTCTCGAAATCCGCTCGGGCTCGAACAAGGTCCTCAAGACCTACCAGATGCCCGTTCGCGCCAACCTGATGATGCACGACGGCGACGTGGTCGAGCCCGGCGACATCATCGCCAAAATCCCGCGCGAGACCACGAAGACGAAGGACATCACGGGCGGTCTGCCGCGCGTGGTGGAACTCTTCGAGGCGCGAAAGCCGCGCGAGACCGCCGTCATGAGCGAGATCGACGGCACGGTCCGGCTCGGGGCCATCACGAAGGGCAAGCGCAAGCTCGTGGTCACGGGCGACGACGGCGAGGAGCGCGAGTACGACATCCCGCGCGGCACGCACATCAACGTGCAGGACGGCGACCGCATCCGTGCCGGCGAGGCGCTGATGGACGGCCCCCTGAACCCGCACGACATCCTGCGCGTGCTCGGCATGAACCGCTTGCAGGAGTACCTCGTCAACGAAATCCAGGAGGTCTACCGCCTCCAGGGCGTCAACATCAACGACAAGCACATCGAGGTCATCGTCCGCCAGATGCTCAGGTGGGTGAAGATTTCCGACGTGGGCGACACGGACTTCCTGCTCGAAGAGCAGGTGGACCGCTTCCGCCTCGAAGACGAGAACCGCCGCGTCATCGCCGACGGGGGCGATCCGGCCACCTTCGACGCGCTCCTGCTCGGCATCACGAAGGCTTCGCTCTCGACCGAGTCGTTCATCTCGGCGGCCTCCTTCCAGGAGACCACGCGCGTGCTGACCGAGGCGGCCATCTCCGGGCGCGTCGATCACCTGCGCGGCCTCAAGGAGAACGTCATCATGGGCCGCCTGATCCCGGCCGGGACGGGCATGGAGTACTACCGCAACGTCAAGGTTGACCGCGACCCGACGCTCGACCAGCAGCGCGAGGAACCGGTCATGGAGAGCCTCTCGGACCTCCTCGGCGGCGTCGAGCCGACGCTGCCCGCGCCCCGCACGCCCGTGGCTGCCACCGTTGAGGGCGACGGGGCGGAGGCACCGGCCGCGGCGGCAGCCGAAGACGAGTAAGCCCGGCGTACTCAGCCAGGACTAAAGAATAAGGCGGCGCGGGTTCTATGACCCGCGCCGCCTTTTCTCGTGCCTGCCGCGTCCCCGCCGGGCCGGCGTTCCGGTTGACTCGCGCCGTCCTTACGCGCCGCGCCGGCTGCTCGTTACCTGTCCGGCTTGTCCGCGGCTCGCACGGCCTGCTCTCGGAAGAGCTTGAGGACCTCCTGCTTGTCAGGGTCGGTCAGGCTGCCGAGGCCGCCGCTCACCTCGAACTTGTTGTTGACCCACTTCCGGACCTTCGCGGCGTCGTAGCCTAGCTCGCCCGCCGCCTGAAGGATCAACTCGTCGAGGCCGGCCGGGGCCTCAGCGCGCGGACCGGCCTCCGGCGCCGCGGGCGGCGGGGCTGCCTCCGCGTCGTTTCGCCTCGCCTTTGGCGGGACGCCGGGCGGCGGTTCATCAACAGGGCGTTCGGCGCGGCGCGGCGCGGGTGGCGCCGGCTGCTGCTTGCGCGCCGCCTTCTGCATCTCCTCCCGGCTGGCGATGCCGCGCCGGACCTCGAAACCCAGCATCGCCAGCGCGCGGCCGACGCTGGAGGTCTCGCAGACCTCGACGTAGCTGCCCTGCTGGACGTGGCCCGAACTTTTGATCTCGTAGGCGTGGCCGGTGGCGGCAGGCTGCGCGTCGTCCGGGTTGCGGAAGACCTCGGCGCGCATGAGAACGAAGCCGGTTTCGGCGTCGTGTTCGAGGATGGAGGTCGTAATCCGCCCCTGCGGGTACTTGGCGTAAAATTTTTCGACCCGCTCGTGGACGGTAATGTACTCCTCGGGGTTGAAGCGCATCTAAGCCCGTTCCGCCTTTCTTCGGATGAGTTTTGCCGGGGTAAATGTAGCAGAAACGGGCTCGGCGGGGCGGGATTTTGCGGCCCCCTCGCCCCTCGCGGCCCCCGCGCTTGACAGTTGGTCAGTCTGCCCGTATAGTTTCGCGTTTGGACTGCTAGTCCATTCCCGAACAGTGCAACGCTCGGTTGGTTTTGGCCGGTGTGGAGGCGTTGCCCGGCCGCGGAAAGTGCCGCGGTCGCTTGACAGTTATTGTGGCGTAAAACTTCGCGGCCCCGGCTTACGGGCCGGCCCGGCGGCGAAGCGCGGACCGAAACGGGGCGGGGGTTTTTTGACGCCGCTCCCTCCTTGAAAAAGGCGACGCCACAGCAAAGTACGGCCCTTTAGGGAGGCCATCATCCACACCACGCGGTAAGCCAGAACGTCCCTAAGCTACAAGACAAACAAGGGCCAAGCCGCTCTTGCGCTGACTGCCGGACGAGCACCACCGTTCCGGTAAGAGGCAGGAAAGGGCAGCCTTTTGCGTCTCGGGCGACCGGGGCGCGAGACTGCAAACCGAAGAAGGACTGAGAAGAGCAGTGCCGACCATCAACCAGCTCGTCCGCAAGGGGCGCCAGGCGGTCAAGTACAAGACGGCCAGCCCGGCCCTCCAGGAGTCGCCGCAGAAGCGCGGCGTCTGCACGCGCGTCTACACCCAGACGCCGAAGAAGCCCAACTCGGCGCTCCGCAAGGTCGCCCGCGTGCGCCTGACCAACGGCATCGAGGTCACGACCTACATCCCCGGCGTCGGCCATAACCTTCAGGAGCACTCAATCGTGCTCATCCGCGGCGGCCGCGTCAAAGACCTGCCGGGCGTGCGCTACCACGTCATCCGCGGGACGCTCGACTCGGTCGGCGTCGCCGACCGCCGCCAGGGCCGCTCCAAGTACGGAGCCAAGCGGCCGAAGGCGGGCGCGGCCGCGGCCGGCGCCGCCAAGGGTGGTAAGAAGAAGTAAGGGACGTTCAGCCGTCAGACGCGGGCGGTCAGCGTTGACCCCCCGGCGCGCGGCTGAGGTTATAGAGCGCGGTCGGTCAGCCGCGAGGTTTTTAAGCTGAGTGCCGGCCGCCGATAGCGAAGAACTTGAGCGAAGCGAACAATGCCGAGAAGAAGAGTCGTTGACAAACGCGCAGTGCTGCCCGATCCGGTCTACAACAGCCCGCTGGTGACGAAGTTCATCAACGGCCTGATGTGGGACGGCAAGAAGTCCACCGCCGAGGGCATCTTCTACCGCGCCCTGGAACTGATGGGCGAGCGGACGGGCGAGGACCCGCTCAAGATGTTCAAGCGCGCGATTGACAACGTGCGCCCGACCGTCGAGGTCAAGTCGCGCCGCGTCGGCGGCTCGACCTATCAGGTGCCGATTGAAGTGCCGCAGGAGCGGCGCGGCTCGCTCGCCATCCGCTGGATCGTCGGCGCCTCGCGCTCGCGCGGCGAGAAGACGATGGTGGACCGGCTCGCCGGCGAGATGCTCGACGCGGCGAACAACCGCGGCAACGCCGTCAAGAAGAAGGACGACACGCACCGCATGGCCGAGGCCAACAAGGCCTTCGCGCACTACAAGTGGTAAGAGCGGAGCGACAAGTGACAAGCGACGAGTGACAAGCAGGGCTTTACTCGTCACCTGTCACCCGTCACTTGTCACCAAAGATCATGGCTAAGCACGACCTGAGCAAGTTCCGGAATATCGGCATCATGGCGCACATTGATGCCGGCAAGACCACCACGACCGAGCGCGTGCTCTTCTACACGGGCGTCTCGCACAAGATCGGCGAGGTCCACGAAGGCACCGCCACGATGGACTGGATGGAGCAGGAGCAGGAGCGCGGCATCACCATCACCTCGGCCGCCACCACCTGCTTCTGGAAGCGCAACAACGTCGAGCACCGCATCAACATCATCGACACGCCCGGCCACGTGGACTTCACGATGGAGGTCGAGCGTTCCCTGCGCGTCCTCGACGGGGCAGTGGCCGTGTTCGACGGCGTGGCTGGCGTCGAGCCGCAGTCGGAGACCGTCTGGCGGCAGGCCGACAAGTACGGCGTGCCCCGCATCTGTTTCATCAACAAGCTCGACCGCGCCGGCGCCTCGTTCGACCGCTCGTTCCAGTCCATCATCGACCGCCTCGGCGCCAACCCCGTCGCCCTGCAAATCCCCATCGGCCTCGAAGACCAGTTCAAGGGCGTCGTGGACCTGATCAGGATGAAGGGCCTCGTCTGGAAGGACGAGTCGAAGGGCGCCGAGTACGAGGTCACGGACATCCCGGCCGATTTGCAGGAGCGCGCCGCCGAGATGCGCCACCGCCTGCTCGAAGCCGTCGCCGAGGTGGACGAGGATCTGATGGAGCGTTACCTCGAAGACGAGGGCGCCAGCTTTACCGAGGACGAGATTCGCGCGGGGCTCCGCAAGGGCACCATCGCCATCAAGCTGATCCCGGTCGTTACGGGCTCTGCCTTCAAGAACAAGGGCGTGCAGACGCTCCTGGACGCGGTCGTGGACTTCCTCCCGAGCCCGCTCGACATCCCGGCCATCGAGGGCACCAACCCGCGCTCAGGCGAGGCCGAGCCGCGCCCGGCCGAAGCCTCCGCGCCCTTCTCCGGCCTCGTCTTCAAGATCATGGCCGACAAGCACCTCGGCCAGCTCTCGTTCGTCCGCATCTACTCGGGCACGGTCTCGGGCGGCTCCTACGTCTACAACTCCGTCAAGGGGACGAAGGAGCGCGTCGGGCGCCTGATGCGGATGCACGCCAACAAGCGCGAGGACATTGACACGGCCTCGGCCGGCGAGATCATCGCCATCGGCGGCATGAAGCAGGTCACGACCGGCGACACGGTCTGCGACGAGAACAAGCCCATCATCCTTGAGGCGATGGAGTTCCCGGCGCCCGTCATCCGCGTCGCCGTCGAGCCCAAGACCCGCGCCGACCAGGACAAGCTCGGCACGGCGCTCTCGCGCCTCGCGCAGGAGGACCCCTCCTTCAACGTCTCGACCGACCAGGAGACCGGCCAGACCATCATCGCCGGCATGGGCGAGCTGCACCTCGAAATCATCGTCGACCGCATGAAGCGCGAGTTCGGCGTCGAGGCCAACGTCGGCAAGCCGCAGGTCGCGTACCGCGAAACGATCACGGTGCCCGCCAAGGGCGTCGAGCGTTACAAGCGCCAGACCGGCGGCCGCGGCCAGTACGGCCACGCCGAGCTGGAGATCGAGCCCGCGCCCGGCGAGGGCTTCGTCTTCGAGAACAAGATTACGGGCGGCGCCATCCCGCGCGAGTTCATCAAGCCCATCGAGGAGGGCGTCCGCGACGCGCTTGAGCGCGGCTTCCTCGCCGGCTACGAACTGGTTGACATCAAGGTCGCCCTCGTCTTCGGCTCGTACCACGAGGTTGACTCCGACGAGCGTTCGTTCCACATCGCCGGCTCGCTCGCCTTCCAGGACGCGGTCAAGAAGGCCAAGCCGGTGCTGCTCGAACCGATCATGCGCGTCGAGGTCGTCACGCCCGAGGAGTACATGGGCAGCGTGAACGGCGACCTGAACCGGCGCCGCGGCCAGATCGAGAAGATGGAGCCGAGGCCCGGAGGGGCACAGGTCATCACGGCCTACGTGCCGCTCTCTGAGATGTTCGGCTACACGACCGACCTCCGCTCGATGACGCAGGGGCGGGCCACCTCGACCATGCACTTCGAGCGCTACGACCAGGCGCCGCGCAACATCGCCGAAGAGGTCATCGCGAAGGTGCAGGGTGTCGCTAAGTAAATGATGGATGCCGAATGCGGAATGGTGATTTAGTAGTAGCGCCGAGCCGCGCGACATTCATCATGCATCACTCCGCATTCATCACTTCCTATTAAGGAGCGAGAGAGAACAATGGCGAAAGAGAAGTTCGACCGGTCGAAGCCGCACGTCAACATCGGCACCATCGGGCACGTCGACCACGGCAAGACGACGCTGACGGCCGCCATCACCAAGGTCTTAGCCAAGCACAACCCGAAGATCACGGTGCGCGCC
>DASQMB010000031.1:0-69258 GCA_035645715.1 Pyrinomonadaceae bacterium
CAGACGTTGCTGCTCGAACTCGGCCGGATGAACGACCAGAAGACGAGCCTCAACAAGCTGGTCGCCGACCTCGACAAGGCCCGCGGCCAGGAGATAGAGGAGGTGGTCGAGAGGGTCACGGACCCGAAGACCACGCAGGCTTACGCCGAACTGGTCAAGCGCAGGGCACAGCTCGAAAGCGAGCGCGAGAGCCTGCTCACCACCTTCAGGCCCAAGCACCCCGACGTGGTCTCGGTCGAGAACCAGATCGCCTCGCTCAACCGGCAGATGAACGAGATGGTCGAGGAGTCGAAGCGCCGCGTCGAGGAGCAGCGCCGGCGGCTCGACCAGCGCGTTGACCCACGCCTCAACTCCTACCGCAGCGACCTCGCCCGGCTCGACAACGAGATCGCACGCCAGCAGAAGCTCTACAGTCAGACCGAGGCGTCCATCGCCAACATCGAGCGCCGTCTCAACATGGTGCCCGTGACCGACGTGGAGCTGGAGAAGATTAACCGCGACTACGCGGCGGCGAAGGTCGTCCACGAGAAGCTGCTCGACCAGCAGAAGAAGGCCGAGATCGCGGCCGACGTGGCGACCAACCAGCAGGGCGAGGCCATCGCCGTGCTCGACCCGGCCAACCTGCCCGAGAAGGCCGTGGCGCCCAATCGCCCGCTGCTGATGCTTCTGGGGCTGGCGGCCGGCCTCGGCTGCGGCGTCCTTTTCGCCGCGGCCTTCGAGGCGCCGCGCCTGCTCACGGTCCAGAACGGCGAGGACGCCGAGCACTACACGGGCCTGCCCGTGCTCGCCACGCTGCCGACGATGCTGACGCCGCGCGAGCAGCGCCGCCTGCGCCTGCGCCGCGCCGGTCTCGCCTTCGCCGGAGTGGTGGCCGCGCTCTTCGCCGTGCCGGCGCTCTACTTCGTGCTGACGCGGCTTCACCTGATCGAGATGCTGGCCTCGCGCGGGTGAAGGTGCGGCGCCGGTGCCGGGCCGCGGGGCCGTCGGAGGAGTTTGACGATGTACCTGGACTTCTACGGACTCAAGGAACAGCCCTTCGCGCTGACGCCCGACCCGCGTTTCATCTACTTCACGCCTTCGCACACCGAGGCGATGGCGAACCTCCACTACGGCATCGAGAGCGGCAAGGGGCTCATCGTCGTCACGGGCGAGGTCGGCACGGGCAAGACGACCATCCTGCGCTGGATGATGCAGCGGCTCGACCGCACGGTGCTGGTCGCCTACGTCTTCAACCCGCGGATGACTGTCCAGGAGTTCTACCACTACGTCTCTTCGCCGAAGCTGCTCGACGTGCCGGAGTGGACGGGCAAGAGCGATTTGCTCATCAGGCTCGGCGAGGTGCTTGAGTCGCGCCACGAGCGCGGCCTGCGCACGGTGCTCGTCATCGACGAGGCGCACGGTCTCTCGCCCGCCGTGCTCGAAGAGGTGCGGCTGCTCTCGAACTTCGAGTCGGACACGGCCAAGCAGTTGCAGATCGTCCTGACTGGGCAGCCCGAACTGCGCGGCGTGCTCAACCGGCCCGAGCTCAGGCAGCTCAAGCAGCGCGTCGCCCTGCGCTGCGAGATCAGGCCGCTGCCCGACGTGGAGGAGACCGAGCGTTACGTCACCTCGCGCCTGCTGGCGGCCGGCGCGGAGCGCACGGACATCTTCTCGCCCGCGGCCGTGGACTTCGTCTTCCGCTGCTCCGAGGGCATCCCGCGCCAGATCAACAACCTCTGCGACAACGCCCTGCTGGCGGGCTTCGCCGCCGGGGCCGAGACGATCAGCCGCGTCGTCGTCGAGGAGGTCGCCGAGACTTTCGACATGCTGCCGCGCGCCGGCGTCAGGCCGCAGCCGGCCGAGGCGCGGCCGTCGCCCGCCCCGGTCCTGACGGCGACGGGCCGGGCCGAGCTGTGGGCCGCGGGCGCGGGCGACGCGGAGGGCAATGGGCCGACGGGCGGCGTGGCCGGCGCTTCGCGCGCGAGCCAGGAGGCCGGCATGGAGCAGGAGTTCAGGGTTCAGGGCGGCGAGGACGCGGGCGAGTCTGCGCCCGGCGCCGACGAGGTCAGCAGCGCCTTCCGGCGTTGGGACCGGAGGGGGGAAGACTGATGGGCAGAGTTTACGAGGCGCTCAAGCGCGCCGCCGAGCAGAAGGGCACCCGCGGGGCCGGGCAGGGCGGCGCGGGCGAACGCTCGCGCGAAGCCGCCCCGGTCGCGGGCGACACGGGCGGCAACGGTAACGGCCGCAGCACGCTCGCGCGCGGCGAAGAGGTGCCGACGGTCGAGACGCTCGCCGTCGGGTCTGCGGTGGCCGAGCCGGCCGCCGGCCCGGCCGTGCCCGATTCGCCGGAGCGCCTGCTGCGCGCCCCCAGACACTTCAACGCGCCGGAAGCGGCGCACAGTTCAGCGTCCACTGGGCGCACCGGATCGCCCGGCGGGTCGGCACTCCCCGGCGGCGCGGCTCCGCGTGACGCCGGGGCAACTTTGGGCGCTGCCGGTTCGGCGCGCACGCCGGAGTTCGTCACTATCGAGATCTCCGCCGCGCGCGTCGAACCTCATCTCGTCGCCATCACCGAGCCGCGCTCGGGCCACGCCGAGCGGTTCCGGAGCTTGCGCACCCGCGTCCTGCACGCGGGCGAGCGGAAGAAGATGCGCGCCTTCGTCATCACGAGCGCCGGCATCATGGAGGGGAAGACCCTGACGGCCGTCAACCTCTCCTGGCTGCTGGCGCAGACCGACGGCGTCTCGGCCCTGCTCATCGACGGCGACCTGCGCAACCCCTGCGCGGCCGACTACCTCGGCCTCGACGCGCCGGTCGGCCTCTCGGAAGTCCTGGCCGGCGAGGCGAGGCTCGAAGAGTCGATTTTGCGCCTGGAGCCGGCCGGGCTCCACCTGCTGCCGGGCGGCTCGGCGCGCGACGACGTGGCCGAGCTGCTGTCGGGTCCGCGCTTCAGCGCCGTGCTGGCCGAGGCGCGGCGGATGTTCGACTACGTCATCATTGACGCCCCGCCGCTCGCCATCTTCACCGACGCCACCGTGCTCATCGGTCGCGCCGACGCCGCCCTCATCGTCGCCCGCGCCAACCGCACGCGCTACGGCGCGCTCGAAAAGCTCCTGGAGCCGCTGCCGCGCGAGCGCCTGCTCGGCGTGGTCCTCAACGGGTCGGACGAAGAGATGAACGAGCAGAACTACTATTACTACCGGCGCTACCGGCGCCGCGCGGCCGAGGAGGTGTAGTAGGGCTTGGCCTCTTCGCGTTTCAACGTCAGGACGGCGCTGCTGCTGGTCGCCGAGGCGCTGCTGCTCTTCTGGGCGGTGGTGGCCGCGGCCTACCTGCGCCTCGGATGGGCCGACGCCTACCACGAGCTGAGCCAGGAGCACGGCTTCCTGAAGGCGGGGCTCGCCGCGGCCTTCTGCCTCGCGGCCTTCTACCTCTACGACCTCTACGACTTCGTCGTGATGCACGACCGGCGCGAGCTGGTCCTGCGGCTGGTGCAGGCGCTGGGGCTGGCGTGGGTGGCGCTGGCGCTAACCTTCTACGCCGTGCCGCCGTTGATGATCGGGCGGGGCGTCTCGCTGATCGCGCTGCCGCTGGCGCTCGCGTTGATGGTGGCGTGGCGCGTCGGGATTCACTGGCTGCTCGGCCACCCGAACGTCGGCGAGCGGGTGCTGATCGTCGGCTCGGGCGAGTCGGCCGTCGAGGTGGCGCGCGAGGTCGTGGGCAGGCGCGACGCCGGCTACCGCGTGGTCGGCTTCGTGGACAACCGGCCCGAGCTGGTCGGCCAGAGCCTCTTCAACCCGAAGGTTCTGGGCACGCACGCCGAGATGGCCGAAATCGTCAGGCGCGAGGGCGTCACCCGCATCGTCGTCGCGCTCGGCGAGCGGCGCGGGCAGTTCCCCGTCAGCCAGCTCCTCGACCTCAGCCTCTCGGGCGGGGTCGCCATCGAAGAGTGCGCGAGCTTCTACGAGCGGCTGACGGGCCGCGTCTCGCTCGACATGCTGCGCCCCTCCTGGCTCATCTTTTCGGGGCGCGCGCGGCAGGCACGCCTCGGCGCCGCCATGCGCGCCCTGCTGCACCGCGGCGTGGCGCTCGTCGGCTTCGTCGTCTCGCTCCCGCTCGCGGTCCTGACGGCGCTGCTCGTCAAGCTGGACTCGCCCGGCCCCGTCTTCTACTCGCAGGAGCGCGTCGGCAAGAACGGCCGCGCCTTCAAGCTCTACAAGTTCCGCTCGATGAGGACGGACGCCGAGAAGGACGGCCCCGTCTGGGCGAGCCGCGACGGCGACGCGCGCGTCACACGCGTCGGGCGCGTCATCCGAAAAATCCGGCTCGACGAGATACCGCAGTTCTGGTGCATCCTGAAGGGCGACATGAATTTCGTTGGGCCGCGCCCCGAACGGCCGCACTTCGTCCGGCAGCTCGCCGAGGAGATACCCTATTACGAGCAGCGCCACCTGATCCCGCCGGGCCTCACGGGCTGGGCGCAGATCAAGTACCCTTACGGGGCCTCGGTCGAGGACGCGCGGCAGAAGCTTCAGTACGACCTTTATTACATCAAGAACCAGAGCCTGGTGCTCGACGCCGTCATCATGTTCGAGACGATCAAGACGATCCTGTTCGGGCGCGGCACCTGAGGCCGCGCCCGGCGGGTGCCGGCCGCCCGGCGCCCGCAAGTTTTCGGAGGTGTGAAGTGAAGAAGTCGAACCAGAGACCCGCCATCCGCCCGGCCCTCGCGCTGGCCGCGCTCATACTGTGCGCGCTTCCGGCGGGGGCGCGGCAGCAGGGGCCGGACGAACCGCTCATAGAGAGCAAGAGGCCGAAGCAGGAGGCGAAGGTCGAGCGCCAGCGCCGCGCCGAGAAGCCGGACGACACGGGCGACGCGGCCGGGCCGGGCGCGAACTCGACCCGCGCCTCGGAGGCCGACGACGCCGCCAAGCCCGCCGCGACGGCCCCGAGTCGGGCCGCCGCGGGCGAGACCGGCGACGACGTGCCGCAGTACACGAACTTCCTCCGCTCCTACCGGCTCGGCCCCGAGGACGTGATCTCGGTGACGGTCTTCGGCCTCGACCGCTACTCGAAGGCCGGCATCATCATCCCGCCCGACGGCCGCATAGACTACTACCACATCCCCGAGGGCGTGCAGGCGGCCGGCAAGACCACGCGCGAGCTGGCCGAGCAGATCAAGGCGCACCTCGAAGAGTACATCATCGACCCGCGGGTGACGGTCTCTCTTGAGAAGGCCGTCTCGCACCGCTTCGGGGTCATCGGCGACGTGGCCCGGCCCGGCATCATGGTCATGTCGCGGCGCCTGAGCGTCTACGAGGCACTGAACGAGGCGGGAGGCGTGCTGCCGACGGGCGACAAGAAGAAGGTGGTCGTGCTGCGCTGGAACGCCGACCGCGTGATGGAGCGGCAGGTCATAGACATTGCCGCCATCGAGAAGGGGCGCCTGCCCGACAACTACTTCCTACAGCCGGGCGATCAGGTCTTCGTCCCCGGCAACCGCTACAAGACCGTCAAGGAGGTCCTCAACTTCCTCCCCATCGTCAGCTTCGCACGCATCTTCACGGGCGGCTTCTGAGGCGAAGGGGGAAGGGGCGAAAAGGTTAGGGAGACGAGGGGAAGGGAAGTAAGTGGAGAGGGGCGGACAGAGAACAGTTTCGGCGCATCCAGGGCGGGGCCGCGGGATACTTCCGCGGCCCGCGCTCTTTCAACGCGCGGGCCTGTCGAAGGTGTTGGCTGTTGCGCTGTGCCTGCTGGCGCTGGCCTCCCCGGCTGCCGGGGGGACGTGGGTAAAGCAGAGGTCGGGCACGCTGGCGTGGCTGCGCGGGGTCTACTTCGCGGACGAGTCGCGCGGGTGGGCCGTGGGCGGCAGGGGCGCCCTGCTCTCGACCGAGGACGGCGGCGCCACCTGGCGGCTGATGCCGGCGCCGGCCGAAGACTCGCTGCGCGACATCTTCTTTGCCGACGCCCTGAACGGCTGGATCGTCTGCGAGCGCGGCCTGCACCCGCTGCGCGACGGCGACGGGCCGCGCTCCTACCTGCTGCGCACCTCGGACGGCGGGCGGACCTGGGCGCGCGTGAACGTGCCGGGCGACGAGCGGCTCGTCGGCGTGCGTTTCGCCGGCGCGTCGCACGGCTGGGCGTTCGGCGAGCTGGGAGCGCTCTACGCCACGCGCGACGGCGGCGCGAACTGGGCGCGCCAGGGCGTGCCGACGCGCCGCCTGCTGCTCGGCGCGAAGTTCCTCGACGCGCGGCGCGGGTGGCTGGCGGGCGCGGGCGGGACGCTGCTCCGCACGGAAGACGGCGGCGCCAACTGGCGCGAAGGCAGCCTCGTGGCCGAGGGTCGGAAGCCCGCCGCCGCGAATGCCCAGGCAGGGGCCGGCCCGCGCTTCAACGCCGTAGACTTCGCTGACGAGCGGCGTGGCTGGGCCGTCGGCTCGCGCGGCGTCGTCTACGCGACCGAGGACGGCGGCCGGACCTGGCGTGCGCAGGAGTCCGGGGTCGGGGCAGACCTCCACGACGTGAAGTTCACCAACCCGCGCGAGGGCTGGGCCGTGGGCGGCGAGGGGCTGGTGCTCCGCACGCGCGACGGCGGCCGGACATGGCGGGCCGAGAGCCCCGTCACGCCCCACGCGCTCGAACGCCTCTTCGCCGTCGGCCCCGCGCGCCTCTGGGCCGTCGGTTTCGGCGGCACCGTCATCACGCTCAAAGACTGAAAGGCCGCGCCCGGACCGCGCCGGCCTGTGCGCCTCGTGCGTGCGCGCCGTAGCCCGTGCGTGTCGGCGGAAGCGAGACGGTCCGTGAGTGCCTGCGCGCTTCGACCGCACACACCGTCCGCACGTCGCCCCCACCGCCGAAGTCGCCTCGCGTGCCCTCGCGTTCGGCCGCAGCGTCGCCCGAGTCCGGCGCCCTTTGCCGCCGCCGCACGCGCTGTTGTAGGCTGTGGGCGTGAAGAAGTTTCAGTCCGCGCGCCTCTTCAGGCTTTGCCCGCCGGCCGCGGCCCTGGCCCTCCTGGTCGTGGCCGCCGGTGCCGCGCCCCCGCCTCAGAAGGGGCGGACGGCGTCGCGGGGCGGGGCGGCCGCGCCGGCCGAATCACAACCTGCCAGGCTCCTGAAGCGGACGACGACGCGGCGCGAGGTGCGGACGTTCGGCCACGGCGGGACGCTCACCATCTACGGCGCGCCCGAGGGCTCCGTGACAGTCGAGGGCTGGCCGCGAGCGCAGGTCGAGATCGTCGCCGAGATCGAGTCGCAGGCCGAGACCGAGGCCGACCTAGCGCTGCTCGCCGAAGTCAACCGCTTTCACCTCGACGAGGACTTCAACCACCTCCGCGTCCTCACGCTCGGCACACACGACGCGCAGTACCTCAAGCGGGCCGGGCTCAAGCTGCCGAAACACCTGACGGGGCTGCCCTGGCAAGCCAACTACCGCGTCCGCGTCCCCATCGCCACGGACCTCGTCGTCTACGCCGGACGCGGGGGCCTGAGTCTCTCAGGGGTTGACGGCTCCGTGCGCCTGCAAGGCGGGGGCGGCGCGGCCACTTTTGACCTGTCCGGGGGCGACTTCGAGGCCAGGCTCGCCGGCGGCCCCGTCACAGTCCGCATCCCCACCCGGAGCTGGCGCGGACGCGGCATGAGTCTGTGGCTCGCCGGCGGCGACCTGACCGTCGAGCTGCCGGCCGGCTTCAGCGGCAACCTCGACGCCGAAGTCCTGCGCGCGGGCCGCGTCGAGAACCAGCATCCCGGCCTCGCCCCGCGCGGCGGCCCCCCCGACCAGACCGACCGCGCCCTCCGCGCGCGCGCCGGCGCGGGCGGCGCCACGCTCAGTTTCACCGTCGGCGACGGCACCGTGAAGATCGTCCAGGCGGGCGGCGCCCGCCCCGCCCCGGGCGCGAGGCCCTGAGCCCGGCCGCGTGGCGGCCCCGCCCTGGCCGTCAGCCGCACGAGCGCCGAGTTTGAGCCTGAACCGCAGGTTGAGCCTGAGCCTCGCCGCCCCGCCGCCCCTGTCGCCTGTCGCCCGTCGCGCCCGGCCTCTCTGGACTTCGGCCCGGGCCGCGCAGCATAATTCTCCCGCTCTTCTTTGAATCCCCACGTCAGGAACCGCGAACCGGAATGTCAGTCAAGTCAGACCGCTGGATTCGGCGCATGGCCGAGGAGCACGGGCTCATCACGCCCTTCGACCCGCAGCTCGTGCGCGAGGACGGCGGGCGCCGCATCATCTCGGCCGGGGCCTCCTCCTACGGCTACGACATGCGCCTGGCCGACGACGGCTTCCGCGTCTTCTCGCCCATCCACGGCCGCGAGATCGACCCCAAGCAGTTCGACGAGGACTCGCTGGTCGAGCCCCCGCTGCGCACGGCCGAGGACGGCTCGCGCTACTACCTGATGCCTCCCCACTCCTACGCCCTCGGCGTGACGGTCGAGACATTCCGCATGCCCCGCAACGTCACCGCCATCTGCATGGGCAAGTCCACCTACGCCCGCGCCGGCCTCATCGTCAACACCACCCCCCTCGAAGCCGGCTGGACCGGCCGCCTCGTCATCGAGCTCGGCAACCTCGCCGACCTCCCCCTGCGCGTCTACGTCGGCGAGGGCATCGGCCAGGTCGTCTTCTTCGAGTCCGACGAGGACTGCTCCGTCTCCTACGAAGACCGCGGCGGCAAGTACCAGGGCCAGACCGGCCTCACCTACTCGCGCCTTTAGTTGTGGGTTCGTGTGACTGGAAGCATACCTTTGCCGCAACGGCTAGCTTATTGCCGCCAATTGCACCCGGCAAACTTATGCTTCCAGTGCGGGACTTGTCGCTGCGGGAGTTGCCGCTGTTGTTGCCGGCGGGATCGTGCTTCTCGTTACCGGGGTGGTGGGTCATCTCGCCTTGGAGGGCGCGCTCGACGACCGCCTCGGTAAGTTGTCGGAGGAGCCCGTCGTCGTCGAACATATCTTCAGGCGCCCCGTAGTCTTTAAAGCAGCCCATCTAAGAATTCGGGTGTAATCGGCATCCGGGTCCATTTGCGCAAGCCATGGCTTGCATCAGTCAATGCCGCCTGCACACGTCTGACACCTTTCAGAAGGCCGGGCCCTCTTCTTTTCCCCCCTCAAAAGTGATGGGCGATCAGCTCGAAAATTTTATTGACAGCGGCACCCCGCCGGACTAGATTATGCACTCCTCGCAGCCGGTTGTTTGTTAGCGGCTTAACCAGAGCCCAGCTTCACATCTTCGCCAAAAGTGGAAAACCGAGGGCCTCCCAGCCTTCGGCACGTCAGCTCAGCCAGGTGCCCCCGACGCGCCAGTCGGTCAGGGCGGCCCTTCTCGCTTCCTCATAGAGGCAAGGACAAATCAGTGCGGGTGCTTATTGAGGCCGACCGTTAACCCGACTCCCGTCCGCGGCGACACGCCCGCGGGCCTGTGGGGAAGCCGTCGCCACGCCCCGCCCCGCCACGGCGCGGAGGAGTCAGGGTGATGCGTATCAACGACGTAACCCGCGACAGATATCATTCTTTAGCCATCAGCTCGGCGTGGAGGCTCGACACCGTGCGCAGCCTCCGCGTGTTGGTCGTGGGGGCCGGCGCGCTCGGCAACGAGGTGGCTAAGAACCTCGCCATGATGGGCGTCAAACTCATCGTCGTGCTCGACCGCGATACGGTCGAGGTGGCGAACCTGACACGCTCGGTCTTCTTCAGGGAGTCGGACCACGGGCGCCCGAAGGCCGAGGTCATGGCGGCGCAGTTGCGCGCGCTCAATCCGGACGTGGAGGTGCTGCCCCTCGTGGGCGGGGTTGACGAGGTGCTCGGCCTCGGCCTGCTCAGGCGCGCCGACATGGTCTTCTCCTGCCTCGACAACCGCCTCGCGCGCCGCAGCGTCAACCGCATGTGCCAGAAGCTCGGCAAGCCCTGGGTGGACGGCTCGATGGAGAACCTGCTCGGCGACGTGACGGTCTTCATGCCCGACTCCGGGCCGTGCTACGAGTGCACGCTGACGCGCGGCGAGCGCGAGTCCATCAGGCAGGCGATCCTGTCGTGCGGCGTCATCGCGCGCCGCAACCTCAACCTCAACCGCGTCCCGACCATCTCGACCATGGGCTCGATCATCGGTGCCATGCAGGTGCAGGAGGCGCTCCGGGTCGTCCACGGCGGAGAGGGCGAGGCCGAGCTGGCGAAGAAGATCGTGGTCAACTGCACCATCAATGATTTCTACATCACGCGCGCGGCCCGGCGCGCGGAGTGCGAAGGCCACTTCCGCTACGGCGAGGTGACCGAGGTGCCGGAGTGGGGCGTCGAGAGCACTTCGGCCGCCGACATCCTCGAACGCTTCCGCGTCGACACGGGTGCCGTCGGCCACCTCCGGCTCGGACGCGACATCGTCATCGGACTCCGCTGCGAGGACTGTAAGACCGAGGAGGACGTTGGCGAGCCGCTGATCATGCTCACCGTCGAGCGCGCCACGTGTGCCAAGTGCGGCAAGGTCAGGGAGCCGATCACAGAGAAGGTGGTGAGGGGCGACGAGCCCTACGCCACGCGGCCGCTCGGCCGGCTCGGCATCCCGCCGCTCGACATCCTTGAGGCGCGGGGCGGCGACCGCAAAATCTGGTACGAGTTCACAGGCGACCTGCGCGCCCTCCCCGAAGCACTCGCCCCGGCCGGCGCGGCCGGCTAGGCCGGCGCGGCGCTCCGTGAACAGAAGTGGCTGGGCGGACGATAAAGATCACCAAGAAGCAGATCCAGCGGCGGAAGTTCCGCGAGGCGCTGCTGGCCTTCTTCACCAGGCTGTCGAACCTCTGGCACCGATGGGTCGGCGGCCTGGCCGCCCCGAAGGCGGGGGCAGTGCGCATCAAGCCGCGGCCGTCCGCGCCAAACGGGGCGCCCGCGGCAACGACCGCGGTGGCGGTGCCGGGGGGGATAAAGATCGACACAAAGGTCAAAAACTGTCCGGTCTGCAAGTCCCCTTTCAGCAACGATCTGCCGGTAGTCAAGTGCCGTGATAACGCCGCGCACAGGGTCCATCAGGCGTGCTCCCCCTTAGTGCGGGGCAAGTGCCCTCTCGACGGGCACGCGCTCGTCTAGGGGTGTCGCACGGCGCCCCCGGACTCCAACCAGAAAGGAACCGACCACGACATGTCAGCAGAAGCGAAGGTAAAGGTGAGAACCATCGGCGGCGACGAGCATGACATCGAGACCCCGCTCGACATCCGGACGGAGGACTTCGTGAGGGAGCTGACCATCGCCCTCAACCTCCCGATGACCGACGCGGGGAACCACCCGATAGACTGGCAGGTGGATGACAAGGACACCGGGGACCGGTTGGACTACGACCGGACGCTGGAAGATAACGGCGTGCGCGACGGGCACCGCCTGATGCTCATCCGCCAGACGACCGCCGGGACCGCGGCGCACAGGAGTACCTTATGAGCGAGCTTAGCGACCATCTCGTCGTGGCGGCGGATGGCAGCGAGGCCGTCGTGGCGCTACGGCCCGACGCCTTCCGCGACAGGACTCGCGCGCCGGGCTGGCTCCTCCGCGCCCTGGGCATCTGCGAGCGCCCGCGCGGCGGGTGGTGGCTCGTGCCGCGCTCCGGCGGCCCCGCGCGGCGGCTCTACCTCGTGCGCGCGGCGACGGCCGGGGCGGGCGGCGCCCCTTTCGACCCGCGCGAGGAGCGCCTGCGCAAGGAGCGGCTGCTGCTCGAAAAGCTCAACGACGAGAGCGACTACGTGCGCGTCGAGTTCCTCGACGTGCTCGACGGCAGCGAGCCCGACCACTACCGCGTCACCTTCATCTGCAAGGGCATCTCCGGCATCGACGCGAACCGCCGCCCCATCTACTCCAACCTCCACCGGGTGGACATCAAGTGCGGCGACGACTTCCCGAGCGCCGTGCCCGGCCTCCGCTGGCTCACCGACATCTGGCACCCGAACATCCACCACGCCGGGAAGGGCGTCTGCGTCAACAAAGGCGAGTGGCTCGCCGGCATGGGGCTCGACGATCTCTGCCGCATGATGTTCGAGATGGTGCAGTACAAGAATTACCACGCCGAGAGCACGCCGCCCTACCCGCTCGACGGCGAGGTGGCGCGGTGGGTGCTCGACTACGCCGAGCCGAATAACATCGTTAACAAGCACCGTCGCATCTCCGTCGACAACAAGCCCTTCACGAGGCCGACCACGACTCGCTTCATCAGGGACGTGTCGGCGGCCCGGCCGGAGCCGCACGCCCCGCCGCGCGTGCGCGTTGCCCCCTCGGCCCCGTCGCTCCCCGGGCCGAGGTCGTCAGGAGCCGTCAGGCTCGTCGGCAGCTCGGCGCCGCAACGCGCGGCCGGCACCCCCCAGACCATTAAGATCAGGAAGAGTTAATGAGCGAGCCCCGTTCACAGCGGATCGTCATCCTGAAGAGGGCCATCACGGACTCCGTCGACCGCGCGGCGGCGGGGCTGCGCCGCGACTTCGCGGGCGGGCTGCTGCGGTCGGGCGCGAGGATCGACGTGCCCGGCGCGCCGCCGTCCTACTTCAACTTACTGAGGGAGCGCGAGGGAGCGCCCTTCCGCATCGAGTTCGACCGCGGCCCCGCGCCCTGCGCGGCCTGCCAGCGGGCGATGGGCGAGAACCTGCGCCGCTGCGACGACGCCGACAGGCTGCACCTGTTCCTCCGCGACGCCGTGCAGATCTGGCATGCGTGCGACTGCTTCCCCGGCAACCGGCCGGCCGGCGCGCAGGGGCAGGCACGCCACCCCGAGCAGCAGCCGGCCGGCTGGGGGCGCGTGCGAGTCGGCGGCAACCGCCCCTCGCCGGACAGCGCCTCGCCGCCCGGCGAGGTCAGAATGCTGCCGCCCCAGGGCGCGCCGCGCGAGGCCGCGCGCCGCGTGCCCCCGCCGGAGGGCGAGGGCGGGCGCCAGCGGGCGGCGGTCGAGCTCGCCTACGAACTGCCGGAGTCGAGGAGGGCGACGCTGCTCCTGACGGCGGAGTTCGCGGACGCGCTGACCGGCCACTGTCGCGAGAGTGTCCGGCACGGGCGCGAGGTGGGCGGCATGGTCGTCGGCTACGCCAACGAGGCCGGGCCACGCGAAGCCCGGGGCGGGGGCCTCTACCTCATCGCCACCGACGCCGTCCCGTTCAGGGCCACGGAGAGTTCGCACGCCCACCTGCACCTCGACGAGGACGCGTGGGTCCACATCGGCGAGCTTATCGACTCTGACTTCGTCCCGCAGGGCAAGGTGCGGCTCGGCTGGTATCACACGCACCCGACGCAGGGCGTGCTCTTCTCGGAGCGCGACCTCGACGTGCACACGAACTTCAGGCAGCCCCACCAGTTCGCCATCGTCGTCGACCCGCGCACGATGGACGCCGGCCTGTACTTCTGGGACGACCAGCCCCGCAAGAGGCTGGGCGAGGCGGTCTACTTCTCAGTGGCCGCGCGAGGCGGTGGCGCGGCGGCCGCCGCCTCGCGCATGCGCGCGGCGGGCGCGCCTCGCGCCGCCGGAGAGCGCCCGGCGGCGGCGCGCCTCCTGGCCCTCGTGGCGCTCTTAGCCGGGCTCACCGGGTATGTGACCTTCAGGTCGTTCGCCGTCCCGCTCACGCCGGACGAAGCGTGCGCGGTGGCGCTCGCCGTCCTGATCAGCCTGAGGCTCTGGAACGCCGGGGCGTTCCACTACCGCCCGCACCTTGAGGGCAGGGCCGCCCGCTCCCTGGACAGGCTCGTCCGTAGGGGCTACGCGGGGCTGCTGCACCTGCTGTCCGAGGCGCCACGCTCGCTGCTGCTCGGGCTCATCGTGCTGCTCGCGCTCACTATCTGCGCGCTGTTGCTTTACCCGCGGCTCAGCGCCCCCACCGCCCCCGCGCCGGGCGCCCCGGCCGCTGCCCAATCCGACGCCGCCGGCCCGCCGGCCTCGCACGACGCGGGCGCGACCGCCGCCATGCGCAAGTTTGTCCGGCTAGAATTGAAGGAGAAGAAGAGCGGCGCCGTGGTCATTCTCGAACTGTCCAATCCGAGTCTCCGTCAGCGGCCACTGGCCTACGGATTGAGCGCCGGTGCGGACGGAAGGGAGGCCGTCTCCCTGCGTTCGAGTTCGGCCGAGGAGAGGCAGTTCGTCGGAACCACTTTCGACAGGCAGGAGATCGCGGCCTTGCAGAGAGCACTGAACGTCGAGACGACCGGTGCCAACGTCGGGACGTGGGGACCGCAGACGCGCACCGCGTTCCTCCTCGGGGCGCGGGCGGCGGCGGCGGCGGGCAGACCGCTCCAGGCCGAGGTGCCCGACCGCGGCGTCCTGTCGGTCGAGTTCAAATGAGCGAGGGCTTATGTCAGTACTGGTGTCGACGCGGGAGCACGAAGGAGGGCGGGCGCGGCGCGGGCCGAACCCGGCCGTCACCCTGTCGCTGTTGGCGGCCTCTGCGGCCGCGCTCGGATTCTGCTTCGTGCGCTATACACGGCCGGGGCCGGGGCCTTTTCAGAAGGTGCTTTTCTTCGCGCTGCTGGCCCTCATCGCGCTGGAGCTGTGGCAGGCGCTGCGGCGGCGGCGGCCGCTCACGGGCGGCCCGCATGTCAGGAGGGTGGGCGCGCGTTCCGGAGGGGCGCCGTCAGCCTCGACATATCTCGCCGCACTCGCTTTCGTCCTCGGGTTCGGCGGCTTCACTGCCTTCCTCTGGGGGACGGTCGGCGGCCTGCTCGCGTCGGGGGAGGCCAACTTCGTCTGGATAGGTTTCGGGATTTTGGGGATGCTCCTCGGCGCGGCCTTCGCGCTGCAGGAGCAGAGAGACGATGCGGGGCGGGGGCGTGGCGCCAGCCGGGCAGCCAGCCGCGCGTCGCGGAGAGATGTCCGATGAGAGAAGAGACTGGGTCACAGCGAGAGTCGGGCGGCGCCGGGCCGAGGGTCCGCGTCGTAACGCCGCGCCCCGCCGCGGAGGATGTCAGCCCCGAATTGCCGCCCGCGTCCGGCGGCGACTTCGCCACCGTGTTCGCGCGGGCGATGACACTGCATAAGTGCCAGGGCGAGGAGCGCAGGCCGGGCGACTGCGAAGTCGCCGTGCTGCAAAGCGCCTACCAGCGCGTGGTCGAACACCTCTCGGCGGACACCTCGCGCGAGCACGGCGGCCTCCTGCTCGGCTACGAGTTGCGCGCGCAGGGCCGGCCGCCAACGGTCGTCGTCACCCACTCGCTTCCGGCGAAGCACACGCGGGGCACGCCGACGAGCCTCACCTTCACGACCGAGACGTGGGAGGACTTCGAGCGACAGACCGACCAGCTCGGCGACCTCGGGCTGCAAAGGGTCGGCTGGTATCATTCGCACCCCAACCTCTCGGTCTTCCTGTCGGGGCACGACCTCGACGTCTGCACGAACTTCCCGCGCCCGACCCACGTCGCGCTGGTCGTCGACCCGGTGAAGGACAACGGCGGCTTCTTCGTCAGGGGCGCGGGCAGGGAAGGGTTCCGCCCGCACTCGCCGCAGGGCTTCATCGAGCTGCACGACCGGAGCGAGATTTCGGTCGTTACCTGGCGGAACATGACGCCGCTCGCGCTGAGCGTCCCGGCCGAAGGCCTGGGGGAGACGCTCTCGCCGGCCGAGCGCGGCGTCGCTCCCGAAGATGACCCGGGCCGGAAGACCATCCACATCCACCCGGCGCGCAAGACCGGCTACACCGTCCCATACTGGGCAATGTACGCGTCGACCGCGGCGGGCGTCTGCCTGATGGGCGGGCTCGCTCTTGCGTCCGTGATTGCGAGCCAGGCTCGCCGCCAGGTCGCCCTCCTCGAACAGGTGATGGCCGTGCGGACGGAAGAGGCCGGGCGGGAGGGCGGGCGCCGCGACGACCCGCCCCAGGCCGTCAGTCCCGGCCCGGCCACCACGCAGGCCCCCGAGCCCGAGCCGGAGCCGCCCCTCGCTACGCCGCCCACCGAAGTGGCCGGCGCGGGCGCCGAGCCGCGCGGACAGGACACGGCGAGGGGCGGCACTGACGCGCGCAGGGATGGCCCGCGCGCCGACGCCGAAGTAAGGAAGCCCGGAGCGGCCGGCGCGTCCGCGGTCCGGCAGCCCGGCCAACCGAAGCAACAAGACAACTCCGCACTCTCTGCGCCGCCCAACACCCAGGGTGACGCGGCCGTTAAGACGGGTGACGGCGAGGCAAAGCAGGACACGACCGACGCGGACAAAAAGAACAAGGACAACAAGGCCGCGAAGGACGGTAAAGACGCCGACGAAAACAAGCCTCCGCAGGCGACCAAGCCCAAGGGTGACGAGACCGGCAAGCCGAGAAACCCGCCGGACCCGCTCTTCAAGGGCAGCCTCGGCGAACAGAAGCCGGACTAGCGCGGGCGAGCCCCCGGCCCGCCGGAGATGAGGGAGGGCGTCGGATGAACAGCTACAAGAAAATCTACACCTTCACCGTCTACGGCGCGCTCGGCGGGCTGGTGGGGTCGTTGCTTCATCAGACCTTCTTCCTCGACCTGCTCACCGGGTCGCTCACGACCCTCTGGCGGCTCTCCTACCTCGCGCTGCTCGGCGTCTTTGTCGGCGGCTCCATCGGGTTCTTCCCGAGCTTCGCGGAGGGGCGCGGCAACTACTCGACGCTGGGGGCGATCCGCTCGGGCCTGTGGGGCGCGTTCTTCGGGGCGCTGGGCGGGTCAGTGGCGCTCCCGCTGGCCGAGATGATGCACGTGCAACTCGGCGGCGGCGTGCTGGGGCGCGTCTCGGCGCTGGCCTTCCTCGGCCTGATGGTCGGCGTGGCCGAGAGCTTCAACGGGGGCGCGCGTCGCTGGCGCGGCATCGCCGGCGGTCTGGCGGGCGGGGTCGTCGCCGGCCTCGCGCTCGAAGCGCTGCTGTCGTCGCAGGCCACCTACGCGGCGAGCGGCATCGTCGCGCTCCTGCTGATCGGCAGCTCCATCGCCTTCTTCATCTCGCTCTTCGTCAACGTGCTCGCCGACGCGACGCTGGAAGGGATGCCGGGCTCGCGCTTCGAGGGCTGCACCTTTCACCTCGGCAAGTTCCGCGAGCCGGATGAGGCGCTGCTCGGCTCGGCCAACGACATGAAACTCTTCATCTGGATACCCGGCGCGCAGCAGCGCCACGCCGCCATCACGCTCACGTCCGCGGGCGCCCGCCTGCGCCACGTCGCGCCCGGGGGCGAGACGCTGGTGGACGGCAACCCCGTGAGGGAGCGGGTGCTCAGGGACGGCGAGGTCATCGAGATCGCGCGCGCGCAGTTGAAGTACAGGGAGAAGCGGGGCGCGGCGGCCGCGGCCCACAACGGGAACGGCAAGCGCCCGAAGGTGTTGGCGAGCAGGTGAGTGCCGCCCGCGCGGCGGTGAGGGGGCGATTCATGAGCGCGAAGAGAGTTAAAAACATGCCCGCCACGGTCGCGCGGCGGCGCCGTCTCCTGCCACTGCGACTCCTGCTCGGGCTCGTCCTGCTGGCCCAGGCCGCGGCGGCGTGCGCGCAAAGCGCCGCGCAGACGGCCGTCGGCTACAAGGCGGAGATCACCGACGTTGACCGCGAGGCGTTCCCGCGCATCCGCGTCCGCGTCTCCATCACCGACTCGCAGGGGAGCGGCATTCCCGATACGAAGCAGGTCAGGCTCCTGATTCAGGAGGACGGCAACAAGGTTGTGGAGCAGTCGCTCTCGGAGGGACTGTCCACCTCGGCCGTGCTGGTGCTGGACACGAGCGGGAGCATGTCGGGCGAGAAGCTGCGGCGCGCGAAGGAGGCGGCCAGGGCTTACCTGAGGATGGTGCCCGACACCTACCGCTTCGCGCTGGTCGGCGTCTCGACCACCGCCGCCCAACTCTGCGCCCAGCCGGGCGCGGGCCCGCCCTGCGGCTTCACGAACGACGTGTCCGCGCTGAGCAACCGCATCGAGGGCCTGTCGGCCTCCGGCGGGACGGCCCTGCAAGACGGGTTCGGTCTCGCGCTCGACCTGCTGCGCGGCCGCAGCGACCGCAAGGTCATCGTCGCCCTGACCGACGGGCTTGAGGTGGACAGCAAGAGCTACGTCGGGGCGGCGGGCCGGCAGGCGCTCATCGACCGCGGGGTGAAGGAGAAGTCCCAGGCCTACACCATCGGACTCGGGTCCGACGCCGACGCGGTTTACCTGCGCGGGCTGGCGGTCAACGGCGGCAAATACCTCTCCTCGCCCGACGCCGCCGCGCTGCGCGGGACTTTCGAGCAGGTCGTCAAGCTGCTCCAGCGCGAGCGCGTCTTCGTGTACGACTCGCCGGCGAAGGACCCCGACGGGCTGGAGCGTATCCTGACCGTCAGGCTGGTTGTGGACGGCAAGGTGAGCGAAGAGAAGCGGGCCGTCGTGGCGCCCGGCGTCATCCCGCACGTCCGCGGCGACCACGTCCCATACGTTGCCGCCGTCCTCTTCCTGATCCTGGCGCCGGGCCTGTTCGCCTTCGCCGGCGGCCTCAGAAGCGTCCACGGCTTCCGCTCGGCCAGCGTCGTGCGCCTCGACCATTACTCGCCGCTGCTCGGCAAGAGGGACCCGAACGTCGCCGTGGGGGGGCGGACATTCAGGGAGGGCGACGTGGTAGTGCTCTGCCCCTCGTGCCCGAAGACGCAGCCCTACCACATCCGCTCGTGGCGCTTGCTGGGCTGCGTCTGCCAGTACCACCCGGGGGGGGAGGTCTGCTACCACCGCAGGCTGCCGCGCTGGCTCAGGTATCTGCTCGACTCCCTCTCAGGCCGGAGCGTCGGCGAGACGGGCCGCTCGTGGCTCTGCCGTTGCGCCGGCGACCCGGAGGGCTACTGAGGCGGCGGCGTTGAGGCGCGAAAGGCATGATTAAGATTCTGAACAGGGTGGACGTGTTCGTCTCCTACTCGGCGCAGGACGGCGAGACCGCGCGCGCCGTGTGCGCGGGGATGGAGGCGAAGGGCATCCGCTGCTGGATCGCGCCGCGCGACATCGGCGTCGGCGACTGGGCCGCGGCCATCGAGGAGGCGGTGAGTAGGTGCCGCGTGATGGTGGTCGTCTGGTCGGAGCAGTCTAACCAGTCGAGGGCCGTGATGAACGAGGTGGCGCGCGCGCTCAACAAGCGCGTGGTGCTCATCCCGTTCCGCGTCGAGAAGTTCGAGCCGTCGAAGTCCTTCCGGTACCTGTTCTCTACCGCGCAGTGGTTCGAGGCGCACACGCCGCCCCTCGGCGCACACATCGACGGGCTCGCGTCGGCCGTGCTCGAAGTGCTCAGGGGCGACCGCGAGCGTCCCGACTCATCGACCCCGGGCGGCGCCCCGCCGGGGGCGCCGCCGCCCATTCAGGCGCACGGCGTTGACATCCCCCCGGACGAGTGGGGGAGGCGGAGGAGGCAGGGGGGCGGGCTGCTCGGCCCGCTCCGCTCATTGCTCGACGACAAGTGAGCGCGCGTTGGGAAGGATGAAGGAGAAGGCCGATGAACTCGCAGATGCCGCCGCGGCGACCCGCAGAACAGCAGGAGACGATCAGAATCCGGCGGCCGAGCCCTGCGGCCCCACCGCAGCCCGACGGCGGGGCGCAGGGGACCATCGTTATCAACCGCCCGTCGCCGACTGTCAACATCGGCAGCAGTCTCCTCAGTCAGGCGAGGGAGAACGACGCCCAGGCAATCGCGGCCATGTTCAAGCAGTTCGTGCCCGAGGATGAGAACATCTACTTCGCCGAGTACCTGGGCGTGCAGGGGCTCTGGGGCTTCGGCACGCACAGCTTCGCGTGCCTGACCAACAGGAGGATAGCGTCGATCAGGGTCGGCGTCATGGGCGAGGTGACGTACCAGGACGGCTACCTCGAATTCCTCAACAGCGGGGTCGTCTACCAGCCCTCGAAAATGCTCCTCTACATACTCGTCGGGGGGCAACTCTTGGCGGCGGCCGTGATGGCGGCCAACATGCTGTTCACGCTGCCCACGGCGGGGTGGCTAGTCGGCATCCCGGTCGTCACGGGCGCGACCCTCCTGGGGGTCATGCTCTCGGTGCGGGGCTTCTACCGCTTCCACAAGTGTGGGCTGGTCTGGATCGTGCGCGAGGGCGTCTCCATCTACGTCTTCACCAACAGGAAACATCTGAGCCGGGCTAACCACCTCTTTAAGCTGTGCGCGCAGATCCGCGAGAGGCGCTACCTGGAGCTGCTCCCGGCCCTCTAGCAACGTCGGGATCGCGCTCCCGGCCGCCGCCGCTGGCCCGGCCTCAGTTGATGGCCTTGACGCGCCGCCTCGCCACCGCCCTCACGCGCGGCGCGGTCTTGACCTTCAAGCGCGTCTCGGGCGGGATGATGAGGACGAGGGGCGTGCGCGGCCCGGCAGAGCTCTCGGGCGGTGAAAGCCGCCGCCACTCGGCGAAGCTCATGCCGGCCCGCTGGATCGTCTCCAACTCGGCGCGGTACATCCGAAGGCGGCAGGAGTCCTCGACGAGCCTCTCCATCACCCTCAGCGTCGCCGGCAGCCGCTTGAAGACCTCGGCGGCATCAACTCTCCCAAATATCCTGCTCAGCGCGCCGCCCTTCAGAGGCGGCCCGTGCAGCGCCGGGTCCCAGACCGCCGCGGGGAGCGACCTCACCCACTGGTCGGTCTGCTCCGAGAGGCGGAAAAGGTTCTCGCGCTGCTCCTCCAACACGGCCTGCGCGTCCCGCTTCGGGTCGAGCCAGCGCATCACCCCCGTCACCCGGTCGAGACTTATCTCGTCCTTCAGGCTCGGGTGCAGGTAGGCGGACGGGTTGGGAGTCAGCAGCAGGCGCACGTAGCGCCGCGCACGCGCCTCGTACTCCTTGAAGCCTTCGTCGAGGATGCGGCGGGATGTCGCCAATTCCTCAAGCTGGAGGTAGCAGGCCACCTCGGCCACGCAGGCCAGGGCGAGGGTAGACAGGTACTCGCCGGCCTCCGCGGTGCCGGCCGCTATCTCTTCGTCGGCGAGCGAGCGGTAGCGGTGCTTCGTCTCGGCGAACTTGGAGGCCGCCTCCACGGCGAGGGCGTGGCGGGACGACTCGGCCGAGATCGCGTGGGAGCGTTCCATCAGGTCGAGTGCGGCGCGGAACGTCGCGTAGAACGAGAGGTCGAGCTTCCGGTTGATCTTCAACAGCAACTTCTGCGCGCCGTTCAGGCGGCGCTCGATGCCCGAGAGCCGCCTGGAGATGAGGGCGAAGCTCATCGTCGTCAGCCCGAGGTTCAGCACGCCGAGGCCGGCCGCCCCGCCGAGCATCTGGACCACTTGAGCGGTGAGCGACTCAACCCCGCGGAACTCGCGGAGGAAGGCGATGGGCCGCCCCGTCGCATCGTCGGTGATGGCCCCGCCGATGCGCCTATAGATGCCGCTGGCGAGGTTGCTCGTGATGGTTTCCGAGATTGTAAAGCTAACCCTGAATAGATCCATGACGCCTCAGCACCTCCTCTGTTCTCGCAATGGGTGAGTGGCAGGCCGGGGCGCGAAAAAAGGTGCTTAAGTCACCCGTGCCCTGACTTGCTCGGAGCCCGTAGCTGTCCGCGGTGTTCGCCGTTGCGGTGGCCCGACGCTGATAAAGACGTGCTGCGTGTGCTTATTGATGAGGTCGAGCTGAATTATGGAGTTACAGCTTGGGTTAAGCTACTTGTTACTCTTTATCGCCAGCGAGGATGAGGAAACTATAAGCCGGCGCCGATTATAAAATAAACCGGCCGGCCGGCGCCACGAAAACTATGCGGCCGCAAGGCTGATTTAGTAGCAGCACAGCGGGACGCGCGCCGAGGGCATCGGCTCGACGAACGGTCGGTAACTGGCGAGCCGGGGAAGGCCCACCTCTAGTGCTTCAGGACGTGCCGGGTGTAGAGAGCCTTGAAGTTGCGGTAGCCTGAGGGGTGGAACAGGACGACAATCGTCATCACCTCCGACATGCACAAGGCCGAGGCGCGGCGATGCTGCCGCGGCTGATGGGCCGGAAGTCGCCGCCGCCACGCGGGGTCAAAGAGCAGGAAGAAGTCGTCTATCCAGCAGAAAAGGGGTAAGATGTCTGTCGAGAGAACTCACTTCCGGCGTAATGGTTGTTTGGGCGAACTTCGTCTTGCCGAAAATCGGGTTCTCTTTCCTTTTCTTACGTCTAACTCACGTTAATTTTCAGCCTCACTGGTGTTTAATCGGCCAAGACGTGCTTCCATTGGCGGCCGGCTATGGTTCAAGTCACAATAAGGGTCTTACCGGAGTTCTTTTGCCCGTTCGGCGAGATAGACTCGTTCGTGGCGTCTGACGCGGGGCGGCCGGACGTGCCTTGTCGGCGGATTCTGCTTTCCGCGAGCGGCCGCTCCAGAGGCGGGCCGGCAGCGCAGATTAGAGGGCAGGCAGACTCGGCGCGGCGTGGGGACGCCGCCTGACGTGTGCACGGGCTTCGGCCGCGTAGGCCGGGACCGGGGGGCCGAGCGTGGAGCACGTAGACGTGTTGGTGGTGGGGGCCGGGCTGTCGGGTGTGGGCGCGGCCTGTCACCTCAGGATGGAGTGCCCGGGGAAGAGCTTCGTGATCCTTGAGGGGCGCGAGGCGATGGGCGGCACCTGGGACCTGTTCCGCTATCCCGGCGTCAGGTCCGACTCGGACATGTACACGCTCGGCTACAGGTTCCGCCCCTGGAGCGACGCGAAGGCCATCGCCGACGGCCCGGCCATCCTCAACTACATCCGCGAGACCGCAGCGGAGTTCGGCGTGGGCGAGAAGGTCCGCTACGGGCACCGCGTGCGGCGCGCCTCGTGGTCGTCAGGCGAGGCGCTCTGGACCGTCGAGGCGGAGACCGGGCCGGAGAAGAGAATCGCGCGCTTCACCTGCAACTTCCTCTACCTCTGCACCGGCTACTACGACTACGAGAACGGCTACACGCCCGAATGGCCCGGCGTCGAACGCTTCCGCGGGCGAGTCGTGCATCCGCAGAAGTGGCCCGCAGACCTCGACTACTCGGGCAAGCGCGTCGTCGTGATCGGCAGCGGGGCGACGGCCGTCACGCTCGTGCCCGCGATGGCCGAGCGCGCCGGCCACGTCACCATGCTCCAGCGCTCGCCGACCTACGTGGTCTCCCGACCCGCCGAGGACAGGGCGGCGAACTGGCTCCGCCGGCGCCTGCCGGCCCGCGCCGCCTACGCGCTCACGCGCTGGAAGAACGTGCTGTTGAGCACCTTCTTCTACGGGCTGGCGCGGAAGCGGCCCGAACTCTTCAAGCGGATGCTGGCGAAGGCAGTGAGGCGCCAGCTCGGCGAGGAGTACGCCCTCAGTCACTTCACGCCGCGTTACAACCCCTGGGACCAGCGCCTCTGCCTCGTCCCTGATGCGGACCTCTTCAGGGCGATTCGGGGGGGCAGGGCCTCCGTCGTCACGGACCACATCGAGACCTTCACCGAGACGGGCCTGCGGCTCAGGTCGGGCGAACACCTCGACGCCGACATCATCGTGACGGCGACGGGGCTCGTGCTGAAGCTGTTGAGCGGGCTGCGGCTGGAGGTGGACGGCGCGCCCGTGCAACTGCCCGAGAAGCTCGTCTACAAGGGGATGATGTTCAGCGAAGTCCCCAACCTGGCCTTCGCCATCGGGTACACGAACGCGTCGTGGACCTTGAAGTGTGACCTCACGGCCGAGTACGTGTGCAGGCTCTTGAACTACATGGACCGCCGCGGCTACGCCCGGTGCACGCCGCGCGTGAACGACCCGGACCTCGCGCATGAGCCGGTGATCGACTTCACCTCCGGCTACGTGCGGCGCGCCCTGCACGACCTCCCGCGGCAGGGGTCGAAGACGCCCTGGCGCCTCCACCAGAACTACGTGAAGGACCTCTCGATGATGCGATACGGGCGCGTGGACGACGGCACGATGGAGTTCGAGGCGGCGCCGGGCGCACGCCGCGCCGGGGCGGGGGCGGCCGGGCGTGGCTGAGCGCATGCGTCTCGAAGGCCGGACCGCCCTGATCACGGGCGCTGCCGGCGGCATCGGGCGCGCAATCGCCGTGTCGCTGGCGCGCCGCCGCTGCCACCTCGCCCTGGCCGACATCGACGAGTCGGGGATGAGCGCCACGGCGGACCTCGCGGGAGTCTACGGGGTCCGCGTGACTCGCCACCGCCTCGACGTGGCCGACCGCGCCGCCGTGTCGGGCCTCCCGGCCGTCGTCGCGGCCGAGCACCCCGGCGTGGACCTGCTCGTCAACAACGCGGGCGTCGCCGTCGGCGGCACGTTCGAGCAGGTCTCGGAGGAGGACTTCGAGTGGCTCTTCGAGATCAACTTCTGGGGGGTGGTGCGGATGACGCGCGCCTTCCTGCCCCTGCTGCGCGCGAGCGGCGACGCGCGCGTGGTTAACCTTTCGAGCGTGTTCGGCCTGGTCGCGCCCCCGGAGCAGGCGGCCTACGCGGCGAGCAAGTTCGCGGTGCGCGGCTTCTCCGAGGCGCTGCGCCACGAGCTGGAGGGCTCGGGCGTCGGCGTCACGGTCGTGCACCCGGGCGGGGTCGCCACCTCAATCGCGGAGAGGGCACGCGCCCCGGCCGGCGTGAGCGACGAGGAGGTGGCGCGCCGCCACGAACAGATGCGAAAGCTCTTGCGGCTGCCGCCGGAGGCCGCCGGCGAGGCAATCGTCCGCGGCGTCGAGCGCCGGCGGGCGCGCGTCCTCGTCGGGTACGACGCGAGGCTCCTGTCAGTGATCGCGCGCCTCATGCCGGTCTCTTACTGGAAGGTGCTCGCGCTGAGGGTAGGTAGGTGACGCTTTCGGCCGGCGGGCGTCGCGCCCGAACCCGTCGAGTGCGGGGAACGGGGGGCACGGCCGAACCGCGTTGACATCGCTGGCGGGATTTGAGTATACCCGGGAAAAGAAGGAGCCGACGACATGAGCGAAGAGAGGGACGACTCGCCGAACCGGCCGGAGTTACGCGAGACGCGGGGCGGGTTCCCGCCGGGGCTGAAGCGGGCCGCGATTTACCTCGGCATCGGTCTCGCGGTCTTCCTGCTCGGGCTCGTGCCGATGTGGCTCAGGGCACGCGACAACGCCGCCCAGCGCGACGCGGCGCGGCGCGAGCTGCGCGTGAGCCGGATGCAGAACGCCCTCGCCACGGCCGCCGTGGACGCGCAGCGCGGCGAATACGAGCCGGCACGGCAGGCCGCCAGCGAGTTCTTCACCGCGCTGCGCGAGCAGGCGGATTCGGGCGGCGTCGACGCCGCGCTCACCCCGGCGCAGCGCGACGGCCTGAGGCCGCTCCTCGCGCAGCGCGACGACCTGATCACCCTGCTCGCACGCAGCGACCCGGCCGCCGCCCCGAGACTCCTCGACATGCACGCGGCCTTCCGCCGCGTCGTCCGCCCGCAGGCGCCCGAAGGCGCGCGCACGCCTTAACCCGCAAGCCACAGGCGGAGGCCCCGGCTGGCGCGACGTTGTTCGTGCCGGCCGGGGCCTCGTCGCCTTAATCATAGGACGCGACCGCGTCGTGCCGGCGGCCTTCGTCCCCCGCGTCCTTTCCTCTTGATTCACTTCGGCGCGCCGGTTGCGCCCAGGGCGAAGGCGAGCCCGTCGGCCAGCGTCCGCCTGACCTCGATGCCCGACAGTTCCGCGCCGCTCAGTACGAGGGTCCGCGCCACCGCGGCGGTGATGCCCGTGAGCACGCAGCCCGCGCCCATCAGCCGCACGGCCGCGGCCGCGCCGCCCAGGTGCCGGACCACGTCCGAATCCATCGAGCGCGAGCCGGTCACGTCGATGATGACGACGCGCGCGCGCCGCTCGACCACCGCGCGCAGGAGCGCCGCCGTCATCAGGCTCGCGCGCTCGGGGTTGAGGCCGGCGACGACCGGCACCAGCAGCACCCCGGCCCAGACCGTGATGACCGGCGTTGACAGCTCCTCGATGAGCTGGTCCTTGAGGCGGTTGGCGGCCTCGGCCTCACGCTTCGCCGCGAGAATCTCGTCCTCGAAGCGCCGGCGCTGGCGCATGGGCACGAAGACGCAGTCGTTGACGGTCGAGTCCCCGCGCTCGCGCCGCGCGGCGTTGGCGAGCACGGGCACTTCCCGGCCGCGCGCGTCGCGCAGCGAGAGGTAAATCTCCGCGGCCTGTCCGTGCAGCTTGAGCAGCGGGAAGAAGTGGGTCTGGTAGAAGATGCGGCCCCCGGGCGGGAGCACCGTCTCGACGTGCCGGCCGACCAGCTCGCCCCGGTCGCGCCCGAGCCAGCCGAGCAGCGTGGCGTTGACGGCCAGGACCGAGCCGTCGTCGGCGAAGGACAGGAATCCGCACGGGGCGTTGTTAAGCAGGTCGTCCATGCTCGCGGGTCGGAGCCCGGCGGGCGCTTCAGGCCGTGCCGGCGCCGAGGTACTCCCGGATGACGCGGATCGTCTCGTCGGGATGAGTCATGTGCGGGCAGTGGCCCGTGGCTTCGAGCACGCGCAGGGTGCTGCCGGGCAGGTGCCGGCTGAGGTACTCGCCCACCTCGGCCGGGGCGATGGCGTCCTCGGAGCACTGCATGATGAGCGAGGGCACGGGCACCCTCGGCAGGTCCGCGCGGTTGTCGGAGAGGAAGGTGGCCTCGGCGAAGCGGCGAGCCACGCGCGGGTCCGTCGAGCAGAAGCTCTCTTCCAGCTCGCGCGCCAGCTCGGGCCGGTCGGCGTTCTTCACGACCACGGGGGCGAGGAAGTTGGCCCAGCCGATGTAGTTCTTCTCCATCAAATCGAGCAGCCCTTCGATGTCGGCGCGCCCGAAGCCGCCGCTGTAATCGGGCGGGTGGTTGACGTAGCAGGGCGACGGGCCGATCATGACAAGGCGCGAGAAGAGGCGCGGCTCTTTGATAGAGGCCAGCATGCCGACGACGCCGCTGACCGAGTGGCCGACGAAGACCACGTCGCCCAGGCCGAGGGCGCGGCACACGTCGAGCACGTCCTGGGCGTAGCCGCCGAGGCCCGAATACTTCTCGGGGTCGTAGGCCGCGAGGTCCGACCGGCCCGAGCCGACGTAGTCGAAGAGGACCACGCGGTAGTCGTCCTCGAAGGCCGGCGCGACGAAGCGCCACATGTTCTGGTCGCAGCCGAAGCCGTGCGCGAACAGCATGGGGCGCGTGCCCCTGCCCGTCACCTTCACGTTGTTCCGCCTCAGTATCTCTTCTGACATACGTGTCTTTTTCGCCGGCCGAGTCGGTGGTGGTGCTGCGCCGCGGCGTGCGCGCCGGGCCGGGCCGCTCCGCGGCGGACGGACCGGGCCGCCCGCTCTTTCTTTCGATGAAAGACGCCGGCCGCCGGAAGCGCCGCTCGAAACTTACGGGTGAAGCCGGATGTTAAACTATTCGGGCGCCCCCGTCGAGCGGTTGGCCGTGGCGCCGAGAAGCCGGTGCGGCGTCTTCCGTCATCATGCGCGCGCGAGGATAAAACAGCCGATGCCCTTCGATCCGCAGCCGGTTTTGCAAGGCCGGCTTCTCGAACTGAGGCCGCTCCGGGCCGGCGACTTCGAGGAGCTTTACGCGGTGGCTTCCGACCCGCTCGTCTGGGAGCAGCACCCGAACAGCGACCGCTATCAGGAAGGGGTCTTCAGGGAGTTCTTCCGCGACGCCCTGGAGTCGGGCGGGGCGTTCGTCGCGGTTGACGCGGCGGACGGCAGCGTCATCGGGTCGTCGCGTTTTCACGGGTACGACGAGGCGGAGAGCCAAGTCGAGATCGGCTGGACCTTCCTGGCGAGGTCGCACTGGGGCGGGCGCTACAACGGCGAGATGAAGCGGCTCATGCTGGGCCACGCCTTCAAATTCATCGAGCGCGTGATCTTCGCCGTCGGCACCGGGAACCGGCGGTCGCAGCGTGCAGTGGAGAAGATCGGCGGCGTCCGCGTCGGGTCGAGGACGGACCCGAACGGCCGCGAGAGCTTCGTCTACCAAATCACCGCCGCCGAGTTCGCCCGCGGCCCGCTCGGCTGAACCGGCCGTGCGGCGTGTGGGCGGCGGGCATCAGGCACCTGCCCGCCCGCAGCTTCTGCGCGGCCTCAACCGCCGCCGGCCTTTTTGCTCTTTGTGTTCTTCCCGGCCTTCGCGGCCTTCTTACTCTTCCCGGCCCCGCCGGCCTTCCGCTGCTTCCCGGCCCTGTGGCCCTTCTTGCCGCCCTTCTCGTCGCCCTTCTTGCCGCCCTTCTCGCCGCCCTTCTCGTCGCCATCGTCGGCTTCGTCGTCACGCTCGGACTCTAAAGCCGCGCGCGCCTCTTCGAGCTCCTTCTCCTTATCCTCGCCGAGCCGCGGGTAACGTGAGTGGAGCGACTTGAGCTTGGCGACGACGGCGGCGGCCACGGCCGCGCGGGCGAACCAGCGGCTGTCGGCCGGGATGATGTGCCACGGCGCGTGCTCGGTACTGGTCTGGTCAAACGCCTCCTCGTAAGCCCTCATGTAGTCGTCCCAGAGCCGGCGGTCTTCCACGTCGCTCGCTGAGAACTTCCACTTCTTCTCGGGGCGCGCGAGGCGTTCGAGCAGCCGCCGGCGCTGTTCCCCGCGCGAGAGATTGAGGTAGAACTTCAGGACGTGAATGCCGTTCTCGACGAGGTATAGCTCGAAGTCGTTGATCTGCCGGAAGCGGCGCGTCCAGAGGTCTCGGCCGAGCGTCTCGGCGGGGAGTTGCTGACGTTCGAGCTTCTCCGGGTGGACGCGCTCGGCCACGACGTGCTCGTAGTAAGAGCGGTTGAAGATGCCGATCTGGCCGCGGGCCGGCAGGGCCCGCACCGCCCGCCAGAGGTAGTCGTGCGGGGCCTCCTTCTCGGTCATCTCCTTGAACATCTTCACCTCGCAGCCCTGCGGGTCGGCGCTCGACATCACGTGCTTGATGGTCGAGTCCTTGCCGGCGCCGTCCATCGCCTGAAAGACGAGGAGCAGCCCGTGCGTGCCGTGGGCCATCAGCTTGTCCTGATATTCGGCGAGGCGCTCGGCGTCCTCGGCCATCCAAGCCTGCGCCTCCCGCTCGTCGGCGAAATCGCCGGTGAACTTCGGGTCGAAGCGCGCCAGCGTCGCGCCCCGGCCGTAAACGAACTGATTCGTGTCAATCTCCATTCGCCGTGGCCCCCTCCCGCGGGCCGCGCTATGATGGCGGGGCCGCATGGCTAATCTGTCACGAGAGCGCGGAGGATTAATGGGGGCCGACGAGAACAGGGATAAGAGCGTGCCGCTGGCAGGCTTCGGGCGGGTGATCGGGCGCACGCGCTACGTCGTGCTGCTGGCGGTGGTGGCGGTGATGCTGGTCTCGGTCTCGCTCTTCCTGCTCGGCACCATCGGCGCGGTCAAGTCCATTATGGACTCGTGGGGCGAGCTGGCCGCGCGCGGCGAGGCCGGCTCGACCGAGCAGATCGTCGAGTCGCTCTCGATCATCGGCGTGATGCTGCGCGCCGTCGTCTTCTACCTGATCGGGGTCGGACTCTACAGCCTGTTCATCGCGCCGCTGAATTTGACGACGGCGCTCGGCGTCGAGTCTTTGTCGGACCTGGAGACGAAGGTGATCAGCGTCGTCGTGGTGATCATGGCGGTCTCGTTCCTGCAACACTTCGTGCGGTGGGAGCAGCCGGCCGAGACGATGCAGTTCGGCCTGACGATGGCGGCGGTGGTCGCCGCCCTGGTCCTCTTCCAGATCAACAGCCGGCGCGGGCAGGAGTTCTCCAAGGAGCACAGCCCCGACGTGCAGAAGCGCGCGCAGGCCGAGATGTTTCACGAGAACAAGGAGGAGCGGGTCGTTCGCCAGGACGAGATCGAGAAAGACTAGCGGCGGCGCAAGCGGCCGAAGGCAGCGGCGGGACTTTCAGGCGCGGGTGGCGGGCGACGGCTCCGAACGGCTCACGGGTGGTTCGCGGCGGGGCGGGTGGCCGGGCTCGGGGGGCGGCGCGGCGGCCGCGGCATGACTGACTCGTCAAACACCTCGACGCCGAACTCGCGCCGGGCGCCGGCCAGCCAGAGCAGCACCCAGGCGTGGTGGCCGAGCCGAACCGTCCAGCGGCGAGCGGCCGGGTCGTAGCGCCGCGCGTGCGGCATCACGGCCCGCTTGAAGCTGGCGACCAGCTCGGGCAGTGGCTCGCCCGCCGCCGCGGAGAAGGCGACGGCCAGCGAATCGGGGAGCCTCTCGACACTCACTCTCATGGGTGAGTTTTAGATGCGCCCCGGCCCCGATTCGTGGCAAGCGCCGCCGCCCCCGAGCGCCCCCGCCGCCCGCCCTTTCAAACCCCGCCGGCCGTCCCCTCAAGCCCCGCCGGCCGCCTACTTAGTGTTGATCTTCCCGTCCGGCGGCACTACCCAGTAGTAGACGTAGTGGGTGACGCCGTTGACCTCCAGTTCGTCCACGCTCGCAGGCTCCCAGTCGCCCATGCCGTAGTTGTGCGAGACGACGCGCGTGCCCGGCTTCAGCTCCTTGAGCAGTCTGGGCCGCAGCGTCATGTTCACGTCCGGCAGCAGGTAGAGCGTGACGACCGTGGCGCCCGTCAGGTCGGCCTCGAACAGGTCCTGCTGCTCGAAGCGGACCAGGTTGGTGACGCCCGCGGCCCGCGCGTTCTCGTTGCTCTCGGCGATGCGCTTCGGGTTGAGGTCGTAGCCGACGCCGCGCGCGCCGTACCTGCTCGCGGCGGTGACGACGATGCGGCCGTCGCCGCTGCCGAGGTCGTAGAGCAGGTCGTCTTTGTTCACCCGCGCCACTTCGAGCATCTTGGCGACGACCGTGTCGGGCGTCGGCACGTAGGGCACGTCGAGCGGGTCTTCGACGAGCTGCACGTAGGCCGCGTCGTGCGGCACGCTCGGCGCGGGCGCGGGGTCGGAAGCCTGACCACCCGCGCCGCCCGCCGCGCCCTGTCCGCAGCCGGCCAGCGCGGCCAGGGCGAGCGCGCCGAGCGCCAGCTTCATCGTCGGCAGCATCCTCGTCATCGTCGCCTTCATTTTCATCGTCAGCTTCATCGTCAGCCTCATTTTACTACCTTGCCGCGAGTGGCTGCGCCGTCGCCGCCGCGCGGCCGGGGCCGCTTGAGGCCCTCAGGCGCTCTCCTCCCGGGTTTCGAGTCGGGGGCGGCCCTGCTGCCGCCGCGCCAGCCACAGCACGGGGACGCCGGCCAGCAGCAGGCCGACGCCCGCCAGCGCGCCCCTGCCCGCGTAGGCCAGGCTGGATTGCAGCATGTAGAGGCAGGCGGCGCAGAACAGCAGCGGCGTCAGCGGGTAGAGCGGCACGCGGAACGGTCGCTCCGCCTTCGGTTCCCTGAAGCGGAGCACGATCACCGAGAGCCCCGTCAGGAAGAAGAAGAGCCAGAAGACCGGCGCCGTGAACTCGACCATCGCGGCGAAGCCGTCGCGCGCCAGCGTCCCGGCCAGCACCAGCGCGAGCGCGATCAAGCCCTGCACGACGAGCGCGTTGGCCGGCGTGTTGGCCGGCGTGTGCCAGCGGCCGAGGAAGCGGAAGAGCTTGAAGTCGCGCCCGAGAGCGTAGTTGGTCCGCGCGCCCGTGATGACGGTGGCGTTGGCCGAAGTCAGGGCCGAGACGGCGACGAGCAGGCTGACGAACTGCGCGCCGCGCTCGCCGGCAGCCCGCCGCAAGAGGTCTGCGGCCACCGCGTCCGAGCCGGCCACGCCTTCGAGCCCGAGGCCACGCAGGTAAGCCCAGTTGACCAGCATGTAGAGGCCCGTGATGAGCCCGACGCTGATGAGCAGCGCCCACGCCACGTTGCGGCGCGGCCCCCTCACCTCGGCCGAGACGTAGGCCGCCTCGTTCCAGCCGCCGTAGGTGAGCAGCACGAAGACGAGCGCCAGCCCGAGCGCGGCCGCCGGGTTCGCGCCGCCGCCACCGGCCCCCTGCGCTGCCGTCCCCTGCGCAGTCGCCTCAACCACGGCGGGCGCCGCCGCCGGAGCCGCGGCCAGCGCGAGCCCGGCCGCGATCACCGTCAGCAGGCTCAACACCTCGATGCCCGTCAGCCAGTTCTGTGCCCGCGAGCCGTGCCTGACGCCGAGGACGTTCAGGCCCGTCAGGGCGACGATGACGAGCGCGGCGTAGACCGCGGGCGAGTACTCGCCGAGGCGGAGCAGTTGCGAGGCGTAGTCGCCGAAGACGAAGGCCAGCAGCGCCGCCGAGCCCGTCTGGATGACGGCCACGCGCGACCAGGCGAAGAGGAAGGCGAGCGGCCGTCCGTAGGCCCGCGTCAGGTAGTGGTAGTCGCCGCCGGCGTGCGGGTAGGTGGTCGTCAGCTCGGCGTAGCAGAGCGCGCCGACGAGCGAGACGGCCCCGCCCGCCAGCCAGATGAGCATCGCCGCCGACTCGCTGCCCGCGTTGGCCGCGACCAGCGACGGCGTGCGGAAGATGCCGGCCCCGACGACGATGCCGACCGTGATGGCGACGGCGTCTTTGAGCGAGAGCGTCGGCACGGGGCCGTCGCCCGCTTTGACCTCGGCGGCTTTCATCATCCCCACCTGGGCTCGTTCCGGGCCGGCGGCTGCGGCGGGCGGCGGCGCGGGCGTCCTCAACGTCGGGCCGCCCCGCGCTCCGGGACTGTCCAGAAGTAGATGTTGCGGCCGTCAACGTGCTCGACGCGTTCGGGCTTCCAGTCGCCCATGTCGAAGGCGTGCGAGACGATGCGCGTGCCCGGCTTCAGCTCGCTGAGCAGACGCGGCCGCAGACGCCGGTTGACCTCGGGCAGCAGGTAGAGGGTGACGACCGTCGCCTCCTTGATGTCGGTCTGGAAGAGGTCCTGCTCGCGGAACTCGACGCGGTCCGCGACGCCGGCCGCGCGCGCGTTCTCGTTGCTCTCCCTGATCCGCTCGGGGTCGATGTCCACGCCGACGCCGCGCCGGGCGCCGAACTTCTTGACGGCCGTGATGACGAGCCGGCCGTCGCCGCAGCCGAGGTCGTAGACCACGTCCGACTTGCCGACCTTCGCCATTTCGAGCATCTTGTCCACCACCTCCTGCGGCGTCGGCACGTAGGGCACGTCTTTCTTGACCTCGCGCTGCGGCGCCTGCTGAGCGTAGCCGCAGGCGAACGCCAGCACGACGGCGCACGCCGCCGCCCGCACCCGCCACGAACGAATGACCTGTGGTCTCCTCATCCCGTCTCCTCCCTCGGCCCTGTCGTGAAAAAGTCGGAGGCGCCGCCGCGCGGGGCGCGCCTAAGGCGTCGGCTTGCCGGTCATCGGCACGAAGCGCACGGGGATGGTCTTCCTCTTCGTCACCCCCTTGCGCCCCTTCTCGACCACGACCATCTCCTGATCGCCCACGCCGACGGGGATCACCATCTTCCCGCCGACGGCTAGCTGGTCTATGAGCGCCTGCGGTATCTCGTCGGGCGCGGCCGTCACGAGGATGGCGTCGAACGGCGCCTGCTCCGGCCACCCCAGGTAGCCGTTGCCGGCCCTCACGAAGACGTTCGAGTAGCCCAGCTCGGCCAGCACCTTGCGCGAGCGCTCGGCCAGCTCGGGGATGATTTCGATGGTGTAGACCTCGCCCGCCACCTCGCCGAGGACGGCGGCCTGGTAGCCGGACCCGGTCCCGATCTCCAGCACCTTATCCTTCTTCGAGATGTCGGCCGCCTCGGTCATGTAGGCGACGATGGCCGGCTGCGAGATGGTCTGCTCCAGCCCGATGGGCAGCGGGCGGTCGGCGTAGGAGAGGTGGCGTATCTCCTCGGGCACGAACAGGTGGCGCGGCACCTTCCTCATCGCCTTCAGGACCGAGTCGCTCCTGATGCCGTAGGCGCGCAACTGCCCGTCCGCCATCCTGCGCCGCTCCTTCTCGAACTCGTCGGCCGCGCGGTCGGCCCCGCGGCGCGCCCCTTTGTCCTGCGGCCCCCGCGAATCGACGCAGGTGGCGCCGAAGAGGAGTGCCAGCGCGAGGCAGGCGGGCAGCGAGATTCCCAGTCTCTTCATGAGAACACTCCTTCGCCGTCGTGTCGGTTTGAGCCGCTGTGCTTGGGCCACTCTAGACGGTTGCGAGCGCAGGATACAACCCCCGCGCGCCGCCCGACGGTACGGGAAGATACTGACGCGGCCCCGCGTGCGGCCCGCGCGGTGGGGCCGTGGCGCCGGCTCAAGCTTTCCTCAAGTGGCTCTAAATTTTTGGACGCCGGGAGTTTGCGCCGGCCGCCGCGGCCGCCCCGAAAATTTTTCGCCGCTCAAGGTTTCCTCAATTGCCCTTCGCTATCCTCCGAACATAGGGCGGTGTCGAGCCGCCACGTCCGTTGGAGAAATTTTTTTACACGCTGAAGGGCCGAAGCCTCGGGCTTCGGGTCGGCGAGGTGCGGCCCCGGAAACGGCCTCGCCCGGAGATGAAAGGAGAGACGGAGATGAAAGGCAGACTAATCCTTCGCGCCCTGTGCCTCGCGCTTGTTTTAGGACTCGCGGCGCTGCTCGCGCCCGCGCCCGCGCCGACCGCCAGCGCCAACTCGGCGGTCAAGGGCGTCATCGTCGAGCTGTCGGGCGCCCCCGTGGCCGTGGCGAAGGCCGAGGCCGAGGAGGCGGGCCGGCCCTTCGACGTGCAGACCTACCGGCAGCAGGTCGTCTCCGAGCAGGCCGACTTCCTGAGCCGCCTCGGCGCCGCCGGCGTCCAGTTCACCGTCGCCGGCGTTGACGCCCCGAACGGGCCGAACGGCGAAGTCTCCCGCATAGACTTCCGTTACAACTACGTCCTGAACGGCCTCGCGCTCGTCGTGCCCGAGAGCGCCGTGCCGGCCATCGGGGCGATGAGCGGCGTCAAGGCCGTCCACAACGACGAGCGGCTTCAGGTCCACCTCGACCACGGCGTCGGCTACACGCGCGCCCCCGAGCTTTACGGCAACCCGGCGCAGGTCAGGATGGGCGACGAGCTGAGGACCGACGGCGTCCACGGCGAAGGCATCTACATCGCCGTCCTCGACACTGGCGTTGACTGGGCGCACCCGATGTTCGGCGGCGACCCGACCCCGCCCCGCTTCGGCGTCGGCCCGCACGTCGCGGCCGCCAACCACAATCAGAAAGTTCCTTACTACCTGAACCTGACGGGCGGCGCAGTGACCGACGACTTCGGCCACGGCTCGCACGTCGCCGGCATCGCGGCCGGTTATCTGGCGAAGGCGCCCGGCCCCGACGGCCTGCCGCTGACGGCCGACGACATCCCCGTCCACGGCGTCGCCCCGCAGGCGAAGATCATGGGCTACAAGGTGCTCTCGACCGTGGGCTCGGGCACGGCCGCTTCGATCATCATGGCGGTCGAAGACGCCGTTCAGCCCTTCACCGTCGCCGGCTACCCGAAGCCCGTCGCCCACGTCATCAACCTCTCCCTGGGCTCGACCAACAACGACCCGAACTACGTGACCTCCATCGCCTGCGACAACGCGACTCTGGCGGGCGCGACCGTCGTCGCCTCGGCGGGCAACAGCGGCGCCTCGACGGCCGCCAACCCCTCGGGCGAGGCGACCATCGGCTCGCCCGGCTCGGGCCGCCGCGTGCTCACGGTCGGCGCCAACATCGACCCCGGCTCGGCGCCGAACAAGCTCGACGAGATCGGCGGCGGGAGCCGCGCCGGCATGAAGGCGTTCCCGCTCGACGGCGGCGCCGCCATCCTCTCCGACATCACGGCCAACTACGTCGACTGTAGCTTCGCCGAGACGCCCGACCAGGTGCCCGACTCGGTGCGTGGCAAGATCGCGCTCATCGAGCGCGGCGGCTCGGTCAACACGCCGCCCGAGTCGCCCGTCGCGGCCGGCACGGGCCTCTTCTCGAACAAGGCCGCCTTCGCCGTGGCGAAGGGCGCCGTGGCGGTCGTCATCTTCAACAACGTGGACGGCGAGCTGACCTCGGCCACCGTGCGCAAGTCCACCGTGCCCGTCGTCGGCATCTCGAAGGCCAACGGGCAGTACCTGAGAAACGCCATCGGCTCGAAAGTCTTCGGCGCCGTCTCGACCAACCAGATTCGGCTCAACCGCTCGCTGCTGTTCGAGCCGGCGATGGCCGACTTCAGCTCGAAGGGTGCGGTCGGCGGCTTCGGCATGGTCAAGCCGGACATCACCGCGCCCGGCGTCTCGGTGCTCTCGGCCACGGTGCGCGCCGGCGGCGTCGGCACGAACACGGCCTACATGTTCGACCCGACCGGCTACATCTCGGCCTCGGGCACTTCGATGAGCTCGCCGATGGCGGCTGGCATCGCCGCCCTCGTCAAACAGCGGAATCCTTCGTGGACGCCCTCGATGATCCGCACCGCACTGATGAACACGGCGACGAACCTGCGTCTGTCAGACGGCACTCCGGTGGCCGACGGAACGCAGACGATCAACCAGCAGGGCGCCGGCCTCGTTGACGCCTTCGCGGCGGCCAACGCGAAAGCCCTGATGGGCGTCGGGCGGATAGACCGCACGCCGGGCAGGCCCACGCCGCCCACCTACGGCATCTTCGTCTCGAACTCGCCCGGCAACCCCGACTTCCTCGGCAGCCACAGCTTCGGCGCGGTGCCCATCGCCGGCGTCATCGGCACGGCCACCCTCTCGCAGACCGTCACCCTCTTCGACATCACGAACGGGGCTGGCGCCGGCACCTACGGCCTGAGCGCGAGCGCCGTGCGCAACATGCCCGAAGGCGTCTCGGTCAGCTTCACGGACGCGGCCGGCGAGGAGATGAGCGAGGTCGTCGTGCCGCCGGGCGGCTCGGCGCAGTTCAGGGTCAACGTCAGCGTCAACGGCGAGTCGGTGCCGGCCGACCCGACGCAGATCGAGTGGTACGTGACGGCCGCGCGCGCCGACGGCGGCCAGCGCCTGCGGATGCCCTTCTACTACCGCGCCGTCAGGCCGACGCTGACGGCCAACGCGCCGAACTTCACCTCCGTCGAGGGCACGGAGGTCGCAGCCAACCCGCCGGTTGACATCAACGGCGCCTACCAGCTCCGGTTCGCCACGCCGACGGGCGGTTCCGCGCCCGCGCAGTACCGCGTGCAGGAGTCTGCCGACAACGGCGCGACCTGGGCGACGCTGGCCGACGTGCCCGCCTCGCAGACGGCCTACGACGTTTCAGGGCGCGGCAACGGCACTTACGCTTACCGCGTCTCCGGCCTCTTCCAGACGCAGTACGGGCTGCTCGAAGGGCCGGCCAGCGCGGCGAGGTCCGTGCGGGTTGACCGCCGCGTCGAGGCCGACGTGACGGCGCTCGTGCAACTCGTCAACAAGAGCATCGTTTTCTCGGCCGGCTCCACGGAGCTTTCGGCGGCGATTAAGAACAACGCCGACAGCCCGACAATCTACCCGCCGGCCCGCGTCGAGATCGTCTCGATCCAGTCGGGCTCGGGCAACGTGCGGGTCTCGAACGCAGACAACAGGGGCGACGGCGTGAGCGCGCCGGCCGTCTTTAACTACTCGACGCAACTCGGGCAGGCGCTCGCGCCCGGCGCCGAGAGCGGCGCGAGGTCGATCAGGTTCAGCAACCCGAACACCTCGCTCTTCACCTTCAGCGCACGCGTCTTCGCGCACCAGCCGGACGCCGCGGCGGCGTCCGGCTCCGCCTCGAACGGCGGCGGGTCCGTCGCCACGGGCGGCGGCTCCACTTCGGCCGGCTCGGGCAGCGGCGGGACCGGCGCGAACCTCGTCGGGCAGACGCTACAGGTGACGGTCAACCCGCTGACCCGCACCGTCACGTTCCAGCTCGTGCAGTAGCGGCTCCGCGCCGAGCGGCCCCGCCGGCTCGCCCCTTCGGGGGCGGTCCGCGCGGGGCCGCTCGTCCGCCCGCACTTACATCTTTCCTGCAACGACGGGGCGGGAGGCGCTCTCTCCGCGGGGCGCTCACCTTCAAAGGCCGGTCCGGGAGACTCCCGGACCGGCCTTTGAAGGTGAGCGCCCCGGCCGTTTGGTGTAATATCTCCTTCCCGAAGCGTAAGCCCGCCATACCGCCACGGCTGACGCCAACGTCCCAACCTCAAAGGCAGAAACCCCTTATGAAGATTCCGACATTCACACTCACAGTCTGTTTCGCCGTCCTGCTGCTCGCGCTGGCTGCGGCGCCCCCCGCCGCCGCGCAGGAAAACTCGTCAGCGAAGGGCAGGGAAGTTTACGACCAGATCAAGGCCGCCGCGTTCGCCGGCGGCGCGGCCGAGGCGAAGGGACTGGTGCTCAAGCGCGACCGGGCCGAGATGACCTTCGACGGCACTTTTTATTTCGCCTCGCCGGTCGAGGGGCGCGTCACCGGCGCCGTCTTCGTCGGCCGCGGCAAGTTCCGCGCAGACGTGCCGCCGAGCGACTTCGAGCGCGAGAACGTCAAGCGCCTGCTCGGCGCCGAGGCCGTCGAGTCCGACTTCAAGACCGCCGTGCTCAGGTTCAGCGACGACACGTTCGAGACCGTCGGGCACGGCCGCGTCGAAGCGCCGGCCGACGAGCGGGCGCGGCGGCTCGCCGTCGAGGTCGAGTCGCGGCTCCTGCGCGAAACGGGAGTCAACCTCTCGGCCCGCCTCGCCGCCTCGATCCTCAACGGCGAGCGGCCCGGCTTCTTCTTCGCCACCTTCGACGGCGGCAGCCGCGACCGCTTCAGCCTCGTCCTCGACCACCAGACGCGCCTGCCCGCCGCCCACTTCGGCCTCAACGGCGGCGAGAAGGGGGTGGTCTTCGCCTACAAGGGCGTGCTCTTCGGCAACGACGTGTGGATGGCCTTCTTCTCGCTGGCCGACTACGAGCGGAGGATGGTCGCGTACTCGGACCAGAACGAACTGCTCGACACCAAGCACTACGACATCGCGCTCGACCTGCGTGACCCCGGCCGCAGCATCCGCCTCGTCGCGCGCCTCAAGGCCGAGGCCCGCTTCGGGGGCGTGCGCGCCGTTCCCTTCCAGGTGGGCGAGTCGCTCGGCGAGCAGTACGACGAGCGCAAGAAGAAACAGATGCGGGTCAAGGCGGCGCGGGCCGGCGGCGCCGAGCTGGCCTTCGTGCAGGAAGACTGGGAGGGCGGCCTGACCGTCTTCCTGCCGGCGCCCGCCTCGGCCGGGCAGGCGGTCGAGCTTGAGCTTGAGCTGGAGGGCGACTTCATGACCGACTCGCGCTTTTTGCGCGACTGCTTCTACCCCTCCTCGAACACCGCCTGGTATCCGCGCCACGGCTACCTCGACCGCGCCACCTTCGATCTGACCTTCCGCCACCGCAAGAACCGCCGCGTGGCCGCCGCCGGCGCCCGCCTCGCCGAGCAGCCCGACCCCGACGACAAGGACGCCGTCGTCACACGCTACAGCATGCCGCACCCGGTGCCCGTCACCACGTTCGCCATCGGCCCCTTCGAGCGCCACTCGCAGACGGTGAAGTGGGAGAAGGGCTGGGAGCCGATCCAGGTCGAGTTCAACTCGCTGCCCGGCAACTACGGCGCCATCAAGGAGGACTTCATTCTGGCCGAGCTGGACAACTCGCTCCGCTACTTCAGCCTGCTCTTCGGCAAGTACTCATACCCGACCTTCAACGCCGTCTTCCACCCCTTCGGCTTCGGCCAGGGGCTGCCCGGCCTGCTGACCATCCCCGACGCCGACCGCGCCAGCAAGCACACCTACGCCTTCATCGCCCACGAGACCGCGCACCAGTGGTGGGGCGACATCGTCACCTGGCGCTCCTACCGCGACCAGTGGCTGAGCGAGGGCTTCGCCGAGTACTCGGGCGTCCTCTACACCGGCATCCGCGAGAGCCTCGACGCCCGCGCCGACCTCGTCGGCATCATGCGCCGGTCGCTCAAAAACCCGCCCGTGACGACGACCGGGGTCGGCGGCGGCCGGCTCGTGGACGTGGGGCCGATCATCCTCGGCCACCGCCTCAACACCAGCAAGACCTACGGCGCCTACCGCACGCTCATCTACAACAAGGGCGCGCTGGTGCTGCGCATGCTCCACTTCCTGATGACCGACCCGTCGAGCGGCAAAGACGAAGCCTTCTTCGCGCTGATGACCGACTTCGTCGAGCGCCACCGCGACGGCTTCGCCTCGACCGACGACTTCCGCGCCGTCGCCGGCGAGCACTTCGCCCGGACGCCCATCGCGCGCAAGTACGGGCTCAAAGACCTCAACTGGTTCTTCCACCAGTGGGTCTACCAGACGGGCCTGCCGTCCTACAAACTCGAGTACCAGATCGAGCCGCAGCCCGACGGCACGGCCGTGCTGCGCGGCGCCGTCATGCAGGAGAACGTGCCCGAGAAGTGGTTCATGCCGCTGCCGCTCGTGCTGACGTTCGGCGAGAAGCAGTGGGCGACGGGCACCGTCCACGCCTACGGGCCGAAGACTCCCTTCGAGATCAAGCTCCCGCGGGTGCCGAAGAAGGCCGAGCTAGACCCGCACCACTGGGTGCTCTCCGAGGGCACCTCGACTAAGGGGCGTTGAGGCAAGCGGAGAGTCGCGGCCGGCGGCGTGGGCGGCGGCCCGAAAGGCCGCGGCTCAAAGCGCGGCGGCGGTGAGGTTATGGTCGTAGTCCTGATGGGTGTGGCCGGCTCCGGCAAGACGACCGTCGGGCGGCTGCTCGCGGCCGAGCTCGGCTGGCCGTTCTACGACGCCGACGACTTTCATTCCCGCGCCAGCGTCGAGAAGATGGGGCGCGGCGTCCCGCTCGACGAAGCCGACCGCCGGCCGTGGCTCGAAGCCCTCCGCGAACTCGTCCGCGGCTGCCTCGAACGAGGCGAGGACGCCGTCCTCGCCTGCTCGGCGCTCAAGGAGAGCTACCGCCGCCTCCTGCTCGCGGGCGAGGGGGTCAGGCTCGTCCACCTCAAGGGAGACCCGGCCCTCATCCGCGAGCGGCTGCGCGGGCGCCGCGGCCACTTCATGCCGCCCGAGCTGCTCGACAGCCAGCTCGCCGCGCTCGAAGAGCCGGGGCCGCGCTTCGAGGTTGACGTTACTGTGCCCGCCGCGGAGGTGGTCCGGACGATCAGGGCGCGGCTCGGTTTGTGAGGCGGCGCGCCGGGGCGAAAGAACCCGCCGCCGGGGTCTTTGCGGCACCCCGGCCCTAAAAAATTCCTGTCCCGCCGCTGTCAAGAGATGCCACTCAGCCTCCCGAAGAAGTCGCCCGAAGGCTGGCCCGCGCGGCTGGCCGTGCCCGTCGTGCCGGTCGTCGTCGCGCACCTGCTGACCATCATCATCTGGCCGGTGGTCCGGCCGCTCGCCTCGCCGCTCTTCCTGGCGGCGATAGTCCTCAGCGGTTGGCGCGGCGGATTCGTCTCGGGCCTGATCTCGACGGCACTGTCGGGGTTGATGATCGACTACTTCTTCATCCTGCCCTACTACGAGCTGGGCGGCGACAAGGAGGACGTGATCCGGCTGGCGGTCTTCTTCCTTGAGGGGCTGCTCATCTGCTGGATGACCGAGTCGTGGCGCCGGGCCGCCGAGGAGGTGGCCGCCTCGCGCGAGCAGTTAATGGCTCTCTCGCGGCGCGAGCACGACCTGCGTGAGGCCGAGCGGGGCCGCATCGCGCGCGAGGTGCACGACGAGCTGGGGCAGTCGCTGACGAGCCTCAAAATGGAGATACACTGGCTCGGCACGCACCTGCCTGAGGACGACGGCGGCGCCCGCGACCCCGCCCTCGGCGAGAAGCTGCGGGGGCTGGCCGCGCAGGTGGACTCGACCATCTCGTCCGTGCGCCGGATAGCCACGGAGCTGCGCCCGCCCGTCCTCGACGACCTCGGGCTGGTGGCCGCCGTCGAGTGGCAGGCGCAGGAGTTCGAGCGCGTCTCGCGCATCGCCTGCCGCGTCAAGACCAACGCCGACGGGCTCGGCCTGCCGGCCGATTACGCCACGGCCGTCTTCCGCATCTTCCAGGAGACGCTGACCAACGTCATCAAGCACGCCGGGGCCACGAAGGTCGAGGTCAGCCTGCTCGACCTCGGCGGCAGCCTGCTGTTGCGCGTCGAGGACGACGGCAAGGGCATCGCGCCCGAGGCGGGAGGCCGCGGCACGTCGCTCGGCATCTTCGGCATGCGCGAGCGCGCGCGCCTGATCGGCGGCGACCTGGAGATTACGGGCGGGCCGGGCGGCACCGTCGTCCAGTTGCGGGCGCCGCTCGTCGCCGCCACGCGCGCGGCGGGCGGCGGCCCGGCGGGAGGTGAAAGATGATCAGAGTGATAATCGCCGACGACCACCCCGTGGTCAGGCAGGGGCTGAAGCAGGTCGTCAACCAGGACCCTCAGATCAACGTGGTCGGCGAGGCAGGCGACGGAGTCGAGCTGCTCGAACTGACCCGCGCCGTGCCCTTCGACGTGCTGGTCCTCGACATCACCATGCCGGGCCGCAGCGGGCTCGAAGTGCTGAAGGAGCTGCGGCGCGACCGCCCTTCGCTGCCCGTGCTCGTCCTCAGCATGCACCCCGAAGACCAGTACGCCGTCAGGGTCCTGAAGGCGGGCGCGGCCGGCTACCTGACGAAGGAGAGCGCGCCTGACCAGTTGATCTCGGCGATCAAGAAGGCTTACGAGGGGGGGAAGTACATCAGCCCCGGCACGGCCGAGAGGCTGGCCCTCTACATCGAGGCCGACGGCCCCGAAGAGCCGCACCAGCTCCTCTCCGACCGAGAGTTCCAGGTCATGCGCGCTCTCGCGCAGGGCAAGTCGGTCACGCAGCTCGCCGAGGAGTTGGGCCTCAGCGCCAAGACCGTCAGCACCTACCGCACGCGCGTCCTCGAAAAGATGGGCATGTCGTCGAACTCCGAACTCATCCGCTACGCCGTCCGCCACGGCCTGATCTCCTGAACCGCCCCTGCGCAGGAGAGGCGACCGACGCCGCCCCCACGCCGCCCCGCCAGCCCCTCTTCGCGCACTTCTCTTGTAGGACAAACGCCGACAAGTCCTCGCGCTACAATCTGACACGAAAGGTGGCGCCCGGCTGATAGTTAAGGGCCGCTTCAGGCGCTATGCTGCCAGAGGTGTTGGCCCGCGTTTAACTAGCCGCGGCGGGCCGCCACGAAACCGAAGGCGCCGCCCCGCGACTCTCGGGCCAGACCGACCCCTTACCCGGACGAACCCCGAAACCCCAACCCCTGAGCGAATCAGCCTCGGGCCGACCCGCAGAGGCACGGAAGATGTGTGTTCAAAACGCGGCTGCATCCGCCGCCCGCCCCTATCTAACTGATGTCCCATTCCCGCGCGGGGCCGCGACGGGCGGGGAGACTGCGGCCGCGTGCCGCAGTCAGCGGGGCGTCGGGGTGCTTGAGCTGGTCCTGGTGGTGGCCGTGGTCGCCATCCTGGCGACGGCGGCCGTGATGGGCCTCAACCGCTCGCGCCGGTCCACGCGCCTGCGCAACTCGACCAACGTCCTGGCCGCGCACATCGAGATGGCGCGCTCGGACGCCGTCAGGCGACACGGCGACACCTACGTCGAGGTGATGGGGCCGAACAGCTACGACGTGTTCATGGACCACAACGGCACCGGCACGCCCGTCAGGCGCAGCTACACGCTGGAGCAGAACATCACCTTCACCAACGCCGACGGGACGCCGATGAACCCGGCCAACTACCCCAACGCCAGCTTCGACTGGCGCGGCCGCGCGTCCGAGTGCAGCATGCTCTTCGTTCTCTCGAACGCCAACAACGAGCGGGCGAACGTGCAGGTGGGCGGGGCCGGCGACGTGACGGTCAACAGCACCCTGACGGCCGTGCCCCAACTGACGCACACGGGCGTCAACCAGAACTCGGGCGTGGCAGGGGGGGCGGTGCTCGCCGGCACGGGCAGCCGCCTGAACCTGACGCCCTGCGGGGCCAGCTCTGTAGGCGCGCCGCCGCCGCCGCAGGGCGAGGGGCCGGGGTGCAGAATGAACCTGACCACCTCGACCGGGACCGGCCTGATTTCCGTCAGGCGGAACGGCGCGAGCAGCGAGACCGTGACGGCGAACGTCACCAGCGCGGGCGGGACCGTGATCGCCAGCCCCGACCCCAACATCGCCGTCACGCCGAGGACGAGGACGGTCGCCTCCGGCACCGTCAGCACCTCTTTCGTCATCACCTCGCAGAGCAGGACGCTCTCGACCTTCCCCGTCAAATTCACCATTTCGCCCTGCACCTCAATGACCCTCTACGTGAAGGTGGTGAAGTGAGATGACCGCCGGAGAGCAGACGCGACGCGAGGCGACGACGCCGGCCGGCGAGGCCGGGTTCACGCTGATCGAGACGGCCGTGGCAATGATCATCCTGCTGGTCGGCTGCCTGGCCGCCGTCTCGCTCTTCACCTTCGCCACCCGCTACAACACCGCGGCCTACGACCGGACGCTCGCGCAGGCATTCGCGCAGAAGGTGATGGAGGAGACGCGGAGCACCTCTTTTTCGTCGCTGGTCTCGTCGCCGAGGGCCGCGACCTACTCGGGCGAGGGACGGCAGTTCAACAGCACGACCTCGGTTTGCACCGACCCGGCCTGCGGCGGCAGCGCGTCAATCAAGCGCGTGACGGTCTCCGTGGCTCCGGCCAACGCGGCCGCGTCCTGGGCCGCGACGCCCCTCTCCGTCGTCACCCTGCGCTCGCTCAACACGACCGGGCCTTACTACGGCCGCTGAGGCCGTCGCCCCGCGAAACCGACGATGAAGTCACCGACCAACAGAGGACCGCGGCCCGCCGCCGCCCGCGCAGAGGCGCCCGAAGCCGCCCGCGCCGAGGCGGGCTTCACCATGCTGGAGCTGCTGATCGCGGTGGCTATCAGCCTCGTGCTGATGACCCTGACGAGCACGCTGCTGGCCGGCTCCTTCAACGCCCGCGCCCGTGAGGACCAGCGGTCCGCGGCGCTGGCCGACGCGCAGCGCGCCCTCAACATCATGTCGCGCGAGATCGCCAACTCGGGCTTCGGCCTGAGCAACAACGGGCTGGTGGCGGCCGACTCCGGCACGAGCACCATCCGCATCAGGGCCAATCTCAACGCCTTCGACCGCGAGGCGACGAGCGGCACGGTCTCGGACGCCGACGAGGACGTAAGGTACGCCCTGCAACAGGGCGGCGGCGACAGCTACGTCCTCCGCCTCGATGTCAACACCGGCGCGCTGACGACCGTCTTCGCCAACCGCGTCGACTCGCTCGTCATCCGCTACTTCCCCGGCAAGGTCTCCTACGCGCCGGCCGAGTGCGACGTGGCCCTGCCGTCGGGCGCGGCCGAGGTGGCGCAGAAGTCCGAGGCCAGGTACATCGTCATCTCCGTCTGCGTGTTGCTGCCGGAGGTGGGGCGGCCCGGCGCGCCCGGCTACCAGGCCCCCTCGCGCGTCCAGCTCACCTCGGACGTGACCATCCGCAACCGCAGCCTCACGCAGTTCTGACACTCCCGACCCGCGCGACGGCCGCGGGACTCCGAAGCGAAATGAGAGAAGAAAAGACGAGCGCGGGCCGGCGGGCGGCCCACGGGGGGGGCGGGGGCGAGCGCGGCGCGGCGCTGGTGCTCGCGCTGCTCATCACCTTCCTGCTGCTGTCGGCGGGCGCGGCCCTGCTGGTGGCGACGGCCTACTCGGGCACGAAGGCCAGCGCAGCCTCCTCCGAGATGCAGGCTTACTACGCGGCCGAGGCGGGCGTCCAGGGCGTGATGGCCGTCCTGCGCGGCCACCGCGCGCCGAGCCCGCTCTTCGCCGCGAACCCCTCGGGCGGCGTCGCGGCCGCCAACCAGATCAACTTCCGCAAGGCCGTCACGCGCGCCGACTCGAACCTCGCGGGCGACCCGGCGGCCTTCGCCGACGGCACGCCCTTCCCGCTCAGGCTCTCGCGCTGGCTGCCCTACGACTACCAACCGCCGGGGCTCGGCTACGCCGACCGCGTCACCCTCACGCCCGGCTACACGCCGCTGACCGGCTCGGCCTTCAGCGCCTCGCTGACCGACCCCGACAACACGGCCACCGTCATCTTCGCCGTCTCGGGCGTCTTCCCCACCTCGACGGCGACGCCGCAGACCTCGATCACCGTCGGGACCGGCAACGACAGGGTGACGGTCTCATACGCCGCGCCCTCGTCCGGCGCCGACGTGACGGTGAACACCTCGGCCTCGCTGACGCTCGGCACCTTCACCGTCACGCCCGCCAACAACAACGCCAACAACACGCTCACCAACGTCCCCTTCGACCTGACCATCACCCAGAAGGCGCCCCACCCGGCCACCTCTTCGGCGCCGCTCGCTGTCACCATGCGCTGCTACATCAGCGGCACGGTTAACAACACCACCATCAACGTAACCGTCACCTTCCCGAACTCCTCGAACAACATCTCCGGCACCGTCTACCAGCGGGGCGGCACGGCCGTCGCCCTCACCTCTACGGCGGCGACGGCCGTGCCCGTGACCGTTACGGCGGCGGCGCCGCAGAGGCTGCTGGCGCACGTGACCGGCTACGGGCCGCAGGGCGCGCACCGCCACATGAAGATGCTGGTCAGCCGCTTCGCCTTCGACTACACGGCCTCGGCCGCCGTCACGCTGCGCGGCTCAGACGACGCGCTGCCCTCGGCCATGACCTTCAACATCGGGAGCAGCTCGCAGTACAAGTATTCGGGCAACGACAACGCGGGCGGGCCGAACCTGCCGGCCTTCTGCGTCACCAACTCCGTAGACTACAACGTGGCCGTGGCGGCCGTGGCGGCCAGCGGCGGCGGGCAGGTGAGCGGCACCTCAGCGGTCAGGCAGGTGGCCCCGGCCTCGCTCCCCTCGTTCCTCCTCGACGCGCCGAGCGCGAGGGAGGCCGTGGACACCCTGCGGAAGCTCGCGTACAACGATGAGCCTACCCTCAACCGCTACTTCACCACCGCCTCGCCGCCCACCGACTACGGGGCCAACGCCCCCCTCGGCCTCTTCACCTTCGTCGATGGCGACGCCACGCTGCCGCCGAGCGGCGGCGCCGGCATGCTCGTCGTCACCGGCACGCTCGACATGCGCGGGGCCGCGGCCTTCCGCGGGGTGGTCCTCGTGCTCGGCGGCGGGACCGTCCTGCGCAACGGCGCCGGCAACGGGACGACGCTCGGGACGATGTTCGTCGCCAGATTCGGGGCCGCGGGCGGCTTCCAGCCCGTCCACTTCGACTCGAACGGCAGCGGCACCGGCGACCTGCTCTACGACTCTCTCTGGGTCGAGAACGGCCTGCTCAGCGCCGGCCCGCGCATCATCGGGATCAGCGAGTACTGAGGGCGCGGGGCCATGTTAAGGCTGTGGAGCAGATCGGATGCCGCCGCGGATGGCGAGGCGCGCGCGAGCGCGGGGGCCGACGCCTCTCGCGCTGCGGAGGAGATTTTCCGCCGCGGGCTGGCGCTGGCCGAGCGCGGCGCCTTCGCCGACGCGCTGCAAGCCTTCAGGGAGGCGGCGGCCCGCCGGCGCGATTACGACGAGGCGCTCTACCACGCCGGCTCGACCTGCCTTCACCTCGGACGCCACGCCGAGGCCGCGAAGTATTACGAGCGGGCCGCGCTCGCGCGCCCTGACTTCGCCGAGGCTTTCTACGGCCTCGGCGTCGCGCGCTACGCGGCCGGCGAGGGCGTCGAGGCCGTCAAGGCTTTCATGCGCTGCCTCCGCCTCGACCCCGCCCACGCCGACGCCCACTGCGACCTCGGCTCGGTCTACTTCGACTGGGGCGACCGCGCGGGCGCGATGAGGGCCGCGGGTAAGGCCCTCGCCTGCGAGCCCGGCCACGCGCGGGCGAGGGTGCTGCTCGGGCTGATTCACCTCGACGCCGGCGACAAGGAGACGGCGCTCGGCCTCTACAGGGAGTTGCAGGAGTTCGACACCGCGGCGGCCGAGGAACTGTTCCGCGCCATCCACCAGAGCGGCTTCAGGTGAGTGAAGGCGGGTAAGCGCGCACTCGGACTTTGTGAGAAGAGAGAGGCCCGGCCGTCGTGAACCGACGGCCGGGCCTCTCTCTTCCGGGGCCGCCGCCGCCGCGGCCGAGTAGTAGACAAAAGTACAAGTCCCCGCCCCCGGCCTGTTCTCGCTTGTGGACACCTCGCGGCCTAGTCCGGCCGGAAAGTCTCTCCTGGCCCGAAAGTGGCGGGGGAGAACCGGCCGCGCGGTTGGCATCAATATTGCTCAGTGCTGGCAGGACACCTCGCCCACGGACTCCACGTTATACGCGCATACCCTCTCGCCCGGAGCCCGCCTTTCGGCCGCCACGGCTGTGGCGACCGAGTTCCTTTCACGACTCACCGGTTTAGGAGGCCACAATGAGAACTTGCCCCGGAAAGCTTCACCCCGCACTGTTGCTCGCGGTCGGCGCGCTGACGTTAACGCTGTGCGGCGCCACCGCCGCACGCGCCCAGTGCGTCGGCGGCAGCACCGCCACGACCATGCCCTATTTCGTCAACAGCACCACGGGCACCGCCTACAGTCCCGTGAATCTCAACCTGGCAAACGGCCTCTACTACTACAACTACACCACCAGCGGCGGCTCCTTCCTCCAGAACATCTTCGCCGTCGTCAACGGCATCTCGTGGCAACCGAACGCATACCTGCAAGTCATACAGCCGAGCAACATCGGCTTCAATTTCTACGTCCCGAACCCCTCGACCCCGCCCTGCTCCACGCAGACCATTCGCTTCAAGTTCTACGACCTGCTCGGGCAACTGGTCTGCACATACAACCTGACCGTGGTGCTCGTGGAGAACTCAGACGGCAAGAACATGACCTTCGTGAACGGCGTCAGTAAGGCGTATTACGCCGGGGGCGACTTCAAGGCTCACGTCCTGACGTGGGGGAGCCCGGTCGCCTCGCAGTGGAATTACTCGGCCGTCAACCCGACCAGCGGTTGGGGCCCGGTGCAGATCGCGGGGCAGATGGCGAGCTTCGCCGACGGGTCGCGCGTCTTCTTCAAGGGGAGGGACCAGAGGCTATACAACCTCGTCAGCAGCGGCAGCACGTGGACGCTCTCGCTGGTCAAGCCGGGCCTCCCGAACGTGGGCGGCAAGGTGGCGGCGCGCGGCAACAACGAGGTGGTGTTCTACGACGTGAGCGGCAAGATTCGCCGGCTGCTGCTCACCGGCGGCGTCTGGAACGATCAGATTATCAACACCGGCACGGGGGCAATTTACGGCCAGAGCATCAGCCTCCCGCCCGGCTCGTCCGACATCTTCTTCGCCTACAGCAACGGCTCTATCCGGCGCGCCTACCCGAGCGGCAGCACATGGCTGTTCGAGCAGGTCTGCCCCGCGGGCAGCGGGGCCGGCGGCTACGGTAACGCCAGCGAAATGCTCGTCACCGAGAGCAACGCGGTCTATTACAGGGGGCAGGGAGACGCGCGCGTCCACCGCTACACCAAGACCGGAAGCGCCTGGAGCTACGAGGCCATGTCGCCGGCCAGCGACCCGAACGTCAACGTCTCGGGCTACCTGACGAAGTTCCCCGGCGAGGAGCGCGTCTTCTACAAATCGACGGGCGGCAGGGTCTACAACATCTACAAGCAGGGCGGCGTCTGGTACAACTGGGCGCTCAACTACGGCGTTGGCGGCGGCGGCGGCGACCTGCTCGCGGCCGAGGAGAAAATCTTCTACGTCAACCAGGACAGGCGCGTCCATAATTTCTACTGGACGGGGAAAATCTGGTGGGACGACGTGCTTTCAAGATCGGGTCAGGCCGACACCAAGAGTTGCCTCTACTCTTACATGAGGTAGCGGCAGCCGCGCGGGGCGCGGGCGGGCGGAGAGGCGCTTCAACCGCGGCGCCTCTCCGCCCGCCTCCTTACAGACGGCGTCGTAGCGTTTGCGTTTGCGGTAGAGGGTCGAGAGGTCTATGCCGAGGATGTTGGCGGCGCGGGTCCGGTTCCCGGACGACTGCTAAAACGAGCCCGCCGCGAAGTGAAAGCTCCGCGGCGGGCTGTGAGCATATACCGATTGACAACGTTACTCATTCGGCCTGGGCGGCCCCGTGGGCGGGGCCGGTGTACCACACCTTGTCTCAAGACAAGCCCTCCCCCCGTTCTGAACGCTGCAATAAGTTTCGGGGTTATAAGGGCTGCACTGCTAGCTTTGTACGTCAGGGGTCGCATTGTAAGTACAACCCTGGTTGGCGCGGCCCTGTAGAGGGGTGTAGGAAACTTTACGGTAGTTAACCCAACCATCCCCGGCTCTCCAGGCCGTCTCGTCGGAGTACTGAACTTCGCTGACGGATACTTCGAGCCGGTAGTTGCCGCTGAGGCTCCCGCCCTTCAACAGTGGCGTGGCGATTTTAGCGAACGACGCCACCGGGTAGCTGAGTGTCTGACGCCCCCCCGCCGGAATCAACACGCCGAGTAACTGAGTGTCGCCTTGCAGCAGGACCCGGTTGGGTTTTTGAGTCTCCGTGAGATACCAGCGCAGCTTCACCGCGGCCACGTCCCTGAGGTCTCTGTTGTAAAGGCCCACCTCGGTCACGGTGAACCCCCTGTCCGCCTCCATCAACACGCTGTACACGTCTACGGGTATCGAATCTTTTTGGGGGCCGGTGTACACCCCTGACGAAAGCGTCCACTTGCCCGGCGGCGGCTTGGGCGGAGTGCCCTGGCCGTTGCCGATTGAAGCGGCCCCGAAAAGAGTTGAAGTGGAGATTGCGACGAGGACCGCCAAGAAGAGGCGGCATCGAATGAGGTATGTCATGTCTGGTTCTCCCTGTCCGGTGAGTTGACATTAGAAGAGGCGGCCATCGCGCCTCATTCAGGTGTGGGGGAGGCCAGAATAAAACGGGGGGGGGGAGGCGTCAAGCTTTTCGGTAGGCTCAGACGGCGTCGTAGCGTTTGAGTTTGCGGTAGAGGGTCGAGAGGTCTATGCCGAGGATGTTGGCGGCGCGGGCCTTGTCCTGGTTGACGGCCGAGAGGGTGTCGAGGATGTGGCGGCGCTCGATCTCGGCGAGCGTGGGCCGCAGGCCGTCGGGGTCGCGGACTTCGATGTGGCCGGCGGCCTCGCGGACGCGCGGCGGCAGGCTGTCGAGGTCGATGGTCTCGCCGCTCAGGGTGAAGGCGCGCTCGACGGCGTTCTGCAACTCGCGGACGTTGCCGGGCCAGCGGTGGTTGATGAGGGCGGCCATCGCCTGCGGCCCGACCGGCTTCTCGTCCTGCCCCTGCTCGCGGGCGGTGCGCCGCACGAAGTGGCGCACCAAGAGCGGGATGTCCTCGCGCCGCTCGCGCAGAGGGGGCAGGTGAATCTCGATGACGTTGAGGCGATAATAGAGGTCTTCGCGGAAGCGCCCCTCGGCCACTTCGCGTTCGAGGTCGCGGTTGGTGGCGCAGATGATGCGCGCGTCGAACTGCGCGGGCGCCGACAACCCGACCGGCGTCACCTCGTGCTCCTGCACGGCGCGCAGCAGCCGCACCTGTAGCGCCTGGCTGACCTCGCCGATCTCGTCGAGGAAGACCGTGCCGCCCTCGGCCGAGCGGAAGAGGCCGGGGCGCGCGTTGACGGCGCCGGTGAACGCGCCTTTGGTGTGGCCGAAGAGTTCGCTTTCGAGCAGCGTCTCGGGCAGCGCGCCGCAGTTGATGGCGACGAAGGGGCGTGAGGCGCGCGGGCTGTTGTGGTGGACGGCGCGGGCGATCAGCTCCTTGCCCGTGCCCGACTCGCCCTGGACGAGGATGTTGGTGTTGGTGGCCGCCACCTTCTCGACGAGACGGAAGACCTGTTCGAGAGCCTCCGACGTGCCGATGATCTCGGAGAAGCTGTAGCGGCGGTCGAGCTCGCGCCTGAGCGCGCGGTTCTCGCTGAACAGCTCGCGCTGCCTGAGTGCGTTGCGGACCGACTGCAAGAGGTCTTCGTTGACGAACGGCTTGGTGACGTAGTCGTAGGCCCCTTTGCGCAGGGCGGCGACGGCCGAGTCGACGGACGAGTAAGCGGTCATGACGATGACGAGGGCTTCGGGGTCAACGTCCTTGACGCGGTCGAGCAGGGCGAGGCCGTCCATGCCGCCCATGCGGATGTCGGTGACGGTGAGCGCCACGTCGCCGGCCGCGAAGAGTTCGAGCGCCTCCTCGGCGCTGGCGGCCGCGGCCACGCGGTAGCCGGCCTCTTCCAGCAGCCGCGCGAGGATGGCGCGCATCAGGTCTTCGTCTTCGGCGATCAGGATGAGAGGTTGGGTGCTCATCTCTTCAGTTCGTCTCCCCTCCGGTCAGGCCGCCTTCGACTCCCGCCTCCGTCCCGCTAGCTGCCCCGGGCCAATCGGCCGCGAGCATCGAGTAGACGACGAGGTCGTTGAAGTGGTCGCGGACCCACTCGGCCTCGCGCAGCACGCCCTCGCGCCGGAAGCCGAGTCGCTCGGGCACCGCGCAGCTCCGCAGGTTCCCGACGGCGCAGAGGATTTCGACGCGGTTGAGGCCGAGCGCGCCGAAGGCGTGGCCTATTAGGAAGCGGCAGGTCCTCGTCATCACGCCGCGCCCCTGGAAGGGCGGCGCCAGCCAGTAGCCGATCTCTGTGCGGCGGTTCAGCCAGTCAATCGAGTTGTAGCCGGCGTTGCCGGCCACGCGCCCGCGGTAGACGATCTGGACCGAGAAGCCCTCGCCCGCCGCGTACTGCCGCAGGTTGGCGCGCGCGAACTCGCGCGCCTCCTCGACCGAGAAGTCCTCCGTCACCCACGGCAGCCACTCGGCGAGTTCGGAGCGGTGCGCGCGGACGAGGGCCGCCGCCTCCGGCGAGTACCGCTCTTCGGGCAGCCTGAGCGTGACCTCCGCGTCGAGACGCCGCGGGAAGGCGGCCCTCGCGCCCGTGACCTGTGCCCTCGTCATGTTCGAGCCCCCGCGCGGGTCGCCGCGCCCACGGCCGGCCCGCGCCGCGCCGCCTCGGCCGCCACGTTCCCACTCACGACGGCGCCCGCGCCCCCGCCGACGGGCAGGGTGACCCGGACCCTGATGCCGCGAGACGCGCGCGGCTCGACCTCGATGCGGCCGCCGTGGGCGGCGACGATGCGGTAGCAGACGGCGAGGCCGAGGCCCGTGCCGGCGCCGGCCGGCTTGGTGGTGAAGAAGGGCTCGAAGAGTTGACCCATGTGCTCGGGCGCGATGCCGTGTCCCGTGTCCTCGATCTCGACAGAGACTTCCGAGGCGCCCTCGTCGAAGCGCGTGCGCAGGGTGAGGTCGCCGCCCTCAGGCATCGCGTCGCGGGCGTTTAAGAGCAGGTTGAGGAAGACCTGCTGAAGCTGGTCGGCGTCGGCCATGACGCGGGGGGCGCGCGGGTCGAAGTCGGTCGTTAGGCGTAAGGACCGGAAGGCGCGGTCGAAGCTGGCGAGGCGGACGCCGGCCTCGACCACGCGGTCCAGTTCGAGCGGGGCGCGCTCGGGGCGGCGCTCGCGCGCGAAGTCCATCATGTCGCGCAGAACCTGTGTGATGCGCGCGATCTGCGTCTGCGCGAGGCGCAGCATCTCGCGCGTCTCCGCCTCGTTCTCTTTCGTCAGCGGCCGCGTCTGGATCATCTGGATGAGCGAAGAGATGGATGCCAGCGGGTTGTTGACCTCGTGCGCGACGCCCGCGGCCAGCGTGCCCGCGGCCGCCAGCCGCTCCGTGCGCACCAGCCGCTCGCTCATCGCCCGCAGCCGCTCGATGTCGGCGGCCATCTTCCGGCTCATCTCGTTGAAGGAGGCCGCGAGCAGCCCCACCTCGTCGTTGCTCTCAAGCTCGGCCTGCGCGCCGTAGGCGCCGGCGGCCACGTCCACCGCGGCCTCGGTCAGCCGCCGCAGCGGGCGCGAGATGATGCGGATGACCAGGGCCACCAGCACGAGGTTCGGCACCAGCGCCGTGATGACGCTGAAGACCAGGTAACGCTTCCACGCCTCGGGCGTCTGCGCGCCGAAGCTCCACCAGACTATCGGCACCTGGAAGAGCGCGAAGCTCACGACCGCGACCGCCGCAATCGAGAGCGCCACCTTGTAGGCGATGGGGAAGAGGCGAAACTGGTCGAGCGCCGACTGGAGCGAGAAGAGTTTGAAGTTCGTCACGGCGTAGGCGTAGATGAAGACGCCGACGAGGACGAAGACCGAGCCGACCGGCAGCAGCGAGTAGACGCCCAGGAGCGGCAGCACGACGTTGGCCGCCGTCTTCAGCGTCGCCGTGATGACCAGCGCCCACAGGATCGCGCCGAGCTGCTTGCCCCACAGGCTCGCGCGGTAGCGACGGTACTTCGAGTAGAGCAGCGCGAAGCCGTAGCCGAACAGCCCGTAGATGTAGAGCCCGAAGGCGTAGGCCAGCGGGGTCAGCTCTATCGAGAACGTGCCCGGCCCGGCCGCCACGCGCTCCCACATCATCCCCGCCAGCGCCGCCGGCACCAGCACCGCGCCCGGCGCGAACAGCACCGCCGCCCGGCGCCCCGGCACCGGCCCGTTCTCTGGGAAGACCCAGGCGAAGACCACCAGCGCCACTTGCAGCAGCAGCGAGAGGACGAAGCTGACGCTCGCCCACCAGCGTGCCAGCGATTCGCCCCCGCCGAAGCCCCACATCAGGATGTCGTTGACGGTCCAGAGGGCGAGGCAGGCGATGAAGGCCGCGAAGGTCTGGTGTGTGCGGCTGCGCGGCGCGGCCACGAAGACGTAGAAGCCGAGCAGCACCAGCATGAAGAGGGAGAAAAGTAAGAACGCGAGAAGCATGAAGAATGTGGGCGCGACCTTCGACTTCGGGCAGTCGCCTCTTCGCGGGGACGCCCGCGGATGGCACGGGCGCTTATGTCCTGACGACCGCCGCGGCCGCCGCGGGCACGCCGAAGGCGAGCGGCCACGTCGAGCCTTCCCCAATCATACCACCGCGCGAGCGCGCCGCCCTCGCGGGCCGCGACCTCCGCGCGGGGCCGCCTCTCACCTTCGCGTTAACGTCGTAGCCGACGGCGGGGGGCCGGCAAAGGCCGCGTGTGCCGCCTCTGTCGTACACGGTCGCCCCGTTCTCGTAGGGTCGTCCGTTTCGTCGTCCGTTCGCGCGCCGGGGTCGGGCTCGGCCCTGCTCGCCCGCACCTCCGTGAGGAGTCGCCGCGCGCGGGCCGCCGCCTCCGCGTCGCCGAGGGCGGAGAAGAGCGTGGCCGCGCCCGCCAGCGCCGCAGCCAACTCCGCACACAGCGCGTCAACAGGCCCTCCGCGCGGCTCACCGGTCGGCCCTGGGCTAGACGCGCCCGCCGCCGAGCAGAGACTGACGAGCGCTGCCTCGAACTCGGCGCGGGCTCGCTCGCGGTGGGCGAGCAGGCGCGTGACGTTGCGGCGGTGGATACAGCGCCCGGCGAGCAACAAATCGTCGCCGCCGCGGCCGGCGATGCGGCACAACTCCATCTCGCGCTCCGACGGTCTCTCTTCCGCCCGCGCGCCGTCGCACGCCAGCGCCAGCCCGGCGTAACGCTCTGCGCACTCGCGCGCGGCGAAGAAGCGGTGGCGCGCCTCGTCGTCCGTCGTCCGGCCCGGCACAAAGAAGGCGTCCTCGGCGCGCCGCAACGCGACAATCGTCTCCCGCTCCGCACGCCTGACGAGAGAGTCGTCGAGCGCGCGGGGTCGGCCGCCGCCCTCGCATTCGTCGCGCGCGGGTCGCGGCGCGCGCAGGGCGAGCCAGAGGGGCCAGGCCAGCGCGGCCGCCATCGCCTTCGCGTAGGCGCGTGTACGCGTCGTGTTTCGGCCGCGGCTGCGGAGGACGTGTGCGACGCCGAAGGGGGCCGCGGCCGCGAGATAGATGATGACGAACTCGCTCAGACGCATCTCGGCCGTCGGGAGGGCAACGGATATGCCAGCCTGCCAACGCGCCCGCGCAGGCTGAAGGGACCGAAACGGCCGCTCCGTTTTACTCGGCCTTTACGCGCCATCGCCGGCTCCGGGCGCGCGTGCGTCTTCGCGCGGCGGGTTCGGGCGCGTTGGCAAAAGAGCTTCCGCCGCTTTGCCGGTTGGCATTCTGCAAAGCTGGCGGCGGTGTGGCGTTCCTGTACGCACCGCGCGGGCGCGCCGCGCGCCGTGTCCGTATGCGTTGCGCTAACCCCCGAAAGCGTGTACGGGCACCGCCCGTTTGCCACACACGGGCGGACAACACTAAGCGCACGTGGAGCATCTGTCTTGATGCTCTCTTCAAGTCCGCCCGCGGAATTTCGCACCTGATTCGGCCGGCCCGCCTTCAGTTGTCAAAGTTTTATGGCGAGGTTGTGAAGACCCGTGGCCGTTTCAGCCCCGAGCTGGCCAGTGCCCACAGCGTGGCCCTCTAATTGCTCTCTCAGTCACACGTCGCCACCGGCGGGGCGGAAACGGAACATAAGGGAACTTTTCCGCAGTGTCCCTCGTCTTTAGTGGAGCATTCATACAAAACGAAACGGACTAATGTCATGAAACAGAAAGCACGCATCAAGATCATCAAGCGAGGCGAGAGGGATCGCCAGCAGCAGCACACGACCGAGGCGCCCGAGCCGAAGAAGGGCGCGCAGGAGACCGCGCGCGACATGGTCGCCACCGTCTCGCAGTGGGTCAGCGAGTTTCAGCAGAAACGTCGCCAGGAGACCGCGCAGGCGTTCAAGACCCTCTTCGCGGACCCGGCTCCTCAGACCGGCAAGGCTTAACCCCGACCTGTCCGCCTCGCCCCGGCCGGCCCTCGTGCGCCGCCGTCACCAGCATAATCTCGGAGAGTTCCGGCGGCCGGAAGTCAACTCAGACTTCCGGCCGCCCGCGTTTGACGTGTGCAGGCCCGCGGGGCAAAAGTCGCACTTTTAAAAAGAGGCGTTAGTGCTTAATATAGCGGCGCTGTAATGCCTTTTGAGATCGTCGGCGCGGATTCGCCCGTCGCAAGTCGAGGGGGGCGCCCGCTCGCCCGCCGTTTTCATTGCACACACCCGAGGAGGCCGAAATCTGAGATGACATATACAGTGTGCGAGCCGTGTGTGAACTGCCGCTACACGGACTGCGTGGTGGTCTGCCCCGTCGAGGCTTTTCACCTCGACGACAACGCCGTCTGGATAAACCCCGAGACCTGCATCGACTGCGACGCCTGCGTGCCCGAGTGCCCCGTCGAGGCCATCTACCCCGAAGACAAGGTGCCGGAGGAGTGGTCACACTACACCGCCATCAACGCCGAGAAGTCCCTCAGCGGCCTTCCTATCATCACGGAGAAGCTGGACCCCCTCTGCTAGCCTGTCGGCCGTGGCGGGGCGCAGGCGTCGCCGGGGGCCGGCCCACACGTCAGGAGCGCAGGGCACGTGCCGTAGCGCCGGAGAGCACGCCCTACGCCCGCTCGTCGCGTTTCACGGGTCAGGAGGTGGCTTCGTGGTTGAGGGGCGTAAGAGTGAGGGGAGCAGTCGCCGCCTGCGCTGGCTCGGCGGGGCGGCCGGGCTGGCTGGCCTGGCGGCCGGCGTCGTCGGAGTGACGGTCTGGCTGATGCGGGGCCGCGGCGGCGACAACTCGCGCCGCGACCGAGCCGGGGCCGACCGCTGGGCGCGGCCGGGCATGGCCGTCACGTTCCGCGCCGAGTTGATGCCGGGCCGCAGCGGCTCGGAGCGCACCTACCGCGTCGCAGAGCTTCTGTCGAACGACCGCGTCACGCTGGAAGGCGTCGCGGGCGAGCACTCCGAGACGGAGTTCGAGCCGCCCCGCTGAGCCGTCGAAGGCGCGCGTCCGAAGACGCGAAGCCCCGAGTCGGGGCCGAAGGGAAAGATGATTTCCCTTCGGCCCCGACTCGGGGCTTTTAGTTTCGCCGTGTCACCGCGCCCCGCTCTCGCGGCCGTGCCGCTTTCTTCCGGCGGCGCGGGCGCCCGCTCACCACTCGTAGACGCGGCCCGGCTCCATGACCGAGAGGCGCGGGTGACCGAGGGCTTCGAGTTCGGCGACGAGTTGAAGGCGGAAGCTCGGCTTGAGGTGCATGGCGAGCACGTCGATGCCGTCGTGTTCGAGCTTGGCGAGCTCGCGCCCGACCATCTCGGGCGTCAGGTGACCGGAGGCGACGGCCAGCTTGTGCATGGAGTTGGGGAACGACGCCTCGATGAGCAGCGCGTCGAGGCGCGGTGCGCGGTTGATGAGGCGCCAGAACTCCTCGGTCTCGGCCGTGTCGCCGCTGAAGGCGACCGTCGAGCGGCCGTCGCCGAAGACGAGGCCGACCGTGGGGACGATGTGATTGACCGGGACGGCCGTGACCGACAGGTGCGCGACCCGCACCTCCCGCCCCGTCTCGAACGGGACGTATTCGAGCACGCGCGTCCGGCCGTTCGAGAACTCGTGGAAGGGCGGGTAGACCGTGCCGTTGAAAACGTCGCGGCGCAGCATCTCGCAGACCTCTTCGGTCGCGTGGACGCGGACCGGCTCTTCGAGCGCGCCGAAGAGATCGTCGATGAAGATGGGCAGCGTGGCGATGTGGTCCATGTGCGGGTGCGTGACGATCACGTCGCGCACCCCTGCGCGCTGTTCCTCGGTGAGCGAGAGCGCGATGCTGCCGGCGTCTATCGCCACGCGGTCGTCCACGACGAAGCAACTCAGGCGCTGCTCGGGGGCGGCGCGCCCGTCGGCGTCGAATGTGCTGGGGAGGAGGCTGATTCTCACGTCGCAGTCAAGAGGGACGGGGGAGGCGGACAGGGCCGCTTCGCCGTTCGGCGCCGCCCGGCCGCGACGGCAGAGGCCGGAGCGGGCGCGGCCGGATTTTCCCCCCGGCCCTCACCTTTCCAGTTGTGCCCTGAGCTGTCGGATGCGTTGCACGTATTCGGCCTCGCGGGCGGCGTCCGCTTCGGCCCCGCGCGTCACCCCGCGCGCGACCCTGTGGCGGTGGAAGGCCAGCTCGCTCGCCGCGCGGTTGAGGCGCGCACGCGCACGCGAGGCCGCGACGCCCCGCCGCGCGAGCGCGCCGAAGGTGGCCCCCATCCGCCCCCGTAGGGAGCAGACGCGCGCGTACTCTTCGGCCGAGAGCAGGCCGCCCTCGCAGTCGGCGCGCAGGTGCTCTCGCAGGATGCTGCCCTCGTGCCTGAGCGCGAAGGCCACGACCGCGAGCAGCCCGCAGAAGACCGGCACCATGAGGAGGAAGTAGGTGCCGAGGACGATCAAGCCGTTTTCCAGCCGGCCGGTGAAGTAGGCCGCGGCGTTCCAGGCGGCGTGGAGCAGCACGGCGAGGGCGAAGCCGAGCGGCGGCAGCAGAGCCCGCGCGCCGACCCTGCGCGAGCGCGCGACCAGCCCGAGCCCGATGCCCGTCATGGCCGTAAAGAGCGGGTGGGCGAAGGGCGAGAAGAGGCCGCGGACGACGAAGACGCCGAGCGTGTTGCCTTCGAGCGCGGCCGCCCCGTAGTACTGCACGTTCTCGGTCATGGCGAAGCCGAGCCCGACCATCGCCGCGTAGACGATGCCGTCGAGCACGCCGTCGAACTCGTCGCGCCGCCAGAAGAAGAGGGCGAGCAGCGCGAAGGCCTTCGTGCCCTCCTCGACGAGCGGCGCGCTCACCACCAGCCCGAAGAAGTTGGCCGCCTCCTCGCCGTAGGCCGCCCCGACGAAGGCCGCCCCTAGCGAGTTGACGACGATGGCGAAGAAGACCGCGACCAGCGCGCCCCAGAAGAAGGCGACGGCCAGCAGCCAGGCCGGCTCGGACTCGTAGCGGTCGAGCCACAGCACCAGCGTCACGTAGAAGGGGACGGGGAGCACTGCGGCGACCAGCCCGACGAGGAGCGCGACCGGCCCCGTGTCGTAGCCGATGAGCAGGAGCGTGGCGAGGCCCAGCAGGAGGGCGACGAGCGCGGCCAACGCCCCGGCCGCGATTTTAAGCATGCTCCGCCCGCCTGCGACCGGAGCGGTCACAGGCGGCGCCTGCGGGAAAGGGGGAGCGTCCGAGTGGTCCATTGACTCTCCGCGGCGCCCGGCGCTCGTGTCAGGCCCCGCGGCCCGACCGGGGCCGTCAGGCGTCGAGGAGGATGAGCAGGGCGACGACGGCGATCACCCCGAGGGCGATCAGGGCCAGGAGGCCCAGCAGGATGAAGAGCGTCCGGTTGCCGCCGGCCTGCTTCTGCGGCGCGGCCGGCGGCTGAAAGTTCTGCTGACGCGGCGGCGGGGCCGGCGGGGCTGCGGGCTGCGGCGTCTGGTAGCCGGGCCGCTCGACGAGAGTCGGCGCGGCCTCGCGCCGCGGCGGCGGCGAGGGCGGAAGCTTCTGCCCGACCATCGTGGCCGCCATGTTCCAGGAGGGGTCCGCGCTTCCGCCCTCGCGGTCCATCCCGAGGACGGCGCCGCACTTCGAGCAAAAAGCCTGCCCCTCGGCGCCCGGCGCTCCACACTTCTGACAGGTTATCTCCACCGGCTCGCCTCCTCCCCACCCGGCCGCCGGACCGGGACCTCGGCAAACTGTTGCCGGCGCCCGCCACCGCGCGGCCACCGCGCGCTCGTTCTTAGGTAGATTTCGCCCTGGATTGGACCGGCCCGCCGACCCCCGCCGGCCGGAAACGCGCGAAACGCGCGCCAGTATACCCTAACCCGCCACATCGTCCAGCATGTTTTGTGGCCCGCTAACGGGGTGCGCGGGGAAGGGCGAAGCCTCAACCGGAGGCCGCCCGGGAAGGCGACCGCCCGGCCCCGAGTTGATGGACGATGCACACGCGAGCGACTATAATTCGGCCCCACGCGCGACTTGCCTGCCGCGCCGCATACCCGGGTCCGCGCTGAGTAGCTCGGGGCCGCGACACTTCAGCCCTTTCGAGTCGGAGGGAACATCGGTTGTCAAACCGTTCAGCCGGACACGTCGCGCCGCGCGGCCCGCAGCCGCGCCCCGGCGCGCACCCCCCGCGCCGGCGCCACAACGCGCACCCGCGCATGCCCTCGACGGTCGGGTACATGTTGACGGCGGGCGGGCTCGCGTGCCTCCTCTTCCTGCTCATCTGGCTGGTGCTGCGCGCGGGCGGCGACGAGGCGCCGTGGCTCCCGGCGGGGCTGGCCGCGGCCCTCATCGTGCTGGTGGCGGCGGCCGCGCGCGAGGTGGCGCTGCGGCGCGCCTGGGCGCGCTACACGCGCGAGATGGAGGCCGGTATGGGCCGCCCCGTCGTCGAGCAGCCGCGCCTGGTAGCGCCGAAGGCCGCGCCGTCCGCCGGGCCGCACGGGGCGGGCTGGCGGGCCTCGATAGCGGCGCTGCGCAGCCTCCAGCAGCGCCTCGCAGAGATGGACGCGCCCGGCACCCCGCCCGAACTCCACCTCGAAGCTTACAGGCTCTGCGAGCAGTACCTCGCCGGGGCCGACGAGGTGATGCGGACTTCCGGCGGCTCGGCCGAGATGCGTGTGGCCCTGCGTTCGGGGCAGGAGCGGCTGCGCGCCGCGCAGAAGAAGCACCTGCTGGCCTGGGCGCGCGGCGAGGCCACGCGGCTGACGCAGGAGGCGCAGCAGCGCGTCCGCCTCTCGGACCGTATCGAGACGGCGCAGCGTGCCCTCTCCGTGCTCGACGAGGCCCTGAAGCTCTACCCGGAAGAGCCGGAACTGCGCGACTCTTCGCTCGCCGTCCGCGACTTCGTCGCCTCGGTCAGGATCGGGCAGTGGGTCGAGATGGCCGAGCGCGCGGCCTTCCGGGGCCGCTACGCCCGCGCCATCGCCCGCTACCGCGACGCCCTCTTCTACCTTTCTCGCGCCGACATGGGTGACGAGGCGCGCGATGAGGCCGCCGCGCGCATCCAACGCGAGATCGAAATGCTGCGCGCCCGCCTAGCCACGGCCGACTTCGACGCCGAGGCCGACGAACACGCGCCGCGGCGGTTGCGCGAAGCAGAGGTCGCCGAGGTCGAATCGGGCCAGGAGCCCTGACGGCGCGGCGACAGTGAAGTGCGGCGACAGTGAAGTCAGGACTCGGGCAGCGCGGCCGTGTCGGCGGACCTCGGGCGGCCGTGCCGCGGTCGCTTCGGGCGCGGCACGGCCGTCCCGGTCTCTTTGGCGTTTACAACCTCCTGTGCGACAATCACTGCTCCTCTTCAGGGGCTTGGCCGTCGGCGGCTGCGGCGTCCTCGCAAGGCGGCCCGCCACACCGGCGAAAACACTCTCGACACTCGAACGGGGACAGGAAAGATGAAATTCAGAACTACCATTCTCGCGCTCGCGCTGTTTGCGCTCTTAGCGCCCGCGCCCGCTCCCGCGCAGCAGGACGCCGGCGCGGCCGCCGCCCAGAATCCGGCGGCCGGCGCGGCTGCCCCCTCGAACGACGTGGCCTCGATGGACACGATGGGCGTCAAGAAGTACCTGCTCGGCCCCGGCGACGAGATGGACCTGCGCGTCTACAACGAGCCGCAGTTTAACGGCACTCTTGTCGTCAACGACGAGGGGAAGGTTGAGGTGCCTTTCGTTGATGTGCCGGTCGTGGCCCGGTGCCGCACGGACCGCGAGGTCAAGGCGGACATCGTCGAGGCGCTCTCGAAGTACCTTAAGCGGCCGCAGGTCAGTCTCCGCGTGACGGCCATGCGGAGCCGGCCGCCGGCCGTCGTCTTCGGCGCCGTGCGTCAGCCGGCCCGCATCCAGATGCAGCGCCGCGCCCGCCTGCTCGACATCATCGCCGCCTCGGGCGGGGTGACCGACGGCGCCGGCGGCAACATCCAGGTCTTCCACACCGAGCCGCTGATGTGCCCGGAGCCCGAGGACGACCTCGTCAAGCCCATCGCCTCGGTCATCGCCTCGGACCCGACGCAGGTCGGCTACGACCTCTACAGCCTGAACGACCTCCGGCTCGGCAAGGAGGAGGCCAACCCGGTCATCCACCCCGGCGACATCATCATCGTGGCCGAGGCCCAGCCCGTCTACATCACCGGCGCCGTGGTCTCGCCGCAGAACCTCTACCTCCGCAACGGGCTCCAGCTCACGCAGGCCATCGCCATGGTCGGCGGGCTGCGGCGCGAGGCGAAGGCCAGCGCCCTCACCATCTACCGCCGCAAGGAGGGGACGACCGAGCACGAGAAGCTGATCGTTAACTTCAACGACATCCGTAAGGAGAAGGCGCCCGACGTGGTGCTCCAGCCCTACGACATCATCGAGGTGCAGGACACCTCGGGCAGCTTCAAGAACAGCCTCCTGAGCATCCTGAAGGGCAGCGTGGCCGGCGCGCCCGGCACGCTCGTCGGCGGCCTGCCGCACAGGGTCATCTACTAAGCGCCCGGCCGGCGCGAGGTCGGGCAGGAGGGGCCGCACGCCTCGGCGCGTGCGGCCCCTTCGCCGTCCGGCCCGGCGGGCCGTTCGCCCCCCCGCCCCCCCTGTGTTACATTAGCCCTTTCGTCCGAGACCTGTTTTACCGAGGAGAGTTGTCAGATGAGTAGAAACGCGGGCCGGGCCGCCGTGGCGGCTTCGTCGGCGAGGCGGCGCAGGAAGTCTCGCCGCACGTCGCTCCTGATAGTGCTGGCGTCAGTCGTCGCGGTCCTCGTGCTGATTGCGACCGAGCAGATCGCGGTCCTCTACGTGCTCGCCACGCTCGGCGTCGCGGCCCTGCTGGCGGTGGTGGCGCTGGCCGACCTCCGCGGCGCGCGGCAGGAGACCGAACAGGTGGCGCCGTATGATGACGCGGCGGCGGTCGGCGACGGCCGGACGAGCGCCGCGCCCTCGACCACCTTCGGCTCGACCGCGCCGCGCCCCGTCAGGGACCGCGGCGCCCGCTGAGCGCGCGCCGCGCCGGGGTAGAAGAAGCGAAAGCGGAAGGCGGCGGTCCGTGCGAAGCATCGAAATGCTCCGCACGGACCGCCGCCTTCCGCTTTTAAGGCGCCCGGGGCGGGGCCGGGGTCAGCGCCCGAAGCGCGCGCGGTACTCCAAAGACTCGATGAAGGCCCTGACCAACTCGGCCTGGACGTAGTTGCCGTTGAAGAGGTTCAGCCGGCCGAGCCAGAACTCGAAGCCCGAATAGTTGGGGTCGGGCGCGTCGTCGGGGTCGCGCCGCAGGTAGCCGAAGTATTGCAGGAGGACGAACGCCTCCCGGAACTCGGCCTGCTTCAGGTCTTCGTCCTCCGCGACGGCGCGCAGCACCTGCGCTCGGCGCTGCGGGTCGGCCGGTGCGGGCGCGAGCTGCGTGACGAGGGCGTCGCGCTCCGACTGCGAGAGGACGCCGCCCGCGTTCTGGTTGAGAGCGTCCACGAACTGCGCGGCGCTCATCGTCGTCGGGTAGCGCGCGAGGAACTCCGGCCGCTGGACGAAATCCAGCGTGAACTGCTGCTTCTTCGTTTCGAGCAGCGTCCGCCAGTCGCCGACGCCGACCACCACGCCCCGGCTGATCTGCTCAGTGTCCGCGAAGAACTGCGTGTATCTGACGGGCACAGGCATGCCCGGCGGGTCGCCGTAGGCCGCCTTGTACATTCGATAGACGAGGTAGCCCGTCTCCTGGAACTCGATGGAGAGGAAGAAGGCCGCCGAGACGTTGACGCGGCGCGCGCGGCGGCACTCGGTGTTAGAGCCACACTCCTCGATGACGTTGACCCAGAACTGGAGGCCGGCCTCGTCGGGCTCGCGCGAGAGGAAGTCGCGGTAGTGCTGCGCGACGAAGAAGGTCGTGTCGTCAACCAGATTTGACTCGCCGGGCGCGAGGCCGTCGGGCGGGTCTACGGTCAGCCCCCCCGAGACGTAAGCGACCTGCGAGGACGGTCCCAGGAGCCTGAGGCTGTACTCGCCGGGCGGGGTCCTGATGTTGAGCGTCACGTCAACGCCGATGACGGGGATGCCGAAGCCCGTTAACTGGCGGAGGTTCGTGACCGTGAAGAAGGGCGACTCGACGACGACCTCTGAGACGACGCCGAGGTTTTCGCCGCCGACAAGCAGGGTCGCCTGCCGGCCGGGCACGAGCGGCACGGCGACGGTCGAGAGCTTGAAGGCGCCGGTATTCGTCACCCGGCCGATGAAGGTCGGGTTGAAGGGCTCCGTGCCGCCGGCGACGGCGATGTCGAGCGCGGCCGTGAAGTCCTCGGCGACGTTGACCGTGCCGGCTTGGCGCGACAGGAACGGCGTCGTGCTCTGGAGGGCCGACTGCGGGTAGGCGCCGCCCGTCAGGAGGTTCCCGATCTGGCCGCGGCTGACCGGCTCGTTGAGGTACTCGACCAGGACGCGGTACTGGCCGGGCGGAAGGTTGTCGATGCTGTAGAAGCCGCTCTGGCGGGCGACGTTGCCGGCGACGACGCGGCCCGTCGTCACGTCCTCGGCCCAGACGTGGGCGCCGTAGGCGGCCGGCCCCGTGGAATTGTTGTAGCGCACGATGCCTTCGATGCGCCCGAGCCCGCGGCGCGGCCCGTAGATGACGCGCACGCCCGCGATGTCGTCGCTCGACAGCGTGCGCGTGACCTGGTAGGGCAGGTCGAAGGTGCCGTTCGTGCCCTGCCGCGGCTGCATGCAGGCGCCGAGCACGCCCGAGTGTTCGAGCCCGAGCATGTGGCCGATCTCGTGGACGAAGGTGGATTCGAGGTCGTAGCTGCCGGCCGCCCCGTTGACCGAGAAGAAGCTCGCCACCTCCTGGCCGGCCTCGTTGAAGCGGGTCGGGGTGGGGTTGACGGCTATGTCGGCCTCGAAGATGTTGCCGCCGCTGCGGAAGATGCGGATGCGGCCGGGATTGAGCCCGCTGTTGAAGAGCGCGCGGTTGTTGCCCGTGTCGGCGACCGTAATGAGGCTGACGCCGTCGCCGCCCGAGCCCGAGGCGCTGACATCGACCGCCGATGAGGAGACGATGTTGAAGTCGATGTTGGCGACGTTCTCCCAGCGGTCGAGCGCGCGGCGCGCGGCCCGCACCACCTCGGCCCCCGTCGCCTGGATGCTCGGCGGCGGGTTGTTAAGCGAGGTCGAGAGCGCGACGGTGATGGTGGTGGACGGCCAGCGGATCTGCGTCGTGGCCGACTGGTCCGTGAACTGGAGCGTGTAGGGCCGCACGGGGACGGCGAGCGCCGCGAGCAGCGCGACGAGCAGGATCGTGGAGACAGACTGGCGCATAAGTATAGGTTCCCTCTTGTTCAGGCGCAGGGGAAAGTACGGGAGTCTCGGGGAGAGATGTCCTGGCGGCGTGGTGGAGCTGCCCGGTCGGGCGGCTCGGGCGCTATCATAACAAGCGGCGGCGCGGGCGGGCAACGCCCCAAAAGGCAGAGGGCCGAGGGAGACGTAAGCTCCCTCGGCCCTCTGCCTTGTCGCCGGCCGCCCTTTTTCAGTCGGGAAGGCGGCCGGCAATTTCCCGCCCCCGCGGCCCTACAGCGCGGCCCGGTCTGACATCAGCCAGCCGTCGGCCAGAACGATTCCGTCGGCCAGGACGATTCCGTCTGCGAGGACGATGCCGTCCGCGAGCACTATCCCGTCGGCCAGGACGATGCCGTCGGCCAAAACGATGCCGTCGCCGTAGAGGCGGCTGGTGTCGCTCATGACGATGCCGTCGGCCAGCACGATGCCGTCGCTCATCACTATCCCGTCCGCGAGGACGATTCCGTCAGCGAGGACGATGCCGTCCGCGAGCACTATCCCGTCAGCCAGCACAATGCCGTCACTCATCACTATGCCGTCGGCCAACACGATGCCGTCGGCCAGCACAATGCCGTCGCTCATCACTATCCCGTCACTCATGACGATGCCGTCTGCGAGCACTATCCCGTCGGCCAGGACGATGCCGTCGCCCGTGAGGATTGCGTCGCTCATGAGGATGCCCTGGAAGAGGGTCAGGCCGTCGCTCATGACGATGCCGTCGCTCATCAGCCAGCCGTCGGCGAGGACGATGCCGTCGCTCATGACGATGCCGTCGCTCATGACGATGCCGTCGGCCAGGACGATGCCGTCGAGCAGGACGGGCCGGTCGCGGTAGAGGACGCCGTTCGAGTAGAGGACGCGGGCGGCGGGCGCGACCGTCTCGCCGCCGATGACGAAGGAACGGCTGACCGAGCCGAGCGTGGCGCCGCCGCGCAGAATCTGGTCGCCGGCCTTCAGCTTGTCGGCGTTGGGCACGACGGCGCGCGCAAGGTTCGTCGCCGCCGCCGCGTTGAGCTGGCCGGCGCCCTGCGTGAAGAGGCTCTGCGCCTGGTTGCCGAAGAGCGACGAGGGCAGCGCGTCGGCCGTGCGGAGCAGCAGCGCCTTGACCAGGACCGGCGTCAGCGACCTGTTGGCTTCGAGCATCAGCGCGACGGCGCCGCTGACGACCGGGGCCGAGAACGAGGTGCCGTAGTAGGTGTAGTAGGCGTTTGGCAGCGCGCCGGCGCCCGCGGGCTGCACGACCCTGTCGGGACGCTCGGCTGCCAGGCGCGGGCTCTCCTGCGACATGGCGGCGACGAGGCCGCGGCCCGGCGCGACCAGATCGGGCTTGGCGATGCCGTCGAAGCGGGTCGGCCCCTTCGAGGAGAACTGCGCCATGCGGTCGTCGGAGCGGCGGGCGGTGCCGCGCGTGTCGGAGGCGCCGACCGTGATGACGTAGGGCGAGTTGCCGGGGCTGTTGATGCTGGCGTAGAGCGGGCGGTAGATGGGGTCGCCGTTCTCGTTGTGGCCGACGATCTCTTCGGTGCGGCCGCGGTTGCCGGCCGAGGCGACGACGACCAGGCCCGCCTGCACGGCGCGCTTGGCGGCCTGGCAGACGGGGTCGTTCTTGTACGACTCCATCACGACCGAGCCGATGCTGAGGTTGACGACGCGGATGTTGTAGCGCCGCTGGTTGGTGAGAATCCAGTTGACGGCTTCAAGGACGGCGCTCGTGGTCCCGACGCCGTCGGCGCCGAGCACCTTGAGGTCGATGATGTTGGCCTCGGGGGCGATGCCCGCGTGGCGGCCAGCGTAGCCCTGCGAGGCCGCGCCGCTGCCGGCGGCCGCGCCGGCCACGCCGGTCCCGTGACCGCTGCTGTCCTGCCCGGCGGCGCCCCCGCCGGTGAAGTCAACGGCGGCCACGACGCGCGACCGGCCGTTCTTCTGGAAGTCTGGGTGCGCGGCGCTGACGCCGCTATCGACGACGGCGATGCCGACGCCCTTGCCCGTCAGGCCCGGCGCGCCGGGAGCGCCGGCCTGCGCGACGGCCGCGCCGGTCGCCTCGGCCGTCAGCGCCATCTGGCCCGTGACGCGGCGGTCGGGTGAGATGTAGGCCACGTCTTCGCGCGCCGCCAGCCCGGCCAGCGCCGAGCGCGGCACGTCGGCCGTCATGGCGTCGAGCGCCTCGAAGCTGCGCCTGCTGGCCCCGCCCCTGGCCCTGACCGCGGATGCTTGGGCGGTCGACGGCCGACCCTTGGTTTGGATGATGACGCGGACTGTGTCGGAAGAGTCGGCGGCCGAGTCAAACTCGGGAGCGAGCTTGGCGTGGCGGCCGCGCGCCTGGCGGCTGTCGCCGTTCGGCGTCGCCGCGGCGGCGGAAGTGGCGAGCGGCGACAGCGCCGCGGCGCAAAGGCTGACGAGTAGGGAGATGGAGATGATTCTACGAAACATTTGGGGGTTCCTTCTTTCCGCCACCCCTCTCACGCCCGGCGTGTGCTCACGGGGGAGGGCGGAATGCTTTTCTCAAGAGCTTTGAATCGTTGACAGGTTTCGAGCCCACTTGTGAGGCGACCATGTTGTCGTCGGCTATCGCGGGGGCTACAGGCCGCGTCGCCCCCGCTACGAAACCGTGTCAACGATCTGCGCCCCTCATCAACAACCCCCGTGCCGCATCAATCCCCACACCCCCGAAACACCAAAAACCACAAAACCCCAGGAAAAACGGACATTTCCCGCCACCTCCTCGCCCCGCCCCGCCCCGCCCCGAACCCCGACTTTTGGATACAACGTATCCACCACTCACCCCCGAGCCCCGAATCTCCCCAATTTTCTATTTTTTCACCCAAACACCCTCACCGCCCCCGCTGTATAGCAGCTACACACTGGAACACAGGTATACAATGATCTTCGCCCATAAAGTCTTGCCTACCCACTAAGTAAATCGGCTGACTATGAAATCGGGTAGGGACAAAGAAAGAGGGCCGCGCACGCGCCCACCACGCGATACGCGGCCCCCGCGCGCAGCCCGCCACCACAGCCGGGCCGCGCAGGCGGTAACGAGGCTGCCCCCCAGGCTACCGCCTAACCTGATCCACTACCAAAATGCCCAATAGAGTGAGGCTCCTTATGATATATTCGCGCTGTTCCTTGAAAACATAGGCAACGGTCGGATGCGTAGCGTAGCTCACCCTCAAACCTCTGGATGAGCATCGCCGTTGAGCATGAGAGGTCTCTACTCGCGGCGAATCAACCACGCAGCTATACTCTAACCGAAGTTTCGGTTGGGCGCAACCTGCATCTGTCAGGAGGTAGCTCCTGATGGCTAGAGGCGCGCGTCTTAAACCGTCACGCCTAGCCGAAAAGCTCGTCGAGCTTCGGACCGCCCTCGGCCTCTCCCAGAACGAGCTAATCAGAGAACTTCAAGCGGACCTTACCCAGAACAGGATTTCAGAATACGAGACCGGCAAGGGCGAGCCCCCACTCACCATCCTCTTGAGCTATGCGCGCCTCGCCGGAATATGCGTAGAGGTTCTGATTGACGATGGCTTGGATTTACCCGCCAAACTGCCCGCCAAACCGAAGCACAAGGTCTGAAAACCCGCCTGCCCAAAAATTAAATCCGCTGCCTAACAATTCGACTCTCAAGAGGAATTATTAGGCAAAGCCCAATGATCTGGCTTTGCCTAACAATTCGATCTTGCCCAATAATTCTGAGGCTTGCCCAAAATTAGCCGAGCCCCCTTCACGCTA
>DASQMB010000032.1:0-1713 GCA_035645715.1 Pyrinomonadaceae bacterium
CGGGGCCGCAAAACACCCGCGCCGCCAGGGCCGCCTGCTCGGCCTCGCCGAGGCGCTCCGGGCGCCCCGGCTTGGGCCGGTCATAGAGGCCCGAGGTCCCCTCGGCATTGTAGCGGACCACCGCGTCACGCAAGGCCTGCCGCTCCATGCCGGCGAGCCTCGCCGCTTCCGCCCGGCTCATGCCCTCCAGCGCGTTGGCGATCGCCAGCATCCGCAAGGCCGCCCGCCGGTTCGGCTCGTGCCGCGCCTGCCGGCGCAGCGCCTCGGCTGTCAGGTCGCCCCGGATCGGCAGCGCCGCGCCCATCATCCCCTCCCTCGTCGGCCGTCGTTCGTGCCGACCAGGAGAGCACGCTACCCCGCTCCGGGGAAAGTCAGTTCATCCGCCCGCCGGTATTATTCGGCGCTAATTAGGGTTCTTGATGATGTTAAGCCTCCTGAGGATTTCTCTATTATAGACCTCTTTCTTGCTAGTCCGCGCGATCCTAGTTTTCGGCTAATCTCCTCTTTAGTTAGGGCTCCGGGCAACCAGAGGCTGGAGTTTTCAAATTGTCTAGTCAACGGTATTGCCTTCGAGGCGATGCTCTACCGTTCCGACCCGGAGGCGTTGAACGGGGATGCCGACGACCTTGCCCGAGCGTTCAAAACGCGCGCGAATGAACGCGAACGCCAGGCCCGCAGGCCCGGCCGCGTCCGAGCCTGATCAGTACCAGCGATTCCTCGAAGCGGCCCGTGAATTGGGCTGCGAGGAGAACATGGACCGCCTGGACGACGCTCTGAGGCGGGTGGCGAAGACCCCCCCGCAGCCCCGTCCAGATCACCCGCGACCTAAGAAGAAAGGCGAGCCCGAGGGCTAGATACCTTAGGGTACGTCACCTTTATATACCCCTAAGTTTCCGTCAAGATCGTCGAGCGCCGCCTCAAGCATGTTGTAGACGCGGTCGGCCACGCCTTGGGTCGCGATGACGCCGATGCTGGCGTTGCCCTGGCCCGCCAGAGCATCTCCAGCCCGGCGTAGGCGGTGCCGTCGCGCCCGATCAGGCGCCCGCCCTGGACGTCGCGGGCCACGCCGTCGGCTGTGGCGCTCTCGGGAACACCGTCCGCGTCGGCGTCGACGATGCTCACGGTTAAGGACGAGTCCGCGAGCGCGTTGGTCCTGGCGAAGACGCCGAGGTCGGGCGAGTCGGCCGCGAAGCGGAACTCGAGGACGTTCCGCACCGCGTCCAGGTTTCCCAGCAACCGCGCGTCGAGGGCCGCCTCGTCCAGCGACAAGTGGTTGTTGCCGTCGAGCCGGAGGCTGATGCCGGCGAGCGACGTTGCACCGGAACCCGCGCTGAGGCCGGCGACGGGAGCCGCCAGTTGACCGCCGAGGCCTTGGGTGAGACTCCGCAGCACCGGGTCGCCGAAGAGGACTGCCGCTTCCCCGAGCTCGCCGGTGCCGCTCACGCTGGCACGCTCGGCGACGAAGTCGCGGAAGGCGTTGTAGGCTTCGGCGAAGCCGCGGACCTGCTCCTTTACGCCCGCGAGCGAGCGCTCGACCTCGATCGTGACGGTGGTGCCCCGCTCTGCCTTGAACAGGTTGAGCGTCACGCCGCCGATCGCGTCGGCGATCTGATTGCTCGGGCGGGTCACCGTCACCCCATCGATCCGCACCCGCGCTTCCCGCGGCACCGCCAGCGGGTTCGCGAACGTGGCGCCGCCGTTGGCGGACAGTCC
>DASQMB010000033.1:0-155833 GCA_035645715.1 Pyrinomonadaceae bacterium
GCGCGCTCCTGGCCCTGGCGCGAAGAGCGGGGGGGAGCGTCAGGCGTCGCCGCCGCGCGGCGGCCGGCTCGGGGGAACTGCTGTGAGTCATGGGGCCTCGTTCAGTTTGTAGCCAACGCCGCGCACGGTCAGCACGTAGCGCGGGTTCTTGGGGTCCGGCTCGATCTTGCGGCGCAGGCGGTTGATGTGTGGGTCCACGTTGCGCTGGTACCCCTCGTACTCGGTGCTCCAGACCTCGTCGAGCAGGTCGTTGCGCGACCAGGCGCGGCCGGGCTCGCTCGCCAGCCGTTCGAGGATGTGGAATTCGAGCGGCGTCAGATCGACGCGCTCGCCGCCGACCGTCACCTCGTGGCGGCGCTTGTCTATGACCAGCTCGCCGACCTCGAAGCGGTCGCGCGCACGGTCGTCGTCCGGCCGCGACCACTTGCCGGCGCGGCGCAGCAGCGCCTCGACCCTCACCTCAAGCTCGCGCGGGCTGAAGGGCTTGGCGAGGTAATCGTCGGCCCCGGCCTGAAAGCCCGCCACCTTGTCTTCGATGCCGTCGTGGGCCGTCAGGAAGAGGGCCGGCGTCTGGACGCCGCGGTCGCGGACGCGGCGCAGCAGTTCGAGGCCCGACATGCCCGACATCGAAACGTCGAAGATGAAGCAATCGAAGCCGCCCGTGACGGCCGGCTCCAAAGCCTCCTCGGCGCTCTCAAGCTCCGTCACGCCGTAGCCGAGGCGGCGGAAGTATTCGGCGAGGAGCAGGCGCATGCTCTCGTCGTCGTCAACAATCAGGATGCTCAGGTTCACCTTGTTACACTATGGGACGGGTCGGGGTTTGAGCCGATTGCTAAACCGCCTGGCTCGCGTGGCCGGGATTATAGCGCAAAGATTTCAAACTTGCTCTAAAGCCGGGCCCCGCGCGGGGCTGGGCCACGAGCGGGCCGGGGCGGGGCTAACGCTGGCGCTGCCCCTCACCTGAACAAATGGCTTGACCCGCCGAAGTTTTCGAAAATATACTCCGCGCGTTTGTTCGGCGTGCTGCCCCTCACGCTCCATCAGACAGGAGGCTGCCTCGCAGCTCGCCGAGTTCCCTTCTCAATCAGGGCGACGGCTCCGTCCAGGCCGTTACCAGACGCATGACAGGAGGGCCTCGCGCGCTCGTCCACTTCATCGCTGCCGATGATGTCACCACGACGGCTTTCCGGCCGGCGGCAGCCTCACCTCAACGGCCACGAAGAAAAGGAAAATTTCATGAAGAATCCCTGGAGAAAGATCGCGCCCATTATCCTCCTCGTGGGGGCGTTCTTCGCATCCACGCTCGCCCCGACTGGAAGCCGGCCAATGGCGGCCGGCCCCGGGCAGGACGCCGCCGGCAATGACACCATCCCGGTCGCCGACTACGCCGACGCTGCCGTCGCCGCGGGGCGGAGGGCGCGGAAGACGCGACGCGGTCTCCGAACCGACAGGCCCGTCTCGGAGTTGCCCCCGAACGTCAAGCTGCTGCCCGTCGAGTCGCACTGGTGGGCCGGGCTGCCGGCGTTGCCCGTCGGCGAGAGTGACGCCGTAGTATCGGGCGAGGCGGGAGCGGGGTGGGCCGGCCTCACCGAAGATAGGTCTGGCATCTATTCAGACTTTTTCGTCCGCCTCGACACGATTTTTAAAGACGGCCAAGGCGGGCTTGCACCCGGCGTCGTTATCGAAGTCTCACGGCCCGGCGGCGGCGTCCGCTTTCGCTCGGGGAAGGTGCAGCACTACACCCTGAGCAAGATGGGCTACCCGCGGGCGGGCGGGCGCTACGTCCTCTTCCTCAAAAATGACGGGCAGGGCTTCTATTCGATCCTGACCGGGTACGAGCTGCGCGGCGACCGCGTGCTGCCGCTTGACGGCGACGGCCGAGACCCGAGGGCAGACCTACAGTTCGGGAGGTACAGGGGCGCGAGCCAGCAGTCTTTCCTCAACGACTTGTGGCAGGCGGTGTACTCCACGCCAGGGCCAGGAGGCAGCAACTGATAAACCTCCCACACACACCCTCTTACCCTCCTCTGCCCGCCCTCCGCTTACCACTCACACCCACGCCCCGCCTTTGTGACACGGCCATCGCGCACCAGTGAAGTGTATGAGAGGTCGCGTCAGCCAAACCGCGCCTGATGACGCGGCGCCGCGACCCTTAGCACCCCACCACTAGGCCGGCTTCACCTCGCGCTGCCGGGCCGCATCGCCTTGACGCTCCCGTCGGGCGCTCCGTATAGTCTGAGGCTTAACTGCGGCGCGCTTAAGTTCACTGCGGCGCGCCGGTGCGGGCCGGCCTGAGCGCGGACAACGGATGCGGGACTTAAGGCGACTCTTACAATATCTGAGGCCGCACTGGGGCAAGTTCACGCTCGCCACCCTCGCCATGCTGGCCGTCGGCCTCTTGCAGAGCGCCATCGGCGCCCTCATCGTCCCCATCTTCGATCAGGCCCTGCGCGAGCCCGGCGACGGCGGCGAGCGCACGCCGACCCTCTTCGGCCTCCAAAGACTCATCCCCGATTCGGGCTTCGGCGCCTGGCAGACCATCGCCGTCCTCCTCATCGTCTTCACGGTGCTCAAGGGCTTCGCCGAGTACTTCTCGACCTACCTGATGGCGCGCGTCGGGCAGGAGTCGGTGCTGCGGCTGCGCACAGACATGTACTCGCACCTCCACGCGCAGGCCGCCGGCTTCTTCGAGCGCCACCGGACCAACTACCTCGTCTCGCGCCTCGTCGGCTCGGCCTCGGCCATCGAGACGGCCGTCTCGCACACGCTGCGAGACATGCTGCGCGAGAGCTTCACGCTCATCTTCTTCCTCTCGGCCTCCTTCTACTACTCCTGGCGGCTGACGCTCGGCTCGCTGCTCATCGCGCCCGTCGTCGGGCTGATGACGGCCCGCTTCGGCCGGCGCCTGCGCAACCTCGCGCGCGAGACCTTCGAGGGCGGGCAGCGGCTCACCGACACGGCGCAGGAGGCGCTCGCCAACCAGGCCATCGTCAAGGCTTACGTGGCCGAGGAGCGCGAGCGGCGGCGCTTCGCCGAAGTGGCCCGCGACATCCTCCGCGCGAACCTGCGTACCGCCAAGATCAACGGCCTCGCCTCGCCGGCCATCGAGACGGTCGGCGTCCTCGCCGTCGCCGTCCTCCTCTTCTTCGCGCAGCGCGAGATCGCCGCCGGCCACCTGAACGCCGCGCAGTTCATCACCTTCCTCTTCTTCCTCTTTTCGAGCTACGACCCGATGCGCAAGCTCTCGCGCCTGCACAACGGGATGGAGCAGGCTTTGGCCGCGGTCCGCCACGTCTGGGAGGTGATGGACGAGCACGCCGAGCTGCCCGAGAAGCCGGGCGCCGTCGCGCTCGGGCCGCTCGGCCGCGGCATCGAGCTGCGCAACGTCTCCTTCCATTACGCGAGCGACGAGCGGCCCATCCTGCGCGACATCAACCTCGACATCCCGGCCGGGCAGATGGTGGCGCTCGTCGGCGAGTCGGGCGGCGGCAAGTCTACGCTGACCAAGCTCATCCCGCGCTTCCACGACCCGGCCTCCGGCGCCGTCCTCTGGGACGGCACCGACCTGCGCGACGCCAGGCTCTCGTCGCTGCGCCGCCACATCGCGCTCGTCACGCAGGAGACGGTCCTCTTCAACGACACGGTCCGCTACAACATCGCCTACGGCCGGCCCGAGGCGACCGGCGACGAGATCGAGCGCGCCGCCCGCGCCGCCCACGCCCACGACTTCATCAGCGAGCTTCCCGACGGCTACGAAACTGTCGTCGGCGAGCGCGGCATCTTCCTCTCGGGCGGGCAGCGGCAGCGGCTCGCCATCGCCCGCGCCGTCCTCGCTGAAGCCTCGGTCCTCGTGCTCGACGAGGCCACATCGGCGCTCGACGCAGAGAGCGAGCGCCTCGTCCAGCAGGCCCTCGCCGCCCTGACGCGCGGCCGGACCACGCTCGTCATCGCCCACCGCCTCTCGACCGTCCGCCGCGCCGACCAGATCGTCGTCGTCGAGCGCGGCCGCATCGTCGAGCGCGGCCGGCACGCCGAGCTGCTCGAACGGGGCGGCGTCTACCGCCGCCTCTACGAACTCCAATTCGCCGACGAGGAGGAAGGAGAGTTGGTGAACACTAAGTAGTGAAGTTTTTAGTTTCTAGTTTCTAGCTTGTAGTTTAACAGTCGGCCGGCGATGAAGACCCGGCCCACGGCCGAAAACCCAAAGGCCCGAACTAAAAACCAGAAACTAAAAACTCACATCACTATTTACCGTTCACCACCCGCCAGCCATGAAATCAATGACCGGGTTTGGGCGCGGCTACGTTCAGGGCGAGAACTTCACCGCCAGCGTGGACTTGAAGACCGTCAACAACCGCTTTCTCGACGTGCACGCGCGCATGGGCGGCGAGCTGTCGGCCGCCGAGCCGTTGATCCGCCGCAAGGTGTCCGAGCGGCTGACGCGCGGCCGCGTGGACGTGAACGTCACCATCGACCGCTCGGGAGAGGTGGCCTACGAGCTTAATCGCCAGCTCATCGCCGGCTACATCCAGGCCATGAGCGCCATGCGCGACGAATTCGGCCTCGCCGGCGAGCCCGACATCAACGTGCTGGCGCGGCTGCCCGGCGCGTTGCAGACGGCGCGCGACGGGCTGACCGACGAAATGGTGGCAGGCGTCGAGCGCGCGCTCGCGCAGGCGCTCGACGAATTGGAGGAGATGCGCGCGCGCGAGGGCGCGGCGCTCGCGGCAGAGATGTCGTCGCGGCTCGACGAGATCGAGCGCCACCTCCCCGTCATCGAAGGGCACGCCGCTCAGCAGGTCGAGAACTACCGCGCCCGCGTCGAGAAGCGCATCACAGAGCTTCTCCAACGCAACGGGCTCGAAGGCGTCGAGCTTGATCAGGGGAGGCTGGCGCAGGAGGTCGCCCACCTCGCCGACCGCAGCGACATTTCGGAGGAGCTGGCCCGTCTGCGCAGCCACGTCGCGCAGTTCCGCGACGCTCTGGGCGGCGAAGGCGAGGCCGGCAAGCGGCTCGACTTCCTTCTCCAGGAGTTCAACCGAGAGGCCAATACTGTGCTCTCGAAGTCTACGGACCTCGCCATCAAGGACGCGGCGCTGGCCGTGAAGGCGGCGGTCGAGAAGCTCCGCGAGCAGGTGCAGAATGTCGAGTGAAGCCCCGCACTCCGACGGGCCGGACGAGGAAGCGGGCGAAGCCTACCACGGCGCCCTCTTCGTCATCAGCTCGCCCTCGGGCGGCGGTAAAGGCACGCTCGTCCGCCGCGTGCTCGAACTCGTGCCCGGCATCAGCTACTCGGTCTCGTGGACGACGCGCGGGCCGCGCCCCGGCGAGACAGACGGCGCCGACTACCACTTCGTCTCCCCAGAGGAGTTCGCGCGGATGCGAGACTCGAACGGCTTCCTCGAATGGGCAGTCGTTCACGGCAACCACTACGGCACGGCCCGCGCCGTAGTCGAGCAGGAGCTGCGCGAGGGGCACGACATCATCCTCGAAATCGACGTTCAGGGCGCGGCCTGGGTTCGCGCCTCGATGCGCTCGGTCGTCACAGTCTTCATCCTCCCGCCCTCCTTCGCGGTCCTCAGGAAGCGGCTCTCGCGCCGTATGACCGAGCGGCCCGAGGAGCTGGCCCTGCGCCTGCAAAACGCGCGCGGCGAGGTCGAGCAGTACAGGCACTTCGACTACCTCGTCCTCAACGACGAGGTCGAGCGGGCCGCCGGCCTTCTCGCCTCCATCATCCACGCCGAGCGGGCGCGGCGCGAGAGGCAGGAATGGATGGCCCGCCGCGTCCTCCGAAGCTTCGCCGCACCGGCCGGCGTTGAATAAATCGGCGCGAGCGGTTATAAAAATAGTTTGCTTCCGGCCGAACGGCCGAAATCATGGAGCACGCCGGGCGGGAACCCGGCCACAACGGGGAGAGACATGGCTAAAGCTGCCGACGCGATGACCGAGGGAGAGAACGAGCAGGGGCAGGAGCAGGAGCAGGCGGTTCCGGAGATCGATTCCAAGTACCGGATGATCATCGTCGCCGCCCAGCGTAGCAAGCAACTCCAGAAGGGCGCGCGCCCGCGCGTCGAGCTGGACACGCAGCGCCACAAGCCGACCCGCGTCGCGCTCGAAGAGGTCCAGCGCGGCTTGGTGCCCTTCAGGGTGCTCGAAAAGGAATAGCGGGCCGTCGGCCCACTTACGAGCACGCCCCGAACGCGGCCAGCCCTCCAGGTGGGGTTCAGGCCGGCGTTCGGGGCGCGTTGATTTTTACCCGCCTGTTGGTCAGTCCGCCCGCCTGATCTGCGCACGGCGGGCGGCGAAAGCCTCTTCGGCCGCCCGCGCCTCGCGCTCCTCGGCGATTGACAGATAAGCCGCGGTCCTCGCCGTGCGACCCCATCCCCTTCCCGTCTTCAGCCCGCGGAAGTAGCCGCGCAGGTAGCCCCACAGGAACCGCGGCCATCCGCGCTCGGCGTATTGCAAGACGTGCGCGGCCTCGTGCGCCAGCAGCCAGCCCTCCATCCTCACGCGCCCGCCGGCGCGGCGCCGGAGCAGTCGCGGTGCGACAAAGACGTGCCGGCCGAAGGTGATCGCGCTGACGCCTGCGGCCCGCGTCAGCAGGCGCGCGAAGCTTCCGCCGTGGATACTGACGGGCGGCAGGCGGAGGCGGGCGTCGCCGCGGTGTTCGCGGAAGAACCTCTCCAGCTCGTCTTGGGTCTCGGGGGAGAGCCTCATCATCAGGAAGAGGGGAAAAGAGGAAGAGGGAAAGAGAAAAGAGAAACGGGGGAGCCGGCATCAAGGGACTACGCGGAGGCGCAATACGTTCTCCCTTCTGCCCGTCACCCCTTTTCGCCCTTTACCCCTTCCCTATTTTCCCCTTTGTCTTCTCCGCGTCACAGTCCCTTGTAGTCGGGGCCGCCCCCGCCTTCGGGCGTCACCCAGTTGATTATCTGGTAAGGGTCCATAATGTCGCAGGTCTTGCAGTGGACGCAGTTCGAGAAGTTGATCTGAAGCTTCCGCCGGCCGTCGGCGCCGTCCTCTACCATCTCGTAGACGGCGGCCGGGCAGAAGCGCTGGCAGGGGTTGCCGTACTCCTCGGCGCAGCGCGTCGTGCAGATGTTGGTGTCGAGGACGTGGAGGTGTGCGGGCTGGTCCTCGTCGTGCGAGACGGCGGCGTGGTACACGTCCGTCACCTTGTTGAAGGTGAGCTTGCCGTCGAACTTGAGGCGGCCGTATCGCTGCTCGACGTTGTCGCCGAGGTAGCCGTAGTCCTTCAACTGCCTCATGGCGGCGTGTCCCGGCTCAAGGCTGTCGCGGTCGAAGAGGCCCCAGGCACGGCCGCCCGTCACGAACTGTAGGCCCGAGTTGACGAGCCCGAGCCAGCGGCCGTGCTTGAAGGCCGAGTGAAAGTTGCGCACAGACCTCAGCTCGGTCGTGATCCAACTGTCGCGGATCAGCTCCTTGTACCGCCTGAGGCGCGCGGCCGAGTAGTCTTCGGCCACCAGCGCCTCGAAGATCGCCTCGGCCGCCAGCATCCCGCTCTTGACAGCCGTGTGGATTCCCTTGAGCCTTTGCGAGTTGAGGAAGCCGGCGCAGTCTCCCGCCAGCAGGAAGCCGTCGCCGTACAGTTCGGGGATGGCGTAGAAGCCGCCGGCAGCGATGGTCTTGGCGCCGTAGCGGATCATCTTGCCGCCTTCCAGGAGGCGCGCGACGAACGGGTGCTGCTTGAAGAGCTGAAACTCGTGGTGTGGGTCTAAGAGCGGGTCGCGGTAGTCGAGCCCGGTCACGTAGCCGAGGTTGAGGATGCGGTTCTGCATCCCGTAAATCCAGCCGCCGCCGTAGGTCGTCGCGTCAGAGGGGTAGCCGAGCGTGTGCGTGACGCGGCCGGCCGGGTAGCGGTCGTCGGGCAGCTCCCACAATTCCTTGATGCCGAGGCTGTAGACCTGCGGCTCGCGCCCCTCGTTGATGTTGAGGCGTTGCGAGAGCTGCTTGGTGAGCGAGCCGCGCGGCCCCTCGCCGAGCACCGTCACCTTCGCCATGATGTCCACGCCCGGCTCGTAGTTGGGACGCGGGCGCCCCTCGCGGTCGAGCCCCTTGTCGCCCGTGCGGACGCCGACGACGCGGTCCGCCTCGCCGTAGAGCATCTCGGCGCCCGGGAACTCCGGGAAGACGTTGACGCCCGCCTCCTCGCACTTCTCGCCGAGCCAGGCCGTCAGCTTGTTCAGGGAGACGACGTAGTAGCCGTGGTTCTTCAGCGGCGGCGGCGGTATCGGCGACTTGATGGCACGCGTCTTCGTCAGGTAGTAGAAAAAGTCTTCATTCACGGGCGCTTCGAGCGGGGCACCCTGCTCGACGAAGTCGGGCATCAGCTCGGCCAGCGCCTTCGGGTCCATCACCGCGCCCGAGAGGTTGTGCGCGCCGACGTGCGCGCCCTTCTCGATGACGGCGATCTGGATTTCGCCGAGCGCCCGCCCCTGCCGCTTGCCGGCGGCGACGGCCTCGTCGTGCTCCCGCACGAGCCTCGCCAGGTGCAGCGCGCCGCTCAGGTTCGCCGGCCCCGCGCCGACGAACAACACGTCCATCTCGATGCTTTCACGTTCCATCAGTCAAGCTCCCGGCACTCTTCGCGGCCGCGCGCCGCGGGGCGATTTGCCCCCACGCGCCGCGCCGGCCGCGCCTCAAATTTTCAGGCAGGTGGTAACGCAGAAATGAATCGCCATTCAGTGTAGCCGCACCGCCCGCAAATATCAAAACCGTCGCCCCAAAGCCTACGGCGCCCCGGCCCGGTTTGCTCGCCGGGCCGCGCGCCCACATAATCGGCCGCAAACCTTCGGGCCCGAGCGACGAACAAGGAGGAACACTCTCATCATGGCCGAGCACAGGCACACCAACCGCCTCGCGGGCGAGACCAGCCCGTACCTCTTGCAGCACGCCCACAACCCCGTGGACTGGTATCCGTGGGGCGAGGAAGCTATCGAGCGCGCCCGCCGCGAGGACAAGCCCATCCTCCTCAGCGTCGGCTACTCGGCCTGCCACTGGTGTCACGTCATGGAGCGCGAGTCGTTCGAGGACGAGGAGATCGCGCGGCTGATGAACGAGCTTTACGTCAACGTCAAGGTGGACCGCGAGGAGCGGCCCGACTTAGACCAGATTTACATGAACGCCGTCCAGATGATGACGCGCCACGGCGGCTGGCCCCTCACTGTGTTCCTTACGCCCGACCTCGTGCCCTTCTACGGCGGCACCTACTTCCCGCCCGAAGACCGCCACGGCATGCCGGGCTTTCCGCGCGTCCTCGTCGGCGTGGCCGAGGCTTACCGCACGCGCCCGGAAGAGGTCCGCGAGTCCTCTATGGAAATCCTCACCGAGCTGCGGAGGATGGGCGCGGCCGGCGCGTCGGGCGAGCCGCTCGAACCCTCGCTGCTTGACGCGGCCCACCAGCAGATCGCCCGCGGCTACGACCCGAGCCACGGCGGCTTCGGCTCGGCCCCCAAGTTCCCCTCCTCGATGAGCCTCGAATTCCTGCTCCGCACGCACCGCCGGACGGGCGACGCCCGCGCGCTCCGGATGGTCACGCACACCTGCCGCCGGATGGCCGAGGGCGGGTTGTACGACCAGCTCGGCGGCGGCTTCCACCGCTACTCGACCGACGCGCGCTGGCTCGTCCCACACTTCGAGAAGATGCTCTACGACAACGCCCTGCTCTCGCGCCTCTACGTCCACGCCTACCAGGCGACGGGCGAAGAGTTCTTCCGCCGCGTCGCCGTCGAGACCTTCGACTACGTCCTGCGCGAGATGACAGACGCGTCGGGCGGCTTCTACTCGACGCAGGACGCGGATTCCGAGGGCGTCGAGGGCAAGTTCTTCGTCTGGTCGCTCGAAGAGGTCCAAAGCCTGCTCGGCCCGGAGGATGCGCGCCTCTTCGCCGCCTACTACGACGTGACGGCGGGCGGCAACTTCGAGGGACACAACATCCTGAACGTCTCGCGCAACGAGCAGGAGACGGCCGACGCCGAGGGCGTCGCGGTCGAGCGACTGCGCACGGCCCTCGCGCGAGGCCGCGAGTTACTCCTCGCCGAGCGCGAGAAGCGCATCAAGCCGGGCCGCGACGAGAAGATCATCGCCGCCTGGAACGGGATGATGTTGGAGAGCTTCGCCGAGGCTGCGGTTGCGCTCGGCCGCGCAGACTACCTGCGGGCGGCGGAAGCCAACGCCCGCTTCGTCACGGGGACGCTCGCGGGGGGCGGGCGCCTCTCGCACTCCTTCAAGGACGGGCGCGCCGGCACACACGGCTTCCTCGACGACTACGCCTCGGTCGCCTCGGGCCTGCTGACACTCTTCGAGGTGAGCGGCGAGGCCGCGTGGCTTGAGGAGGCGCGCCGGCTGGCCGACGCCATGATCGAAGAGTTCTGGGACGAAGAGGACGGCGGATTCTTCTACACCGGCCGCAGCGGCGAGAAGCTGATCGTCCGCAACAAGGACTTCTTCGACAACGCGACTCCTTCGGGCAACTCGGTCGCGGCCGAGCTGCTGCTCAGGCTCTCAATCCTGGTCGGCGAAGAGTCGTACCGCCGGAAGGCCACGAGCGTCCTGCGGCTCGTCCGAGACTCTGTTGCGCGTTACGCTTCTGCCTTCGGCTACGCGCTCGGCGCGGCCGACTTCTACCTCTCCCGGCCGAAGGAGATCGCCGTCGTCGAGCCCGGCGCGGGCGAAGTCGCGGGCGAAGAAGACGCGACGCGGGGCGGCGGGGGCGCGCTGCTCGAAGCGGTCTGGTCGCGCTACCTGCCGAACAAGGTAGTGGTCCGCGCGCGTGAGGACGACGAGAAGGCTCTCGGCCTCGTCCCGCTGTTGCAGGGCCGGAGGGCCGAGGGCGGCCGGGCGACCGCCTACGTCTGCGAGAACTACACCTGCCGACGGCCTGTGACGACCGCCGACGAGCTTACGGCCCTGCTCGAAGAGTGAACGCGCGAGTTGACCGGGCCGGCGCGGCGCGGCCGTCGTTAGCCGCCGTCACTCGGTCGATTCGCGCAGGGCACGGAGAAGCTCCTCGCCGAACTTCTTTATCTTCGCTTCGCCGAGGCCGAAGACGGCCGCGAGCCCCTCGACGCCCGTCGGCCTCTCGCGAGCGAGCTGCCTGAGCGTGCGGTCCGGGCAGACCATGTAGGCCGGCACGCGCTGGCTGTTGGCCCAGCCCATGCGCCACCTCTTCAGCCGCTCGAAGGTCCGCTTCTCTGCTGGCGTCAGCGGCGCCTCGGGCGGGGGCGGGGCCGTCTTCCGCCGCGGCTTCGCGTCAGGGTCGCGCGGCGGCCTCACCTCCGCCGCCAGCAGCGCCGTTTCCAGCTTGCCCTCCGCCTCGAAGACCTTCGACAGCTCACGGAAGAGCCGCAACGAGAGGCGCGCGTCGAGGGCCGCGTACTCCAACTGCTCGCGCGAGAGCGGGCGCCGCCGCCAGTTAGACTTCTGAAAGCTCTTGTCGAGCGCCAGGCCGAAGAGGTGTTCGCAGACCGAGGCGAGGCTGTGCGACTTGAGGCTGAGGGCCATGCGCGACATGGTCAGCGTGTCGTAGAGGGCACGCGGTTCGAGGCCCGCCGCGCGCAGCACGCCCGCGTCGAAGCGCGCGTTGTGCGCCGCCATCCGCACCCCGGCCGACTCGATCAATTCCCTGACAGGCTCGACCCCGAGGGCGAGCGCGTCGAAGACTACGACCTCGCCCTCCGGCGGCGCCAACTGCACGAGCGAGACCGTCATCGGCGCCCCGGCCGACTTCCAGTAAGTCTCCGTGTCGAGCCCCACCAGTTCCGCTCCCGAGAGGTGCGCGAGCGCCCCGGCGACCTCGGCCGGGTCGGAGACGAAACGCCAGTCGGGCCGCGCCTCTTGTGCTTCCGAGTCCACGCCGGGAGTGTAGCAGCGCCGCGGCGTCGGGTAAAAAAAAGCGCGCCCCGCCCGAAAGCGGGGCGCGCCCGATACCGGGGCCGCGGTGAGCGCGTGGTTACGAGTTGCGGTTCCCCGTCGCGCCGGCGTTCATGTTCCCGTTCATGTTGGTGTTGCCGGCGCCGGTGTTCCCGTTCGTGTTGCCGCCGTTCATGTTGCCACCATTCATGTTGCCGCCGTTCATGTTGCCGCCGTTCGTGTTGCCGCCGGTGTTAGTGTTCAGGTTCATCATCGTGTTGGCGTTGTTCGCGTTGGCGTTGCGGTTGCCGTTGCCGTTGCCGTTCGTGTTCTCGGCGGGCGAACAAGCCGTCCACACGCCGGCGACGGCGAGGAGAGTGAGAAGAGCCAAAGTCTTTCGCATCGAGTTTCCTCCTGTACCCTTCGGACGGGTCAGTGTGTTGGGGAGCTGCGGGGCCGGCCGGCAGAGTCGCCGGAGGCCGCCCGCCACAGCTCGGGTTGCAGGTTGACGGGACGGGCACGCGCCCGGAGTGAGCCGTAGTTCGCCGTGCCCGCCGAGCCCGCTGTCAAAGTCGCGGGCCGGTCATCTCGACCGCGGCTCGCAGGGCCGACGCCCTGCGCGGCGCGACCTGCCGCCCCGCCTCACAGCCGCGCGCTAACTTGCCGACCGTCGGGCGCCCGTCTCCTCGCACGCTTTCTCTGGCGAGGGGACGCCGGGCTTTCAACTTCCACTTTCACGCCCGACGGGAGCGCGCTGCTCGAACCGAACGAGGGCCGCGCGGTCTTCCCCAACGGTGTGTTGCTATGCGACTGCGGCGCGCAATCTAGCACAAGAACAGCCGGAGATACACTTTTTTTTCGCACGAGTCAAGGCGATGCGCGGCCCGCCCTAACGAAAGTCTTGACCCGTCGGCGACGAAAAGGCTACATTGGTTCGGCCAACACTGTTGGCCGCCCTGGCCCTTCTCCCTGCCATCCCGCTCTTCGATTTCGGCACCGCAGGCCCGACACCCGACAGTGACGCCAACAGAACAAATCGACAGTCCCAAGACTCGGCACATCCTTATCTTTATGGCCGGGCTCGCGCTCGTCGCGCAGGCTGCCGCGGCTTTCTACGCCTCGACGCCGCCCCTCGCGGTCGCGGTCGCGGGACTCGCCGCGTTGACCTGTCTGCTCGGCTTCGCCCTGCACCGGCGACAGCTCCAGGCGGCGGTCGGCGAGGCGGGGGCCGAGGCGCGGCGGGCCTGCGAGGCGGCGGAACTGAACCTGCGCGCGGTCGAGGCGCTGGCGCAGGCCATAGACGCGAAGGACCAGACCCCGCAGGGCCACGTCCGAAGGACGCAGACCTACGCCGTTGGCCTGGGCCGTTTGCTCGGCCTCTCGGCCGGCGAGATCGAGGCCCTGCGCGCAGGGGCTCTGCTGCACGACGTGGGCAAGCTGGCCGTCCCGGACTTCATCCTCAACAAGCCCGGCAGCCTGACCGCCGCCGAGTTCGAAAAGATGAAGATCCACGCGACGGTCGGCGCTGACATCATCCGGCGCGTCGGCTTCCCCTACCCGGTCGAAGAAGTGGTCCGCCACCACCACGAGCGTTGGGACGGCGCGGGCTACCCCGAAGGTCTGAAGGGCGAGGAGATTCCGCTCGTCGCGCGCATCATCGGGGTCGTGGACTTCTACGACGTGACGCGCTGCGACCGGCCCTACCGCGCAGGCATGAGCCGCGAGGAGTCGCTCGCGCTGCTGCGCGGCGAGGCCGGCAAGGCTTTCGACCCCCGCGTCGTCGAGTTGTTCACAGACGGCGTGGCCGACTTCGACGAGTCGTTGAGCCCCGAGGACGCGGCCGAGCAGCTATGGCCCGGGGGGGCGCAGGCGCCGGGTCTGACGGCGGCCGAGGCCGGCACGCCGCCCGCCGCGCAGCCGCCGGGCCTGCGCACCATTGCAGAGGCACAGCGCGAGGTCTTCGCCCTCCACGAGATCGCGCGCACGGTCGGCGCTTCCCTGAGCCTGCGCGACACGGCGGCGCTCGTCGCCGACAAGCTCAGCCAGATCGTCCGATTCGACGCCTGCGTCGTCTTCGTCCTCGACGAGAGGACCGGGCGGGCCGAGGCCGTCTACGCCGCTGGCGAGCACGAGGAGTTTTTCGCGTCGCGCGCCGTGGCGGTCGGCGAAGGGCTGACGGGCTGGGTCGTCGCCAACGCTCGCTCGATGCGCGAAGACGATCCGGCCCTCGACCTGGCGGGCGCGCCGGCCGAGGTGGTCGCCGGGTTCCGCTCCGTCCTCTCCTCGCCGCTCGTGCGTGAGGACGGGGCCTTCGGCGCCATCACCATCTTCTCGAAGGCCGGGCCGTACACGCCCGAGAGCGTGATGCTGTTGGAGACGGTCTGCCTCCACGCTTCGAGCGCGGTCAACAACGCCCTCGTCCACGAGCGGACGAAGGAGACCGCGCTGACCGACGCCCTGACGGGGTTGCCGAACGCGCGCGCCCTCGCTCTCGCGCTCGAACAGCGGCTGGCCGAGTGCCGCCGCACGGGGCGCGAGCCGGTCGCGGTCCTCTGCCTCGACCTCGACGGCTTCAGACGCGTCAACGAAGCGCACGGCTACGGCGTCGGCGACCGCCTGCTGTCGGCCTTCGCCGCGCTGGTGCGGGCTCAACTCAGGCAGATGGACTCGCTGGCGCGCTACTCGGGCGACGAGTTCGTGGCCGTCATGCCGACCGCGACCTCGGACGTGGCAGCCTTCGTCGCCGAGCGCATCCGCGCCGCGGTCGAGTCGGAGCATTTCGCGGTCCGCACCGGCCTGACCGTCCGCCTCTGCGTCAGCGTCGGGGTCGGCTGTTACCCGGCCGACGGCGAGACCGCAGACGAGCTGATCCTCGCCGCCTCGCGCGACATGCGGCGCCGCAAGGAGGCCGGCCGCTCTGCGCACGTCCCGGCCGGGGCCAATCGCCTCGTCGGCCTCGACAATTTCAGGTGACGCGGGCGGCGCACGCACGCGCACGCCCTGAAAGATTAAAGCCGCGCGCGGCCCCGAGCAGGGCGCGCGCGGCTTCGTCGTTCCGCACCAGTCCGCCCCTTTTTGCGCCGCGGGCAAAGGCTCGCGTATAATCCGGGCCTGATTTATCAGAACTCATAACAGCAGCGAGCCGGGCGGCTTCGGCCCACCGGTCGGGCACGTTTTTGCGGCCGAGCCGTCGGGCCATGCGGCCGCCGAGAGTCTTTGCCATGAGCGAACTGAAAGTTACACCTCTGAAGCCCCGCGGGCAGGCCGAAGAGTCGGAAGGCGGGTCGGTGGCAGTCGGCCAGGAGGACGGACAGCAGACCGCCATCGCCGGCGACGTTACGGTCCCTTCAGACGAGACCGAGCTGCGCGCCGAGCACGAGCACATGCTCGAAGAGCAGCGCCGGCACATCGAGGAGCTGGACCGCGACATGCTCCTCAAGATGCTCTACCAGATGGTGCTCATCCGCCGCTTCGAGGAGAAGGCGGCCGAGGCTTACACGCTCGGCAAGATCGGCGGCTTCTGCCACCTTTACATCGGCCAGGAGGCCGTCGCCGTCGGCACTTTGGCCGCGCTCAGGCCCGACGACTACACGCTGACCAGCTACCGCGACCACGGCCACGCCCTCGTCCTCGGCATCTCGGCCGACGAGGTGATGGCCGAGCTGTTCGGCAAGGCCGGCGGCTGCTCGGCCGGCAAGGGCGGCTCGATGCACCTGTTCGACGCCGACAAGCATTTCCTCGGCGGCCACGGCATCGTCGGCGGCCAGATTCCGCTCGCCACCGGCGTCGCCTTCGCCTCGAAGTATCGCGGCACGGATCAGGTGACGCTCTGTTTCTTCGGCGAGGCCGCCGTCAACCAGGGCGCCTTCCACGAGTCGCTCAACATGGCGCAGCTCTGGAAGCTGCCCTGCATCTACATCTGCGAGAACAACCAGTACGGCATGGGAACCTCGCTCGCCCGCGCCATGTCGATGAGCGAGGTCTCCAAAAAAGCCTGCGCCTACGACATGGAGTCGGAGTTCGTTGACGGCATGGACGTGCTCGCCATCTACGAGGCGACCCGCCGCGCCGTCGAGCGCGCGCGCCGCGACCACGCGCCCTCGCTCATCGAGGTCCGCACCTACCGCTTCATGGGTCACTCGATGTCAGACCCCGGCCACTACCGCACCCGCGCCGAGATCGAGAAGTACCAGGAACGCGACCCCATCAAGGTCTTCTCGAACAACCTCCGCGAGATGGGCGTGCTCGACGACGAGGGGCTCAAGGGAATCGAGGCGCGCGTCCGCGAGGAGGTCGAACGGTCGGTCAAGTTCGCCGACCAGAGCCCCGAGCCCGCGCCTGACGAGTTGTACACGGACATCTACGCCACGCCCATCAAGCAGTGACGAGTGACGAGTGACGAGTGACAAGCAAGTGACTGACTTTCTTCTTGTCACTCGTTACTCGTCACTTGTCACGCCCGAAACCGGAGGTTTCATTTAATGGCGGTAATTACGATACGAGAGGCGCTCAACCAGGCGATGCGCGAGGAGATGCGCCGCGACCAGGGCGTCTTCCTGATGGGCGAGGAGGTGGCGGCCTACCAGGGCGCTTACAAGGTCTCTAAGGGGCTGCTCGAAGAGTTCGGCGAGCGTCGGGTGGTGGACTCGCCGATCACCGAACTCGGGTTCGCCGGCCTCGGCGTCGGGGCGGCGATGGCGGGGCTGCGGCCCGTCATCGAGTTCATGACCTTCAACTTCTCCATCCTCGCCACAGACCAGATCGTCAACCACGCCGCCAAGATGCGCTACATGTCGGGCGGCCAGTTCAAAATCCCAATCGTCTTCCGCGGCCCGAACGGCTCGGCCTTTCAGGTCTCCTCGCAGCACTCGCAGGCTTTGGAGAGCTGGTACGCACACTTCCCCGGCCTCAAGGTTGTGATGCCCTCGACGCCGGCCGACGCCAAGGGCTTGCTAAAGAGCGCCATCCGCGACGACGACCCCGTCATCTTCCTCGAACAGGAAAGGATGTACGGCAACAAGGGCGAGGTGCCCGAAGGCGAAGACTTCCTCGTCCCGCTCGGCGTCGCCGACGTGAAGCGCGAGGGCACGGACTGCACCGTCGTCGCACGCTCGCTGATGGTGCCCCTGGCGCTCAAGGCGGCCGAGGAGTTGGAGAAGCAGGGCGTCTCGGTCGAGGTCGTGGACCCGCGCACCATCCGCCCGCTCGACATCGAGACCATCGTCTCGTCGGTCAGGAAGACCAACCGCGTCGTCGTCGCAGAGGAGTCGCACCCGTTCTGCGGCGTCGGCGCCGAGATCACCGCGCAGATCAACGAGCGCGCCTTCGACTATCTGGACGCGCCCGTCAAGCGCCTGTCGGGCGCCGACGCCCCCATGCCCTACGCCAAGAACCTCGAACGCCTCGCCCTGCCCGACGTGGAGCGCCTCGTCGCCGCCGTCCGCGAGGTCTGTTACCTGGATTGAGAGTTTTCAGCTTGCAGTTTTTAGTTTTTAGTTCGCGCCAGAGGCGGGGGCCCTCGCCCCTCTCGCGGCGTTCGGGCTAATGACTAAAAACTAAAAGCCAAAAACTATGAACTGAGGACCCTATGGCAACGCAGGTCGTGATGCCGAAGCTGTCGCCGACGATGGAAGAGGGGCAGCTCTCGCGCTGGCTGAAGAAGGAAGGCGAGCGGGTGACGGTCGGCGAGCCGCTGGCCGAGGTGGACACCGACAAGGCTACGATGGAGGCGCAGGCCCTGGCCGAGGGCGTGCTGCGCAAGGTGCTCGTCAAGGAGGGCGAGACCGTGCCCCTCGGCGCCATCATCGCCATCATCGGCGACCCCGACGAAGACATCTCGGGCCTGCTGGCCGATGCCGGAAACGACGAAAAGCAGGCCGAGCGGCAGGGGCGCATCGAAGAGTCGGTCCACTCGCGCGCTTACGGTGCACAGTCGGAGTTGGCCGGCGTCGTCGCCGACGGCGCTCGCACGCAGGCGACCATCCGCGGCGAGCCCATCAAGGGCGACGTGGGCGGCGAGCCCACTGCAAACCAGGCCGGGGCGCCCGCAGCCTCCGCGGCCGACTCCGCGGCGACGGCTCCGCCCGCATCCCCAAACCGAGGCTCGTCGGCAGGGGCGGGCGGGGGCAACGGCGGCGACGCGCGCGGCGGGCGCCTCCTGGTCTCGCCCATCGCAGCCCGCATGGCCGCGGAGGCCGGCATCAACCTTCAGGACCTGCGCGGCAGTGGGCCGCAGGGCCGCATCATCAAGCGCGACATCGAGGCGGCTATGAGCGCAGGCGCAGAGGCGCGCGACAGCCAGCAGCCGACGGCCGCCCCTGCGCCTGAGTCGGTCGCGGCGCAGCAGCCGGCCGCCTCCACACCCGCCGCCGTTACGCCCGCGGCGGGCGAGGCACCGTACCGCGAAGAGCCCGTGACGACCATGCGCGCCACCATTGCGCGCCGCCTCGTCACCTCCATCGGTCCCGTCCCGCACTTCTTCCTGACGACCGAAGTCGAGATGGACAGGGCCGCGGACCTGCGCCGCCAGCTCAACGAGCTCGACCCGGAGACGAAAGTTAGCCTCAACGACATCATCGTCAAAGTTGCGGCCGTCTCGCTCGTGCGCCACCCGGCCGTCAACGCCTCTTTCCGCGAGAAGACCTTGCGTTACTACGAGCGCGCAGACATCGGCGTGGCCGTGGCGGTCGAAGACGGGCTAATCACGCCGGTAGTACGCGGGGCCGAGTCGAAGGGCGTCGGGCAGATCGGCCGCGAAATCCGCGAGCTGGCCGAGCGCGCCCGCTCGCGCCGACTCAAGCCCGAGGAGTACACCGGCGCGACCTTCTCCGTCAGCAACCTCGGCATGTTCGGCATAGACGAGTTCACTGCCGTCATCAACCCGCCTGAGGCGGCCATCCTGGCCGTCGGGGCGGTCGCGCCGAAGCCTGTTGTGCGCGACGGCGAAATCGTCGTCCGGCAGATGATGAGGGTCACGATGTCCTGCGACCACCGCGTCATAGACGGCGCGACGGGAGCCAAGTTCCTCCAGACCTTCAAGAAGATGCTGGAGAACCCGCTCTACCTGATCGCCTGACTTTGGAGAGGGGAGAAGCGATGAGCGCAGAATTTGACGAGGGTGCGCCCGACACCGTCATGACCGACGCCGAGAGCCAGGAGTTCGGCGCCCAGCACGGCCAGGACTCTTTCGGCCACGAAACCGGCACCTCCGGCGAGGGCGAGGCCGAACACCCGCGCGGCCGGGAGCCGGGCGAAGGCATCAACGACGAGGTCGCGCGCCGGTAGGAGACGGGAGCAGTTTTTTGTTTGTAGTTTGTAGTTTTGGGGTCGGCCCTCAAATCTCAGCGCCGAACCTCCTGCCGTCGTGGTAGGCCCGCGGCCGTGGTCCGCCCCCGGTAAGCAGCCCTGTGACCCCCGGCGCGGGGCGAGTCCTATAGCCGTTAGCCGACCGCGGGCCGCTCAGAATTGAAAACTAAAACCTGAAAACTGAAAACTAAAAACTAAAGACGACCTTTCACCATTAATGATTCAAGGCCGCCTCGGTCCACACCTCGCCCTGCTGGCGGTGCAACTGATTTTCGGAACGTGGCCCGTCGCCGGCAAGATCGCCTTGCGCGTGCTGCCGAGCACGGGCCTTGTCATGTTCAGGGTGGCGGGCGCGGCGGCGGCCTTCCTCCTGCTGCGCAGGCTGACGGGGCGGCTCGTGGTGCCGGCACGGCCTGACCTCTGGCGGCTGGCGCTCTACAGCCTGCTCGGCGTCGTCCTCAACCAGTTCCTCTTCGTCAAGGGGCTCGCACTCTCAACGGCCGTCAACGCGGCGCTGCTCGGCACGGCCATCCCGGTCTTCACACTCCTGGTCGGCGCTGCCCTCGGGCGCGAGCGACTGACGGCGCGCGCGTCGCTCGGGACCGCCGTGGCCGCGGCCGGCGTCGTCTACCTTGTTGACCCATTGCGCGCAGACTTCACCGGAGGCACGGCCGCCGGCAACCTACTGCTGGTCCTGAACACCGTGGCCTACGGCGCCTACATCGCGCTCTCGCAGGAGGTCTTCCGCCGCTACGGCTCGCTGACGGCGCTAACCTGGGTCTTCGTCCTCGGGAGCCTCGCGGCCGTGCCCGTGGGGGGTTACAACCTCGCGCGGGCGCCGCTCGCGGAGGCGGGCGCGTTCCTCTGGCTGGCGGTCGTCTACATCATCCTGGTGCCGACGGCCGGGGCCTACTACCTGAACGCCTGGGCGCTCGAACGCGTGCCGCCGAGCACGGTGGCCGTCTACATCTACCTTCAGCCGCTCGTGGCCTTCGCCACCGCGCCGCTGCTTCTCGGCCCGGAAGAGAGCCCGCGCGCCGGCACATGGGTGGCCGCCGCGCTCATCTTCGCGGGCGTCGGCATAGTCACGCTGCGGCGGCGCGGCGGGGTGCCCGAGGAGGTCTCGGACCGGCCGGACGCGCTCGGCCGTTAGCTCTGTTAATATCGGGCGGAACGCATGACCGAGACCGGGGCGACAGGCGCGAGGTGGGCGGGGCGGCGCGACGAGGCCGAGAAGAAGCGAGCGGCGGCGCGACTCTCGGTGCTGGCCGCGGCCTTCCTCATCGCCCTCAAAGGGGCGACGGGCTGGACGACGGGCTCGATAAGCGTCTGGGCCTCGCTGCTCGACTCGGCGATGGACATCTTCGCCTCGTCGATCAATTACTTCGCCGTCCGCGCCGCCGCCCGCCCGCCCGACGACGACCACCTCTACGGCCACGGCAAGGCCGAGTCGCTGGCCGGGCTCTTCCAGGCGGCCGTCATCTGCGCCTCGGGCCTCTACCTGATTGGCGAGGCCCTCAGCCGCCTCGTCACGCCGCGCGCGACCGAGCGCGAGATGCTCGGCGTGGCGACGATGCTGGTGGCGGCGGCCGTCAGCCTGCTCCTCGTCATGCGGCTGCGCGCCGTGGCCCGCGCCACAGACTCGCCCGCCCTCTCGGCCGACGCCGTCCACTACGCCACGGACGTTTACACTAACGCCGCCGCGCTCGCCGCGCTGCTCGTCGTCGGCCTGACCGGCTGGTGGAGGGCCGACCCGCTCATCTCCATCGGCATCTCCGCCTTCATCATCTGGTCGGCCGTCTCGGTCGCGCGCGACTCGATTGACGTGCTGATGGACCGGCGGCTGCCGGAGGAGGTGGACCGCCAGGTCGAGGCCGTCGTCGGGCGCTTTCGCGGCGAGGGCGTGCTCGGCTTCCACGACCTGCGGACGCGCCGCAGCGGCTCGCTCAAGTTCATCGACCTCCACCTCGAAGTCCGCCGCGACATGAGCTTGCAGGAGGGGCACGACCTCTCGGTCAGGGTGCTCCGCACCATCGAGGCCGAGATACCACGCTCCCGCGTGCAGATTCACACCGACCCGGTCTGAGGGTAATCAGGCAGGATTCACAGGGTTGACAGGATGAAGGACTAAAAGCACGATCAATTGCGTAAATCCCAATCTTGCTGATCCCGTGAATCCTGTCTAACTTTCAGGCTGATTTGAGGACGCGGCGGCCCTCACCCTCTTCGCCCTCGGCCGCCTTGCGCAGCTCGTAGAGCTTCATCAAAGCCTCGACCGGCGAGAGCGAGTTCACGTCGAGCGCGAGCAGGTCCTGAACGACGCGCGCGCCGCGGCCCCAGACCGTGCGGTCGAACTCGCCCTCGAACTCGGCCTCGTCAGCGCCCGCCTTCGGCGCCCCGCCCGACTCGTACTCGCCGAGCAATTCCTCTGCGCGCCGCACCACGGGCGCCGGCAGCCCGGCCAGCTTCGCCGCATAGACGCCGTAGCTCCGCTCGGCCACGCCCGGCGAGACGCGGTAGAGGAAACGGAGTTCCCCGCCTTCCTCGGCGATCTCGACCCGCAGGTTGCGCACGCGCGGCAGCACGGCGGCAAGCGCCGTCAGCTCGAAGTAGTGGGTGGCGAAGAGAGTCTTGGGCCTGAGCGACGGGTGGTTGTGAAGGTATTCGAGGACCGCTCGGGCTACCGCCAGCCCGTCGTAGGTCGAGGTTCCGCGCCCCAACTCGTCGAGCAGGACGAGCGAGCGCGGCGTGGCGTGGTGGAGGATGTGGGCCGTCTCGACCATCTCGGTCATGAAGGTCGATTCGCCGCCGCCGATGCGGTCGTAGAGGCCGATGCGCGTGTAGACGCGGTCGGTGACGCCGACCACGGCCGAGTTCGCCGGCACGAAGCTCCCGGCCTGCGCCATCAGCACGATGAGCGCCGCCTGCCGGAGATAAGTTGACTTCCCGGACATGTTAGGCCCCGTCACCAGTGCGATCTCGGGCGAGCCCTCGCCCCCGAGTTCGAGGTCGTTCGGGACGAAGGCGAGGCCGTCGCCGAGCAGGGTCTCGACGACCGGGTGACGGCCGCCCTTGACCCGAAGCACGGCCTCGTCAATCACGCGCGGGCGCGTGTAGCCGCGCCGGTCCGCGGCCTCGGCGAAGGCTGCGACGGCGTCGAGGTGCGCGACCGTGGCCGCCGCCGCCAAAAGGTCTGGCCGCGAGCGCCCGATCTCCTGGCAGACGCGGCGGAAGATGCCGCGCTCAAGCTCGACGACGCGCTCCTGCGCGTTGAGGACGAGCGACTCGTACTCCTTCAGTTCGAGCGTGACGAAACGCTCGGCCGAAGTGAGCGTCTGCTTGCGCGCGTAGCCCTCGGGGACGAGGTGCAGGTTCGGCTTCGTCACCTCGATGAAGTAGCCGAAGACCTTGTTGAAGCCGACGCGCAGGCTCTTGATGCCGGTGCGGGCGCGCTCGCGTTGTTCGAGCTCGGCCAGGAAGGTTCTGCCGTTCTTGAGCAGCCCCCGCAGCTCGTCGAGCTCGGACGAGAAGCCCTCGCGGACGAGGCCGGCGCCGTCGCGCCCCGTCGGCTCCTCGTTGACCGAAGACCGGATCAGTTCGAGGACGTGCTCGCAGGCGGGCAGGGCCGCGAGCAGCGGCCCGAATCGGCGGCCGTCGCGCCCGAGAACGGCGCGCACGCGCGGCAGCGTTTCGAGGCTCTGGCGCACGGCCAGCACCTCGGACGGCAAGGCCAGCCCGGCGCGCGCGCGGCCCGAGAGGCGTTCGAGGTCGTGGACGCTTTCGAGCGCGGCGAAAAGCTCGGCGCGGTCGCGCGCGTTGGCCGCCAGCCACGCGACGTGCTCCTGCCGGCGCGTGATCTCGGCCACGTCGAGCGAGGGCTGACGCAACCAGCGGCGCAGGAGGCGGCCGCCCATCGCCGTGCGCGTGTGGTCGAGCGTGGCGAGCAGTGAGGGGGCGCCGCCGCGCCCCTCGAAGACTTCCAGCGCGCGCACAGTCTGGTCGTCCATCACCATGAAGGCTTCGGCGCTGTAGCTCGAAAGCCGCGTCAACTGCCCGGCGACCGCGGCCTGAGTCTCGTTCAGGTATTCGACGACGGCCGCCGCGGCCCCCGCCGCCAGCGGCCAGCGCGAGAGGCCGAAGGGGGCCAGCGAGCGAGAGCCGAAGTGGCGCGATAGGGTGCGACGAACGGCGGCCGGCTCGAAGACCGCGTCGGGGCGCGCGGTGACGAAGCCGGGCTGCGCGCCCGCGGCCGAGGCGTGCGAGAACTGCGCCGCCAGCCCGGCGGGCACGAGCAGCTCGGCGGGGCCGATGCGTTGCAGTTCCTCCTGGGCCGAGCGCGCGTCGAGTTCGGTGGCGGCGAAGTCGCCGGTCGTCACGTCGGCGTAGGCGATGCCGGCGCGCCGCCCGTCTGTGCAGTAGGCCGCGAGATAGTTGTTGACCTTGCTTTGAAGCAGTCCGGGTTCGAGGACGGTGCCGGGCGTGACGACGCGGACCACGTCGCGCTCGATGAGGCCGCGCCCCGCGCCGCCCTTGACGGGCTGCGTCGTCAGTTGCTCGCAGATGGCGACGCGATGGCCGCGGCCGATGAGCGTGGCGAGGTGACGTTCGAGGCTGTGGTGGGGCACCCCGGCGAGCGGCACGCGCAGGCCGCGGCCCATCGGCTTCGATGTCAGGACGATGTCGAGCTCGCGTGCGAGCAGCCGCGCGTCGTCGTCGAACGCCTCGTAGAAGTCGCCGATGCGAAAGAGGAGAATGGCGTCGGCGTGGCGGCGCTTGATTTCGAGGTACTGCTGGCGGATGGGCGTGGCGGTGGTCATGCCCCGTTCATCGCTCGAAGAGGCGCGCGAGCAGGTCGCCGATTGACGCGAGGCTGCGGTGGAGGCGCCGCAGTTGCTCGAAGCTGAGGATGGTGGTGACGCGGCCGATCTCGTGGAACGGGCCTGTACGCGCCTCGCTCAACTGGCGGCCGGCGCGGTTGGTGTCGCGCTCGGTGGCGACGACGAGGAAGGGCCTGGACCGCTGCGCGTCGTAGGCCCGCTTGAGCTTGGCGAGCGCCGCGTCCACGTTGCCGCGCCGCTGCACCTCGAAGACGTGGCTGAGGCGCGGGCTCTCGTCCGTCTCGCGCCAGACCACGTCGTAGAAGTCGAACTCGGCCTGTGCCGAGAAGCCGAGCACGCGCCCCACCTCGCACAGCATCCGCTGCACCTCTGCGTGCGTCAACTCATCCTCGGCGGCGGCGGCGGCTTCAAGGTCGAAGCTCGGCCCCTCCTCGGCCGCGCGCCGGCGGCCACGCTCGGTGACAGTCCAGAGGCCGCGTTCGCGCTCGATCTCGCGCCGCAAGTCGAGCTCCCGGCCGGCGCGCTGCACCAGTCGCCGCCACTGTCTGCGGTGGCCGTTCGAGAGGGCACGCACCTCCGCCGCGTCGAGGCCGGGGAAGTAGGCCACCAGGCGGTCGTAGAGAAAGCGCACGTCTTCGGCGCCTCCGGTGGCGATCAGTTCCTGCAAGACGGGCAGCTCGATGCGCTCGACGCTCGGGTAGGACATGGCGGAAACGGAACGGGAGCGTTCGTCAGGAAGAGGCCACGGGGTTACGGGCAGCCCCCGCGCCTTTAAATAAGCCGAATTAAGCCGACCGGGCAAAGTTACAGGAGATACGCGCGGACAGGCAAGCGCGGCGGCGGGGCGAAAAAAACCGGGGGCCGCGGGCGAGTGTTCGCCCGCGGCCCCCACAGTGTTTCCACGGCCGCGCCCTCAGGCGACGGTCGCGGCCGTCTGGATGCCGAAGCAGTCGTGAATCTCCTCGGCGTCGAGCGTGTCGCGTTCGAGCAGGCCGGCGACGAGCCGGGCGATATCCTCCCGGCGCGCGTCCACCACTTCGAGGGCGCGGGCCAGTTGTGCGTTGATGATCTCGTTGGTCGCCTGCTCGATGCGGTCGAGCAGGGCCTGGCTGTGCGGGTCTTCGGGCTTGCCGAGGTGGATGGGGCCGAGCGGGCTCATGCCGAACTCGGCGACCATGCGGCGCGCGATCTCGACCGCCCGCTCGATGTCGTTCGAGGCGCCGGCCGTCATCGTGTCGAGCAGGAGCATCTCGGCCGCGCGGCCGCCCAGAAGCATGGCGATCTGGTCTTCGAGGTATCCGCGCTTCTTCATCATCCGGTCGCGCTCGGGCAGAGCCATCGTCACGCCGAGGGCACGGCCGCGCGGCAGGATCGAGACCTTGTGCACGGGGTCGCCGTGCTCGACCGCGAGGCCGACGGCGACGTGGCCCGCCTCGTGGACGGCCGTGGCGTAACGCTCCTCCTCGTCCATCATGAAGCCCTGCCGCTCGACGCCCATCAGGATTTTGTCGCGCGCGTACTCGACGTGCAGGCGGCCGACGCCCTCAGAGCCGTCGCGCGCCGCGGCGATTGCCGCCTCGTTCAGCAGGTTGGCGAGGTCCGCGCCCGAGAAGCCCGGCGTGCCGCGGGCGATCCAGGAAAGGTCGAGCCCGTCTTCGAGCTTCAGGCGCCGGGCGTGGACGCGCAGAATCTGCTCGCGCCCGCGCATGTCGGCGAGGTTGACCATGATCTCGCGGTCGAAGCGGCCCGGCCGCGTCAGCGCAGGGTCGAGGATGTCCGGCCGGTTGGTCGAGGCGATGACGACGACGCCGCTCACCTGATCGAAGCCGTCCATCTCGACCAGGAGCTGGTTGAGGGTCTGGTCCTGATCGGCCGAGGCCGAGTCGCCCCCGCGCCCGCGGCGCCGGCCGAGGGCGTCGATCTCGTCGATGAAGACGACGCAGGGCGCGAGCTTGCGTGCGCGCGCGAAGAGGCGACGGACGCGCGCCGCCCCGAGGCCCGCGAACTTCTCCTGAAAGCTCGAACCCGAGACCGAGATGAAGGGCACGCCGGCTTCGCCCGCCGAGGCGCGCGCAAGCAGGGTCTTGCCCGTGCCCGGAGGCCCCGAGAGCAGGATGCCGCGCGGCGCGCGTCCGCCGAGGCGGCCGAACTTCTCGGGGTCGCGCAGAAACTCGATGGTCTCTGACAGCTCGGAGCGCGCCTCGTCTACGCCGGCCACGTCGCCGAAGTTCACGGTCTGGCCGCCGGTCACTTCGTTGAACTTCTGCTCGCCCTGCCCGCCCATTCCGGCGTAGACGCGCCAGCCGACGAACGCCAGCAAAGAGACCATCATCAAGGGCAGCGCGTAATTCAGAGACGTGGCGAGCACGCCCGGCCTGAGCGACAGGTACTCGACCGGCACGTGCTGGCGGGCGAAGGCCGAGGCCACTTCCTGTTGTGCGGCCTCGTTGGCGACGATGGCGCGCGAGATCGCGCCGTCGGCCGACTGGACCGTGATTACCTCGCCCTCGACCTTGACCGAGGAGACGCCGCCGGCCTCGGCCAGCGCGCGGAGTTGCGTGTAGTTGATGAGCTGGACGGGGGCCTGCTGTCTGGCAGCGACGTAGCCGTAAACGGCCAGTGCCAGGAGGACGAGCGCCGCGAGCAGGGCGGACAGTGTGACAGCGGCAGAACGTTGCGTGCGGGGGATCAGGCGCGAAAAAGGCATAGAGACCTCAAAAGATGAATTACTCTCGGGGAACTACTGACAACGCGATTGTCGCGGATTGTTCCGAACGTGGGCCGCTTCAGGGGAAGCTGGAGGGCGACGGAAAGGTTCCTCGGAAGTCGGCGACCGGGCGGGCCGTGCGTGTGCGCCGGCTCCGGCGGCGCGACAAGCTACTCTAACAACCCCGCGCCCGCCGAGTCCAGCCCCGGCCGGCTTAAACCTTTTCCCCGACGCCAATTCCCTCCCCCGGCCGCGGCCTCAACCCACGTCGGATGACGGAGGGGCCCGAACCGTTGCCGGGGCAGTTTGCCTGTCCTGACTTGAGACGAAACTGGAACGTGCCGGGCGCTTGTCAGCGTTCGGCGAGGCGGGCCGCGAGCGGCTTGACGACGCGGCCCACGGGGTAGAGGTTCAGTCGCCGGTCCCAGTAGGGCGACCGCTCGTAGAAGAAGTTGAGCCGCTCCGAGGCGCTCGCCGCAAACTTCGGGTCCTGCGCCACGCGGCGCTCGAACTCGGCGCGCAAAGCCTCGCTGTTCTTCAACATCTCGCGGGCGAGCTTTTCAAGCACGTAGGCTTCGCCGTACTCCTTCCGCTCGAAGATGGGGTTGAAGAAGCCCCAGTAGACCATCGAGTCGGGGGCGGCGGGTTCGAGCAGGTGCAGGGCCGCGCGCGCCTCGGGCTGTGCCGTCGAGACGACAACGCTCCCGGCCGGGTAGAGTCGCCGCTCGCGCACCGGCTCGACCTTGAAGCTGACGGGCACGCGCCCCTCGAAGGGGGCCGCGGCCAGCCTCACCTCGCTGAAGCGGTAGCTCTCGACCTCGACTTCGGCGGGCTCGGCGAGGCGGCGCAGAGTCAGCCCGTGCGCGGCCAGCAGCTCGATTGCCGCCGTCCATTGCGGAGGCACGAGGTAGGCGAGCGGCGGCGAGACGCTGACCGTCGGGTCGGCCTCGTCGTAGTGCGGCACGGTCTGGTCGAGCGGCTTCGTAGTGTCCCAACTGACCTGCAAGTCGCCCGACACTTCGCTGAGACTCGTGCGGTACTGCCAGCCCTTCAACAGCATCTCGGCCGGTTTGTCCGTCAGCTCGACTTTGAGCGGAAGACGGCGCGAAGGGTCATAACTGCGGCCTGCGGCGGCCGTCTCATCGTCGGCTCGGCGGACGGCCGCGAGCAGCGAGGCCGGGTCGCGGTTCACCTCTTCGAGCGCGGCCCGCAGGATGTGATAGGTGCCGAGAACGCGCGTGCGGTAGTCCTTGAGCATGTGCGTCTCGATGAGGAGCGCGGGCCGGTTGCGGACCACGGGCACGTAGCCGGTGGCGAAGCGCGGGGTCGAGACGAAAGCCTCGACGCCGCGGCGCGGGTCGCGGTTGTCGCGGAAGACTAGGTAGGGCGAGAAGAGCTGACCCGCGACTTCGGCCGCCGGCATGACGCGCCTGCCGAAGGCTTCGGCCGACCAGGCGGCCACGGCCGGGTGGACGTTCTCGTGCCGCTCGAACTGGTAGGTGACGGTGTAGCGAAAGTCTGCGCCGTCGGTGACGTGGCAATCAATGAAGAGGTCGGGTCGCCAGTCGTTCCAGAGCCGCAGCCACGCGCGGGTCTCGGGCGCGTCTGCCTTCAGGTAGTCGCGGTTGAGATTGAGGTTCGAGGCGTTGCCGCGCCAGCCCGACTCGGCCGGCCCGTTCTGGTTGATGCGGTTGTAGGGGCCGCGCCGCTCGTGGCCGTCCACGTTGTAGATCGGGACGAAGAGGAGCACGGCGCGGTCCAGGAGCCGTTCGCGCTCGCGCGTGACGGCGATGTCGCGCAGCAGTGCGAGGCCGGCGTCTTTGCCGTCGGGCTCGCCAGCGTGGATGCAAGCCTGGATTAGGACGACTGCCCTGCCGGCGCGGCGCGCGGCCTCGGGCGTGGTGGCGCCGCCCTTAGCCGCGACGAGCAGGGGCAGGGCTCGCCCCTCGCCGCTCGTGCCGAACTCGCGGTATTCGACCAGCGGCGAGGCCGCGGCCAGCCTCCGCGCGTAGGCGATTGTCTCGGCGTAGTCGGGCGTTTCGCGGTATTCGGTCCGCTCGGCGTGCGTCAGCCACTCGGCCGGGGGCCGCGCGGAATTCGCCGCTCCCGGCGGGTTCGGCGGGCCGGTCTGCGCTCGATTCTCTTCCATCGCCAGAAGTCCGCACAGCAAAATGGCGGCGGCACGCATCGCCGCGCCGAGTCTCAGGTTGTTCATCTCTTTGCCTTTGCCGCCGACGCTTCGGCCTTCGGCGGCCCTGCGCGGGGTGGGCCGAACGCTTCGCCCTCGCCCTTCACCCGGCCGGCGGGTAGAGCCGGTAGAGCATCACGTAGACGACCACGCCCGTCAGCGAGACGTAGAGCCAGAGAGGGTAGGTCCAGCGGGCGACGCGGCGGTGGCGCGCGAACTGCCCCCGCGCCGCCCGCACCACCGTCAGCACGACGAGCGGCACGATCACGGCCGCCAGGATGACGTGCGTTATTAGCACGAAGAAGTAGACGTATCGGACCCCGCCCTGTCCCGTGAACCTGACTGAGCCGTAGTTGTAGTGGTAGACGAGATACGAAACCAGGAACGCGCCCGACACGAGGAGCGCCCCTGCCATGCAGGCGAAGTGTGCCCTGACGTTGCGCCGCAGGATGAAGAAGAGCCCGAGCACGAGCAGCACGAAGCTCAAGCTGTTCAGCCCCGCGTTTAGATGCGGAAGGACGGAGTCGTTCATCAGCTTATGTCGGCGGCCGGCGGTCGGCTTTCGGCCTCCGGCGACCGGGGCCGGCGCCCTCTTTCATCCTCAGCCCTCGAAGAGCAGCAGCGCGAAGATGCCGAGCCACAGCAAATCCATGAAGTGCCAGTAGACGCCGACCGAGTCTGTGAAGGCCAGCGTCTTAGGCCGGCCAGCGGCGTGGGCCGACCTGCGGCGGGCGTAGATGAGCAGGGCGCTGAGTGCCGCGAGTCCGCCGAGCAGGTGGAGCCCGTGCAGCGCCGTCAGCACGTAGAAGAAGGTGCTGTGCGGGTTCGAGGGCAGGAAGAAAGCCTGCGCCGAGAGTTGGCGCCATGCTACGGCCTGCGACAAAACGAAGCCGAGGCCGAGCAGCAGCGTGACCCCGAGCCAGCCCCAGTAGGCCGAGGCGGCGCCTCGCCTCAGGTGGTACTTGGCGGCGATGAAGGTCAGGCTGCTCGTGACGATGAGGGCCGTGCTCAGCCAGAGCAGGTCAGGCGGCTCGAACCGCGGGCGGATGGACGGGGCAACGGCCTGCAACCGGAGGACGTAGGCGAAGGCCAGCGCGGCGAACATGACGAGGATCGAGACGATGCCGAAGTAGACCCCGAAGCGATACTTGTCGGGCGACCATTCCTGCGCCTTGTCGTTGTCGCGGTCGCCGCCGCCCCCGCCGCCGGGGCCGCCGTTGTTCGGGCCGCCCCCACCGCCGCGAGGGCCGCGCCCGCCACGCGGCCGGGCCGGCGTCGCCTCGAACACGCGCTCGCCGACGGCCTCTACCGTCTCGCTGCCGATCCCCTCTTGCACTTTCCCGACCATCTACCCAGCCCCGCGGCGCGTCTCTCACGCGCGCCGTCCGCACCCTCAGTTGTCGAAGACCATCAGCCCGAAGAGCAGCGGCAGGTAGAGCACAGAGGCCAGCAAAAGCCGGCGCGCGCCCTGCCGCGTGAAAGAGAGAGCGGCGTGGACGCTCGCCGCGAGGAAGGCCAGGCCGAGGACGAAGGCCCCGTAGAAGTAGGCCGGTCCGGTGACGCCGAGCGCGGCCGGGTAGAGGCTGACGGGCACGAGCAGCAGCGCCCACAACACGACCTGCTGCGAGGTCAGCCGCCCCTCCGGCTCGACCACCGGCAGCATCACGATGCCGGCCCGCGCGTAGTCTTCGCGGTACATCCAGGCTATGGAGAGGAAGTGCGGGAACTGCCAGACGAAGAGGATGCCGAAGAGCGCCCAGGCTTCGACGCCGAGGCTGCCGGCTGCGGCCGACCAGCCCAGCAGCGGCGGCATCGCGCCGGGGAAGGCGCCGATGACGGTCGAGAGCGAGGTCCGCGTCTTGAGCGGTGTGTAGAGGCCGAGGTAGCCGGCGACGACGCCGAGGCCGAGCGCGGCCGTCAGCGGGTTGACGAGGGCCGCGAGGTAGACTTCGGCGACGACGGTCAGGCCCACACCGAAGGCCAGCGCGCCCCGCGGCGTGACCCGGCCCGATGGCAGCGGGCGCGCGGCCGTCCTACGCATCCGACGGTCGAGCGCGCGCTCCATGTACTGGTTGATGGCCGCGATGCCCGACGAGAGCAGCGCGATGCCGACGAGTGCGTGGCAGAGTGTCGCGTAGTTGATCCCGCCGCTCGACGCGAGACTAAAGGACGCGGCCGATGTGAGCACGATCAGGAAAGTGATCCGCGGCTTGGTCAGTTCGACGAGCGCGCCTGCCTTCTCGCGCCACCCCGCTCGCTCGCCCGCGCCTACGATTGCCGCCTCCGGCTCGACCTCGATCAGGATTTCTTCCGTTGCCATTTATGAGTTCCCCTCTGCCGGCCGCTGGCGCCGCCGCGGAGGCGTCCGGCGCGGTCGCGTGCCTGCGCTCGTGCGCCGAAAACGGGCCGGCCGGCAGTTCGCCTCGGGAGACTTCCGAATGATGAGAGCGGGTGAATGATAACGCGAAACGTGCCCGCCGCGAAACCGCGGCCGCCCGTTTCATACGCCCCCGCCCTCATCGTCTGCGCCGCCCGACGGCACCGCCTCCGAGACCGCTCGCCGCTCGCGGAGCCTGATGACCAGGTGACCTCCGACCGAGAGGGCCGCGAGACCGAGCAGCGACAGGATGGTCCGAGGGTTGACGGCCCCCGCGAGTGAGTTGGCCTCGACCGCACCGCCGACGGCCTGCGCGTAGATGTAAGACTTTACGCCCATCGCCAGCGCCGTCGCCACCAGAAAGCGCGCGGGCGGGACCGAGGCCAGCCCGGCCGCGTAGTTGACGAGGCCGTGCGGCACGCCCGGCGTCAGCCTGAGGGCGGCGACGACCAGAAAGCTTGAATGGCGCGAGAGGAATTGCCGCAGCCGCGCGCCCCTGCGTCGCTCGACCCACCACCCGCCGACGAAGCGCGCGAGCGCGTAGCCGGCGGCCGCCCCGACCGCGCAGGCCGAGGTCGTGAGCGGCACGGAAATGTGGACCGGGAACAGTAGCGGAGTGATGAGCAGGAAGGCCGAGACAGGTAGGGCGAAGGCCCAGGCGCCGGCCATGACGAGGAAGATGATGACGGCCGCCCGAAGCCCGCCGGCCGCGCGCAGGCTCTCGGGGCTCTCCCACAAACCGCTCTCGCGGTAGGCGTAGACGAAAAGGACGACGACGAGGACGACTACGAGCGAGCGCCAGAGGCCGCCCCGGAGACTCAGCCCCCCGCCGGCGCGCGTCGCCGGCCCTTCGTCCGCGCCGAGGGGGGCGCGGCTAGGGCTGGGGCGCGGGCTCAATTGAGACCCTCAGCACGTTCGTCATCGGCCTGCGGACGGTCCTGCCGTCCCTCGTCGTCACGACGAGCTGGTTGTTCTCGACGGCCATCCGCCGCACGGCACTCATTTCGTACTCGATGGTCTCGCCGCTACTGGTCGTGATGACGAGGCGCTGCGGCGCGGCGGGCTGCGCCGCAGCGTTAGGCCGCGGGCCGGCGGGCACAGTGGCCTCGGCCGAGGCTTCGCCCCCGGCGGCCGGTGCAGTTCCCTCTCCCGCGGCGCGGCGACCTGTGCGCGCGTTCCTGCCGCGGTTGCGGCGCGACGCGGGCGCACGTTCTGCGGGCGTTTCGGCGACGCCGGCCGAGGGGGCCGCCTCGCCCGCAGCTTGTCCGGCTTCTCCCGTCGCGGGCGTCGTCGGGCCGGCTTCGGCCTCGGGGCGCGCGGCTTCCGAGGGCTGCGAGCCGGGCGGAGTCCGGCCGCGGTTGCGGGCGGCGCCTGCCGTGCGCCCGCCCCTGCGCGTGTTAGAGCGGCGCGCGGGCCTCGCCGGCGTCACGGCCTCTCCGGCCTCTGCTTCGCGCGCGGAAGGCGACTCGGCACGGGCCTCTTCACGCGCCTGCTCGGGCTGCGCCGGGGGCGGCTCGTCTATGCGGGCGCCGGTCGTCGTGACCCGGCGCGTGCCTGCGCGGCGCTCGCCCGCCGGGGCCTCGGGCAGTTCGGGTGTTGGCGCCTCAGCCAGCCCCGCCGGGGCCGGCGCGAACGAGCCGCCGAGCGTGATGGTGTAGGCGCCTTCGCTGTCGCCGACGGCCCGCGCCTCGACGCGCAGAACTAGCAACTCCTCCTCGCGCAGGTAGACGGTCTTCGTCGCGTCCGTGGTCGTGCCGCCGACGAGCGTGATCTTGAGGAGGGGGCGAAGGGTGCGCGCAGCGAACACATCAACCGAGCCGTTCAGGTTCGAGCCGACGAGCCTGACGACGAGGTCGCCCTCTGTGCCGCGGAAGGTGTAGAAGTGGCGCGTCCGGCGCGGGTCGCCCACGTCGCGCGGGATGATCCGGCCGGCGACGACGTTCGAGTAGATGGGGGTCGGAAAGTTAACGTCGCCCGACTGCGCGCGCGAAGGCGCTGCGGCGAGCGCGACGAGAAAAAAGCAGGCGAGCGCGCGGGAGCCGCGTCGCGGGCGGGTAGGTAGGCGCATAAGAACTCCGGCCCTGTCTGTAGGACCGCAAGAGTTTACCAGCACCCCCGCGGGCCGACAATCAGAGTCAGGTCGAATGAATTCGGGAGCTGTAGAGAGTCTGCTGTGAGTCTGGGGAGGAATGCCGAAGGGGGGACTCGAACCCCCACGAGTTGCCTCACACGCCCCTCAAACGTGCGCGTCTACCAGTTCCGCCACTTCGGCTCGAATTGTCAAAAAGGAGGCTAGCAGTTTTCCCGGCAGCCTTCAAGCGGGAGTCGCCGCGAGGCCCCGTTACTTAGCGTGCGGCGGGGCTGGCCGCGGGCGCCGGTGAAGCTGCGGGCGCTCCGGCCGGGGAGGCAGCGGGCGCTCCGGCCGCAGGGCTCGCGTCGGGGGCCGCCGCCGGGGCCGCGGAGCCTTCGGCCGGAGCCTGACCCTCGGCCGGGGCCGCGCCCTCCGCGGGCGGAGCCTCAGGCGCGGGCGCTTCGGCGGGCGCGGCGGGCGCGGTGGCGCCCTCCATCACCGAGCGCGGGCCGCCGACTCCGAACGAAATGAGCAGCGCCGAGATCATGAAGGTGATGGCGGCGACGATGGTAATCCTGGCGAGCAGGCTCTGAGTGCCGCGCGGGCCGAAGGCCGTGGTCGAGACTGAGCTGGTGAAGAGCGCGCCGGCGTCGGCCTTGCCGGGCTGCAACAGCACCGAGACGACGATCACGATGCAGGCCAGGAGGAAAAGCGCGTAGAGAAGATAAATGACCAAAACGACAATCCTTCGAGTTAACGTTCTGCGGCGTCCGCCTCAGCGTTCGTAGTTGACGATCTCGGCGAAAGTTTTAGCGTCGAGGCTGGCCCCGCCGACGAGCGCGCCGTCCACGTCAGGCTGGCGCATCAGGCCGGCGGTGTTGTCGGCCTTGACCGAGCCGCCGTAGAGGATGCGGAGCCGCCCGGCGGCCTCCTGCGAGTATCTCTGCGCGAAAACGCGCCGGACAAACGCGTGCATCTCCTGCGCTTGCTCCGGCGACGCCGTGCGGCCGGTGCCGATGGCCCAGACGGGCTCGTAGGCGATGATGATACGGTCGAGGTCGGAGGCTGTCAAATCGCGCAGGCAGCCCTCGACCTGCCCTCTGACGACCTGCTCGGCCGTGCCGCCTTCGCGCTGTTCGAGCGTCTCCCCGACGCAGACGATGGCCGTCAGCCCCGCCGCCAGAGCCGCCTGCGCCTTGTGGTTTACCATCGAGTCGGTCTCGAAATAATACTGCCGCCGCTCGGAGTGGCCGACGATGACGTGCGAGGCGCCGGCGTCGCGCAGCATGTCGGCGGCCACCTCGCCGGTGTGCGCGCCGTGCTTCTGCTCGGTCGAGCAGTCCTGCCCGGACACGCGGATGTTGGTCCCTTCGAGCCGGTCGGCCACGGTCTTGAGGGCCGTGAACACCGGCGCGACGACGACCTCGCAGTGGTTGGCGTTCGCCACCAGCGGGCGCAGCTCAAGCGCCGTCGCCACAGAGTCGGCGACCAGCTTGTGCATCTTCCAGTTTCCGGCGATGACGGGTTTGCGCATTAGCGGTTTTCAGTTTTCAGTTTTCAGTTTGTTAGTTTATCGCCCTCACGACCTGGGAGGCTGCGACAACCTGCCTGCGCCCGCCGCCCTTCAAGCCGAAAACTGAAAACTCACTTGTCGTTGAGGGCCGCGACGCCGGGCAGCTCGTCGCCGGCAAGGAATTCGAGGGTGGCGCCCCCGCCGGTCGAGATGTGTGTGATTCGGTCGGCGACGCCGGCCTGATTGACGGCCGCGACCGAGTCGCCGCCGCCGACGACGACGGTCGCGCCGCGCCCGGCCTCGTCGGCGACGGCGCGAGCCACGCCGACCGTGCCCAGCTCGAAGCCCGGCTCCTCAAACATCCCCATCGGCCCGTTCCAGATGATCGTCCTGGCGCCCTCGATCTCGCGCGCGAAGAGGTCCACGGTCTCGGCGCCGATGTCCAGGCCGACGAGGCCGATGTTGGTCAGCTCGACCGGGATAGTCTTGCGGCTGTGGAGCGGGTCGAAGCTGTCCACGACCTGATGGTCGGTCGGCAGGACGAGCCTGACTCCCTCGGCCGCGGCCCGCGCCCGGACCTGGCGGGCCGTCTCCAACATGTCGTCCTCGACGAGCGACTTGCCGACCGTGAAGCCCTCGGCCTTGAAGAAGGTGTAGGCCATCGCGCCGCCGATCAAAATCTTGTCCACGCGGCGGCTGATCAGAGAGTTGATGACGGGAATTTTATCCGAGACCTTCGCCCCGCCGAGGATGGCGACGAACGGACGCTCGGGGTCGTCGAGCGCCCGCCCGAGGTGTTCGAGTTCCTTCTCCATCAGAAGGCCCGCCGCCGCGCGCTCGACGTGGCGCGTGATGCCTGCCGTCGAGGCGTGGGCGCGGTGGGCGGCGCCGAAGGCGTCGTTGACGTAGAGGCCGTCGCAGAGCGAGGCCAGCTCCCGCGCGAACCCTTCGTCGTTCGCCTCCTCCTCCTTGTGGAACCGGAGATTTTCCAGCAGCAGCACGTCGCCGTCACCGAGCGCACCGGCGCGCTCGCGGGCAGCCGGGCCGACGCAGTCGTCGGCGAAGGCCGCCCGAGAGCCGAGCAGACCGGACAGGTGTTCGGCCACCGGGCGCAGGCTGTACTTCTCGACCCTCTCGCCCTTCGGCCGGCCGAGGTGCGAGGCGAGGACGACGCTCGCGCCCTGCTCGACGGCGTGCCTGATGGTGGGCAGCGCCGCCCTGATGCGCGTGTCGTCCTCGACCTCGCCGTCCTTAACCGGCACGTTGAAATCCACGCGGACGAAGACGCGCCTGCCCTTGAGGTCGAGGTCTCTGATCGAAAGCTTTTTCATAAGTGAATGGCGAATGGTGAATGGCGAATGACGGACGGCGGGCCTCGCGCGGCCCCTCCACATCCGTCACCTACCACTCACCATCCGCTGCCGACCAACCTACAGCCCCTTCCCGGCGATGAACTTGACGAGGTCGCGGACGCGGCAGGAGTAGCCCCACTCGTTGTCGTACCAGGCGAGGACTTTGACGAGGTTGCCGCCTATGACCTTCGTGTAATCGGCGTCAACGATTGAGGAGTTCGGGTTCTTGCGGAAGTCCACGGAGACGAGCGGCTCTTCGGAGAAGGCCAGGACGCCCGCCAGCTCCTCGTTGGCCGCGTTTTTGAGCGCCTGATTTATCTCCTCTGTGGTCGTCTGCTTCTCGACTTCCATGACCACGTCAACGAGCGATACGTTCGGCGTCGGCACGCGGACGGAGATGCCGTCGAACTTGCCTTCCAGTTCGGGCAGGACGAGGGCGACGGCCTTTGCCGCCCCCGTCGAGGTCGGGATCATCGAGAGGGCCGCGGCGCGGGCGCGGCGCAAATCCTTGTGCGGCAGGTCGAGCAACTGCTGATCATTTGTGTAGGAGTGAATGGTCGTCATCTGCGCCGAGACGATACGGAAGTTGTCGTTGATGACCTTCGCCACCGGCGCCAGGCAGTTGGTCGTGCAGGAGGCGTTCGAGATGACGTTGTGCGCCGCCGGGTCGTAATGCTCCTCGTTGACGCCCATCACGATGGTGATGTCCTCGTTCTTGGCCGGGGCCGAGATGATGACCTTTTTGACCGACCCGCGCAGGTGCTTGCGCGCGTCCTCGGCCTTGGTGAAGCGGCCCGTGGACTCGATGACCACCTCGGCGCCGACCGACTCCCAGGGGATTTGCGCCGGGTCCTTCTCGGCGAAGACCGTGAACTCGTCGGGGCCGACGCGCAGGCCCTTTTCGGTCGGAGCCACTTCCTGTTCGAGATTGCCGAGGATCGAGTCGTACTTCAAGAGGTGCGCGAGCGTCGCCGTGTCGGTGATGTCGTTGACGGCGACGAAATCGATCTCCGAGTCGCCGAGGCTGGCGCGCAGGACGTTGCGGCCGATGCGCCCGAAGCCGTTGATGCCAACTTTGATAGCCATTGTGATGAAGCCTCCTCGCGGTGGTGTAGGGTCGGGGCCGGGGCGCCCGGCGGGACCTGCCGGACAGGGCGGGGGCAGGTTTGTCCTCCGGCGTTGACGCACGCTGAAACCGACTCGGTTGTGACTCGACTATTAAACTCGCAAGATACTGCCCGCTCCTCAGGACTGTCAAGCAAGCCGCCGCGGGCCACGTTCGCCTCAGCCCGCTTGCCTGCGCGCGCGCGCGCGTGGGATACGGCGGACCGTTCCCCGGCTTTAATCCACGTAGATGAAACCCCCTGCGAACGGGGCGCGTAGTAGGCTCTGGCCCGCGGCAGGTCAGGCGGAAGGAGCGTCCGGCGTTCACGGCGCGCCGTTTGCACCCGGCCTCGGCGTGCTTCCGAGGCGGCGACCGATTCAGCCTCGCCAAGGCGGGCAGCGCCACCAACCTTCTTCAAGGAAATGATGATGTCACCCAAGCGTCAGAGGAGACAGACCGCCCGGAGAGCCTACAGGGCCGCCGCGGCCTGCCTCGCTGCCTTTCTCACTTTCGGGAATGCGGCGTCCGTTTACGGACAGTCTCAGGGGCGCAAGGCCGCTCCGCGCCCGCGCTCCGAGCAGCAGTTCAAGACCCTCGGGGAGCCGTTCGTGGTTCTCGAAGCGGAGGTGGCGCGGACGGCCTCGGCGCAGACCCCCACGGCCCAGACGCCTGCGCAGCGCGACGCGCAGCGCCCGCCGGGCACCGAACGGCAGTCGCCAGCCCCGCCGCAGACGCGGCCCGGCACGGCCGACCCCCGCACGCCGCCCGAGGCACAGCGACCGGCCCCGGCCGCGCCCCCCGGCACGCAGGCCCCGCCGGCTGAACCCTCTGGCACCCCCGAGACGCAGACCACGCCCAGGCCGGCGGAGCCTGCGCCCGCCGACGCCACAGCCGCGCAGGACGAGACCGAGCCGAGGTTCCCGGCCTTGCAGGCACGCCCCGTCCCGCCGCTTCCCTCGCTCGCGCGCGTCGGCGTGACGACGGGCGACACGCTGCCGCTCTCGCTGAACGAGGCGATCCGGCGCGCGCTCGAAAACAACAACGACATCGAAGTGGCGCGGGCCGACGTGCGGCTGGCCGAGAGTTTCCTCGAATCGCTCCAGGGCGTCTACGACCCTGTCTTCCAGGTCACGCCGCAGTTCAGCAACTCGGTCCGACCGCAGGCTTCGACGCTCGGCGGCGCCGACACGAGCGGCACGGTCTCGACCACAGACTTCTCCGTCAACAACTCATTCCTGCGGCGGGTAGAATTCTGGGGCGGCTCCTACGACGTTTTCTTCAACAACAACCGGCGCAACACGAGCTTCGCCTTCAACACGCTCAACCCCGTCTATTCGGCCACGCTCGGCGTCAGCTACACGCAACCGCTCTGGCGCGACCGCACCATCGACAACAGCCGCCGCCTGATCCGCATCCAGCGCAAGCGGCTCCAGCAGTCCGACGCCGACTTCCGCCGCCGCACCACCGAGGTCATTTCGCAGGTGCAGCGGACATACTGGAATCTCGTCTTCGCCATCCGCGACGAGCAGAACCAGGTCGCCAACCTCAACCTCGCGCGAGAGAACTTCCGCCGCACAGAGGCTTCGGTCGCGGCCGGGGCCGTCGCCCCCATCCAGCGCGCCGAGGTGCAGACCGAACTGTCGAACCGCGAGTCGGCGCTCCTGCTCGCCTCGCAGCAGGTGACCTACGCCGAGAACGCCCTCAAGAGCCTGATGCTCAAAGACCCGCTCGCCCCCGAGTGGACGCGCGCCCTCGTCCCGACCGACGAGGTCCGCACAGACATCCAGCCCGTCGCCCTCCAGGACGCCCTGACCGAGGCCCGCGCCAACCGGCAGGAGATGCGCCGGCTGGGTCTTCAGGGCGAGGTCAACACCGTGGACCTCGAATATTACCGGAACCAGACCAAGCCGCGGATCGACGTGCAGGGCACCTTCTCGACCAACGGCCTTGCGGGCTCGGCGGTCGCGCCCGGCGTCCCTGACCAGTTCGTCGGCGGTTACCCGAAGACCGTCGCCAACCTCTTCAAGCTCAAGACGCGCGACGTGGTGGTGGGCGTTACGATTGAGCTTCCCCTGCGCAATCGGACGGCTCGGGCCAACCTCACCACCGCGCAGATCGAGCGCGACCAGCTCGCCGCGCTGACCCGCGCGCAGGATCAGGTCATCGAGGTCGAGGTCAGGAACGCCGTGCAGGCCGTCGAAACGGCCCGCCGCCGCGTGCTCACGGCCCGGCAGGCGCGCGAGAGCGCCGAGGAGCAACTGGCCGGCGAGCGTCGCCTCTACCAGGTCGGCCGCTCGACGACCTTCCTGCTCTTCCAGCGCGAGAACGCCCTCGTCAACGCCCGCAACCAGGAGCTTCGTGCCGAGACCGACTACAACATCGCCGTCGCCGAGTTGCAGCGCGCCACCTCGACCACCCTGCGCGCTAACAACGTCCTCGTCGAGTCGCCCGTTGACGGCGAGTTCAGAGACTAGCGGCCGGGCGGGTTTCGCCGCCGCGGGGCGGGCTCGCGCCCATCCGATGCCGACGAGCGAAGGCCGGAGAGGATCAACCTCTCCGGCCTTCGCTTTTCGCGCCGCCCCGAACGAGTTGACGCCCCGCTCGCGCCTCCGTATGCTGCCCGGCGTCCGAGGACGCCGCCCGTGCCCGGCGGAAACCGAGCTTGAAGATCAGCGCAGTCATCATCACCAACAACGAGGCCGAGCACATCCGCGACGCCTGCGAGTCGGTCGCCTGGGCCGACGAGATCGTCGTGGTTGACTCGCACTCGACCGACGCGACGCGCGAGATCGCGCGCGACTGCGGGGCGCGCGTCATCGAGCGCGACTGGCCCGGCTTCGCCCGCCAGAAGCAGTTCGCCGCCGAGTCGGCGGCGCACGAGTGGGTCTTCAGCCTCGACGCCGACGAGCGCGTCTCGCCCGAGCTACGCCGGAGCATCGAGGCCCTGCGCGCCGCGCCGCCCGAGACGCTCGCCCCCGGCTACCGGGTCGCCCGCCGCTCCTTCTACATGGGGCGCTGGATTCGCGGCGGCGGCTGGTATCCGGATTACCAGCTCCGCCTCTGGGACCGGCGGCGCGGTCGCTGGGAGGGCGCGCACGTCCACGAGTCGGTGAAGATGGAGGAGGGCACGCGCGTCGAGACCCTGGCCGGCGACCTACACCACTACAGCGTCCGCGACGCCTCGCACCACCACCGGATGATCGGCGACCGCTACGCTCCGCTCGCCGCCCGCCAGATGTTCGAGGCAGGCCGGCGCACCTCCCCGCTCCGCATCGCCGCGGCCGCGCCCTCGGCCTTCGTCCGCAGCCTCGTCCTCAAGGGCGGCTTCCGCGACGGCCTCGCCGGCCTCGCCATCGCCTCCTTCGCCGCGCACCACGCCTTCCTCAAACACATCCTGCTTTGGGAAATGCAGCAAGGGCGTGACGAGTGACAAGTGACGAGTGACGAGTGACAAGTGACGAGTGACGAGTGATAGGAAGAAGGCGGCTTTCTCTTGTCACTCGTCACTCGTCACTCGTCACGGATTTCGATGGTGCGGCTGTCGAGCTGGCGGCGCGGGGCGACGGGCGTTTGCGTTGGGGCTGGCTCGTCGGAGCCGAGGACGACTTCGGCGAGGAGCTGGTCGGTTGACTGGCGGCTGAGGGCGACGCCCGAGCCGACGTTGAAGAAGACGAAGCAGACCTCGCCGTGGCCGAGCGTGTAGACGACGCCGCCGAGGCTCGCCATCCCGCCGTCGTCGTGGACGAGCGTGCCGGTCTTGCCGACCACCACGCCTTCGAGCGGCGTGCCGACGAAGCGGCGGCGCAGCGTGCCGTAGTCGCCGCCGGCCACGGGCATCAGGTCGCGCAGCGAGAGGCCCTGTCGCTCGGCCTCGCTGCGCAGCGCGCGGATAACTGTCAGCATCCCGCGCGGCGTCATCCGGTTGTGGCCGAGCCCCGAAGTGGTCTCAAGCGCCACCTCGGCAGCGGGCAGCCCCAGTTCGGCGACGAGGAATTCGCGCACGCCCTCGGCCCCGCCCAGGAGCGCCCCGACCCTGTGGGCCATGAAGTTGTTCGACCGGGCGTTCATGTAAAAGAGGATGTCCCTGAGCGGGTAAGAGCGCGCGACGAAGTCGGGCTCGCCCTCGGGCGCCTCGCCCGCGCCGAGCCGCTTCGGCGACAGGCGCATCACCTTCGCCAGCCGCGCCGCGCTGTCTTCCGGCTTCTCGCTGTGGTTGAAGGAGAATTCGGGCGAGACGACCAGCTCGCCGCCGAGCCGCCTGACGCCGCGCCGCTCAAGCTCCTTCGCTATGAGGACGCCGGCCACGTCGCCGAAGGTCGGGTCGGAGCCGGCGACGTGGATGCGGCCAGTGAGCGTGCCTGAACGGTCTACCTCGCCGCGCAGGTAAACGCGCGTCTCGAAGCGGTAGTCAGCGCCGAGCCGCTTGAGGGCCGCGAGCGTCGTCGCCAGCTTGACGAGCGAGGCCGGGTTAAAGGTCTGCCCCTCGTTGTGGGCCGCGAGCGTGCGCGAGCCGTCGAGCGGCTCGATCAGGAGGCCGCGTGTCTCAAGGTCTTCGCCGCGCGACTCGTACCAGGCGGCAGCGTCGAAGGCGGGCGGCGCGGGCAGAGCGGGCGCAGCCGGCGCCGTGGGCCTCGCGGTCGCGGTCGGCTTCGCCGCGTCGGCCGGGGCGAGGCGGTTGACGGCCGCCGGAGCGAAGTCTTCGGCAGCGCGCCGGGCGCTGACCCGGAGGGCGTAGGGCGCGAGCGCCATCGCCAGGGAAACGACGAAGCCCGCCGCGATCATCGCGTAGATCGGCTGTCGGGGGTTCGAGCCGGCTCTCATTCCTGTTTTCACGTTTCTCAATGGGATAGTAAAGAGTGGTGCGGCGCCGCGCGCGGCCTTCCGCAAAGCGGGACAAAAGTTTTAATATGCCAAAGGGACCGGCGCGTCAAGCCCGGCCCGCTCACGCCCTGAATCTTTCCGCCGCCCGCGCCCGATGAACACACTCCAAGACCTGTTGAAAACGGACGAGCTGACCGGACTGTCGCTCGCCCTGCCGCTCGCCGCCGTGGCCCTACTCGGCGCCGTCGTCGGCAGCTTCCTGAACGTCGTCATCCACCGCGTCCCGCGCGACGAGTCAATCGTCTTCCCCAACTCGCGCTGCCCTTCCTGCGCCACGGCCATTAAGCCTTACGACAACATTCCCGTCCTCAGTTGGGCCGTGCTGCGGGGCCGGTGCCGGGCGTGTCGCGCGCCCATCTCGGCTCGCTACCCGGCCGTCGAGCTGCTGACGGCCGCGCTCTTCGCCCTCACCTTCCTGTCGGGGCCGGGCCTGTCGCTCGCGCTCCCCTTCGACCTGGCGTTCGTCGCGGCCCTCGTCGCGCTCGTCTTCATCGACGCCGAGCACATGTTGCTGCCGAACGTCATCACCTACCCCGGCGTCGCCCTGGCCTTCGTCGCGCGCGCTCTGGTGCCGAACCTCTACGGGGTCGCGGCGCTGTCGGACGACCTCGGCTCGCCGCCCGCGTGGCTGCTGTCGCTGGCGGGTGCGGCGCTCGGGGCGCTGGCCGGGGGCGGCTTCCTGTGGCTGGTCGGCTGGCTCTGGAAGCGCCTGCGCGGGGTCGAGGCGATGGGCATGGGCGACGTGAAGATGATGTTCATGGTCGGCGCCTACCTCGGCTGGCCTCTGACGCTGCTGACGATCTTCGTCGGCGTGCTGTCGGGCTCTGTGGCCGGTGTGGCGCTGATGGCCCGGCGCGGCGAGCGCGACACGCAGATGCTCCTGCCCTTCGGCATCTTCCTCGGCCTCGGCGCGCTCCTCAGCCTCCTCTTCGGCACGCGGATCGTTGACTGGTACGCGGGGCAATTCTGAGGACGGCGGGCGGCCGCGTGCGTCACGATGCAGCGTTACGAGAACAGAATGCAGTTGGCGCTGGCGTTCGTCGTCGGGCTCTTGCTCGTGGCGAACCTGCTGACGCTGGCGCTGGTGGCGCTCACGCCCGAGTCGCGCTCTTCGCGCGCGCCGGTCCTCTTCACGGTCCTGCTGGTCACGCTGGTGGTCAGCGTGCCGAGCGTGCTGTTGCTCCCGCGCTGGCTGCTGAGACCCTACCGCCAGCTCGTTGACGAGGCCGAGCGCGCGCCCGTCTCCCCGGCCGGGCGCGAGCGGCGCGGCGACGAGACCGAGTTCGTCCTCGAAACTTTTCAGGAGGTGGTCGCGCAGCTCCGCGCGCAGCAGCGCGAGCTTGAGCGACTGGGAGCGAGCGCCGCGGCCCGCGCCGCCTCGGCCGAGCAGTTCGGCGAGCGCGTCGTCGCCAACATCCCTTCGGGCCTTCTCGCCTTCGACGCAGGGGGATTCGCCACGGTCGTCAACCCGCAGGCCCGCGCGCTGCTCGAACTCGGCGAGTGGGCCGAGGCGCGCGGCTACTCCGAGTTGCTGGCCGACGCGCCCGAGCTTGCGCGGCTCGTCTCGCGCTGCCTTGAGACGGGCGAGACTTTCCGCCGCGAGGAGGTGACGGCCACGGCCGGCGGCGGTCGGACGAGGAGGCTCGGGGCGACCGTGGCGCCGTTCGAGCCGGGGCGAGGGGGCGAGGCCCGCGGCGCGCTCTGCATGCTGACCGACATCACAGAGGTGGCCGAGCTGCGCGAGGCGGTGGCGCGCAAGCGGAACCTCGAAAGCCTCGGCGAGATGTCGGCCGGGCTCGCCCACGAGTTCAAGAACGCGCTGGCGACGCTCCACGGCTACGCGCAGCTCTTACAGAACCCGGGGCTCGCGGCCGAGGCGCGCGGGCCGGCCACGGCGGCGCTGCTTCAGGAGGTGCGGAGCCTCTCAGAGATGGTCACCTCCTTCCTCAACTTCGCGCGGCCGCGCCCGCTCGACCCCGCGCCCGTCCCACTCTCCGACATCGTCGGGGCGTGTGTCGAGGAGCTGCGCGGACTCTACTCGGAGCGGGGCGTCGCGCTCGAAGTCTCGGGCGAGTGGCCCGAGGTCCGCGCCGACGAGAGGATGCTGCGCCAGGCGCTCCTCAACCTTCTGCGCAACGCCGCGGAGGCCGTCGTGCCCGCAGCGCCCGAGCGCAGGGTCTTCGCCCGAGGCGCGCTCGAACGCGACGGCCGCGGGCGACAATGGGCGCGCGTCGAGATCGAGGACACAGGCCCCGGCATCGCCGTCGAAGACCTCACGCGCATCTTCATCCCCTTCTTCACCACCAAGCAGAAGGGTCACGGCGTCGGCCTCGCCCTCGCCCACCGCGTCGTTACCGACCACGACGGCACGCTCGCCGCCACAAACTCGCCCCGCGGCGGCGCACTCTTCACCCTCCGCCTGCCCCTCTGAATTCAAACGAACGCACGTCTTCGCCGTTCCCGCCTCGCGGGCCTGCAAACTCACTCGCCCACGCGCAGGGTGAGGACGGCGATTTCCGGCGGGACGCGGAGGCGGACCGGTATGATGCTGGTGCCGACGCCGGAGGTGACGAAGAGGTGGCGACCGCCCTCGACAATGTGGCCGTCGGCGTAACGCTGCCCGTACTTCGAGGGCACGACGGGCCGGCCGACGAGGGGCAGGTTGACCTGGCCGCCGTGGGTGTGGCCGGCGACCGTGAGCGCGACGCGCGGCGGGACTTGCGGGAAGAGATCGGGGTTGTGCGTGAAGAGGATGATGGGCGACTCGTCCGAGACGCGGGAGAGCGCCGCAGCAAGGTCGGGCTTCCGTGTCCAGAGGTCCGCGATGCCGACGAGCCAGAGGCCCGCCCCCCCATGTTCGATACGCGCGGCTTCGTTCTCCAACACTCGGACGCCCGCGCCCTCCAACGCGCGCGCGACGCGCACGCCGTCGAACCACCAGTCGTGATTGCCGAGCACCGCGAAGACGCCGAGGGGGGCGCTCAGGCCGCGCAGACCTGCGGCCACCTGCTCCGGCTCCATGAACTTCCCGCCGCGCACGCCCTGAATGACGTAATCGCCGAGCAGCAGAATGAGGTCGGGCCGCTCGGCGTTGACCGCCTCGACCAGCCGGGCGAGCTTCTCTTCCTTGACGTGCGGTGCGCCGGCGTGCACGTCTGCGACGAGCGCCACCCGCAAACCGTCGAGCGCGGCCGGGAGCCCCGACGGCAGCGCCACCTCCGCGCGCCTGATCGTCACCCTGTCGGGCTCGAAGACGAAGCCCCAGAGGGCGAGGCCCGCGCCGGCGGCGAGCACGGCGGCCAGCACCTTTAGCGGCAACCTTCTGCGCAGCAGTCCGGCCATCGTCTTAAGTATCGGCCGCGCCGCCGAGGCCGCGCGGGAAGTACTCGCGCCAGCGGCGGTCAACGAGGTCGGCGATGTCCGGCCTGACGATCAGCTCGTCGGGGTAGCCGGGCTTCATGCGAGCGTCTATGACGACGGGCGGCGTGTAGGAGATGTGGTGACGGCGCACCTCTGTCGCGGCGGCGTGGATGTCGGAGGCCGGCTCGAAGCGGGTCCATGTGGCCCAGAGGAAGTCGGGCGAGGAGCGCGCCACGTCGGCGTCGTCGTGGACGACGACGAGCGGCCAGGCGGCGACGGCCGGGTCGCGCGCCAGCCGCGCGGCGAAGCCGGGCTCCTCGGCGTGCTTCGGCCCCTCGACGACGAGGCAGCCGCCGCAGAAGACCTCGGCGCGGGCGGCGCCCGCCGGCAGTTCGCCCCTGAACTCGCGCGGCAGTTCCCTCACCGCCCCGCCGAGGCCGAGCAGGACGGCCTTGCTGCCCTCGTTGATCTTGCCGCTCGTGTAATCAAGCGTGTCGAAAGAGACGTTCGAGAAGACGAACAGGTCGCTCTCGGGCCGGAACCGGGCGAGGACGTGCTCGAACAACCCCTTAAAGTCGCGCAGGTCCTGCGGCGTGTCTGTGAGCAACAGGAACTTGGTGAGCGAGAGCTGCCCCTCGCCGAGGATGCGGAAGGCCGAGACCAGCGCCTCGCGGCTGTAACGCTCGCGGACGACGGCCGCCGCCAGCGAGTGAAAGCCCGTCTCGCCGTAAGACCAGAGATCGCGCACGCTCGGCATCACGAGCGGGAAGAGCGGCGAGAGGAGGTCCTGCAAGTAATCGCCGATGAAGAAGTCTTCCTGGCGGGGCTTGCCTACGACCGTCGCCGGGTAGATGGCGTCGCGGCGGTGGAAGACGCCCTCGACCTGGAGGACTGGATAGTCGTGCTTTAAGGAGTAGTAGCCGTAATGGTCGCCGAAGGGGCCTTCGGGGCGGCGCTCGTGCGGGGGCACTCGGCCGCAGACGGCGAACTCGGCCTCGGCCACCAGCCGGTGCGGGAACCCTTCGAGCGGGTTCGGGGCGACGCGAATCTTCTCGCCCGCCAGCACCGAGGCCAGCACCAGCTCGGGGATGTCTTCGGGCAGCGGCGCGATGGCCGACAGGATCATCGCGGGCGGCCCCCCGAGGAAGACCGTGACGGGGAGCGCCCGCCCCGCGCGCTCGGCCTCGTGATAGTGAAAGCCGCCGCCCTTGTGTATCTGCCAGTGGACGCCGGTGGTCTCGGCGTCGTGACGCTGGATGCGGTACATGCCGAGGTTGTGCTTGCCCGTCGTCGGGTGCTCTGTGTAGACGAGCGGCAGCGTCAGGAAGGGTCCGCCGTCCTCCTGCCAGGTCGTGAGGATCGGCAGCTCGTCGAGCCGCGCCGGCCTGTCGAGCACTTCGGCCACGGGCGCGCGCGAGACCTTCTTCGTGCCGAGGCGGAGTGCTTCGAGCGCCAGCGACTTGTGCTGCCAGAGCGCGGCCGGCCGGGGCGGCAGCATCGACTCGGCGAGGTGGACTACCTCGCGCACGAGCGTTTCGGGCTTCGTGCCGAAGGCCAGGCCGATGCGGCGGGCCGTGCCGAAGAGGTTGGTGACGACGGGGTAGCTGCTGCCCCTGACGCGTCGGAAGAATAGGGCAGGCCCGCCGCGCGCGATCACACGCCGGTGGACTTCGGCCAGCTCAAGGTTCGGGTCTACCTCGGCGTCAACCTCGACGAGGTCGCCTTCGCGCCGGAGCGTTTCGAGGAACGAGCGCAGGTTTCTGTGCATTCCTCACCTGAGTAAAGCAAAACGGGCGCGGTTGTCAAAACCCGCGCCCGCCTTTCTGCGTGAAGTTCCGTTTATTCCGGGCCGCCGGCCCCGCGCGCACCTTAGCGGAGCGGGTCAACGGGGTCTTCGCCGCCGATCCTGCGTTCGCGCCGAGGCTCGGCGGTGGTGCGCTCGCTCAGGCGGATGGTGATTTCGCGCTCGGCGAATTTTGCGGCGTCGGCGATGCCGGGGTCGAGCGAGGCCGTGAAGGGCTTGATCCTCTCAAGCGTGCCCTCGTCGCCGACGCCCGCCAGCACTTCGAGCAGGCGGATGCGTATGTTGCCGTTAACGCGGTTCAAAAAAAGGTAGAGCGGGTCGGGCGTCTCCATCTGCTTGAGATAGCCGACCACCTGTTCTGAGAGTTTCTTCGAGTCGAGCGCGGCGACGAGCTGGAACAAACTCTCGCCGCGCCCCATGCGATAGAGCGCCCAGTCGAGCGCCGCCTTCGCCCGCGAGTCCTTCTCCTGAACGCGGTAGCCCTCGACCAAACGGCGGTGCTCGACGGCCGCGAGGCGCGCCAGCTCCTCGGCCGCCTGCCGCCGCACGAATGGGCTGCGGTCGGAGAGCCTGCGCGCGACCGCCGCGGAGTCGGGCGGAGGCGCATTAGCCGTCCCCCCCTGCGCACCGGGCCGGGCCGCGGCCGGCGCGGCAACGGCGGCCGCCGCGCCGGCCGAGAGCAGCGCGATAAGGAGCGCGCCCGCCATCGTCATCTTTCGTGTCAGCACCTGTCTCACCCCTCGCCTCTCGGCTTTAATTGGCCCATGAACTGAGCGCGCGTCGCGCCGCCCTGCGGTCTATTTCTTCGCGTCGCCTTCGGCGGCCTTGCGGAGCCGGCCCGTGTTGAGGTCGAGTTGCGCGGCCGGGATTACTTCCACCTCGCCGAACTCCTTGCGGAGCGCGTCGAGGAACTGTCTGGCGTCGCCGACGACGACGATGCTCGCGCCGCTCGGGTCGAGGCGCGAGCCGACGAAGCCGCGGATGTCGGCCGGCGTGACGGCCTGCACGCGATTGACGTAGCCGTTCAGCTCGCCGAGGTCGAGGCCGTAAAGGGCCAGCGAGGCGACCTGCGCGACCAGCCCGTCGGTCGTCTCAAGCGCGCGGCCGAAGCCGCCGACGAGGACGGCCTGCCGCGGCGTCAGCTCCACAGCCTCGACCGGCGTCTCCGTCAGCTTCCGCAGCTCGCCCACGAGCAGCGAAGCCACCTCCGCCCCCGACTCGTTCTTGGTCTGAGTCGTGGCGACGAACGGCCCCGTCTCGCGCCGGGCTTCGAGGGCGCTGCGCGCGCCGTAGCTCAGGCCGCGCTTGATGCGTATCTCCTGGTTGAGCCGGCCCGAGTAGCCGCTCAAAACCGAGTTGGTGACGAGGCCCTTGTAGTAGTCGGGGTCGGTGCGTCTGATGCCGGGCCGCGCGAGCGCCACGGCAGCCTGCCCCGCGCCCGGCATGTCAACGACAACCACGCGCCGCACAACGTCCGTCGTCATCCTCTTGCCGGGGCCGCCGCCCGCGTTCTCAAGCGGGGCAGACGGTCGCGGCCAGTCGCCGAACAGGCGTTCGGCGAGGCGGAAAGCTTCGGCCGCCTTGATGGCGCCGCCGACGACGAGCTGCGCGTTGTCCGGCCGGTAGTACCGGGCGTGCAGCGCCGCGATGTCCTCGCGCCTGATGCGCGGCAAAGACTCGGGCGTGCCCGAGACCGGGTGGCCGTAGGGCGCGTCGCCGAAGACGACGCGGGCGGCGACGAATGAGGCGAGCCGCCCGGGGTCGTTCATCGCCACGCTCAGGTTGTCGAGGTAGAGCTGCCGCTGCCGCTCGATCTCCTCGTCCTGAAAGACGGGGTTGCGTACCACGTCTGCCACGATGCGCAGCGCCGGCTCGACCTTCGAGGACATGACGTTGACCGAGACGCGCGAGGCGTCCCAGCCGGCGCCCGATTCGAGCGTGGCGCCGAGGGCCTCGATCTGTTGGGCCACCTGCGGCGCCGTGCGTGTTTTGGTGCCCTTCGTCAACAGCTCGGCCGTCAGGTCGGCCAGCCCGCTCAGTTGCGCCGGGTCCACCTCGCCGCCGTTGCGGACGGCGAGCTGCGCCGAGACGAGCGGCATGTCGTGGCGCTCGACGACGATGACGCGCAGACCGTTGCGCAGGGTCCGCTCGACGGGCCTCGGCACCGTGACTGGCCGCGGCGCGGCCGGCGGCGGAGGCGTGGCCTGCGGCGCGGGGTTCTGCCCGGCCTCCGGGGCGCCGGCCGTCGAACCAATCGGAGAGGCGGGCAGGACGCAGGCGAAGGCGAACAGGAAGGCGAAGGCGGCGGACGCGAGCGCGCGCCTCCACGCGGCGCGGGGCCGCGCGGCCCCGGCGGTGTTAAGTTTCAGGAGTCTCATCGCCCGTCACCTCCGTTCGTGCCCGTTCCCTGCCCGTTCGCGGCCGGCTCTGCCCGGTAGGTAATGACGACGCGGTTCGAGTCGCCGAAATACTTCCTCATCACCCGCTGCACGTCGGCCGCGGTGACGGCCTGTAAGCGCGCGACCTCGGTGTTTACGCGGCGCGCGTCGCCGAGCAGCACGGCGGCCCAGGCGAGGGCGAAAGCCTTGCCGTTGTTGGTCTCGCGCTCGCGTAGCTGGTTGGTGACGAGCTGGTTGACGGCCTTCTCAAGCTCGGCCCGAGAGACCGGCGCCTCCTGCGCCTTCTTCAGCTCCATCAGGAGCGCGCGTTCGACCTCGGCCGGCTCCTTCTCGCTCGCCAGTATCGAGCCGAGCGTGAAGAGGCTCACGTCCTCGCGCAGGTCGGCCTGGGCGAAGACCTCCGTGGCGACCTGCTGCGTGTAGACGAGCGACTGGTAGAGGCGCGACGACTCGCCGCCGCCGAGAATCTGTTCGGCCACGCGAAGCGCGGGCGCGTCCTCGCTCGCCACCGGCGGCGCCAGGTAGGTGAAGGCTACGGCCGGCAGTGGGACGTTCGGCCCCGTCACCTCGAAGCGGCGTTCGGCCGTGCGGGCCGGCTCTCTGACTGTGACGCGCGGCAGCGGCGCAGAGGGCTTCGGGATGTGGGCGTAGTACTTGTCCACCCAGGCGTCGAGCCGGGCCTGATCGAAGTCGCCGACGACTACGAGCGTCGCGTTGTCGGGGCGGTAGAAGGTCGAATGGAAGGCGCGCACGTCTTCGAGCGTGGCGGCGTCTAGGTCTTCGATGCTGCCGATGCCGGGGCGGCGGTAGGGGTGCGTGGTGAAGGAATGCTTCTGGATGGCGTAGAAGAAGCGGCCGTAGGGCGGCGCCAGCACGCTCGAACGAAACTCTTCCTTGACCACGTCGCGCTCGGAGGCGAAGTTTTTGTCGTTGACGTTGAGCGAACTCATCCGGTCGGCCTCGGCCCAGAGCAGCGTTTCGAGGTAGTTCGACGGCACTACTTCGTAGTAGTTGGTGAAGTCGTCCCAAGTCGAAGCGTTGTTCCACCCCCCCACGTCCTCCGTCAGCCGGTCGAGCATCTCGTCCTTCATGTTCTTCGTGCTCTTGAACATCAAGTGCTCGAACATGTGTGCGAACCCGCTTCTCCCCTCCGGGTCGTCTTTCGACCCGACCTTGTACCAGACGTGGATGGCGACGGTCGGGCTCGAAGTGTCGCGGACGCTGAAGACGCGAAGGCCGTTCGGCAGCGTGCGTTCGCGGTAGTTGACCGGCGGCACGCGCGCCTGCACGGCGGCTCGCGGCCGGGCGGCGGCGCGGGTTTGGGCCGCGAAGACTGCGCCCGTGCCGTTGGCCGCCGCGGCAGAGAGCAGGAGGAATGTGACAGCGAGACGAAGCATCGAAATTGTTCCTTCGGAGTTATCGTCGGAGTCCGGACGGCAGGCATCCTGGCCTGGCGGCCCGCGTCCCGTCGGAAGGCCGGCGGCGCTTGGATGCCCACTGCGCGCGCCGCTGTTGTACGGCGCGCGCGCCGCGCGCCGCTTAACGGAGCGTTATGGCCGGAGGTCTTTGCCGGGGTTCCGAATCTTAGTATAAAATGCGCCCGGTGGCGACACGAGCGGAGGGCCGTCGTGAGGTGCTGACGGTCGCGCGTCGGGTCGCCACAATTTAGTCTCGGCGCGCGGCCGGTTTCCCGCAAACCCCCTCGAAATTCATGGCAGGCGGGCTCGTCGTCCACATCACCAACGGCACGGAGCGGCACACCGAACTGCTCACGCAGGAGAGCCTCCGCGTGGGTCCGGGCGAGGACTGCCACATCCGGCTCGGCTCCGAGCTGCTGACCGATTCCAGCATCTTCCTCGAACTCACAAGGCAGAACGGCAGCTTCCGCGTCTCCGAGTTCGACCCGGAACTCGGCATCACTCACAACGGCCGGCCGCTCGCGCGCGGGGCCGTCATCTCGGACGGCGACGAGCTGCGCTTCGGCGCCTACAACGTGGCGATGCAGTTCTTCCCCGTCGGCGAGGTGCCGGCCGTGGTCGCCTCGCGCCGCGCGAGCGTCGCCCCCTTCATCGAGCAGGCGGCGCTCGAAGCCGCCGCCACCGCGCGGCGCGACGACGCCAAGGTCTTCCTCCGCGAGTTCACGCGCGAGTTGATGCGCGAGATCAACCCGGCCACCAAGATCATCTTTTTCCTCATCGCCGCGGCGCTCGTCGGGGGCGTCCTCTACCTCGGACAGGCCGGCTATTCCGAGATGCGGCGCGGGCGCGAATTGATAGACCGGCAGAACCAGCAGCTCGCGCAGCTCCAGAGCGAGCTCGACCGCACCAACCGCCAGCTCGCCGACACCTCGCGCAAGAACGACGAGATTCGTGACAGCATGTCGCTGGCGCCGCGCATCTTCGCCCAGTACGGCAACGGCGTCTGCATCATCGCCGGCTCCTACATGCTCTTCGAGCCGGGCACGGGCCGCCCGCTGCGATACCCGGCGACCCAGGCCGGCGAGGACGGCTCTGTCCTCCAGAGCGACGGCGCCCTGCCGGTCTTGACGCCCGAGGGGAACGGCCCGCCCTACATCGCAGACTTCGTCGGGACCGGCTTTCACGTCGGCGGCGGCTACCTCGTCACCAACCGCCACCTGCTCATCGAGCCGTGGGCGGCCGACGACAGCGCGCAGGCGCTCGGCGCCAGCGTGCGCGGCCAGTTCCGCATCACGCGTATCGTCGCCTTCTTCCCCGGCCACAAGCAGGCGGTGCCGATCCGCCCGCGCCAGTCTTCGCCGCGCGACGACGTGGCCGTCGGGCACATCGACCCGAAGGTGATGCCGGCGAACGTGGTGGCCCTGCCGCTCGACCGCGGCTCAGAGGCCGTCGGCGTCGGGCGCGACATCGTGATGATGGGATACCCGAGCGGGCAGGATCGGCTGCTCGCCACGCTCTCGCCCGACGAGGTCGCCAGCCTCATGCAGCGATTCACCTCGCTCGAAAGCCTGCTGGCCCACCTCGCCGAGCGCAACACCATCAACCCGCGCACCACCCGCGGCCACATCACAGACCTCGAAGGCCGCAGCATCGTCTTCTCGGCGAGCAACGCCGTCGGCGGCTCGGGCTCGCCGCTTTTCGGCGTCTCGGGCCGCGTCATCGGCATCAATTACGCCGCCTTCACCGGGCTGCCGGACCAGAACTACGCCGTCCCGGTGCGCTACCTGCTGCCGATCCTGGAACGCGCCGGCTGGCAGTCGCCCGACGCCGACGCCGACGATTCGCCCGAGCCGGCCGGACAGCCGAAAGACCCGAAGGCCACGGCCTCGCCGTCGCCGCCCGCGCGCTGAAAAATTGCGCACGCACGCTGGCAAATCGGCCCGCGCCCGCCCGCCCGGCTCGTCCCGCCACGCCCCTTCGACCGCGCCTGAGACCACGCCTCCTAAAGCGCCCGCAGCAGCCCTGCCCCCTGCCCTTCACGCCCTTTCGCCTATTTTGACATGGCGCCCGTGGTCCGTTACCCTTGCCACTTTTAAAGGCGGGACGTTCGGGCCGCACCGCACGCCCGCCGAACCTTTATATGGGGGGAAGAAACTTCAAAGTCTTGTCGGCCACGGCAGCCACCGCCAGCGAGCCCGAGTTCACCGGGACCGAGGGCGCGCGCGGGAAGAGCGAGCGCGCTGGTGCCCGCATGCTCGTCGTCGCGGCGCTGGCGCTCCTCTGCCTCGCAGGCTTCGGACTGAGGGCCTACCGGCTCGGGGCCGAGAGCCTGAGCGAGGACGAGTTGAACAAGGTCCGGGCCGTGGCCGAGTACCGCGCCGACGGCCTGACGCCGGCCAACGGCGAGCACCCGTTCCTGATGAAGGGGCTGATGACGGCGAGCTTCGTCGCCGCCGAAGCCTGGAACTCGACGGCCTGGGCCGCGGGCGACGCGGGGCTGCGCGTCTCGAACGAGGCAGCGGCGCGTTTGCCGGTCGCGCTCTTCGGCGCGCTCACTTCGCTCGTCATCTTCCTGGTGGCGCGGGAGCTGTTCGGGTCGGAGGTCGGGATGCTGGCGGCCGCGCTCTGGGCGCTCGACCCGACCGCCGTCGGCTTCAACCGCATCGCCAAGGAGGACAGCTTTCTCGTCTTTTTCTTTCTGCTGGCGAACGTCTTCTGGCTGCGCGGGCGGCGCGAGGCCGAGGGCGGTCACCCGCGCCCCGAGCCCTACTACTGGGCGACGGCCGTCTGCTTCGGCGCGATGATGGCGTCGAAGTACATGCCGCACCTCATCTCCATCAGCGGCGCCTTCTACTACGCCTTCGTCGGAATCGAGACCACGCGCTGGCACATGGGCAAGCGCAAGTGGCTCGTCTTCTTCGCGGTGATGGGGCTGGCCTTCGTCATCTTCAACCCGACGATCCTGCTGCCCGGCACCTGGCACGAGATGAAGGTCTTCGCCGGCGAGAACCGGATCGGGCACGACGCCTACGAGTACCTCGGCCGGCTCTACCGCAACCAGATGACGCTCTGGCTGAACGGCTCGCCCTGGCACTTCTACTACGTCTTCATGGGGGTGAAGCTGCCGCTCGCTGTGCTCGCCGGCTTCGTCGCCGGGCTGCCGCTGCTGTTCAGCCGCCGGCTCGGCGACGGCCGCTTCTTCATCATCTTCTACCTCTACTTCTGGTTCCTCCCCTTCACTGTGCTCGGCGGGAAGTTCACGCGCTATTTCACCTTCCCGCTGCCGGCGGTGCTGATCATCTCGGCACTGGGGTTGCTGGCGCTCTCAGGGCTGCTGGCGCGCGGCGCGGGCAGGCTCGGCCTCGACGGCGCGCGGGCCGGATACGCGCGGGCGGTCTTCGCGCTCGTCGTGCTCTCGCTCTCGGCCTACGCCTCGGCCTCGGCCGCGCCCCACTACCGCCTCTACACGAACGCGCTCGGCGGCGGCTCAGAACGCGCCGGCACCTACTTCCCGCACGACGAGTTTTACGACTCGGCCACGCGCGAGACGGTCGCCTCATTCGCCGGGGTCGCGCCGCGCGGCGCACGGGTCGCCAGCGAGACGCCCGAACTCGTCGCCCACTACGCGCGCGAGGCCGGTCGCCCCGACCTCGTCTGCGTCTCACTCTCCGACCCGCAGGCCGTGGGATCGCTCGGCGCGGGCGACGTGGTGATCGTCGCCCGCGGGCGGCGCTACTTCAGCAACGACCGCATCACGCGCGGCCTGCCGGAGCGCCTCAGGCCACACGCGCGGGTCAACCTCGGGGCTGTCCTCGCGACGGAAGTCTTCCTGCTCGACGAGCCGGCGGCGGCCTTCGTCCGCGGCGACGTGGCGCGGGCACAAAGCAACTCCTGATTCCGCCGGAGGCATCTCCCCTTTGGGGGCGCGGGACAGTCGCCCGACTGTCACAGCCGCCGATACCGCGGCCCGCCACCTCGGCTAGAGTCTACTGCCGGAACCGCCGCCGCCGGGCACGGACGTTGCTTTAATGTCGTCAGCCGCCTGCGCTCGGCTGATTTTAAGGCCGGAAAGTCTGTGCCGACACGTTCCACCTGCAACACTTTCGCTGCGGTTGGAGCGCAGTTTGAGAGGAGAGATATAAACGCCAACGGACATGCCTGAACGACCCCGACATAGCACGGCGCGCCGAGCGACCTCGTTCGTCCTGGCCCTGCTCGCGGCCTGCTCGCCGCTCCCTGCCCTGACGGCGCGCGCGCAACAGAACGCGGCTGCCGTCGGGCCGCAGCCCGCTAACGGCGTCGCGCCCCTTCTCCGCGTGGAGAAACGCGCGGTCGCTGGCGGGGCCGAGCTGCTGACGGTCTTCGGGGGGCTCGGGCGCAGGGCGGTTGCGGGAGGCGTGAGCGCCGGGGGTCGGGCCGAAGACGAAGAGGTCGAAGACGTGCCGCTCGTCAGCGTCCTGCGCGACACGCTCGGAGACGACCGGCCCGACAACGACCGCCTCCGTTACGTCTGGATGCTGACCTACACTCGGCCCACCGCGCGGCAGCGGCTCGCCTCGGCCGTGCCCTTCCTCTACGGCCGCGTCGGCGACAGGCGGAGCGCGCCCGCGAAGGGGATGCCGCCGCCCGTCATCGACCTGGGCGCGCCCGAGCGCGACGTGTGGCGCCGCTTCCTCTGGTCCGGGCTCAGAAGCCTCCTCTTCAGCCCCCACGGCCTCGCGGCAGCGACCTCAGCCGGCTCCTTCCGCCGCAACGAGGAGGAGTACCGCAAGGCGCACCTGCTGCGCGCGCTCGCCGTCCTCTCGCTCTACGAGGCGGAGACCGGCGCCGAGTCGGTATTCACGCCCGAGGAGGCGCGCGAGATACAGGCCCGCCTCGCCCTCGCCGACAAGCCCTTCGGCGGTCTTGTCGATGACCTCTACCTCGACCGCGCCCGCCGCCACCACGAGACGAAATGGCTCGACGAGCGCGGCCACAACTGGGAGCTGCTGCGCCAGCGAGTTGAGGCCGAAGGGCTCTACTTCGAGCCGCTCTCTTTACCCGACGGGAACGCCACGCACGTGCTCGTCTGGGCCGCCCGCGAAGACCTCACGCGCCCGCGCCCGCGCAGGTTCGACGGTCGCTTCCTCAACATCAAGGACCCCTGGACCGACGGACGCCTGATGAAGTGGGACGGCTTCACAGAGACCTGGCATCTCGACGCCGAGAGCCGCGCCGTGCCGGCCGGGACGGCCGGCGCGCGCGCCGTCGAGATGATTCCGCTCGCGCTCTACGGGCTAGAACACCCGAAGGTGCCGGCGCTGCTGATCGACTTCCGCGACCGGTCGAACCCGAAGCGGCGCGAGGTGTCGCGCCGGGTCATCGAGGACGTGGCCGGCGGCCTGCTCTCGGCCTCGAAGTACGGCGGCATCCACCTCTTCCTCGGTCGCGCCGTCCTCGACTTCGTCACCGGCCGCCGCGGCACTGACTTCAACCAGCCTTCGCGCGTGCGCGCCTACTCGCAGCTCAAGCTCCTGCTGGCGCTCGACGCCTCGCTCGACCCGGAGCTGCGCGAGCAGCTCGGCCGGCGCGTAGAGCGAGTCTCGATCAACCCTCTGGAGAACGGCGCGGCGGCCGAGGCGCGGCTGGCCCGCGCGCAGTACGCGGCGCTCCTGGCCTACGCCGAGCGGCCCGGCGGTCTGGCCGCGCGGCTCGAACGCGAGCGCGGCCACGAACTTGTCGCCGCCCGCCACGGCCGGCCTGAGCGCATCCTCTTCGGCCTGGCGAACGTCATGAGCCTGGGCCTCTACCGCCACCGCGAGGCCGGGCCGCCCGCCGAGATGCTGACCGCGCTCGACCGCGAGCGGAGACTCGATTACCACTTCCGCTTTCTGCGCGAGGTCGCCGCGTCGGGGCCGCTCGTCGAAGTGGTCTGGGAGATCGAAGACGTGCGTCGTTCGCTCCGCGTGTTGGCGGGCGAGCGGCGCGACGGGGCCGCGGCACGGCTCGCCGCCCGCATCTTCGCGCAGACGGAAGATGAGGAGACGCGCCGCCTCTGCCTCGACTGCCTGCACCGCATGAACACCGAAGCGGCAAGGGCCGAGCTTCGCCGCATCCACCGGCAGTCAGACCTCGCGCCCAACTTGCGCGAGCTGGCGGCGCGCTACCTCGGCGGCGAGGCCGCGCCGGGCCTGCACGCCGCGCCCGCCGGCCCGAAGGCCGCGGGCGCGACGCTCGGCCACTGAGTCCAAGACGCGCCGGGGCTCCGCCGCCGAGTCCGCCACAGATATGCCAGCAGCGAGACCGCAAGGGCCGCGCGCCCGACCCGAGACCCGACACCCGCAGGCCCGCCCGGCGCTTCGCCTCGCGCTCGCGGCCATCCTCGTTGTGGCGGCGCACGCGCCCGCGCTCGCCGCGGCCCGCCGCCTCGTGGTGCTCAAGGTTGACGGGCTGCCTTACCCGACGCTCGACCGCTTCGTGAGCGAGCGCGACCCGCGCACCGGCAAGAGCCTGCTGCCGTGGATCGAACACGTCTTCTACGAGCGCGGCGCGCGGCTGGAAAACTTCTACGTCAGGGGGATGAGCCTGTCAGGGCCTTCGTGGTCGCTGCTCGACACGGGCCGGCACCTCCAGATCAAGGGCAACGTCGAGTTCGACCGCCTGACGCTTCACTCCTACGACTACCTGAACTTCATTCCCTTCTGGCTCGCCAACGCCTCCGGCGCGCGCGCCGACATGCCCGGCGTCGAGCTGCTCGACGAGATGGGCCTCCCGCTGCTGGCCGACGCTTACCCCTACGACGAGCGGTACCTCAGCTTCCAGCTCTACCAGCGGGGCACGCGCTGGACCACCTTGCAGCGCGGCCTGCAAAACCGCGTCACCTCGCGCACGCCGCGCGAGCTGCTCGACGAGTGGACCATCGGCATCGACGCCCGCGACATACTCACCGAGCAGCAGGAACGCGAGCTGATCTCGAAGCTCGCGGACCCGCGCGTCCGCTACCTCGACTTCTACACCACGGACTTCGACCACGCCGCCCACCACAACCGCGACCGCGCCACGCAGCTCGAATCCCTGCGCCAGCTCGACCGGCTGGTGGGCCGGGTCTGGTCGGCCGCCGGCAACTCGCCGCTCGGCCCCGAGACGGTCTTCGTCCTCGTCTCCGACCACGGCACCAACAGCGACGAGCGGGTCTTCAGCCAGGGCTACAACGTCGTCAAGCTGCTCGGCTCTGCCGCGGGCGGCGGCCACCACGTCGTCACCAAGCGGCGGCTGATGAGCGATTACGCCCTCAAAGGAGTCAACCCACTGATACCGCTCGTCCACACGACCACCTCAGAGACTTTCTACCTCAAGGGGCAGAGCACCAGGTACCCGACCGCCCTCGTGGATTTCGACGGCAACGAGCGCACCTCCGTCCACCTGCGCGACGGCGGCCTGAACCTCCTCCACATCCTCCTGCTCGAACTCAGGCGCAAAGACCTCGCGCCCGGCGTGCGCCGTGCGGCGACCTCTGCATTCTTCGGCGTGCTCGAGGGACGGCGCGCGGGCTGGCGGCGGCAGGTTGACGAGCTGAACGAAGAGCTGGGCGCGCTCCGCCGCGCCATCGAGCGCCAGCGCGCCGCGGCTGCGAAGCTGCCGAAGGAGTGGACGAAGATTGACCGCGACGCCGGGCTCGACCGCGAGGCCCAGCGCGTCGTGTCCCGCCTCAACGTCTGGCTGGCCGAGGAGCGCGAGTACTCGGCCTACGCGCGGACGCTCGCCGCCCTGCTCGCACTCGATCCCGAGGGGTTCGACCCGCGGGCCGTCAGGGTCGAACAGGTCATCGCCCCCGGCGCGATGGGCGACGCCAACGACCTGCACTCGCTGCAAAACTATCCCGTGGGCCTCAGGGCCGGCGGCCTCGTCTTAACGCCCGACGGCGCGCTCGACTTCGGGCGCAGCTTCGAGCGCGTCAACTACCTCGCCCTCTTCGGCGGCGTCACGGTCCGTAACAACGTGCAGGCTGGCGTCTCGAACCGCCCGGTTGATTTCGTCGCCGTCCGCCTCGACCCGTCAGCATTCAACGCCGCGGTCGTCGGCGGCGGCGCGGGAGACGGCGCCCCGGGTGACGAAGGGGGAGACGACCTGCGCGCCGACGAGGCCGTCTGGCTCTACAGTTCGGAGGAGCGGCAGGCGCTCGTCCTGGCGCGCGGCGAGGGGCCGTCGCAGCGGCTCCGCTACGTGCCCGTCAGGCGGCTCCGGCAGGACGGGGCGGGCCGCATCACGTTCGAGCGCGTCGCCTGGGGCGAGGGCTTCCCGCTCAAACTCTGGGAAGACCCGCGGATGGCGCCGCAGGCCGGAGCCGCCCGCGAGTTTTGGCTCTCCGGCTGGCACACCGACCGCGAGTGGCTGCGGGCCGCGCACATGGCGAAGTACCCGCACGCCGTCGTCGGCCTCCACGAGCAGCTCGCGCGCCACCGCGTCGAGGCGACCGACCACGAGGCCGCGGGCCTCTCGACCGACGAGCGGCTCATCAGGCGCTTCCGCGCACGGCAGCGCCGGCTGGTCGAGGCGGACCTGCTCGTGCTAGCCAACGACCATTGGAACTTCGACGTGCGCGGCTTCAACCCCGGCGGCAATCACGGCTCCTTCCTCCGCTCTTCGGCCCACGCGGCGCTGATGTTCGCGGGCGGCGAGCGCGCGGGCGTCCCGGCCGGCCTGATCGTCCGCGAGCCTTACGACAGCCTGAGCTTCGTGCCGACCTTGCTCGCCCTCACGGGCCAGCTCCAATCCGAGGGCACGCCCGCGCCTGCGCTCTGGCAGAAGGGCTTCCGCAGGTTCCCCGGCCCCGTCATCTCCGAGCTCTTCGAGGGCCGGCCCGCCGCAGCCCCGCTCGCCTCCTCCGAAGCGGGGCCGGAGAGAGAGCCGTGAGCCGCGCGGGCGATTCGGGCGCAGAGAAGCCCCCCGACCTCGGCGCGGGCGAAGGCGCGACGGCCGGCCACTACCCCGCGGACGGCGCGACGGGCGGAACGGCGAGCGGCCGCGCCGAAGTCGTAGACTCCGCGGACCTGCTCGAAGCCGAAATTCACCTCTCTGTCGACACCGAGCCGGAGGAGCGAGGGCGGCGGCGCGGCTGGCTCTTCTACCTACACCTCGCGGCCTTCGTCCTCGGCGCGTCGCTGCTCGTCTTCCTGGTGCGGATGGTCGGGGTGGGGCTGATCTACGAGGCGCTCGGCCAGGTGGGGTGGGCCTTCCTCGGCCTGCTCGCAATCATCTTCGTGCGCCACTGCCTGCGCACCGTCTCGATGAGCCTCGCGGTGCCGCGCGAGCTGCGCCGCTTCACCTTCCGCGAGGCCCTGAGCACGCGCCTGGCCGGCGAGACCATCACCTTCTTCACCTTCACCGGTCCCGTGCTCGGCGAGGCGACGAAGGCCGCGCTGCTCCGCAAGCGCGTGCCGCTGGCGGCGGGCGTCCAGGCGCTCGTCGTCGACAACCTGCTCTACAACCTCTCGGTCGCATTCTTCATCGCCAGCGGCGCGGCCATCATGCTCGCCACTTACGACCTGCCCGACTCGGCGCGGCTGCCGCTCTTCGCCATCGTCGGCGTGATGTCGCTCGTCATCGTCGCCGTCTGCGCGGCCGTCGTCAGCCGCGTCATGCCGTTCACGGCCGGGCTCGACCTGTTCGCACGCCTCGGCGTCAAGCGCGACAAGTTGAGATCAAAGCGCGAGGCCGTCCGAAGGATCGAGCAGAACGTCTACGACTTCTACAAGCGGCGGCCCGGCGCCTTTTTCGCCATGCTGGCCTGCGACTTCCTCTCGCATGCCACCACCGCCTTCGAGGTCTTCTACGTTCTCTCGCTGCTCGGATTTGAGTCGTCGGCGCGCGTGGCGTACATTATTGACTCGTTGACGAAAGTCATTAACCTCGTCTTCGGGTTCGTGCCGGCGACAGTCGGCGTCTACGAGGGCGGGACCGGCTTCATCCTGCACACGCTCGGCTACGCGGCGGCCACCGGCGTCACGCTGGGGCTGGTGCGCAAGGCCGGGGTGGTCTGCTGGGCGGCGGCGGGGCTGGTGTTGCTGGTCCGCCACACTGTGCCGGGTGCGGCCAGCAAGCTCTACGCGCGCCACCCGCGACTACGGGAAGTTATGGACAACCTTGTGCTCTCGAACATGACCCACCGGCCGGCGCGGACGCTCGTCAGCGTCCTCGGCGTCGCCGTGGGCGTCCTGCTCATTGCCTTCACGGTGGGGCTTGCTCACGGCGTGCTGCGCGAGCGCGGACGGCGCGAGGGCGGCGTCGGCGCCGAGATCATGGTACGCGCCGCCGGCACCGTCGGCCTCGCCGGCACGCAGCGCCCGACGATGCCCGTCTCGCTGGCCGACGAGATCAACCGCATCGAGGGCGTCCGCGCCGCCGTGCCCGTGCTGCAAAAGACCGACACGAGCGACACGGGCTTCGGCCTCCGCGTCATCGACGGCGTGCCCTTCGACTCTTACGCGCGCCTCGCCGGCCTGAGGATGATTGCCGGGCGCGGCGTCGAGAGCGGCGACGAGGCGATGGCCGATTCTACCTGGCTCGAACAGAGGAAGGGACAGGTGGGCGACCCCGTCAAGGTTTTCGGCCGAGACTTCCGCATCGTCGGCGTCTACGAGCCGCCCGGCGGCTCCCGCATCAAGGTGCCGCTCTCGACGGCCCAGGCCGAGGCCGGCGTCGAGGGGCTCGCCACGGCAATCCTCGTCTCGATCAACGACCCGGCAGGACAGGAGGCGGTGGCCGAGCGCATCCACCAGGCATTCCCGGAGGAGCAGATCATCTTCACGAGCGACCTGCCCGAGCTTTACACGGCGAGCGTGCCGGCCCTGAACGTCTTCATCAACGTCGTGGTCGGGGTGGCGGCCGTCATCAGCACGCTCGTCATCCTGCTCGCCATGTACACGACTGTCACCGAGCGGACGCGGCAGATCGGCGTGCTGAAATCACTCGGGATGTCGAAGGCCGGCGTGGCATGGGTGATCGAGCAGGAGGCTTTGGCAGTCAGCATCCTCGGCGTCGTCGTCGGCGTGCTCCTGACGTTCGGCGCGCGCTTCCTCGTAATGAACCTCACGTCGCTGACCGTGGACATAGAGCCGCGCTGGCTCGGCTTCGCACTCCTCATCGGCCTCGCCGGCGGCACGCTCGGCGCGCTCTACCCCGCCCTTCGCGCGGCCAACCAGGACCCGGTCGAGGCCCTGAGCTACGAGTGAGGGGTTAGCCCGGCCGGCGCCCGCCGCGGCGTGACGAAAAGAGGGCCGTGGATTCGCCATCCACGGCCCTCACTCTTTACCCGCCGCCCTGCTGCGGCTATCTACTCTTCGCCGTGGTCGTGCCCGTGCGCGGCGAAGTCCAACGGCGAGCCGATGTGGAGATGCCAGCGGCGTCGGCCGTCGGGGCGGTGCGAGCCGACGCGGACCTCCGTGCGGGCCTTCGCCATGAAAGCCTCGATGTCCGGGACGGTGCGGGGCAGCGCCGACGAGAGGTTGCGGTAGCCGGTCTCAGTGACGAGGATGTCGTCCTCGATGCGGACCCCGATGTTCTTGTAGCGCTCGAAGGCGGGCCTGACGGCCGCCAGGAACTTCTCGTTCTCGGGCGTCTTCGCCAGGTACTCGAGCGCGTCGGCTCGGACGTAGATGCCCGGCTCGTTGGTGAAGACGGCGCCGGGGACGAACTCGGCGCGGCCGCCCACGTCGTGCACGTTCATCCCGAGCCAGTGGCCGGTGCCGTGCATGAAGAAGAGGCGGAACTGCGGCACCTGCTGACCGCCGACGTTGACCGTCCCGTCGCGGTCGGTGATGAGGCCGAGCTTCAAAAGCCCGTCCTTGATGACCTCGCTCGAAGCGGCGTGGATCGTGGCGAGCGAGGCGCCGGGCTTCGTCGCCCGCAACACGGCCTCCTGCGCCGCCAGCACGATGTTGTAGATGTCTGCCTGTTCCTTCGTGAACCTGCCGTTGACGGGGAAGGTGCGCGTGATGTCGGCCGTGTAGTGCATGTACTCGGCGCCCACGTCCATCAGCATCAGCTCGCCGGGCGTGACGGCCCCCTGCGAGGCGTTGTAGTGCAGGGTGGTCGCGTTCGGCCCGCAGCCGACGATTGAGGGGTAGCCCCAGTGGTCGGCGTTGCGACGGCGGAAGGTGTAATCCACCTCGGCCTCGACCTCGTACTCGGTCTTGGCCTGCGGGGCGACGGCCATCGCGCGGCCGAGCGCCTCGACCGTGATGTCGATGGCGTGCTGAAGGAGCCTGAGCTCGGAGTCGGACTTCTTCAGGCGCATCGCCGTGAAGGCCGGCATCGCGCTCATCACGGCGAAGCCGTTCGCCTCCTTCGACCACTGCCGGGCGAACCTCTGCTCGCGCCGCCACTCGGCGTGCTCGCCGAACTCTCCCTTCTCGGCCTCGGCCTGGGGAACGAGCAGGTGGAGGGCGGCCTGCTTCTTCGCGGCCGCGTCGTACAGGCTCTTGAAGAGGTCGCCCCTCTGCCCGCTTCTCGACATCAGCACGGACTCGGCCGGCGGCGAGTAGGGCTGGCGAGCCTGTAGCGCCTTGACGAAGGCGTCGAACTCGCGCGAGTCCCAGATTTCGCCGACGCCCGAGAGGCGGAAGGCGTCCTCGGGGCTGTACATGTAGCCGTCCCAGGTCTCGCGCGCGGGGTTGCGGCGCGGCAGGAAGAGTATCTCGCGCGGCCCCGTGCTGCCGGGCAGGACGACGAGCGTGGCGTTCTGCTGGTTGAGATGGGTCAGGTAAAAGAGGTTGTTCTCCTGCCGGAACTCGTAGTCAACGTCGTAAGTGTAGAGCCTGGGCTCGGCGCTGAAGAGGACGGCGACGCCGCCGGGGCCGACCTCCTTCGCCAGCCGCTCGCGGCGCGCGGCCAGCTCGGCACGCCGCTCTTCGTCTTTGAAGACGGGCGCGGGCGGCGCGACGCGGATGACGCCGCCCTGCGGGGTCTGTGGGGCTCGGGTGGTCGCCGCGGCGCCCGGCAAGGCGACGCTCCCCACACCACCGGCGAAGGCCGCGAGCAGGCAGGCGGCGATAAGGCTTCTGGTCTTATTGAACTTGCTCAAAATGAGAACCTCCGAAAGGCTGTGCGTGGCTGACGAAAAGTTGATGCCGCGTGGCCGTTGCGCGTTGTGTTTACGCGCCGCCGGCCGGTGAAGATTAGCAGCTAATGTCGTCGGCGGCGGAGCCGACCTTAGCCGACCTCAGCGGCGCCCCGGGTTCAGGCCCGCGCGGGCTCAGTAGCCGACGGGCTGGCCGTAGTTACGCGGGTCGCTCGCGCCGAGCCGCACCCCGGTCTTCTCCTCGACCATGATGGCGTGCGCGTCGCCCATGAAGCGCGGCCGCCCGGTCAGACTGTGGCCGCGCCGTTCGAGGGCGCGGGCCGTGTCGGCCGAGAGCCCGTAAGGCTCGTAGACGATCTCGTCGGGGAGCCACTGGTGGTGGATGCGCGGCGCGTCCACGGCCTGCTGGATGTTCATGTCGTGGTCTATGACGTTGGTGACGACTTGCAGGACCGTGTTGATGATGGTCGGGCCGCCGGGCGAGCCGACGGCGAACCAGAACGAGCCGTCTCTGCGCAGCACGAAGGTCGGCGTCATTGCCGAGAGAGGCCGCTTGCGCGGGGCCACTGCGTTGCGCTCGCCCTGGATCAGGCCGTAGAGGTTCGGCTCGCCGGGCTTGGCGGCGAAGTCGTCCATCTCGTTGTTCATCAGGATGCCGGTGCCGCGGACGACCACCTTCGACCCGTAACTGTCGTTGAGCGTGTAGGTGTTTGAGACGCAGTTGCCCTCGGCGTCGATCACTGTGAAGTGCGTGGTCTCAGTGGACTCGGCCCCGGCGGGCGAGCCGGCGCGAATCTCTTTGCTCGTCGAGGCGCGGTCGGGCCTGATGTTCTCGGCGCGGCGGCGGGCGTAAGCCTTGTCGATGAGGCCGGCGACGGGGACGTTGACGAAGTCGGCGTCGCCCATGTACTCGGCGCGGTCTGCGAAGGCGCGGCGCATGGCCTCGGCCGTCACGTGATAACGCTCAGAGGAGGAGGCGCCCATGTTCCGCAGGTCGTATCCTTCGAGGATGTTGAGCATCTGGATGAGCACCGCCCCGCCGGAGGAGGGCGGCGGCATCGAGATGACCTCGTGGCCGCGGTAGGTGCCGCGCACCGGCTCGCGCTCCTTCGCCACGTAAGCCTTCATGTCGTCGAGCGTGATGAGGCCCTTGTGGCGGCGCATGTCTTCGGCGATGAGTTGGGCGGTGCGTCCCTCGTAGAACTCGCGCGGGCCGAAACGCTTGAGCCGCGCGAGCGTCGCCGCCAGTTCGGGCTGGCGCCAGACTTCGCCCCACTCGTAAAACTTCCCGTCGCGCAGGTAAATCCTGCGCGCGTCCGGGTAGACGCTGAGCCGCTCGCCGTTGGCCCTCAGCGAGCGCGCCAGCCCGTTCGGCACCTCGAACCCCTCGGCCGCCAGCCGCCGCGCCGGCTCGATTAGTTGCGCCCAGGTGAAGCGGCCAGAGCCGTACCTCTTCAGGGCCATCTCCATCCCGGCCACGGTGCCCGGCACACCCGAGGCGCGGTAGCCGAGCGTCGAAGAGCCCTCGCCCTCGATGAGACGCCCCTGCGCGTCGAGGTAGACGTTGCGGTGGGCCGCGGCGGGCGCCATCTCGCGGTAGTCGATGGCCGTGGCCTTCCCGTCCTTGAGCCGTATCATCATGAAGCCGCCGCCGCCGAGGTTGCCGGCCGCCGGGTAGGTGACGGCCAGCGCCAGCGCCACGGCCACGGCCGCGTCCACGGCGTTGCCGCCGCGCCGCAGCACGTCCACGCCCGCGCGCGAGGCGTGCTCGCTGACCGAGGCCACCATCCCGCGCCGGGCGCGCACCGGCTCGCGCGAGGCCGCACGAGCCGCGCCGCCCACGACCGCCGAGTCGAGCGAGGCGAGCGGGGCCGCGAGCATCGTCAAGACCAGAGCGAGCCTCAGAAGAACCCTGAACGTCATCAACCCTCCTCACAGGTCAAAGCAGAAGAAAAACGCAGTCGAGCACGGAGCGGGTCTACAGGGTGGCGACGAGCGACGCGACTAGTGCCGCGCGGCGTGCCACGCTGTCCGCAAGGATGTGTTCGTGCGCGGCGTGTGCGCCGTCGCCCTCGACCCCGAGGCCGTCGAGGACTGGCGCGCCGCAGGCCGCCGCGAAATTACCGTCGGAAGCGCCGCCGACACTCGCCTCGCCGAGGTCGAAGCCGATCAGGCCGGCCTGACGGCGGGCGTGCTCGTAAAGGGCGGCGACGGGCGCCGTCCGTTCGAGCGGCGGACGGTTGATGCCGCCCGAGACGCCGAGGCGGACGCGCGAATCGAAGGGAACGGGGGCGCGGATTTCGCGCTCGATTCGCTCGGCCTCGGCCAAAGTGTTGAAGCGTATGTCTATCTCGGCGCGGGCCTGGGCCGCGACCACGTTCGAGTGGGTGCCGCCGCTGACGACGCCGACGTTGACGGTCGTGCCCTTCGAGGGATCGGCCAGCGAGTGCAGGCGCTCGATCTGGCGCGCGATTTCGAGGACTGCGCTCGCCCCCTTCTCCGGTTCCAACCCGGCGTGGGCCGCGCGCCCCTCGGCGCTCAGGACGAACATGCCCGTCCCCTTGCGTCCGGTCTTGACCCGCCCGCCCGGCGCCGGCGGTTCGAGCACCAGCACGGCGCGGGCCCCGCGCGCTTCGCGCTCGACCAGCGCGCGCCCGGTGGCGCTGCCCGTCTCCTCGTCGCAGGTCAGGAGCAGCACGACGGGGCCGGCCGGGGCGAGCTCCAGTTCGGCGCAGGCCCGCAGGACTTCGACGGCGACGGCACATCCTGCCTTCATGTCGAAGATACCGGGTGCGTAGATTCGGCCGTCCTCTTCGCGCCAGGGCCGCTCGGCGAGGGTGCCGCGCGGGTGGACCGTGTCCGTGTGGCCGAGGACGAGCAGCGGGCGCGCCGCGCCCCCGGCCGGGCCGAAAGCCTCGACGCGCAGGTGCTCGCCGTAGTCTTCGGCGGCCGCCACGCGCTCGACGGACGAGACGGCCACGAGTTCGCCCATAGTCCGCGAGAGAATGTTGACGACGGCACGGCTCCCCTCCGAATCGCCCGAGGGCGACTCGGCCTCGCACAGCTCGCGCGCGATGCGCAGCACCTCGCCGCGCCGCCCCTCGAAGTGCGAGAGCAGGCGGGCGGCCTGTTCATTTGTAAGTTCGGTCGGCATCGTTTCGGGTACGGGAGAGCGTCCGGGCCGAACGGGGCCGGCGCCTCTCAGGCGGTGAAAGTCTCTGAGCGCACGGTCAGAGATTCGACGAGGTCTGTCCTGACGCGGAAGCCTAGCCCTGGGCCTTCGGGCGCCTCGATGGTCCCGGCGGGCGAGACGGTGACGGGCGGCTCGATGATGTCTTCGGCCCAGTAGCGCGCGCTGGCCGACACGTCGCCGGGCAGTGTGAAGCCTTCGAGCGTCGCCATAGCTATGTTGTGCGCGCGGCCCACGCCCGACTCAAGCATCCCGCCGCACCAGACCGGCACGCCGCGCCCGCGGCAGACCGCCTCGACGCGCCGGGCCTCGGCGTGGCCGCCGACCCGCCCCAGCTTGACGTTGACGATCCGGCAGGCGCCGAGCGCCAGCGCCTTGCGCGCGTCCTCGGCCGAGCGCACCGACTCGTCGAGGCAAACCGCCGTCCTGATCTGCCTCTGCAACTCTGCGTGATCGAACATGTCGTCGTAGGCCAGCGGCTGCTCTACCATCATCAGGTCGAACTCGTCGAGCGCCCGGAAGAGCGGCACGTCTTCGAGCGTGTAGGCAGAGTTGGCGTCAATCATCAATTGAATGCCCGGGAATCGAGCCCGCACGCGCTCGACCACCTCCCTGTCCCAGCCCGGCTTGACCTTAATCTTGATGCGCTGGTAGCCGGCCTCGAGCTCGGTCGCGATCTTGTCGAGGAGCTGTTCCGGCGTGTCCTGGATGCCGATGGAGACCCCGCAGGGGATTTCCCTGCGGACGCCGCCCAGGTGGCGCCAGAGCGGGACGCCGAGCCGGGTCGCCTCCGAATCCCAGCAGGCGTTCTCGATGGCGGCCTTCGCCATCCGGTTCCCGCGCACGCGCGCCATCAGTGCGCCCACGCCGGCCGCCGACTCGACCTCACTGCCGAGCACCATCGGGACCAGGAAGCGGCGCGAGACCTCCCACGCGCCATCCACCCACTCCTCGCTGTAGAACGGACCTTCGCCGGTCGTGCACTCGCCCCACCCTTCGGCGCCGTCGCGGTCGAAGACTCGGACGAGCATGACGCGGCGCTCGATTGTGCGGCCGAAGCTGGTCTCGAAGAAGTGGACGAGGCGCAGGCGTAGCTCGCGGATTTCGACGCGGGTTATTCGCATGTAGGCATTGACTCCGAAAGCGCGGACGATGGAGAGATATTAACCCGCGCGGCGCGCGAACTCAAAAAAGGGTCGGGGCCGCCGAAGACCTTTTGAAGTCTTCCGCGGCCCCGCGCAGTCCTGATGCTGTGCCCGGCGGCGCCGGCCGGTTTCGGCCCACGGCCGGCCGGCTCACTGCTCTTGCTCGCCCGGCGTCAGGCTCGGCCCGAGGTGTTCGGTGGTGGTAGTGTCGGCGCCTTCGAGGGCCGCGCGCAGCGTGTGCCAGGAGAGGCTGGCGCACTTGACGCGCGCGGGGTAGTCGCGCACGCCGGAGAAAATCTTCAGCCGCCCGAGGTTGTTCGGCTCGGCCTCCTCGTCGAGTTCACCCGTCACCATCCTGTGAAATTCGTTGAAGAGGATTTGGGCCTCACCGCGCGTCTTGCCGCGGACGGCCTGCGTCATCATGCTGGCCGAAGCCTTCGAGATGGCGCAGCCGGACCCGACGAAGCTGACCTCGCCGACGACGTTCTCCTCCATCCGCAGGTAAACCGTGAGCTGGTCGCCGCACAGGGGATTGTGCCCCTCCGAGATGCGGTTCGCGTCCTCCAGCTCGCGGTAGTTCCGCGGCTTCTTGTTGTGGTCCAGGATGACCTGCTGGTACAGCTCGCTCAGTTCGGACATTTCGATTAGTAGTTTTTAGTTCGTAGTTTTTAGTTCGTAGTTCGTGGCTTCCGGTCGCCGGCCGCCGAAGGGCCCGCCCCTGCTAAAAACTGAAAACTACAAACTCCCGCCCGTCATTTACGCGAAGACTTCGATTACCCTCTGCACGGCCGCCGCCAGGCGCTCGACCTCTTCCCTCGTGTTGTAGAAGGCGAAGGAGGCGCGGGCCGTGGCCGGGACGTTGAAGTGTTTCATCACGGGCTGGGCGCAGTGGTGGCCGGCGCGGATGGCGATGCCCTCCTGGTCGAGGATGGTGCCAACGTCGTGCGGGTGTACGTCCTCGACGACGAAGGCCAGAACGCTCGCCTTCTCGCGCGCGGTGCCGATGATGCGGACGCCCTCGATGGCCGAGAGCTTTTCGGTGGCGTAGGCCAGGAGCTCCTGCTCGTAGGCGTGCGCGGCGGCGCGGTCTAGCCCGCTCAGGTAATCAATGGCGGCGCCGAGTCCGATCTGCGAAGCGATGGCCGGCGTGCCCGCCTCGAACTTCTCGGGGATGGCAGCGTAGGTGCTCCGCTCGAAGGTGACGCTGCGAATCATCGAGCCGCCGCCGATGAAGGGGTTCATCTTCTCAAGCAGGTCGGCCCTGCCGTAGAGGACGCCGCTGCCTGTCGGGGCGAACATCTTGTGGCCCGAGACGGCGTAGAAATCGCAGTCGAGGTCCTGCACGTCAACGGCCAGGTGCGGCGTACCCTGGGCGCCGTCCACGACGACGACCGCCCCGGCCCTGTGGGCGCGGGCCGCGATCTCCCTGACGGGGTTGACCGTGCCGAGCGCGTTCGAGACGTGGTTGACGCAGACGATGCGGGTCCGCTCGCTCAGGAGCGCGTCGAACTCGTCGAGCAGGAGCGTGCCCGTGTCGTCCATCGGGATGACGCGCAGCCGCGCGCCCTTCTCCTCGCAGAGCATCTGCCACGGGACGATGTTCGAGTGGTGCTCCATCTCGCTGACCACCACCTCGTCGCCCGCGCCGACGAACTTGCGCCCGTACCCGTGCATGACGAGGTTGATGGCCTCTGTGCAGCCGCGGACGAAGACGCACTCGCGGGCCTCGCGCGCGTTGATGAAGCGGCGGACCTTCTCGCGCGCGCCCTCGTAGGCCGAGGTGGCGCGCTGGCTCAGGTAGTGGACGCCGCGATGGATGTTCGAGTGCTCCTCGCGCAAATACTTCGAGCCGCGGTCCACGACGATCTGCGGCACCTGGGCCGAGGCCGCGTTGTCGAGGTAAACGAGCGGCTTGCCGTTGACCGTCTGGCCGAGGACGGGGAAGTCCGCGCGGACGCGCCCCACGTCCCACGGCGCGGACGCGCCCACGGCCCCCACAGTGTTCTCTGTCGCTACCATCGTTCGATAACTCCCCGCGCGTGCCCTTCGGGCCGCGTCAGACCTCCAGGCTCGCGTGCAGGCGGTTCAGGATGGCCCGGTCGAGCCGGCGGCGGATCGACTCGTGCCTGATCTTCTCGACGATCTCCTCGGCGAAGCCGTAGGTCAGGAGGTTGCGCGCGAGAGCCGGGCTGAGGCCGCGGCTGAGGAGGTAGAAAAGCTCCTCCTCTTCGAGCTGGCCGACCGTGGCGCCGTGCGAGCACTTCACGTCGTCGTTGTAGATTTCGAGTTGCGGCTTGGTGTCCACCCTCGCCTCGCGCGAGAGCAGGAGGTTCTTGTTGCTCTGCTGCGCGTCGGTCTGGCTGGCCCCCTCGTGGACGAAGACGCGCCCGTTGAAGACGGCGCGCGAGCGGCCGTCGAGGATGCCCTTGTAGGTCTGCCGGCTCGCGCAGCGGGGCACGGCGTGGTCTATGAGCGAGTGTGTGTCGGCGTGCTGCCCGTCGCCGACCAGGTAGAGGCCGTCTACGTGGCACGTCCCGTTCTCGCGCCCGAGCCGCACCGCGATGTCGTGGCGCGAGAGCTTCGAGCCGAGCGTGACGGTCGTCAGGTCGTAGACGGCGTCGCGCCCCACCTCGGCGTGCGTCGCCCCGACGTGATAGGCCGGCTCGGCTTCGTCCTGCACCTTGACGTGCGTGACGCGCGCGCCGTCGGCGACGAAGACCTCCGCGACCGTGTTGGTCAGGTACTCGCCTGTGCCCTCTGCCGCGGCGTAGCTCTCGATGATGTCGAGTTCGCTCTCGCGCTCGGCCAGGACCAGCAGGCGCGGCGAAGCGAGGTGAGCGCCCTCCCCTTCGGACAGGAAGAGGAGCTGCACCGGCGCCCCGACGCGCACGCCTCGCGGCACGAAGACGAAGGCGCCGCCGCCGAAGAAGGCCGCGTTGAGTGCGGCGAACGGGCCTCCCGTGGCGGGCACGAGCGCGCCCAGTCTCTCGCGGACCGCGGCGCCGTGCTCGCCCGCGAGGGCCGCGGCGATGTCGGACACGACGACCCCGGCCGGCAGGGCTTCGAGCGCCGAAAGGCCCGGCGCGAGGAGGCCGTTGATGAAGACCAGACGGCTCGCGCGAGCCTCCTCGTGGACGAAGAATTCGGCCGCCTCGGGGGCGCGCGCGGCGGGCGTCTCCGCCGGGACGAACTCGCGGCGGGCGAGGGGCGCGACGTTCGTGTACTTCCAGTCTTCCTCGTCGGTCGTCGGGAATCCCCGCTCCTCGAAGCGCGCGAAGGCATCCTCGCGCAGCGCGCCGGCCCACGCAGGCTCCCCCGCCCCGGCCCTCGCCGCGGCGAAGAGGCGGAACGCGCCGGCGTAAGCCGTCTTCTCTTTCATTGCCTGTGCCATCATCTGCTTTCGGCGATCAGCTTTCAGCTTTACTCCTCTTAAAAGCTCGGGCCGCGGACGCGACATCAGCTCCCGGCGGACGTGGAGCTGACGGCCGACGGCTGACCGCCGGCCGCCTCTTTAATCCAGTCGTAGCCCTTCTCTTCGAGTTCGAGGGCCAGTTCCCGGCCGCCGGAGCGGACGATGCGGCCCTTATAAAGGACGTGCACGAAGTCAGGCACGATGTAGTTGAGCAGCCGCTGGTAGTGTGTGACGAGGACGACGGCGTTGTCGGGCGTCCGCAGCTTGTTGACGCCGTCGGCGACCACGCGCAAGGCGTCGATGTCGAGGCCCGAGTCGGTCTCGTCGAGCACGGCGAGCTTCGGCTCGAGGACGGCCATTTGAAGAATCTCGTTCCGCTTCTTCTCGCCGCCCGAGAAACCCTCGTTGACCGAGCGCGACATGAGGCTCGCCTCCATCTCGACGATCTTCGCGCGCTCCGTCAGCAGGTCTTTAAATTCCAGCGGGTCCAGCTCCTCCTCGCCGAGGTGCTTGCGCTTCTCGTTGTAGGCGAGGCGGAGGAACTGCGCGTTCGAGACGCCCGGCACCTCTACGGGGTACTGGAAGGCCAGGAAGACGCCCTCGCGCGCCCGCTCGTCGGGTTCGAGTTCGAGCAGGTCGCGTCCCTCGAAGAGGACCTCGCCGCCCGTCACCTCGTAGGCCGGGTGGCCGGCCAGTATCTTCGCCAGCGTGGACTTGCCCGACCCGTTCGGCCCCATGATGGCGTGGACCTCGCCGCGGTTCACCTCCAGGTCGATGCCGCGCAGGATTTCCTTCCCGTCCACGGTCGCGCGCAGATTACGAATCTCTAACACTGTGCTCTCCTTAGGAGAGCCGTGAGCCGTGAACCGTGAACCGTAACAAGATAAAACCTTCCTCACTCGTCACGGTTCACGGTTCACGGTTCACGGCATTTAATTTAGCCCACGCTGTTCTCAAGCTTGAGGCCGAGGAGGCGCTGGGCCTCGACGGCGAATTCCATCGGCAGCTCGCGGAACACGTCCTTGCAGAAGCCGTTGATGATGAGCGAAACGGCGTCCTCCTGCGAGATGCCGCGCTGCTGTAGGTAGAAGAGCTGCTCCTCGCTGATGCGCGAGGTGGTGGCCTCGTGCTCGACGCGCGCCGTGTTGTTCATCACCTCGATGTAAGGGAAAGTGTTGGCCCCGCTCCTGCCGCCGATCAGCATCGAGTCGCACTGCGTGTAGTTGCGCGCGCCCTCGGCCCCCGCCAGCACCTTGACGAGGCCGCGGTAGGAGTTGTTCGACTTGCCGGCCGAGATGCCCTTCGAGACGATGGTCGAGCGCGTGTTGCGCCCGATGTGGATCATCTTCGTGCCGGTGTCGGCCTGCTGCGCGTGGTTCGTCAGAGCGACCGAGTAGAACTCGCCGATGGAGTTGTCGCCTTGCAGGATGCACGAGGGGTACTTCCAGGTGATGGCCGAGCCGGTCTCGACCTGCGTCCATGAAATCTTCGAGTTACGGCCGCGGCAGGCTCCGCGCTTGGTGACGAAGTTGTAAATGCCGCCCCGGCCCTCCTCGTCGCCCGCGTACCAGTTCTGCACGGTCGAGTACTTGATCTCGGCGTCGTCGAGCGCGACCAGCTCGACCACGGCCGCGTGCAACTGGTTCTTGTCGAACTTCGGCGCCGTGCAGCCTTCGAGGTAGGAGACGTAGGCGCCCTCCTCGGCCACGACCAGCGTGCGCTCGAACTGGCCCGACTCCTGGTTGTTGATGCGGAAGTAGGTCGAAAGCTCCATCGGGCAGCGGACGCCCTTCGGCACGAAGACGAACGAGCCGTCGGAGAAGACCGCGCTGTTGAGGGCCGCGAAGTAGTTGTCGCCGACCGGGACGACCGAACCCAGGTACTTTTTCACGAGGTCCGGGTAGTCGCGGATGGCCTCGGTGAACGAGCAGAAGATGACGCCGTGCTTCTTCAGCTTCTCCTTGTAGGTCGTGGCGACCGAGACCGAGTCGAAGACGGCGTCCACGGCCACGTTGGCAAGCTGCTTCTGCTCGGTGAGCGGGATGCCGAGCTTCTCGAAGGTGCGCAAAAGCTCGGGGTCAACCTCGTCGAGGCTCTTCTTGGCCTCCTTCTGCTTCGGGGCGCTGTAGTAGATGATGTCCTGGTAATCTATCTCGGGGTACTCAACGTTGGGCCAGTGCTTCGGCTCGGTCATCTTCAGCCACTGGCGGAAAGCCTTGAGGCGGAATTCGAGCATCCACTCCGGCTCGCCCTTCTTCTCCGAGATGAGCCGGACCGTGCCCTCGTCGAGGCCCCTCGGGATCATGTCCGACTCGATGTCGGTGACGAAACCGTACTTGTATTCCTTGTTGGTCAGCAGTTCGATTGTGCTCATCGTCTTATAGCTTTCTCAAATCTTCGCGCGCCGGCCCCGGCACACTCAGTGCGTGCCGGCCCCGGCCCTCTCGTCGCGGCTCAAGCCCTGTATCCTGTGGAGCGTCGCGTCAACCTTCTTCTCTGTGCCGACCAGCTCGGCCAGCGTGATGCCCGAGAGCGCCCGCTCGACGATCTCGTGAACGCCGACGATGACCGGGCGGATGCCGCAGTCGCCAGTGTGGACGCAGGCGTCGAGCACGCCGGTGTAGCTCTTGCAGTGCCCTTCGAGCACGTCGTCGTCCAGAACCTTGATGACCTCGCTCAGGCGGACCTCAGAGGCCGGCCGCGCCAGGCGGTAGCCGCCCTTCGTCCCGCGGATCGAGGCCACCAGCCCGGCCTTGCTCAGCAGCCACAGCACCTTGCCCGCATTCGCCTGCGACAGCCCCTCGCGCTCGGCCAACTGCCCGAGCGTCAGGTACTCGTCCTCGCCCAGCCGCGCCAGTTGCAGCAGGCAGCGGAGCCCGTATTCTTCCTGTGCCGAGACCTTCATAAAAACTGCCCTGACTGCCCACTCGGAAACGGCCGAACTGACATACTAGGCATACATTACTTTTTTGTCAAGATTAGATAGATGCCCCCACGGCGGACGGCGTTGCACGGCTAAGTGATTGAATATTTACGAGTTAGGGCAGGCGCGAGGCTTCGGTGCGGGGATGGAAGGCTGCCCTCTCTCCTGTCTCGCCTGTGGCGTTCAGGGGGTTGGGGCGAGGCGGGCGGGCCGCGGTAGGGGACGGCCCGCCCGCGGCCGAAATCAACGGCGCCACTCGTCTATCAGCGATGCGACGAGGCCGGACCAGCCGGTCTGGTGCGAGGCGCCGAGGCCCATGCCGGTGTCGCCGTGGAAGTACTCGTAGAAGAGGACGAGGTCGCGCCAGTGGGGGTCGGTCTGGAACTTGGCGTACCAGCCGTGGGCGGGGCGGCGCCCGTCTGAGTCGCGGGTGAAGATGCCGATGAGGCGGTCGGCGAAGCCGCGCGCCATCTCTTCGAGGGTGACGGGCGGCTCGCCTTCGACGGGGCTCTCGACCCTGAAGCTCGGGCCGTAGGCTTTGCCGAGTTTGCGCAGCGACTCGATCATCATGAAGGAGGTCGGGAACCAGATGGGGCCGCGCCAGTTGGAGTTGCCCCCTTTGAGCATCTCGCGCGACTCGGCCGGCTCGTAGCCGACCTCGGCGTCGCCGAAGCGGAAGGGGTGATGCTCGTGGTACTTCGACAGGCTGCGCAGCCCGTACTCCGAGCGGAACTCTGTCGGGTCCCAGACGCGTTCGAGCAGGGCGCGCATCTGCTCGGGGTTGACGATGGCGAGGACGTGGACGGTCTTGCCCTCCTGCTCGACGGTGGTCACGCAGCGCTGCACCACATCCTGCCGGTTGCGCAAAAACCAGTCGAGGTTCGAGCTGAACTCCCTGAACGGCTCGACCCAGTCCTCTTCCAGACGCTCGACGGCGTAGAGCGGGATGAGGCCGACCAGCGAGCGGACGCGGAACTTGTGGTAAGAGCCGTCGGGGAATTGGAGCACGTCGTAAAAGAACTTGTCCTCCTCGTCCCAGAGCTGGTAGTCGCGCTCGCCCATGTGCTTCATGGCGGCGCCGACGTAGGCGTAGTGCTGGAAGAACTTGGTCGCCAGTCCCTCGTAGGCCCGGTTCTCCTTCGCAAGCTCAAGCGCGATGCGCATCAGGTTGAGGCAGAACATCCCCATCCAGCCCGTGGCGTCCGACTGTTCGAGGCGCGCGCCGTAGGGTAAGGGCTGGCTGCGGTCGAGCACGGTGATGTTGTCGAGCCCGAGGAAGCCGCCCTCGAAGACGTTGTTGCCCTGGCTGTCGACCTTGTTCACCCACCAGGCGAAGTTGATTAAGAGCTTGTGGAAGCACTTCTCCAAAAACTCGCGGTCGCCGCGGCCGTTCTGGACGCGGTCCATGTTGTAGACGCGCCAGACGGCCCAGGCGTGGACCGGAGGGTTGAGGTCCGAGAACTCCCACTCGTAGGCGGGCAGCTGCCCGTTCGGGTGCTGGAACTGCTCGAAGAGGAGCAGCCACAACTGCTCCTTGGCGAAGGCCGGGTCCACGAGAGCGAGCGGGACGCAGTGAAAGGCCAGGTCCCAGGCGGCGAACCACGGGTACTCCCACTTGTCGGGCATCGAGAGGATGCGCATCGAGTTGAGGTGCTTCCAGTGGAAGTTGCGGATGCGCTTGCGCGGTTCGGGCGGGGGCCAGTCCGGGTTGTCGCCGTCGAGCCAGACGTTCACGTCGTAGATGTAAATCTGCTTGGTCCAGAGCATCCCGGCGAGGGCCTGACGCTGGACGCGCCGCTCGTCCTCTGAGGCCAGCGGCGGGTGGATTTCCGCGTAGAACTCATCGGCCTCAGACTGCCGCGTCTCCATGACCGTGCCGGCGTCGGCGAAGGGGGCTTCCAGCTCGCGGTCGGTCAGGCGCAGGCGGACGATTGCCGAGCCGCCCGCGGGCACGCGCAGCTCGCCGAAGTGGAAACAGGCTTTGGTGCCGGCACGTTCCTGGCTCGTGGCCCCGCGCTCGCCGCCGACGACGTGGCGGTGGAAGGCGTCCTTGACGTGGGTCTTGCGGCTCTCGGCCCCCGCGCCGTAGACGCGCGGGCCGTTGGTCTCGTTGTTCGTGAAGAGCGGCGTCGCCTCTACGCCGCCGCCGACTTCTGCGTAGAGGTAGCGCGGGCCGAGCTGGTAATGGAAGGGCAGGCCGGCGACGGGGCCGGCCTCCTCGTCGGATGCCTTCAGACTGATGAAGCCCGAGCCGGCGGGGCCGGGGGTGATGCGAGGCTCAGACTTCGGCTCGCGCCCCCAGGCCCAGGTGTTGCGGAACCAGAGCGTCGGCAGGAGGTGGAGCGTCGCCTCTTCGGGGCCGCGGTTGAAAGCCTCTATGCGGATCAGGATGTCTTCGGGTCCGGCCTTGGCGTACTCGACGAACACGTCGAAGTAGCGGTCGTCGTCGAAAACGCCGGTGTCGAGCAGCTCGAATTCCGGCCCCTTCCCGTAGCGCGCGCGGTTCTCCTGAATCAGCCTCCCGTAGGGGAACTCGGCCTGCGGGTACTTGTACAGGTACTTCATGTACGAGTGGGTCGGTGTCGAGTCGAGGTAGAAGTAGTACTCCTTCACGTCCTCGCCGTGGTTGGCCTCGGAGCCGACACAGCCGAACAGCCGCTCTTTCAGGATGGGGTCGCGCCCGTTCCAGAGGGCGAGCGAGAAGCAGAGCACCTGATAGCGGTCGGAGATGCCGGCCAGCCCGTCCTCGCCCCAGCGGTACGCCTTCGAGCGCGCGAGGTCGTGCGGGAAGTAGGCCCAGGCGTTGCCGTCCGCCGAGTAGTCTTCGCGCACTGTGCCCCAGGCGCGCTCGGAAAGGTACGGCCCCCACTTGCGCCACGGCGGGACGGGAGCGCCGTGCGCCTCGTTCAGTCTCTCCCTCTCTCTGCTGGGCATCTGTTTTTTCGGGATAGAGTCTTCAGGATGAGAAGCGTGCCGCCGGGAGTGGGGCGTTGCAGCCCCGGACGCGGCAGCCGACATGGCGGGTCCGCCGTCACTCAAGCTCGGCCGCGGCCGCCTCGTCAACCATCCATTCGAGCGTGCCGCCCGCCGGACGGATGAGCTGCGAAGGCAAACGCTCGGGGTCGCGCTCGCCGACGAGGACCTCGCGGAGGCGCGCGGCCTTTCCCGCGCCGGTGACGATGAAGAGGGCGTGGCGCGCCGAGCTGGCTGCCGGCGCCGTCAGCGTGACGCGCCAGGCCCCAAGCTTCTCGACGTGGTTGGCCGCGGCCCACAGCGAGGTCTCAGCGAGCGCGGCCGTGTGGGGGAAGAGCGAGAGCGTGTGCCCGTCGTCGCCCATGCCGAGCATCAGCAAATCGAAGCGGGGCGCGCCCTGCTCGGCGAAGTGGCCGCGCAGCTCGTCCTCGTAGCGGCTGGCGTTGGCGGCGGCGTCGCCCCTCCCCTCGATGCGGTGGACGTTCTCGATTGGCACGGGCACGCGCGAGAGCAGGGCCTCGTTCGCCATCCGGTAGTTGCTGTCGGCGTGGTCGGCCGGCACGCAACGCTCGTCGCCGAAGAAGACGTGAACCTTCTCCCAGGCGACGCGCCCGCGCCACTCCTCGCCGGCCAGCAGCTCGTAGACCCTGCGCGGTGTGGTCCCGCCGGCGAGCGCGACCGAGAAGGCACCACGCGCGGCGACCGATTCGGCGGCCAGCTCGGCGAACCTTTCGGCGGCGGCGCGGGCCACGGCCTCGGCGTCGTCGAAGACGCGGATGTCGGGCGTCACTTCCATCATTTCCGCCCCGGTCGTCTTGTTCGTCTGGTCGGCCGTCATCTGGCGTGGAGGGCGGCGCAACTCGCGGCGCCGTAGAGTGCCGTCTTGTCGTCGAGGATGACGCGGACGGGGATGGACTCGACCAGCGCAGACATCCGGCCCTTGTCGCGGTAGTGGGCCATGAAGGTGCCGTCCTTTAGCTTCTCGATTATCTTGGGCGCAATTCCGCCGCCGACGTAGAGGCCGCCGGTAGCCTTCAAGATGAGCGCGAGGTTGCCGGCCATCGCCCCGTAGACCTCGACGAAGAGGTTGAGCGCCGCGACCGCAATCTCGCACCGCTTACCGAGGCCGGCCCGCGAGACGGCAGCCGAGGGGTCGCCCGCGGCGATCTCATCGGCCAGCCAGGATGGTTCCTCGTAGTGGCCGCGGTCGCGCAGGAACGAGTAGACGTTGAAGAGGCCCGGCCCGGAGAGGACGCGCTCGTAACTGACGCGGCCGCCCACCTTCTCGGTCAGGTACTTCAACAGCTCGAACTCGCGCTCGTTGCGCGGCGCGAAATCGACGTGGCCGCCCTCAGAGGGCATCGGGTTGTAATGGCGCCCGTCCCAGAACATGCCGGCCATGCCGAGGCCGGTGCCGGCCGCGATGAGCGCCCGGTGGCCCCCGCGATCTCCCGCGCCCTCGTTCAGCGTGTGGAGGCGCGAGGGGTCGAGCACCTCTATGCCGAAGGCCGTGGCTTCGAGGTCGTTGATGAGGCCCACGTGTTCGACGCCGAGCGTCGCCGCCAGCTCGTCGGCGACGACGACCCAGGCAAGGTTCGGCGTCTCGACGCGCCCGGCGCTGACGGGACCGGCCACGCCGAAGCAGGCGCCCGTGAGTGCGTCGTGAGGGTGGGCGGCGAGGAACTCAGCGAGGATGGCTTCGAGCGAGCCGTAGCGCGAGCTGGGGAAACTCTGCTGCGCGACGATACGCCCCAACTGCTCGCCCTCGCTCTCGAAAAGAGCGACGTTGGTCTTAGTGCCCCCGATGTCTCCGGCTATGATCATGGTTTTTGTGATGCGGTACCCGTGGCCGAAATGTTGTGCGGAACTTACCCCCGGAGCTTCTCGACGAGGCGCGCGGCGACGCCCACCGACTTCTCGAAGACGTAATCGCGCGTGAGCAGTTCGAGCTCGGCGCCCAGCCGCTGCCCCTCCGTTCGCGCCTCGTAACCGAGGACGCGGCCGACGGCCTGCTCGCCAGCGACCCTCGCGCTCGTTTCCAGCTTGGACTCGCCGGGCCTGAGGCCGACGCGAAACTCGTCGCCGGCGGCCGTCGAGAGCACGAGCGAGGTTATCATCCCGTCTCGCCCTGACAGGTCTTCGGTCGGCACCAGCACGGCCTCAACTCGGGAACCATTCCCCTCTCTGCTTTCACCGCGGCTTTCGTCGCGGCCTCCGACGCGGCCTCCAAAACGAAAGGTGAAGCGGAAGGAACCTTCCTCGTCACTCTCTACCCGACCGCCCGCGTCCGGCTCCCAGCCGAGGCAGGAGGCGAACCATCCCAGGGCGAGCAGGGCCTTCGGGGCGATCTCCTCGTGCGCCAGGTCCGGCGGGTCGTACTCTATCCGCACGCGCGTCAGGCTGTCGAGCGAGGGGCGGTAGTGGGCCACGTCCCAGAAGCTCGCCACCAGTGCGCGCCACGAAGTCAGCCGGCCCCAGTTCAGGTCGCTCAGGCACAGCCTGTCGCCGCGCTCGCCTAACAGGCGAGCCAGCCGCAGCAGGTCTTCGTGCGGGCGGTCGAAGGTGGCCGAGTCGATCACGACGCGGTCGGCCATCTCGGCCAGGCGGTCGAACAGCTTGTCGTCGCCGTGCGGGATGTCCTTCCACCAGAGGAAGACCGGCACGTCAGGGACGAGCAGCGGGGAGACGGCCGTCGAAGCCGTCTCGACAACCGGCCCCGCCGCCTCGATGGTGATCTGCTCGCCGCAAATCTGCTTGGCGCCGCGAGTGGTGAGCTGACAGCGCGTCGAGACGTAAGCGTCGAGCCGGGCGGTGTCGGCCCCGCGGTCGGCGGCGACGACGATGGCGCGGCAGGGGTGGCGCTCAATCACCTCTTCGAGCAGCGCGTCGGCCTCGGCCCGCTCCCGCTCGTCGGCCGCGAAGACGACAAGATTCAGAACGCAGGCGCGCACCAGCGCCCCCTCGGCCCCCTCAACCCCGCGCGCGGCCTCGGCCCACATCTCCGACAACTGCCTTTCGAGCCGCGCCGGCTCAACTCCCCTCATCGGTACGATGCTCATGTTGATCGGAGTTTTAGTTTCTAGTTTTTAGTTTCTAGTTTTTAGTTGTAGCCCTGCCCACGGGCGGCGTCTGGAGAGCGAAGGTGTCAACTAAAAACTGAAAACTGAAAACTGAAAACTGTCTTCAAGGTCTGCGCCAGCGGCGCCCTCCCTGTTCGAGCAGGCGGAAGGAGTCGGCCGGCCCCCAGGAGCCGGCCTCGTAGTTGGGGAAGTCGGCCTCAGAGGGGTTGCCGGCCCAGTATTCTAGGACCGGCATGACGAGTTCCCAGCCGCGCTCGGTCATGTCGCGGCGGGCGTAGAGGGTCGAGTCGCCGAGTATGCAGTCGAGGATCAGCCTCTCGTAAGCCTCTGCGAGCTGGCCGCCGAACGAGGCGCCGTAGCGGAAGTCCATGTTCACGTCGCGCACGCGCGTCACCTGCCCCGGCACCTTCGCGGCGACCCGCATCGTGATTCCCTCGTCGGGCTGTATGCGGATGACGAGCTGGTTCGGCGCGGCCTGATCGGCGGACGCGCCGAAGAGCCTGTGAGGCGCCTCCTTGAACTGGATGGCGATCTCCGTGACGCGCTTCGCCAGCCGCTTGCCCGAGCGGATGTAGAAAGGCACACCCGACCAGCGCCAGTTGTCGAAGTACATCGTCAGCATGGCGTAAGTCTCGGTGATCGAGTCGGGCGCGACGCCGCCCTCCTCGCGGTAGCCGGGCACGGGCTTGCCGCCGATGCTGCCCGGCCCGTACTGGCCGCGCACGCACTCCGAGCGGACGCGCTCGGGCGTGAAGCGGCGGGCGGCCTGCATGGCCTTGATCTTCTCGTCGCGCACGTCCTCGGCCGAGAGCGAGGTCGGGGGCTCCATCGCCACCAGCGAGAGCACCTGGAAGACGTGGTTCTGAATCATGTCGCGGATTACGCCCGACTTCTCGTAGTAGCCGCCGCGCCCCTCGACGCCGACGGTCTCGGCGTTCGTGATCTGGACGTGGTCCACATATTGCCGGTTCCAGAGCGGCTCGAAGATGCCGTTGGCGAAACGGAAGACCAGCAGGTTCTGGACGGTCTCTTTGCCTAGATAGTGGTCGATGCGGTAGACCTGCGACTCGTCGAGGTGATTGAGGACCTGCCGGTTCAGCTCGCGGGCGCTCTCCAAACTCGTGCCGAACGGCTTCTCGATGATGACGCGCGTCCAGCCCTCGTCGCGGCGGGTGAGGCCGGCCCCGTCGAGGCGGGCTACCGCCTCGGCGTAAAACTCCGGCGAGGTCGAGAGGTAGAAGAGGCGGTTGCCCTGCGTGCCCCGCTCGCGGTCTACCTCTTCGAGCAGCGCGGCGAGCTTCTCGTAGTCTTCCTGGTTATTGATGTTCGAGGGGAGATACCGCAGGCCGCGGGCGAACGACTCCCAGACCTCGTCGTCCACGCGGCGGGCCTCGGAGAACTCCTCGACGTTCGACTTCATCCGGTCGCGGAACTCATCGTCGGTCATCGGCGTGCGGCCGAGGCCGACGATGGCGAACTCGGCCGGCAGCAGACGCTCCTGCACCAGCCGGTAGAGGGCCGGGATCAGCTTCCTCTTGGCGAGGTCGCCCGACGCGCCGAAGATGACGACCGTGCAGGGCTCGGCCGTCCGCTCCAGCCTCATCCCCGCGCGCATTGGGTTATCGAGTGTCGCCGTTGCTTCCATAGCGTTGAATTCGAGTTTCCGGCTTCGGTTTCAGAAGGGGAAAGGGGGGGAAGGCAGTAGGTGAAAAGGTGACCGGCGAGCAATGAGCCTGCACGGTTGAGAGGCGGCGTCGTTACTCACCGAGGTCAGCCCTCTTCCCCTCTTCCCTTATTCCCTTTTAGCCTTTTTCCCCTTGAGATTCGAGCAACTCTTCCCACTCGGTGTGGACCGCGCCGGCCTCGGGGCGGTCTGTGCGGACGTAGGTGTGCGAGCCGAAGAAGTCGCGCTGGGCCTGCGTCAGGTTGAGCGGCAGGTCGGCCGTGCGGTAGGTGTCGAAGTAGCTGATGGAGGCGGCCATGCCGGGCACGGGGATGCCCGCCTGCATGGCCGTCGTCACGGCGCGGCGCCAGTTGGCCTGTGCCCGCTGCATGTAGTCGTTGAAGTCGGGGTCGAGCAGGAGGTTCGGCAGGTCCGGGCGGCGCTGGTACGCCTGCTTGATCTTGTCGAGGAACTGCGCGCGGATGATGCAGCCGCCCTTCCAGATGCGGGCCGTCTCGCCGAGGTTGATGTTCCAGGCCCAGTTGTTTGAGCCGGCGCGGATCAGGTTCATGCCCTGCGCGTATGAGCAGATTTTCGAGGCGTAGAGCGCGTCGCGGACGGCGGCGACCATCTCGCGGCGGTCGCCCTCGAACCTCGGCGCGGCCGGCCCCTTAATCTGCCTGGAAGCCTCGACCCGCTCATCCTTGCGCGCGGACAGGTTGCGCGTGTCCACGGCCGCGTCAATCGTCGGGGAGATGACGCCGAGGTCTAAGGCGACGGCACTCGTCCACTTGCCCGTGCCCTTCTGGCCCGCCTTGTCGAGTATCAAATCGACGAGCGGCGAGCCCGTCTCCGGGTCCTTGACGCGCAGGATTTTCGCGGTGATCTCGATTAGGAAGGATTCGAGGTCGCCGCTGTTCCACTCGTCGAACACGTCGGCCATCTCGCCGGCCGACATGCCGACGACGCGCCGCATCAGGTCGTAGGCTTCGGCGATGAGCTGCATGTCGCCGTACTCGATGCCGTTGTGGACCATCTTGACGAAGTGGCCCGCGCCGCCCGGCCCGACGTAGGTGACGCAGGGGCCGTCGTCAACCTTCGCGGCGATTGACTCCCAGATGGGGCGTATCTGTTCGTAGGCCTCGCGGTCGCCGCCCGGCATCAGGCTGGGGCCCCACAGCGCGCCCTTCTCGCCGCCCGAGACGCCCGAGCCGATGAAGTTGATGCCCTTCGCCTTAAGCTCACGCTCGCGCCGCTCGGTGTCCACGAAGTAGGAGTTGCCGCCGTCGATGACGATGTCGCCCTCTTCGAGGTAGGGCAGGATCGACTCGACCGTCCTGTCCACGGCCTCGCCGGCCTTGACGAGCAGGATGGCCTTGCGCGGGCGTTCGAGCGCGCGGACGAACTCCTCGGGGCTAGTCGTGCCGATGACCTTCTTGCCCTCGGCGCGGGCGACAAAGTCGCGGACCTTGTCGGGCGTGCGGTTGTAGACGGCGATGGGGAAGCCGTTGCGCTCGATGTTGAGGGCAAGGTTTTCGCCCATCACGGCCAGCCCGATCATGCCGATCTTGGCCGTCTGCGGGGTCTGCTCTGGGGATGACATATTGTTCCTCGGTTGAAGGTTTTACTTACGCCCCGGCCGCGTCGGTGAGTGGTATCGCCTCGCGGACTACGTCGTGAAGCCGGCGCAGGCCGGCGGCCACGTCCCCGCCGAGGTCCACGCGCAGCGCGCGGCGGCCGCGGGTCGAGAGTGAGCGAAAGTCGCCGAGCGCCTGCGCCTGCTTGAGCGTGCCGAAGGTGTAGGGCTCGCCTGGGATTTCCACGTCGCGCGAGTCCTGCGCGGTCAGTTGCAGGAAGACGCCGCTCGGCGGGCCGCCCTTGTGGAGCTGCCCCGTCGAGTGGAGGAAGCGCGGGCCGTAGCCGGTGGTGGTCGCGCAGCGCGTGGCGTCGCGCAGGTGCGTGCGGATTTTCTGGATCAGCTCCTCGTGCTTTTTCGTCTCCTCGACGTAGTCGAGCAGCGCGATGTAGTCGCCCGGCCCTGCCTGCGAGAGGTGCGCCTTGAGCGCGAAGTAGACCGAGCCGGAGGGGAGCGCGGCCCGCGTCCGGTCGTCGGCGTAGAGCGTCAGCGTGCCGTCCGAGACCAGCTCGCTCTGCTCTTCGAGCCGGCCGCGCAGCTTGAACTTGTCCAGCAGCTCGCGCGTGGCGTCCTTCGACTCCTGCACGTTCGGCTGGTCGAAGGGGTTGATGCCGAGCCGCCAGCCGGCGAAGGCCGTGGCGATCTCCCAGAGGAAGAACTCTTCGGCCAGGTCGTAGGCGTCGTTGAGCGTCCGGTAGACGACCGGGTGACCGGCCTCTTCGAGCGCCCTCAGCTTGGCCGCGGTGTCGGCGTCCGGCGGCCCGACCGAGATTGAGACGAAGAGCCGGTCGTCGCCGTAAAGGCCCGGCGCCCCGAGCGGCTCGCCCGCGACGGGCACTACGCCCTTCCCTTCCTTGCCTGTGCTCTCGGCGATGAGCTGCTCGACCCAGAGGCCGAACGACTCTATTCTCCTGTCGGCGACGATGGTCAGCTTGTCGCGCCCGGCCCGGGCGCACTCGCCGACGATGGCGCCGAGTCGTGCGCCCGGGTTGTCGGCCACCGGCACGACCTGCGAGCAGGCGTGTACGACGCGCTCGGCGCGGTCGAGCAGCTTCGACACGTCGAGCCCCATCAGCGCGGCCGGCACCATCCCGAAGTAGGAGAGCGCAGAGTAGCGCCCTCCGATGTCCGACGGGTTGAGGAAGATGCGCTTGAAGCCATCGCGCCGAGCGTCCGCCTCCATCCTGGTGCCGGGGTCGGTGACGGCGACGAAGTTCTCGCCGGGGTTCTCCCTGAGCTTGCCGACCTCCGCGTACCAGTAGCGGTAAAAGGAGAGCGGCTCGGTCGTAGTGCCCGACTTGGAGGCGATGACGAAGAGGCACTTCGCCGGGTCTATGTCGTCGCGCAGTTCGGCGACCGTGTCGGGGTCGGTCGAGTCGAGGACGACAAGTTCGGGGAAGCCCTCTTGGCGGCCGAAGGTGCGGCGCAGGACCTCGGGCGCGAGCGACGAGCCGCCCATGCCGCAGAGCATGACGTGTGTGAGGCCGCGCTCTCGGACGCGCCCGGCGAAGGTCATCAGGTCGTCTTCGACGCCGACCATCTCGTCAACGACCGTCAGCCAGCCGAGCGAGTTCGAGATGATCCGGCCGTGCTCCTCATCCTCCTTCCACAGCGAGGCGTCCTTGCGCCAGAGGCGGCGCATCACGTCGCCGGCCTCGGCTTCCCTGAGCGCCGCGCCCACCGACTCTGTGTGAGTGCCGAGGCTCGCCGTCAGCCGCTCCACAATGCCGGAGAGCAGCGCGCCCCTTTTGGCCTCGATTGACTGGACGAGCGTGTCGAAGGAGTTGACGAAGGCGTCGAGGCCGTCGCGTTGCAGCTTCTCGGTCACGGCCTTGAGGTCGATGCCGATCCCGGCAAGCTCGGAGACGAGCGCCGCCGCCTCGTCCAGGCCCTCTTCGAGCGTGAGCGCGACGCGGCCGTGGTCGCGGATGGCCGTGTAGGTGGCCGGCGGCACAGTGTTGACCGTTTCGGGGCCGATCAGGTTGTCAACGTAAAGCACGTCTGAGTATTTGGGGTTCTTCGTGCCGGTCGAGGCCCAGAGCGGGCGCTGCACCATCGCCCCGCGCTCTCGCAGCGCCGCGAACTTCTCGCCGTGGAACATCTCCCTGAACTTGCGGTAGGCGAGCTTGGCGTTGGCGACGGCCGCGCGGCCGCAGAGGGATTCGAGCCGCCGTCTCTCCTCGGGCGTCGCGGCGTGGCGTGCGCGGTATTCGAGGTCGGAGTCAATCGCCGTGTCCACGCGCGAGACGAAGAAGCTGGCGACCGAGGCGATGCGGTCCACGTGCAGCCCCTCGGCCGCGCGCCGCTCCAGGCCGCGGACGTAGGCCGTCGCCACCTGCTCGTAGTTCTCGATGGAGAAGATCATCGTCACGTTGACGTTGATGCCGCGGTAGATGCTCTCCTCGATGGCTGGCAGCCCCTCCTGCGCGGCCGGGATTTTGATCATCACGTTCGGCCGGCCGAGGCGGCGGAAGAGGCGGTCGGCCTCCTCTATGGTGCCGGCCGTGTCGTAGGCGAGCTTGGGGTTGACTTCGAGGCTGATGTAGCCGTCGAGCGCGCCGGTCCGGTCGTAGACCGGCCGCAGGGCGTCGGCCGCGTCGGCGATGTCCTGGACGACCAGCTCCTCGTAAATCTCCTGCACGCTCCGGCCTTCCTCGACGAGTCGGCGGAGCTGTTCGTCGTAGTCGGCCGAGCCCGTGATGGCCTTCTCGAAGATGGTCGGGTTCGAGGTGACGCCGCGCAGGTCGTCCTCCTCGATCTTCTTCTTCAGGTCGCCGGTCGTGAGCATCGCCCGGCGAATGTTGTCGAACCAGATGGACTGGCCGAGCTTCATGATTTCGACGAGATTATTACCCATAAACTTTAAAGACCTCGCGCGACTGGCTTAATGACACGGGTGTCCCGGCTTCGCGCCCGGCCGTCAGGAAGTTGCGGATGGTGTTGACGCGGTGACAGTCGGGGCCGGACGGAGAGGGGTGTTTAGTTTCCATGTTCGGCGAAGGCGCCGCAGGCGCACCGCGCGGGGGCGTCGAGAACAAAGAACCGGGACGTGCTCCGCAGTATTGAAGAGGCCGGATACTATCACAGGTCCGGGGGGGCGTCCACGCAATTTATCGCCGCCGCGCCCCGGCCCGCGGGGCAGGCCGCGAGGCCGGGGCCGGCCGCAAAAGGCGAGGCCGCCGCCCGGCCCTGAGACCGGAACGGCGGCCAGTTCGTGCGGCCAGAAGGGGCGCGTGCCCTCAGGGCCGGAGCGACGCCGACTGCGGGTTTCTGAAGGCCGCGTCTTCGAGCCTGACGCCGAAGACAACCGTCAGGACGTTCAACTCTTCGACCTGCCGGTCGTCGGCGTAGAGCACGGAGCGGTAGGGGTGGAAGGTGCCCTGCACGACGCGGTAATCGTGGAAAGTCCGCCTGTACTTGACCGGCTTCGCGGCGCCCTGCGGCGTCTCCTCGTATTCGAGCCAGAGCACCTTGCCGCTCTTGGAGCTGATGAAGTAACGCGTCTTCCGCTTCTCCTTGTCTTCAAGGTCGAGCATCCAGAGTTCCAGGCCCTTCTGCGAGTCTCGGCCGGCGAGGCTGACGGTGGCGCCGCTCTCCTTGTAGCGCAGCAGCGTCTCGACGCCGTGGACCCGGTCGGCCATGAAGATGCCAACGTCCTCGGCGCGCGGCGTAAACTGCGTGCCGCGGACCACGCCGAAGACGCTGCCCTCGTTGAGGATCAGCGAGTATTCGAGCGTCGGCTTGCGCTGGTCGAGCCTGATCTTGTCCTTGTCGAACGACTCGCCGCGCTTGAAGCTGCGCTCGTAGGTGATCTCCTCGGTCCGGCCGTCCTCGGCCGTGCGCGTCAGCCTGCCGCGCTCGACGCCCGTGCGCCTGATCTGCGCCAGCCGCTCGCGCGCCCCGTAGACGAGCACGACCGTTTCGGCCACCTGCTCGGCCGTCACGTTATCCGCTGCCTTCTTCTGGGCCGCGGCCCGCGCCGGGCCGAAACCCGCGCCGGCGAGCCACAGGGCCGCCAACGCCAAGATGCTGAAGCGTCGCAACACTTAACTTTTCTCCTTGAACCTGCCTTCCGGGCGGCAGTGCCGTGAGAGGCCGGTAGCGAATCGTGACGGAATTGTAACACACGCCCGCCCGCCGAGGCTCGTCCCCGCCCGCCCGCGCCCACACGTGGCGGCGCCGGGAAGGGGTAAACTTATTGATGCCACGAGTGTTTCGCCGGATGCCCGGCCGCGGCGCGTTGACAAGGTCGCCCGGCCGCGATAGATTTCACGGTTTTAACGCGCAGTGAATTCGGCGGGTTGACGGGCGGCGACGCCGAATGGGACCGTCCGCCGCCGTCACTCGTCATTCATCACCGATTTTGAAAGGACACTAACAGTGAAGAAAGTTGGCATACTCGTCGGGCGCGAAAAAACTTTCCCCGCCTCCCTGATCGAAAGTATCAACGAGCGCGGCGTCGGCGACGTGACGGCGGAATTGGTCAAGGTCGGCGGCGTCCGCCACGACTCCGAAAAGTACTACGACCTCATCATTGACCGCATCTCGCACGAAGTCCCCTTCTACCGCGCCTTCCTCAAGCGCGCCGCGCTCGAAGGGACCATCGTCATCAACAACCCGTTCTGGTGGTCGGCGGACGACAAATTCTTCAACTACTCGCTGGCCGAGAAGCTCGGGGTGGCGACGCCGCGCACGGTCCTGCTGCCGCAGAAAGACTACATCGAGGGCATTACGGGCGAGTCGCTCAGGAACCTCGAATTCCCGCTCGACTGGCAGAGCATCGCCGACTACGTCGGCTTCCCCGCCATCATCAAGCCGTTCGACGGCGGAGGCTGGAAGAACGTCTCGCGCGTCAACAACCTCCAGGAGTTGTGGAAGGTCTACGACACGACGGGCAAGCTCTGCATGACCCTGCAAGAGATGATCGACTGGGACCACTTCGTCCGCTGCTACTGCGTCGGGCAGCGCGAGGTCATGATCATGCCTTACGACCCGCGCCAGCCCTACCTCTCCGGCGAGCAGTACCTGCACAACCCGACCTACCTCCCGTCCGAGCTGGCCGACCGCGTCGGGCGCGACGTGCGCACGCTCTGCACGGCCCTCGGCTACGACATCAACACGGTCGAGTTCGCCATCAAGGACGGAATCCCTTACGCCATCGACTTCATGAACCCGGCGCCCGACGCCGAGGTCGCATCGGTCGGCGAGTTCTACCACCGCTGGCTGGTCGATAACGTCACAGACATGGTCTTCCGCCGCCTCGAAGAGCCAGCCCCCGCGGGCCGCTACCGCTGGGACGCGCTGCTGAACCCCGCCCCGGACCGGGACAGTACGACGGCCGCGTCCGAGGCCGTGAGCGCCGCGACGGCCGGCGCGGGTGAAGCCGCGCGCCAGGCGGCCGGGTCGGTCGTTCCCCAGCCGGTCCGCGACCTGACCTCGGGCGTCGCCTCGACCTTCGGCCAGATTGTCGGGCAGGCGGCTGACGTGTTATCCGGCGTCGTCGGCGCGGTCGCGGAAGGGACCGCAGGCGAGGAGAGTTCCGCGCCCGCGTCAGAAAAGAAGAGTTCCGCCAGGTCGCGCTCGACCTCGTCCTCAGCCGCGTCCTCAGCCGCGTCCTCCAAGAAGGCTTCGACGAAGAAGTCTTCCACGACCGGCCGCTCGAAGAAGCAGGGCACAGACGCCTAGAGCGACGGGCGCCTGCACCCCAGAAAGAAGAAAGGGCCGACGCTCGTGGTCGGCCCTTTCTTTATTCTCTTATGATGGCCAGGGACGGAATCGAACCGCCGACACCGTGATTTTCAGTCACGTGCTCTACCAACTGAGCTACCTGGCCGGAGATTTCTCCGCTGTCGCGCGAAAGGGGCAGTATAGGTTTCACCCCGGCGTCTGTCAAACGCTTCAAGAATCTTTCGGGCGGTTACGTTTTTTGTCAATTTGGTCACAAAAAATCGTTGACAGCGTCGCCGAGAGGTGTATAATTCCGCTCGTCGAAAGGTGGTGCCGAAGGGGGCTATCGCCCGGTAGTCAACGAGGACAGCCGCCCTAGACCGAACTTCGACAGTGCCCGCCAGTGCCAGCTCGAACGCCGCCCGTGCCCCCCACGGTCGCAACCTTCGAGCTGGCATACTTCTTTTTGGCCGCACCACCGCCCCGCTCCTGGGCGCCCCGTCTTAACTTCCGCCGACTATTTCGCCGCCCTTCACGTGGAGGGCCGGGTGTGCGCTCTGGCTACGGCAACTGTCGAGAAAGTCCTCGAAGAATTCGTTGAAGTTGTCCAGGTCCGGGTGGCCCGTGGTGATGACGACGCAGGGGTTCTCGCCCCCGCCCACGTCGCTCTCGGTGAGGCTCGTCATCAGCCCGTTGCGGTAGTAAGCGTACCAGCCAAGAATCAGTATCACTTTGTTGTCGGTGGTGTGTAGCCTCACGCCGTCCACGGAGGCCGGTGTCTTGTAGGCGTAAAGCTTGAATTCGCCCTTGTAGCTTACCCGCCTCAGCCGCTTCGGGTAGTCCTCGATGTTCTTCTGCACCTTAACGGCGTAAACGGGCGCCGCCACCTTCCTCACCGTCTCGGGCTCTTGGACGAGAAGCTCGATGTCTGCGCCGGACTTGGCGAGCGCGATGACGAGGTTGCTCGCGCGCTCGGAGCTGTGCTGAACCAGCTCGGCCCTGTGTACCTTCAGCTCCTTACGTGTGACGGCATCGGCATACTTACCGAAGGCCCAGTTTATCTGGGCGAAGGTCTCGGCGGCCGGCGGCGCGAGACCTCCGGCCGGCGCCGCGCCGGCGGGCGACCGCGCGATCCTGTAAACATCGGTCCCGATGAAGGCCGCGAGAGCCGTCAGGACCGCGATCCTCGGCTCCCACTCGTTGGGGGCCGACACGGCCCAGGCGACGCTGAACAACAGGGCGACAAGAAATAAGTAATGGGCGGTCAGAGCAGCTTTGTTTGACATGAGGTGGTGCGCCCCCGCGGGTCGGAGCCGGCCTGGGCGGTAGCCGTCAGGTCGGGACGACGGCCGAGGCCGACCGGCTTAATTTTTCGTTCGGCGGCACCTTCAGCCTCGGCCCCGCGCCGCCTCAAAGGCCGACGCCCGCGCGCCCGGCCAGCTTCACGAACTCGGCCTGCGCCGTTTCGACCACGCCGGCCGCGTCGAGCGTCGTGTGGCGGCCGCCGCGAAGCACGACCCGCCCGTCGATCAACACGTCCCTCACGTCCGAGGGTTGTGCCGCGTAGACGAGGGTGGAGACCACGTCGGGGCGCGGGCTAAGGTGAGGTCCGGAGAGGTCTACGATTGAGAGGTCAGCGCGCTTGCCCGCTTCGAGGCTCCCGATTTCCGCGTCGAGGCCGAGGGCACGCGCGCCGTCGAGGGTCGCCATCCGCAGCACCCTGCTGGCCGGCAGCGCCGAGGCTCCGCGCCGGACCTTCTGCAAGAGCGCAGCCGCGCGCATCTCCGCGAACATGTCCAGGCGGTTGTTGCACGGCGCGCCGTCGGCCCCGAGCGAGACCGAGACGCCCCGCTCCAACATCTCCGCCACGGGCGCGAGCCCCGAGCCTAGTTTCATATTCGACGAAGGGCAGTGGGCGACGTGCGTGCCGGTCCGTGCGAGCAGGCCGAGTTCTTCGTCGTCGAGGTGGACGCAGTGGGCGAGGGCGACGTGCGGCCCCGTCAGGCCGACGTGGTCGAGGTAGACGACGTTGCGGCGGCCCGTCTCGCGCTCGACCAATGCCACCTCGTCGCGGTTCTCTGAGGCGTGCGTGTGGACCATCACGCCGCGCTCGCGGGCGAGGCGGGCGACTTCGAGCAGGAGTCCTTCCGTGCAACTGACGGCGAAGCGCGGGGCGAAACAGTAGCGGACGCGGCCGCCCGCTCTGCCGTGCCAGCTTTCGAGCAGGGTGAGCGATTCGGCGATTGAGGAGGCCGCCTCTTCGCGCAGGGGCGCGGGCACCTCGTCACCCTTGTCCATCATGCACTTGCCGACGGTGGCGCGGAAGCCCGTCTCATCGACCGCGCGGAAGACTTCCTCGGTGTGGTTGACCGTCTCCATCGTCAGCGCGCAGGTCGTCCCGCCGCGGATCAACTCGGCGATGCCGAGCATGGCCGAGGCCCGCAGCGACTCGGGCGTGTGCGCCGCCTCCAGGGGCCAGACGCGCTTCTTTAGCCAGTCGATCAACTCCAGGTCGTCGGCCGACCCGCGGAAGATGGTCTGGCAAAGGTGTACGTGCGTCTGGACGAAGCCGGGGATGACGGCGCAGCCGCGGGCGTCGATCACCTTCTCGGCCGCGGCGCCAAGGTCTTCGCCGACGGCCTCGATGCGCCCGTCGCGGACGAGCACGTCGCCTTCCAGAATCCTGTCGGCGGCGTCGAGGGTCACGACGACGCCGCCCTTGATGAGTACGGATTGTGTCATTTGACTTTGCGGCGAGAGGCGCGAGCGGAGCCTACGGGCCGCCGGATTATGCTCGACGGGCGTGCCGGCTGTAAAGCGACATAAAACCGAGCCGCCGCCGCGGCGCGGGGGCCCTCGCGCTCGAAGGCTCCCGCGCCGCGGCGGCGGCTCTCAGTGGAGGTGGCGTTGCTCGGCCGCCGCCCGGTCCTTACTTCTTGCCGTTGCCCTTGGCGGCGGCGGCCGTCTCCTCCGCGTCGTCCTCGACGGCGCCGGGCATGCCGAGCGCCTTGCGCACGTCGTTCTCGATACGGGCGAGCATCTCGGCGTTGTCCCTGAGCGTCTGCTTGGAGTTCTCGCGCCCCTGCCCCAGCCGCTCGCCGCTGTAGGAGAACCACGCGCCCGACTTCTCGACGACGCGGTTGGCGACCGCGAGGTCCAACACGTCGCCCTCGCGCGAGATGCCCTCGCCGTACATGATGTCGAACTCGCACTCGCGGAACGGCGGCGCCACCTTGTTCTTGACGACCTTGACCTTCGTCCGGTTGCCGACCACGCGGTCGCCGTCCTTGATCGAGCCGATGCGGCGGATGTCGAGGCGGAGCGACGAGTAAAACTTGAGCGCGCGGCCGCCCGTCGTCGTCTCGGGGCTGCCGAACATGACGCCGATCTTCTCTCGAATCTGGTTGATGAAGATGAGGCAGGTGTTGCTCTGGCCGACGATGGCCGTCAGCTTCCTCAAAGCCTGCGACATCAGGCGGGCCTGGAGGCCGGGGAGACTGTCGCCCATCTCGCCGTCGAGCTCGGCGCGGGGCACGAGGGCCGCCACCGAGTCAATGACGATGACGCCGACCCCGTTCGAGCGGACCAGCGCCTCGGCGATCTCAAGGGCCTGCTCGCCCGAGTCGGGCTGCGAGATCAGCAACTCATCCACGTTGACCCCGAGCTTGGCGGCATACTCGGCGTCCATCGCGTGCTCGGCGTCAACGTAGGCCGCCACGTCGCCGGTCTTCTGAGCCTCCGCCACGATGTGCAGCGCCAGTGTCGTCTTGCCGGAAGACTCCGGCCCGTAAATTTCGATGATACGGCCGCGCGGGATGCCGCCGACGCCGATTGACGCGTCGAGCGACAGCGAGGTCGTCGAGATGGCCGGGATGTCAATCACCTCGCGCTCGCCGAGCCGCATGATCGAACCCTTGCCGAACTTCTTTTCGATATTGGCGAGCGCCGCCTCGACCGCCTTGCCGCGGTCCGCGCCCATTCTCTCAGCCATTTGTGCTACCACTCTTTCTCGTCCCCTTTTCTCACGCTGTTAGAAATTCAGGCGTCTTAAACCAAGACCCCGAGAGTCTATCACAGACAGCGCGAGAATGGAACAACGTTTCACTCTTGCAACAAGTATTTTTTCACCGCGCGGCGGTGGGTAGGAGTGCCGCGGCCTCCGCGGGCCGGGCGTAAGGATACGCCGAGCCGCCCGGTTTAGTCGAGCCCGCCGGGGGGCGTCGCGGCCCCCTCCCCGGGCAGCAGCGCGCGGGCGAACTCTCCGACCTTTTCGACCAGATTTTCGGCGCCCGACAGCCGCTCGACCTCGGCGACGAGGGCCGAGCCGACCACGGCCGCGTCGGCGTAGCGCCACACGTCCGCGACCTGCTCGCGGGTCGAGACGCCGAAGCCGACGGCGACCGGCAGGTCCGTCACCGCGCGGACGCGGGAGACCAGGCGCTCGGCCTCTGCGGAGTGTTCGGCGCGTGCGCCGGTCACGCCCGCGCGCGAAACGGCGTAGACAAAACCGCCGGCCCGCTCGGCCGCCAGACGCAAGCGCGCGTCGCCCGAGGTGGGCGCGACCAGGAAAATCTGGTCGAGGCCGTGGCGACCGAGCGCCGCGTTGAACTCGGCCGACTCTTCGGGCACGAGGTCTGTGACGAGCACGCCGTCAACCCCCGATGCGCGGCCCTCGGCCGCCAGGCGCTCGACGCCGAATTGCAGCAGCGGGTTGAAATAGCTGAAGAGGACGACGGGCACCTCGGTCTGGCGCCGCGCGGAGGCGACCGCGGCGAGCACCTCCGCGACGCCGAAGCCGTGGCGCAGGGCGCGCTCCGAGGCGCGCTGGATGGTGGGGCCGTCGGCTACGGGGTCGCTGAAGGGGACGCCCAGTTCGACGGCCGTGGCGCCCGAGCGGGCTAGCTCGACGATGAGGGCGCGTGTGGTTTCGAGGTCCGGGTCGCCGGCCGTGATGAAGGGAACGAAGCCGCGCCGTCCCTCCCGCCTGAGTCGCGCGAACGCCTCGCCGATGCGACTCACGACGCGCCCCCGCCGGTCTCACCGTGCCGGGCCGCGACCGTCTGCACGTCCTTGTCGCCCCGGCCCGAAAGGTTGACGAGCAACAGGCTCTCCGGCCCCATCTCGGCCGCGAGTTTGAGGGCGTGGGCGGCGGCGTGCGCCGATTCGAGGGCCGGGATGATGCCTTCGAGCCGCGAGAGAAGGCGGAAGGCTTCGAGGGCCTCGGCGTCAGAGGCCGAGACGTACTCGACGCGGCCCTCGTCGTGCAGGAAGGCGTGCTCGGGTCCGACCGAAGGGTAGTCGAGCCCGGCCGAGACAGAGTGGGTCGAGGCGATCTGCCCGCGCTCGTCCTGTAAGACGTAGCTCTTCGTGCCTTGCAGGACGCCGGGGCGGCCGCCCCCTCCCTCGTTGAAGCGCGCGGCGTGGCTCCCGAGTTCGGGGCCTGAGCCCCCGGCCTCGACGCCGACCATCCTCACGCCCTCGTCTCCGAGGAACGGGTGAAAGAGGCCGATGGCGTTCGAGCCGCCGCCGACGCAGGCGACGAGCGCGTCCGGCAGCCGCCCTTCCCTTTCGAGCATTTGCGCGCGCGCCTCACGCCCGATGACGCTCTGAAACTCGCGCACCATGAGCGGGTAGGGGTGCGGCCCGAGGGCGCTCCCCAAGAGGTAGTAGGTGTCGGCGACGTTCGTCACCCAGTCGCGCAGCGCCTCGTTGATGGCGTCCTTGAGCGTGCGCTGCCCGGCCTCTACGGCGCGCACCTCGGCCCCGAGCAGCTTCATGCGGAAGACGTTGAGCGCCTGCCGCTCGATGTCCTCGGCGCCCATGTAGACGACGCATTCGAGGCCGAACAGGGCACAGACGGTGGCGGTGGCGACGCCGTGTTGGCCGGCGCCGGTCTCGGCGATGATGCGCCGCTTTCCCATCCGCCGCGCGAGCAGCACCTGGCCGAGCGCGTTGTTGATCTTGTGCGAGCCTGTGTGCGAGAGGTCTTCGCGCTTGAGGTAGACGCGGGCGCCGCCTGCGCGCTCGGTCAGGCGGGCGGCGCGGAAGAGCGGCGTGGGGCGGCCCGAGTAGTCGGCGAGCAGCGCGTCGAGTTCCGAGCGGAAAGCGGGGTCGCGCCGGGCGGCGGCGAACGCCTCGCCCAGCTCTTCGAGCGGCGACATCAGCGTCTCGGGCACGAAGCGGCCGCCGTAGCCGCCCCAGTGGCCCTGCTCGTCCGGCTCGTTCGCGGCCCGCGCGCTTCCCTCTGCACGGCTGGTCAAAGTCAGTTCACCTCGCTCGCGGCGGTGTTCTCGCCGGTCAATCCTTCGCCCTCGTCGTCGCACTGCGATTGCTCTTCTTCGTCGCCGCCCGCGACGACGGAGCGGTTGCGGCCGGCGCGCTTGGCGCGGTAGAGCGCCGCGTCGGCCACTGCGAACAGCTCGCGCTCGTCCACGGCGCTCGACGGGCAGGCGGCCACGCCGACGCTGATGGTGACGGTCCCGATCTCGTCGAGCGGCTCGGAGGCGACCGACTCGCGCAGGCGCTCGCCCGCGGCGCGGGCGTTCGGCAGGTCCGTGCCCGCGAGCAGGAGCGCGAACTCTTCGCCGCCGAGGCGGGCCGCCGTGTCGTTGTCGCGCGACAACTCCGTGATGGCGCTGGCCACGAAGCGAATCACGCGGTCGCCGGCCGGGTGGCCGTGCGCGTCGTTGACCTTCTTCAGGAAGTCAACGTCGAGCAGCAGCAGCGCGCACGGCAGCTTGTAGCGGCGCCAGCGCTCGACCTCCTGGCTGATGGCGCGGCGGAACCGGCGCCGGTTGGCGAGGCCGGTCAGGTAATCGCGGTCGGCCTCCGAGCGCAGGCGGTCGAGTTCCAGCCTGTGTTTGACGAGCTGGCCGACGCGCCCCGCCAGCAGAGGCTCCTCGCGCGGCAGCTCGAAGTAGTCCGCAGCCCCGGCGGCCAACGCCTCGGCGCGGCGTTCGAGCGTCGCCGCCGGGCGCCCGACGAGGACGACGGGGACGGCGTCCTGCGCGTCGTTGAGCATCCTGACCAGTTCCGCGGCGCTGATGCCCGTGAGCGCCGCGTCGAGCACGACGACGTGCGGGCGCGTCCGCTGCAAGGCAAGCAGGGCTTTGGCGCCGCCCTCGCTGGCGCCGACGAAGAAGCCGGCCGCTTCGAGCGACGCCGCGTGGCGCGTGACGGCCGGGTCGCCGCCGACGAACAGGACGCGACCGCGGTCGCGCGCGCGCTCCTTCTGCCCTGCCCTCGTCCTGGTCTCCATCGGGGGAACTGTTTTGAGCCCGGCGGGCCGCCGTCAGCCGCGTGCCGACGCGCGCGCCCGCGCGTCGCAATGTAAAAGCCTTCAGTCGGTGCGAAGCGAACCCGTTTGCGCGGGGCGGGCCGACTCTCGACAGCGAACGTGCCTGCCGCCGCATAGGGGGGAGCAGCATAACCGACCGGGTACGAGCGCGGTCAAGCCCGGCCCTCGGCCCCCCGCACCGACTCGACGAAACGGCGCATCAGCGCGGCGTCCTTCCGTCCCGGCGCGCGCTCGACGCCGCTGCACACGTCAACGGCGAAAGGCGCGACCGCGCGCACGGCCTCGGCAACGTTCGCCGGGTTGAGGCCGCCCGCCAGGTAGAGGCACGGCACGATCTCGCGCACGCGCCGCGCCACGTTCCAGTCGAAGGTGTGACCCGTGCCGCCGCGCTCGCCGGCGACGTAGGCGTCGAGCAGGACGGCGCCGGTCGAATAGCCCGCGGCCCCGGCAGCCTCGAACCGCGGCCCGACCCGAAGGGCCTTGATGACCCTGGCGCAACCCACGCGCTCGCAGTATTCGGGCGTCTCGTCGCCGTGGAGTTGGACGAAGTCGAAGCCGGCCGCGTCGGCCGCGCGAGAGACCTCTTCGGGCGTGCCGGCGTTGACGAAGACGCCGACGGTTGTCACGCCCGCCGGCAACGCCTCGATGATCGAGCGAGCCGCGGCGGTCGAGACGTAGCGGGGGCTCGGCGGGTAGAGGTTGAAGCCGAGCGCGTCGGCCCCCGCCTCGACCGCGGCAACGGCGTCTTCGAGACTCGTCACGCCGCAGACCTTGATCGCGGTCATCCGGCCACCTCGCGCTTTTGGGCCTGGGCCGTCGCGGCGTCATCACCCGGCAGCTCGCCTCGCAGATCGCCCCGCAGCACGCGCAGGGCCTCGGCGGGGCGGCCGGAGCGCATCAGGCTCTCGCCGACGAGGAAGGCGCCGTAGCCGCAGGCCCGCAGCCGGCTCACGTCCTCGCGCGTGTTGATGCCGCTCTCGCTGACGAGCACTGCACCGGCGGGCGCGAGGCCGGCGAGCGCCTCGGAAGTTTCGAGCCTGACCTCGAAGGTGCGCAGGTTGCGGTTGTTGACGCCGACGAGGCGCGCGCCCGCGCCCTCCGCGCGCCGCATCTCTTCGCCGTCGTGGACCTCTACGAGCGCGTCGAGCCCGAGCGAATCTTCGGCCAGCCGGCGCAGGCCGAGGAGCGTCGCGTCGTCGAGCGCGGCCGCGATGAGCAGCACGGCGTCGGCGCCGGCGGCCGCGGCCTCGTAGACCTGATACTCGTCGAAGACGAAATCCTTCCGCAGGACCGGGAGGCGCGCGGCGGCCCTGACTTCCCTGAGGTCCGCGAGCGAGCCGCCGAAAAAGTCCTGCTCGGTCAGGACAGAGACGGCCGCGGCCCCGCCGGTCTCGTAGGCACGGGCGACCTGACCCGGTTCGGCCGCGCCGTTGATGACGCCCTTCGAGGGCGAGGCGCGTTTGAACTCGGCGATGACGTTGACGGTCGAGGAATCCGTGAGCGCGGCGCGGAAGGCGTGGGTCCGGCGGCTCTCTCTCTCTCTTTCGGCCTCAGCCCTTAACACCTCCAACGGTCGGAGAGACTTCTCCTCTGAGAGCCGCGTGCGCCTTCGGGCGATGATCTTTTCGAGAAAGTCTGCGCGTTCCATTCAAACCCTCGCGGCGTCCGCGTCCGCACCCGGCCGCCCCTCGCCTGACACCTTCGCGGCCCCTCGCGTCAGCACCCTCGCGGCCCCCATTCAACCCTGCGTGGCCGCTCGTCTCAGTCCGGCGCGGTCGCCCGTTTCACTCCTTCGTGGCCTCGGCGAGCGCCGAGAGTTTTTCGAGGGCCGCGCCGTCGTCAATGCTCATCTCGGCGAGGCGTGCGGCCTCGGCGAGCGTCCGTGCACGGCCGCCGACGTAGAGTGCGGAGGCGGCGTTCGCCACGACGAGCGAGCGCCCGGCGTCGCGCCGCTCGCCCGAGAGGATTTCGCGGACGATGCGCGCGTTCTCGTCGGGGCCGCCGCCGCGCAAGTGTTCGAGCGTGCCGGCTTCGAGCCCGAACTCTTCCGGCCCGACCTCGAAGACTCTGACCGCGCCCGCCTCGACCTCGGCCACGAGCGTCGGGCCGCTCACAGTCACCTCGTCGAGCCCGTCGCGGCCGTGGACGACCCAGGCGCGCTCCGACCCGAGGGCCGCGAGCGTCCGCGCCAGCGGCTCGACCAGCGAGGCGTGCCAGACGCCGATGACCTGCCGCGGAGCGCCCGCGGGGTTCGTCAAGGGGCCGAGCAGGTTGAAGGTGGTGTGAACTCCGAGCTGCCGCCGCACTCCGGCGACGCGCGCCGTCGCGTTGTGGTAGAGCGGAGCGAACATGAAGCAGAGGCCGAGCTCGTTGAGGCACCGCTCGGAGACCGCGGGGTCGGCCGAGACGTTGACGCCGAGGGCCGCGAGCACGTCGGCGCTGCCCGAGCGCGAGGTGGCGGCGCGGCTCCCGTGCTTGGCGACGGGCAGGCCGGCCCCGGCTATGACGAATACCGCGGCCGTCGAGACGTTGAAGGTCTTGGCCGCGCTCGAACCCGTCCCGGCCGTGTCAACGAAGCACTCGTGGCGCGAACGGATGCGGACGGCGCGGGCGCGCATGGCCGAGGCCAGCCCCGTCAGCTCCTCGACCGTCTCGCCCTTGACGGCGAGCAGGACGAGGGCCGCGCCGATCTGCGCCTCGGTCGCGCCTCCGTCGAGCAGGGCTTCGAGCAGCGAGGCGGCCTCGTCGCGCCGCAAATCCTCGCCGCGCATCAGCCGCCGCAGGTAGGAACGCAGGCCCGCCTCGCGCGGCTCGTCGGTGCGCGCCGGCGTCGGCAGCACCCAGGAGGGGCGCGCGCCCTCCGTCCCCCCTTCCGGGCCTGTCTTTTCGTCAGCGCTCATAACTTCAGGAAGTTCGCCAGCAGGCGCTTGCCCTCGGTCGTCAGGATAGATTCAGGGTGGAACTGCACGCCCTCGACCTTCAACCCGGAGTGGCGCAGTCCCATCACGAGGCCGTCGGGGGTCGTGGCCGAGACTTCGAGGCAGGCGGGCAGTGTTTCGCGCTCGACGACGAGCGAGTGGTAACGGCCGGCGCGGAAGCCGTATTCGAGGCCGTCGAAGATGGTGCGGCCGTCGTGGCAGATTTCGGCGGGCTTACCGTGGACCGGCGAGGGGCCGCGCACCACCTTTCCGCCGTAGACCTGCCCGATGGCCTGGTGGCCGAGGCAGACGCCGAGCAGCGGCACGCGCCCCGCGAAGTGCTCGACGACGGCCAGCGATACGCCCGCCTCGTCGGGCGTGCCCGGCCCCGGCGAAATGACGATGCGCTCGGGCCGGATGTCGTCTTCAATCTCCGAGACCGTCACCTCGTCGTTGCGCCTGACGACGAGGTCGGCGCCCAACTCGCCGAAGTACTGGACGAGGTTGTAGGTGAACGAATCGTAGTTGTCTATGACGAGCAGCGACATCGGGCCGAGTTTACACGGGGCGCGGGCGGCGGCCCAAGCCTGCCGGCCTCAACGCGTCGCCGCGGGGGGCCTGCCGGCCGCGGCTTCCCTGATAAGTTCGACGATCTCGGCGCGGTCCTTCTCGGCGGCATACTGGAGGGCGGTCTTGCGCTCCTTTTGGTCACGAAGGTTCGGGTCGGCGCCGCGCGCGAGCAGGAAGCGAACCATTTCGGCATTGCCCCGAATGGCGGCGGTCATCAGCGGCGTGGTGCCGGTCTCGTCGGTGGCGTCGGGGTCGGCGCCGGCGTCGATCAGGCGGGCGGCGATCTCCGGGTGGCCGTAGAAGGCCGCCCACATGAGGACGGTGCCGGCCGTGCGGTCGCGGGCCTTCACGTCTGCGCCGGCGCGGATAAGGTCTTCGACCATCGCCGCCTGACCCGAGTTGACGGCGTACATGATGGCCGTCGTCCCGTCTTCGAGTTTGGCGTTCGGGTCGGCGCCGCCTTCCAGCAGCGCGCGCACCGCGTCGGCCGAGCCGGCCAGCGCAGCCCGCATCAGGGCCGTGTGGGCGCGTTCGCCGCGGGCGTTCGGGTCGGCCCCGTTTTCGAGGAGGGAGCGCGCGGCGGCGGCGTGGCCGCGGCGGGCTGCGACGATCAAGGCCGTGTCGGTCTTCTCGTCGCGCGTGTCGGGGCTCATGCCGGCCCAGACGAAGAGCTTGAGCGAGGTGGCGTCGCCCTCGTTGGCCTCGGCGAGAAAGGTCTCCCTGTTGTAGGTGAGGCCGCGCAAAAACAGCTCGCGCCGCGCGGCGTCGGCGTCGAGCCGCTGCCCCTCGGGAAAGCGCTCGCGCCCGCCGCCGCAGGCTGGCACGAGCCCTGCGAGGCAGAGAGCGAACGCGGCGAGCGCGAAAGCGAGTCGGGTCCGTCTTCTCACGAGTCTGGTCCGCCTTCTCATAAGCCCCTCTCGGCCATCTCGACCGCGCTCAACAGGGCGCGGGCCTTGTTGACGGTCTCCTCGTATTCGCGCTCGGGCACGGAGTCGGCGACGACGCCCGCCCCGGCCTGCACCTCGGCTCGCCCCCCGCGCAGGTGCAACGTGCGGATGGCGATGCACGAGTCGAGGTTGCCGGCGTAGTCGGCGTAGAGGATTGAGCCGGCGTAGACGCCGCGCGCGTCCGGCTCAAGCTCGGCGATGGTCCGCATGGCGCTGACCTTCGGGGCGCCCGAGACGGTGCCGGCCGGGAAGCAGGCGGCTAGGGCGTCGAAGCGGTCGAGGCCGTCGCGCAGGCGCCCGCGCAGGTGCGTGACGAGGTGCTGGACGTGCGAGTACTTCTCGACCGACATCAGCTCGCCGACCTCGACCGAGCCGAAGTCTGAGACGCGGCCGAGGTCGTTGCGGCCGAGGTCCACCAGCATGACGTGCTCGGCCACCTCCTTCTCGTCGGCGCGCAACTCCTCGCCGAGCAGCCAGTCTTCGGTCTCGGTCGCGCCGCGCCGGCGCGTGCCGGCGATGGGGCGGTAGTCGAGGCGCTGCCCGCGGCAACGGACCAGCATCTCGGGCGAGGCGCCGACGATGGCCTCGCCGCCGAGCTTGAGGAAGTACATGTAGGGCGATGGGTTCGTGGCGCGCAGCGCGCGGTAAATCTGGAGGGGCGATGCGCCCACCTCCTTCGAGAAGCGCTGCGAGAGCACGACCTGATAACAGTCGCCCGCGGCGATCCGCTCCTTAACCTCCGCGACCGCCTCCTCGAAACCGCGCCGCGACCAGTTGGAGGTGAAGCCGCCCACGATCCCTTCGCCCGCCTCGCCGCCCGTGACGCCGCCCTCTTCCCCGCGCGTCTCTTCGCCCGCCCCCTCGCCCGCGACCGCCACGGCCGACGAGCCGGGCGACCGCGCCGGGCCGCGAGCCTTCGCCGCCCCCCCCGCGAGGGCCGCGGCCGGGAGCGCGCCTTCGAGCAGTCGTTCGACTCGGGCCGTCTCCTCGACGGCCGACGCGTACAGCCCGCGCAGGCGCTCGCGGCTACCGCCCGCCTCGTCCGTCATCACGACCGAGGCGATCTCGATTCGCTGGCGCACGCGGTCGAAGGCCAGCACTGTACGGAAGAGCATGAAGAGCGCGTCGTCGTGCCCGGCGGCGCGGGCGCCGAGGTCGGCTTCGAGCGCGGGCTCGAACCAGCGTGCCGCGTCGTAAGCGAGGAAGCCGACCGCGCCCCCGGCCATCGGGGCCAGGCCGGGCCGCCGGGCCAGCCGCCGGCCCCTGAAGTACTCGCGCAGGTAATCGACCGCGCGGACACCCACGATCTCGGCCGTCCCGACCGCGCCGCGCGTGACGGCGGTGGAGTCGCCGCGCCCGCGCAGAATCAGCTCCGGGTCGGCGCCGAGGAATGAGTAGCGCGCCAGCCGCTCGCCGCCTTCGACGGATTCGAGCAGGAAGGCGTGGCGCGACGCGCCGCCCACGCGCAGGAACGCGCCGACCGGCGTCTGCAAGTCCGCGAGGACCGAGCGCACCACGGGGACGACGTTGCCGCGCTCGGTCTCGCGCTCGAACTCCTCGAAGGTGGCGGGATGAAGTCCGATCATGGCGACAGAGTCAGAGTCGAACGTCAGGGGCAAAATTCAGGTGCGAAGAAGGGGGCAAAAAGGGGGCAAAAAAGGGGCCGGCAGCGTCATCCGACGAGGCGGTTCGAGGCCAGCCAGTGGCCGCCGTCCACGACGATGACGGCCCCGCTGATGAAGCCGGCGGCGTCGGAGCAGAGGAAGACTGCGCAATGCTCTATGTCGCGGACGAGACCGAAGCGGCCGAGCGGGATGTTCTTCTTCAACCGCTCCCTGACCTCGGGCGGGACGAGCCGCCGCATCCCCTCCGTGTCCTCGATGGGGCCGGGCGCGATGGCGTTCGAGCGGATGCCGTAGCGACCCCACTCGACGGCGAGGTTGCGTGTGAGCGCATCCACGCCCGCCTTTGCCGCGGAGACGTGGAGCTGGTACGGAGTCCCGAGGTAGTGGAGTGTGGCGCTGATGTTCAGGACGTGGCCGCGCCGCTCCTTCAACTCCTCGAACGCGGCGCGGCAGACGTTGAAGGTGCCCTTGAGGTCGATGTCGACGACGGTGCCGAAGCCGTTCGGCGACAGCTCCGCGGCCGGGCAGAGGAAGTTGCCGGCCGCGCCGTTGACGACGATGTCGAGCCGGCCGAACCGCTCGACCGTGGCCGCGACGGCGCGCTCGACCTGCGCGTAATCGCGCACGTCGGCCGCGACGGCCACGGCCTCGCCGCCGGCTTCGTTGATGCGCGCGGCGGCCGGTTCGAGGTTTTCGAGCTTGCGGCTGACGAGGGCGACGCGGGCGCCTGCCTCGGCCAGCGCGCGGGCCACGCCTCCGGTGATGCCGGTGCCGCCCCCTGTGACGAGGGCGACCTTGCCGGCCAGAATGTTCGGGGCGAAGACGTTCGCCGCAGCCTCCGTGCTCATGCCGCTTTCAGTGCCTCCTGCAAGGTGAAGCGGCCCTCGTAGAGGGCCTTGCCGACGATGACCGAATCTACTCCGCACTGCCGGATGGTCTTGAGCTGCTCGATGTCTGCGAGCGAAGAGACGCCGCCCGAGGCCGTCACCCGCAGGCCCGACTCGCGCGCCACGGTGCAGGTCTGTTCGAGGTTGACGCCCGAGAGCGTGCCGTCGCGCGAAACGTCCGTGTAGACGATGCGGTCCACGCCAGCGTCGGCCACGCGGCGGGCGAGTTCGAGCGCGCCGATCTGCCCTTCCTTCTCCCACCCGTGCGTGACGACCTGACCGCGGCGGGCGTCGATGCCGACGCAGATGCGGAACCCGAAGAGCTGGACGAAGCTTTCGAGCGTTTCGGGGCTCTCGGCGGCGAGCGTGCCGATGACGACCTGGGCGGCGCCGAACTCGATCATCTGCTGCACGTCGGAGACGCTACGCAGGCCGCCGCCGAACTGGACCGGGATGCTCGCCGCGCGGATGATGCGGCGCACCACCTTGCGGTTGGTGGAGTTGGCGTCGGCAAACGCCCCGTCGAGGTCAACGACGTGGACCATCCGCGCGCCCGAGTCCTCGAACCTCCGCGCGATCTCTACGGGGTCGCCGTCGTAGACTTTGACTTCCTGCCGGCGCCCCTGCGTCAGCCGCACGCACCGCCCCTCCCTCAAATCGATGGCCGGAATAATGAGCATATCTGTCGTGAATGGTGAATGGAGGTATACAGTTTTTAGTTTGTAGTTTGTAGTTCTTAGTTTTTAGTGTTGAGCGGTCGAGCGCCGAATACTGATAACTGCCGGCTAAAAACTGAAAACTAAAAACTCCCTTTCACCATTCACTGCTTTTGAGGCGTCGGGCTTGGTGGAGGCTCCTCGCCGATGACGTTGGGGGAGATGGGCAGCGGGGCCGGCTCGCCGAACTCGCCGGGCGACGCCTCGCCCTCGACGAGCGGCGACAGCTCGACGCTCTGGCGCTGCGCCTCCTCGTTGTCGGGGTTGAACCTGAGCGCTTGGCGGTAGTCTTCGAGCGCGGCGGGGAGTTGTTGCGCCTCGCGCCGCGCGTCGCCGCGCCGGACGTAGGCGGCCGACAGCTCTTCGCGCGAGTCGTTGTCGGCCGGGTTGCGCTCCACCTGGCGTTCGAGGTCTCGAATAGCCGCGTCGAGCCGGCCGGGGTCTTTCGCGCCCGCGCGGTTCACAGAAGTGCCCGCCGCATCCCTACCTGCCTCGCCGCCCCTGTCGCCGCCGCAGGCCACGGCCGAGAGCAGCGCGAGGCAGGCCAGTGTCGCCGTCAGTCTCTTCATTCGGTTCTCCGGTCCGGCCGGCTTCAGCCGCCCTGCACGTAGGGACGCGACTGGACGATGTAGAGCCGGCCGCCCAGGTAGAGCCACTCGATGTCCTGTTCGCGCCCGCCGAAGAGGCGCCTGATCTGCGTGCCGGCGCGGGCGAGTCGCCGCACCATGTCGTCGGTGAGCACGGCACGGCCCCCGTCAATCGGCACCTCGCGGACGCCGCCCGCCTCGTCGAAGGTGAGCAGGCTGTCTTCGTCCGAGCGGGTCAGCACCTTAACCGAGTTCGACTGCGGCAGGAAGATGAGCTGCTCGGGGATGCGCCTGCCCTCGACCACCTTGATGCCGAGGCCGCGCTTGGCGCTGATGTAGACGGCGCCGCGGTTGTCGCGGTCGAAGGGGTCGGCCGTAATCAGCACGCCGGCGCTGTCGGCGTTGACGCCCTCCTGGACGAGGACGGCCATCATCGACAGCGTGTGGTCAACGCCCGCGCGCTCGCGCGCCTCGTAGGCCGCGAAGTTCCAGAGCGAGGCCCAGACCTGCTTGATCGCGGCGACGAGCTTCTCATCCTCGCGGACGTTGGCGACAGTGTCGTAGAGGCCGGCGCCGCTGAAGTTCGGCAGGTCTTCGACGTTCGACGAGCTGCGGACGAACAGGCCCTTGCCCGGGTACTCGGCCCGCACCTTCCTGAGCACCGCCTCGCGCAGCTTGTCGCCCACCTTCGCGGCCGCGATGCGCTCGCGCATCTCCTTCAAACGCTCGCGCCGGTAGGGCGGGTCGTGGACGAAGCGCTGGTCTTCCATCATCGAGAGAACGGCCTCGTCGAGCCCGTTCTCCTTCATGAACTCGTCGTAGTAGCGCACGGGGATGGTGAAGCCGCCGGGCACCGTCACGCCGGGGATGCGCGCGCGCAACACCTCGCCGAGGTTGGCCGACTTGGCGCCGTAAGCGTCGGCCATCCGCGCCCGCTGCAAGCGCAAATCGAGCAGGCGCGACTCGGCGAGGTTCGCCCGCGGCCGCATCAGGTCGGTCCGCGCCTTGAGCTGACGCTGGTACTCTTCGAGCCGGCTGTTGTCGGCGCGCTTGATGGTGTAGCGGTCGGGCAGCGCCTCGAACTCGACCCACCAGCCGTCGTACTCCTTCAGCAGCTCGTGGGCGTTCTTGATGTAGGCGTTCGGCACGCCCCAGCCCTTGGTCAGCAGGTTGACGTGAGAGAGCGGCGTCGAGGGCTTCGAGACGATGACGCCCGCCACCGGCGGCAGGCTGATCGGCACCTCGCTCAACACCAGTATCTCGTTGAACCCGATCTCGACCGTCTCGTCGAGCTTCTCGATGACGTGGATGCGGCCGAGGCCCTTCGCCACGTTGAGCGCCTGGTATTCCTGCCCCTGCGTGATCTCGCTCTGAAGCACGCGGTCGAGGCCGGGCAGGGCGGCCGAAGCCTCCTCCTGCCGGAGCGAGTTGGGCTTGTAGGCGACGGGCTCGAAGAAGGTGGCGCTGATGCGCTCGGAGGCGAGCTTGATGATGTCGGCCGCGGCCAGGTCGCCCTCCCAGAACTCGAAGGTCCAGCGGCGGACCGGGGCCTGGTAGGCCAGCGTGCCGAGGACGAAGCGGCGGTTCGGCTTGAGGTAGTTGTTCTCGAAGAACTCCTGCCCGCGTTCGAGCGAAAGATAGGTGCCGTTGACGAAATCCTTGTGGAAGCGGTAGCGCTTCGAGTTGACGTAATAGACCCTGTTCGCGTCCTTGCGATCTATAACGAACATGACGTGCGGCAGCGCGAAGGGCTGATCGGCGAAGACGCGCGCCAGCTTGTCGAAGTCTGCCCGCGAGCCGAGCGACGGGAGCGACCGCAGTTCCCGCGCCGAGTCGTGCCCCGCCGCCCCGGCCTGCGCCTGATTCGCCGTCGCCGGACGAGGCGTGGATGCCGGACGAGGCGTGGCTGCCGTGCCCGCCGCCTTCTTCGCGCCAGCCGGCCGCTTCGCGGCATTTCGCCTCGCGCCGCCCTGGGCGCTCACCTCCACGGCCGCCGGCAACGCGACGGCCGCGAGCGCGAGCGCCGTCACAAAGGACCGGGCCGACACTAAAAACCTGTCAGACTTCATCTCTCCTGTACCCTCCGCTCGTCGAGTAGGAGCCGCCCCTCGCGGCGGAGCAATTCTACCAGATCGTCGACGTGGCGCCTTTCGGTGAGGAAGCTGTTGACGTTGAAGCGCAAGGCCCGCCGCCCCTTCAGGATGGTGGTGGCGAACCACGCCTCGCCGCCGCGCTCGACCCGCTGCTGTAGAGCGCGCTGCAAGTCGTCGAGCTCTACGTCGGAGCGGCCGCGGCACTCGTCCGGCTCGAAGCGCGCGCAGCAGAGCGCCGTCTCGACCTCGCCGACGAGGACGAAGCCGGGAGTCTCGGCGAGGCGCCGGGCGAGGTGGCGCGTGAGCTCGATCTGCCGCTCGACGATCTCGGCGTAGCCGCGGACGCCGAGCCGCTTGAGCGCCATCCAGATTTTCAAGGCGTTGAAGCGCCGCGTGCCGAGCTGGCCGTAGCGCAGGAAGTCGAACTCCACGTCCGAGCCGCCGCGGTCCTCGTTCATGTACTCGGCCGTGATGTCGAAAGCCTCGCGCAGGACGGACTTGCCTTCGCGCACGAGCAGGCCGCCGCATGCGAAGGGCACGAACATCCACTTGTGCGGGTCAACGGTGACGGAGTCTGCGCGCTCGATGCCGCTGAGGCGCGCGCGGTGCTCCTCGGAGAAGGCGAGCGCGCCGCCGTAGGCAGCGTCAACGTGGAACCAGAGCCCGTGCTCGCGCGCGATGTCGGCCAGCTCTTCGAGCGGGTCCACGACGCCCGTCGAGGTGGCGCCGGCCGCGCCGGCCACGCAGACGGGCGTGTGGCCGGCGGCGAGGTCTGCGGCGATTGCCCCGCGCAGCAGGTCCGTGCGAATGTGGAAGCGTTCGTCGGTCTCGATCTTGCGCAGTGAGTCGCGGCCGAGCCCGATGATGTCGAGGCTCTTGGCGATTGAGTAGTGCGACTGCTCGGAGGCGTAGACGGTGAGGCGGCCGCGGGCCTCGGCGTCGCGCAGTCCGCGGTCGCGTGCGCCGCGGGCCGCGCGGTCGCGGGCACACTTGAGGGCGAGCATGTTCGCCTCCGACCCACCGCTCGTCAGCGTGCCGAAGCTGTCGGGGCCGTAGCCGACGAGCTGACAGAGCCAGCGGACGACCCTGTCCTCGACGGCGCTCGCCGACGGCGAGTTGCGCCAGACCGCGCCGTTCTGATTGACGGCCGAGGCCAGCGCGTCGGCCCAGACGGCGACGGCGAGCGGCGTCGGGTTGAAAAGGCCGAAGTAGCGCGGGTCGGGGATGTTCATGGCGTGCGGCAGCACGTCGGCCGTGAACCGCGCCAGAAGCTCCTCGTCGGCCGAGCCGTCCGCGGGCAGCGGCTCGTCGAAGAGGCGCGCGAGTTCGGCGGGGCCGGCCTCAGAGCAGACGCGCCCCTCGCCGAGTTTGCGCGCGTAGTCGGCGACGATGCGCGTGACGGCCGCGCCCAGGCGCTCGTGCTCTTCGGCGAGGGCAACGCGGTCGGGCGTGCCGGTCTGTGTGGTCGCAGACATCCTCTAATCTTCGGTTCGCGCTTCGTTCAGGAGATGGCCGAACGAAACCTATCACCACCGGACGAGTTTGACAAAGAGCTGCGGCGGGGCGCGGCCGACCGCGGCCTCGCGCTCGACGGCGGCGCGTGCGCTCTGCTCGGCGAGTACTTCCGGCTGGTCTCGGCCTGGAATCCGCGACTGCACCTCGTCGCGCCCTGCACGCCCGCCGAGTTCGCCTCCCGCCACGCCCTCGAATCTCTGGCCGCCCTGCCCTACCTCGCGCAAGGCGCCTCGTTCGTGGACGTGGGCTCCGGCGCGGGGCTGCCCGCCCTCCCCTGCCTCGTCGCCCGGCCGGACCTGCGCGCCACGCTCGTCGAATCGTCGCGCCGGAAGGCCGTCTTCCTGCGCGAGGCCGCCTCGGCGCTCGGCCTGCGCGGGCGGATGGAGGTGGTCGCCGAACGCTTTCAGGGCTTGGCGCCGCCCGCGGCCGACGCGCTCACCTGCCGCGCCGTCGAACGCTTCACGGAGCTGGTGCCTTCCATCGCCTCGTGGGCCTCGAACGTCCCGACGCTGCTGCTCTTCGGCGGCGAATCACTGGGCGAGTCAATCTCGCGCGCCGGCCTCGCCGGCGAAGCGGTACGTCTTGCCGGCTCGGAGAAGAGGTTTCTTTTCGTCGTCAGTCGCGCGTCGCAGTCGGCGCACGAAAGCCAGGCCGCATTGCCGGTCGGGAAAGACTAAAGGGGTCGAGACTCTGAACAGCCTCGACCCCTTTAGTCTTTCCCGCTCGCGCGGCCCGCGCTCAGCGGACGATGTTGATGCCGATGAGCTGCTGGCCCGTGATGACGTAATCGGCCGGCGGCAGTTCCTTCTCGTCCACGGGCGAGAGTGCAGTGGGCGTGAAGCCTCCGGCGGCGCGGTCGCTGTTGAGCGTGGCGACGAAGGAGGGCGGCAGGTTCGGCATCTCGTCGGTGCCGATGACGGCGCCGCTCGTGATGCGGTAGAGCCTGACGTAGAGCCGGTCGTTCTTCTTGATGCGGTTGATGGCGCCGACGAGTTGCGAGAGGTCCTGCGGGACGATGGACTGTGATGCCGCCGTCTGCTGCAAGGCCCCGCCGTCGCCGACGAAGAGCACGAGTTGGCCCGGCGGCACGTCCTGCGGGATGCGAACCGGGATGCGCTGCACGAAGGTCCGGCCCGACTCGGTCCGGACGAAAGCCTGGACCTCGAAGGTCTCGCCGGGCCGCGCCTCTGTGCGGTCGAGGGCAATGCGGTCGAGCGTGGCCGAGCGGCGCACGTCAGAGGCCGCGATGTCGAGCGTGATCGGCCCGAGTTCCACGCCGTCGAAGCCGCTCGACAGGAGCGCGCCGACCGGCGCCGCAACCGACCCGGCCGCCGCGATGCCGGCGTTCGCCATCGAAAAGCGCCGCTCGATTTTGATCTGCTCGTGGCCGCGCACGCCGATGGTGCCGCGCACGCTGACGGTCGAGTCGCCGAGGCTCCGCTCGCTCGAAGTGAGCGTGCTGTAGATGGTCATGTTCAGCAGGAGCGGGGTCAAAAACTCGTCGGTCGCTACCTCGTAGCGATAGGTCTCGACGCGGTCGCGGCTCGTGTGGAGGTTGACCGTGACCGGGATCATCTTCGGCTCCTGCCGGAGCTGTCCGTAGATGCCCGTGGCGCGGTCCTGCGACATCGCGCCGACCATCCGGCCCGGCACTGCCAGCTTGAACGAGTTGAGCGCGTTCGGGATGACCGTGACGACCGACGACTCGGACATCGGCATGTCGGAGGAGCCGAGGCTCAGGAACGGGTGGCCGAAGGCGTAGATGCGGTCGCCGTCGCGGTGGGTGACGGTGCCCGAGGCCGCGACCGAGTAGTCGCCGCGGATGAGCTGCACGCTGACCGAGGTGCCCGGCGCGAGCGTCTTCTCGGTGACGGGGCCGAGCGGCGTGATGGGGGAGGAGCCGCCCGCGCCGGCCAGGGGCAGCAGTCCGTTCGACTGGAGCTGCGGCCCGAACTGCTGGAGGGCCTGCGGCGTGAAGCCGCTGAAAACCACGGGCGTCGAGATGGGCGCGAGCTGCTGGCCGACGAGACCGTTTAAGGGCGAGCCGCCCGAGGCCGCGGCCATGAAGGTGGCTGAGGTGGCCTGCCGTTGCGGGAGGCGCGGCTGCCAGTCGAGCCCGCTCAATTCGGAGAAGGAGACGGCGCGCGGCTCGCGGCGGAAGCCGAGCGGGTCGCGCTCGCCGGTCTCGCTCTGCGTGCGGCCGCGCTCGAAGATGTCGATCATCTGCCGGATCGGCGTGATGCCGGCGATGGGCTCCTTGGCGAACGGGAAGGCGTAGGCGATGGCCCCCACGAGCTTGCCGTCGATGAAGACGGGCGAGCCCGACATGCCGGCGAAGACGCTCGTGCGCTCGACGTTTGCCCCCGAGAGTCTGGCGATGATGATCGAGTTGCGCGGTTGCGGGTAACCCGGCATAACGCCCAGCACCTCGACGCCGAACTCCTCGGTCTCGCTCCCCGAAAAGACCGTCCGCGCCACGCCCTTCATGCCCGGCCTGACCTCTTCGAGCGGGAAGAACGAGGCGGGCTTCGGGCCGGCCGCAGAGACCGGCTGCTGCGCGAAAGCGGGCGCACCGAGGGCGAGCGCGAGCGTCACGACGGCGAACAACTTCTTCATCTGGTTACCTCTGGAAATTGAGACAGGGGGCGCGTTCGGGGACGGCCACGCATTTCCGGCTGTAGCCGGCCCGAAGCTCCGCGTGGAAGGCCGTCGCGGGCTTTGTCGTCGCGACTATAACCGCGCCTTTCGGAGGTGGTCAAGCTACATAACGGCGCAGCAGAGATGTCACCCGAACGTCAAAAGTTGCTTGGGCTTACGGGCAGAAGGGCTTATGGGCTCACCCGCCGCCCTAACGTCTTGCCGCGGGGTTCGCGCGCGTGTTAAGTTGCGCGCGCACGGACAACTGAGATGCCGGAAGCGTCGAACAGGACCGCCACCCTCTCGCCCCAACGCGACCAGTCCACCCACGCCGGCGCCCGCGAGGCCCGCACGGGCGCGCCGCACCCGGCAGCGGCGGGCGCGGAGGCGGCGAAACACGCAGAGGCCCGTGCCTGAAATCGAGGGCTTTATTCTGGCGGGCGGGGCTTCGAGCCGGATGGGCACGGACAAGGCCGCCCTCCGGCTCGGCGGCGAGAGCCTGGTCGGGCGCGCCGCCTCGGCGCTCGGGTCCGTCGTCGCGCGCACGAGCCTCGTCAGCGCCCGCGACGACGCGCGGCGCCACGGGCTGCCGCTGGTGCGTGACGTTTACGCCGGCCTCGGCGCCGCAGGCGGCCTCCACGCGGCCCTCAGGAGTTGCCGCGCGCCGTGGGCGCTGGTGCTCGCCTGCGACCTGCCGTTCGTTACTTCCGGGCTGCTCGCGCGTCTCGCTTCCTTCCGCGGGCCGGGCTTCGACGCGATAGCGCCCGTGCAGCCCGACGGGCGGGTGCAGCCGCTCTGCGCGCTCTACTCGGCGCGGGCCTGCGCGGCGACCGTCGAGGGGCTGATCGAGGCGGGCGAGTTGAGGCCGCGGATGCTGCTCGGCGCGGTGCGGGCGCGGCTCGTTAGGTTCGACGAGGTCGCGGACCTGCCGGGCGCGGCCGACTTCTTCAGGAACGTCAACACGCCGGAGGAGTTCGGCGAGGCGCGCCGCCTCTCCGGCGAGACCCGCTGACTGGCCACCCACGGGGCGGCCGACGACGAACAACCACACATGCCGACGAGACGACGGGCGGGGAGAAAATTGCTGACGGCGCTGCTGCCGATCCTCCTGGTCGGCGTGGCCGCGCTCGCCGGCCTCGCCGCCTGGCTCGTCGTCGGAGCCACCAGCCCGCCGCGCAAACCCTACCTCGTCACGCCCGAGAAGTTCGCGCAGCTCAGCGACCGCGGCCTGCGCGCGGCCGAGGAGAACTGGACCAACCGCGACGGCACGACCGCCCGCGGCTGGCTCCTGCGCGGCGACGAGGGTGCGCCCGCCCTCCTGCTGCTCCACCACTACGGTGCCGACCGGTCCTGGCTGCTCAACCTCGGTGTCAAGGTCAACGAGGCGACCAACATGACTGTGCTGCTGCCCGACCTTCGCGGGCACGGCGAGAACCCGCCGGTCGGCCGCTCGGGCCTCGGCGAGACCGAGGGCGAAGACCTGCTGGCGGCCCTGGAGTTTCTGCGCACCCTGAAGTCGAAACAGGGCGGGCCGCTGGTGGGCGGTTCGGTGGGCTTCTACGGGGTCGGGCTCGGGGCCTATGCGGCGCTGGCGGCGGCCGCGTCCGAGCCGAACGTGAAGGCACTCGCGCTCGACTCCGTGCCGGCCTCGCCTGACGAGGTTCTGGGCAGCGCCGTCGCCACGGCATCGGGCTTCGACGCCTCGCTCTTCCGCCTGCTCGCGCGCGTCGGCGTGCGTGCCTACTACGCCGGCGGCTACGACAACCGAGCCGCCTGTGAGCTGGCCGCGTCGGTGCGCGGCGCGCGAGTGCTGCTGCTGGCGGGCGAAGGCTCGGGCGCCGCAAAAAGCCAGACCGCACAGCTCGCCGCCTGCTTCCCGCCGACCGCGCAGGTCACCCCGCAGACCGACCTGCCTGTCTCCGGCCTCTCAGCCGCCTCGGTCACGCCCGAGCAGGGCGAGACCTACGACCGCCGCGTCATCGAATTCGTTGACGCGGCCCTGCGCGCCGACCGCTGACAGTCAGACGGCCCACGACCGACTGCCCCGCCTTCGCCGACCCCATTCCCCTGTCCCACCTCACGGTTCGTCTCGTCGCGCTCCGGCCGTGCGGACGTGGAAGAGGACCGAGGCGCCGTTGTCGCCGAGCCGGCGCCACTCGACGCCCTCCGCGTCCGGCACCTTGTAGTCGTACTCGGGCGGGACTATGACCAAAGCCTCGCCGCCCGCCGCCGCCACCGCCGCCGCCATCTCGTTAGACCCGATCAGGAGGCGCAGGTCGCCACCCTCGTCGTAGTCCACACGCCCGGCCGCGTAGAACTGCGACGAGCGTTCCGGCGTCATCATGTGGAGCACGCGCAGCCGCCCGTGTCCTTCTCGCTCGGCCTCGGCCAACAGTGGCGCCAGCGTCTCGGCCCGCGCGGCCCCTTCGAGCGCGCAGGCGGCCACGAGCACGACCGTCAGCAGCGTCGCTCCCGCGATTGTCACGAAAGCGAGCCAGCGCCTCCGCGCCGAAAAGAGCGCGACCACCGCCGCCACGCCCGAGGGCGCCACCGCCGCCGCCACGCAGCCCAACGACAACATTGCCACCGGCGCCGCCCCCGCGCCCCCGGGCGCCCACCCGAACTGCGTCGCCGCGTAGACGGCCCCGGCGGCGAACAAAAGCAGCGCGAGCACGCCCGTCAGCCTCATCGTCCACAGCTCGCCCTCGCCGCGCAGGTACTTCAGGACGACCCAGCCCGCCAGCAAGAGCGCCCCCGGCAACCCCGGCAGCACGTAACCCGGCAGCTTCGACCCGGACAGCGAGAAAAAGGCCACCGGCACCAGCACCCAGGCGACGGCCAGCGCCCGCAGCTTCGTCTCGGCGTCGTCGGCGTGCCAGTTCACCCCGCGCGCAGCCCACAGCCCGCGCGCGAAGAAGACAGTCCACGGCAGCGCCAGCATCAGCGTGATGGGCGCGTAGAACCAGAAGGGCTGCGGGTGCGCGTACTTGTTCGAGAGGTAGCGCGCGAAGTGGTGCTGGAGGATGAAGGCGTCGAAGAACTCCCGGCCGTGCCGCAGCATGACGGGCGCGTACCACAGGGCAGCCACGGCCGCCGTCAGGAGCACGCCCCACCACGCGCCGAGCCTGAGGGGGTTCGGGAAGCGCCGCCTCAGGAGGTGATAAAAGACGACGACGCCCGCCGGGATGACCAGCCCCGCCAGCCCCTTCGCCAGCAGCGACGCCCCGACTGCCGCGTAGAAGCCCGCGAGCATCAGCCGGCGCCCCGCCTCGTCGCGCTCGACCTCCGAGGCGTAGAAGCAGGCGAGCGCCGCCGTCACCGTGGCCGTCAGGACGATGTCGAAGGTGGCCGCGTGCGAGAAGACGACGAGGCCGGCGCACGAGGCCGTCACGACGGCGCAGGCGAGGCCGAGTCCGCGCAGGCGCATCCCCGACTCGTGCTCGGCCCGCGCCGCAGCCCACCCGACCAGCGCGATTGACGACAGCCCACAGAGCGCCGAGCCCGCCCGCGCCGTGAACTCCGACACGCCGAAGAGGGCGTAGAACGCCGTCATCAGCCAGTAGAGCAGCGCGGGCTTCTCGAACCACGGCTGGCCGCCGAGGGTGGGCGTCACCCAGTCGCCGCGGTCGAGCATCTCGCGCGCCACCTGCGCGTAGCGCGGCTCGTCGGGTCCGAGCAGCGGGAACGAGCCGAGGTGAAAGAAATAGACGAGGGCGGTGGCGGCCAGCACCACCAGCCACCCACGCTTGGCAGACATGAAACGTTGCAAGTATAGTCTCCGAAAAATGGCGTCGGCGCCCCGCACTTCGGCCCCGCAGTTCGTCTTTGTCAGGCCGGCACGCAGGAATTAAATCCCGACGAGTATCAACCACGGGCGCGCCGCGCATCAACCCGCGCCGGACGACGCGCCGCAGCATCAGGGCCGCCGGCCCGTCACGCGCCGGCGGCCCCTTTGGTCGGAGAGATTGATGAGACTACGCACCGCCGTCGTCGGCGTCGGACACCTCGGCAGGCAGCACGCGCGCGTCCACGCCGCGCTGGCCGCCGAGGGCAAATCAACCTTCGTCGCCGCCTGCGACCGCGACGAGCGCGCGGCCCGCGAGGCGGCGGCCGAACGGGGCTGCGAGTGGACGACAGACTGGCGCTCGCTCGTCGGCCGCGTGGACGCCGTCAGCCTCGCCACCCCGACCGAGTCGCACGCCGAAATCGCCTGCGAGCTGCTCGCGGCCGGCGTCCACGTCCTCGTCGAGAAGCCCATCTCGCGCACGCTCGAAGAGGCCGACCAAATGATCGAGGCGGCACGCCGCGGCGGCGCCACGCTGATGGTCGGCCACCTCGAACGCTTCAACCCGGCGCTCCTGGCCCTCAGGCCCCACGTCAAAGACCCGGTCTACTTCGAGATTCACCGCGTCGGGCAGTTCACGGCCCGCTCGCTCGACATCGACGTTGTGCTCGACCTGATGATCCACGACCTCGACATCGTGCAGTGGCTCGTCGGCCGCGAGGTCGCGGCCACGGCGGTCCACGCCGTCGGCATCCCCGTCCTGACCAACCGCGTGGACGCCGCCAACGCCCGCATAGAGTTCGCCAACGGCGCGGTCGCCAACATCACCGCCTCGCGCGTCGGCACCGAGAAGATTCGCAAGATGCGCTTCTTTCAGCCGCACGACTACGTGGCCGTAGACTACGCCGCGCGCCACGCCACCGTCAGCAGCCTCGCGCCGCCCTCGGCCACAGGCTCTTGGCCCGGCGTGCAGGTGCGCAACCTCGACATCGTGGACGTGGAACCGCTCCGCGCCGAGATCGAGCTGTTCCTCGAAGCCGCGCGCGAGGGGAGGCCCGCGCCCGTCACCGGCGAGGAAGGGCGGCAGGCGCTCGACCTCGCCCAGCGTCTACTCGAAAGCATCCGCCGCCACCCGCGCCTGGCCGGGATGAACTTGCAGTTCTAGCCACGCGAGCAGGCTGAGCCGAAACTCTAAGCAGCATGACGCCCCTCGCCACGCCACGCGCCGAGCCCGCCGTCTCGGCGCTTCTCGCCGACCGCATCGGGGCCGGCGACTTCCCTTCGGCCGTCTACCTCGTCGCCGAGGCCGGCCGCGTCCGCTACGTCGGCGCACTGGGCGAGGCCGTGCGCGAGCCCGAGAGGCGGCCGGCCGCACTCACGGTCATCTACGACCTGGCCTCGCTGACCAAGCCGCTCGTGACCGGCCTGCTCGCGGCCTCGTTCGTCGAGCGCGGCCTCGTCGAACCTGACGCCCCCGTCGCCGCCTACCTGCCCGCCTTCGACCGCGAAGACAAGCGGCACCTGACCGTGCGCCAACTCCTGACGCACACCTCTGGCCTGCCGGCGTGGCTGCCGCTCTACCTGCTCGGACGGCGCGACGAAGTGCTCGACCTCATCGCGGCCGGCCCGCTCGCCTACGAGGCCGGCACGCGCGTCGTTTACAGCGACCTCGGCTTCATCACGCTCGGGCTGCTGCTGCAAGCCGTGGCCGGCTCGCGGCTCGCTGACCTAGCACGCCGCGAAATCTTCGAGCCGCTCAAACTGGCTCGTACCTTCTTCAACCCGTCCGAGGCGCTGCGCACAGAGGTGGCCGCGTGCGAGTCGGGCGGCAACGCCTACGAGCGAGAGGTCTGCGAGCGCGAACACGGCCTGAAGGTCGGGCGTGGGTGGCGCGAGCGCACGGTCTGGGGCGAAGTCCACGACGGCAACGCCCACTTCCTCGGCGGCGCGGCCGGCCACGCCGGCCTCTTCTCGACGGCCGAGGAGACCCTGCGCCTCGCGCTCCAGTTCCTGCCGCGCACCACTTCGCTGCTGAAGGTCGAGACGTGCGCTCTGTTTTCCGAGAACATGACCGAGGGGCTCGACGAGGCCCGTTCGTTCGCCTGGCAGCTCGCGGCCACGCCCGAATCCACGGCCGGCCCGCGGCTGCCGCCCGACTCTTTCGGCCACCTCGGCTTCACCGGCACCAGTTGCTGGGTAGACCCGACCAGCGAGCGCGTCTTTATCCTCCTGACCAACCGTACGCACGCCCGCACGCTGCCCTTCGTCAACATCAACTCCGTCCGGCGACGCTTCCACACGCTGGCCGTCGAGGCGCTCGAACGTGATGCCGATTGAGGTGACACCGATTGAGGCGACGCCACGGCCGGGTGACGCGCGGCCAACGCCCGTGCGGCGCGTCTCGTTCGGCGAGGCTTTCCGCTTCTGGCTCAAGCTCGGCTGGATTTCTTTCGGCGGCCCGGCCGGCCAAATCGCCATCATGCACCGCGAGCTGGTCGAGCGCCGGCGCTGGCTCTCGGAGGAGCGGTTCCTGCACGCCCTCAACTACTGCATGATGCTGCCCGGCCCCGAGGCGCAGCAGCTCGCCGTCTACATCGGCTGGCTGATGCACCGGACGTGGGGCGGCATAGTGGCCGGCGCCTTCTTCGTCATCCCTTCAATCTTCATACTGCTGGTGCTCTCCTACGTCTACGCGGCCCACGGCGAAACGGCCTTCGTCTCGGGCCTGCTCGCGGGCTTTAAGCCCGTCGTGGTCGCCATCGTGGTCGAGGCCGTGTTGAAGATCGGCGGCCGCGCGCTCAAGCGCCGCGCACATTTCCTCCTCGCGTCCGCGGCCTTCGTCTCGATCTTCTTCCTCAGCGTTCCCTTCCCCCTGATTGTTCTGCTGGCTGCGCTCGCCGGCTACGCCGGCACGCGCTTCTGGCCCGCGGCCTTCGTCGGCGGAGAGGCGGGCCGCCCGGCCGGCGACAGCGCGCGGCCGGACGGCGACAGCGCGCGGCCAGACGGCGACGGGCGCGAGGCTGACGGCGGCGGGCGCGAGGCTGACGGCAGCGTGCGTGAGGTTGACGGCGGCGGGGCGCGGGCGACAGAAGCCCCGGGCGTGCGCGCCGTGGAGGACGCAGACCCGGCGGCTGAGTTGCCGACGGTCATCGACGACCGGGGTCCGGCGCCCGAGCACACCCTGCCCTCGCGCGGGCGCGAGGCGAGGATCGTCCTGACGGCGCTCGTGCTGTGGCTCGTGCCGCTCGCGGCTCTCGGGTCGTGGCTCGGGTGGGGCGGGCTGCACGCGGGCGAGTACCTCTTCTTCACAAAGGCCGCCTTCGTCACCTTCGGGGGCGCCTACGCCGTGCTGGCCTACGTGACGCAGGCCGTCACGCACGACCCCTACAACTGGCTGACGCCCGCGCAGGCCGTGGACGGCCTCGCCCTGGCCGAGACGACGCCGGGGCCGCTCATCATGGTCTTGCAGTTCGTCGGCTTCATGGCCGGCTGGAACAACCCCGCGCCCGGCCTCGGCCCGGCTGCGAGCGGCGTCGTCGGGGCGCTCGTCACCACTTATGTCACCTTCCTCCCGTGCTTCGTCTTCATCTTCCTGGGCGCGCCCTACATCGAGCGACTGCGCGGCCACCGCGGCCTGTCGGGCGCTTTGGCCGGTGTGACGGCCGCGGTCGTGGGCGTGATCCTGAACCTCGCGCTCGTCTTCGGCGCGGCTGTCGTCTGGCCCCGCGGGCTCGCGGCCGGGCCGGAGTGGTTCGCCGTCGCGCTCGGGGCCGTGGCATTCCTCGCGCTCTACCGCTGGAAGGCCGACGTGCTCTGGGTCGTCCTGGCCGGCGGGGCCGTCGGGCTCGCCCGCGTCTTCTTTTTCGGTTGAGGCCGCTTATTCGGTTGAGGCCGCGGCGCAGACTCTCCGGCCGGCTGCCCCATGAAAGAGCGGCGGCGAAAAGTGGGACGCGTGAGGCCCTGTTTGTTGTAAGCTTTGGCAGCGCGCGTCTCCCCGAAACGCGCGCCCGAGGGGAAGCCGGCCGATGCCCCGACGCCACACGACAAGAGCACTCGCGTTCCTCCTGCTCTGCGCCTTGACGCAGGCACATCTGCCGGCGCTCGCGCGCCAGACCCAGACGCGCCCCCGCCGCGTCAACCCCGAGAACACCGAGCGCACCCGGCAGCCTGCCGACGAAGTCCCTACATCCTCGCGTCAGACGACACCGCCCCCGGCCCGGCCGGTGCCGGACGTGCCCGAACGTGAGGCGGAGACGCCTTTTCAGGAACCCGAGCCGCCCACGCCAGCCGCCGGCACGACGAGTCTCGCGGGCGAAGACCGGAGCCCCGCGGACGAGGCGACGCGCGCGCCCGAAGCTGGGGCGCGTTGGCCCTCGCCGGCCGTCGAATCTCTCACGGGCCGCGAGCCGACGGTGCGCGTCGGGCTCGCCACGGACGCGCGCACGGCAGTCATCACGGCCGCCGGCCGCCTCATCTCGGTCGAAGCAGAGGGCGAGCGGCCGACACTCATCGAGTCGGCGCGTGTGCGCGTCGAGCCGCGCGGCTACCCGCCTCCGCCGTTGACGAATGATGAGAGGGACGCTGAGGCGCCGTCAGAATCGGCCGCCCTCCGCACGCGCGCGGCCGGCGGGCCGAGCCAGCCCGGGCCGGCGTCGCCGAAGGCCGGCGCGACAACACAGAGGGCCGGCACGTCGGCACCGCAGCACGGCGCGGCTATGACGGCGGCGGCGAAGCCCGGCGCGACCGGGACGCCTGCGCCGAAGCCGGTCGTGAGGCTGACCGCGCGTCTCTCGTCGCCGACGCGCGGTGCCGCCGTCTTCGCCGCGGACGAGACGGCGCCGAGGCTCGACGCGCGCGGCCCCGTCACCTTCGCGCCGGCCGACGAGGGCACTGACTTCGTCGCCTACGGCGGCAAGCCCTACCGCGGCCGGATCGAGGTCTACGCAAACCCGCGCGGCACGCTAACGGTCGTCAACGTCGTCGGCCTCGAAGACTACGTGCGCGGCGTCGTGCCGAACGAGTTGTCGCCGGGCGGCTGGCCCGAGCTTGAGGCGTTGAAGGCGCAGGCAGTGGCCGCGCGCACCTACGCCGTGAGCAACGCCGGGCGCTTCGCCGCGCAGGGCTTCGACTTACTGCCGACCGCGCGCTCGCAGGTCTACGGCGGGCGCGCGACCGAACACCCTCTCTCCGACCGCGCCGTCGCCGAGACGCGCGGCCTCGTCGCCACACACGCCGGCCGGCCCATCAACGCCCTCTACACCTCGACCTGCGGCGGCCGCACCGAGCACGCCGAGAACATCTTCGGGGGCCGGCCCGTCTCCTACCTGCGCGCGCGCGAGTGCGCCGGCGACCACGCTGAGGCGACCGCGCCGCAGGCGCTACGCACCACGCGCGAGCCTCCGGCGGTCCGCGCCGCCGCGCACGCCGGGAGCGTGCGCGACGCGGCCCTGCTCGCGGCCCACGGCCTGCACCTGCCCGCGCGCCTGACCGACGAGTGGCTGGCCTCGCCCCTCACCACCGAGGATGCGCGGCAGTTGACGGGACTCGCGGCCGCGCTGGCGCGACAGCCCGCGCCCCAACTGTCGGCCGAGGCGGCGCGGCCCGCCGGCTTCGCCTCGGCTCTGGCCGCCGCGCTCGACGGCGAGAGCCGCGCCGCCTCGCTGCTCAACCGCGCCGACGTTGATTACCTGCTCTCGTTCCCGGACGCGCGCGAGGTTCCGGAGACGAACCGCGCCGACGTGGCGCTGCTGCTGCGCGACGGGATACTCCGCCTTCACCCTGACGCCACTCTCAGGCCGCGCCAGCCGCTCGAACGCGCACGCGCGCTCGGCATGGTAGCCGCGGCCCTCGGAGCGCGCGCCCTGCTTCGCTCGCAGAAGGGCACGGCGCGGGCAGCCGAGGGCGGCTCGCTCGTCCTCCATCCTGCGGGCGGCAAAGGCGCCGTGCGGTCGCTAAAGCTCGCGCCCGATGTTTTCCTGTTCCGCGTCTTCGGCGGGTTGGCCTACCCTGCGCGCGAGGTCGCGCTCGTCGGGGGCGAGCCCGTCGTCTTTCACCTGAGCGCGGCCGGGGAGGTTGACTACCTCGAAGTCTCGGCGGCGCCGAAGGGCGCGGCCGCCGACCGCTTCTCTAAATACGCACACTGGTCGGAGACGATGCGGCCCGCCGACCTCGTCTCGCGGCTCGGGCGCGCGGCCTCGGGGCTGGGCGAGCTTCAGGACGTGCGCGTCAGGCGGCGCGGCGCCTCGGGCCGCGTCCTCGACCTCGAACTCGTCGGCAGCCTCGGCGCGGCGCGCGTCACCGGCGGGCGCGTGCGAACGGCCCTCGGCCTGCGCGAACAGCTCTTCGTCGTCGAGCGCGAGCACGACGAGGCGGGCCGCGTCGTCCGCTACACCTTCGCCGGGCGCGGCTGGGGGCACGGTGTCGGGATGTGTCAGGTCGGGGCCTACGGCATGGCACGGGCCGGGGCCGGATACGAAAAAATCCTTAAGGCTTACTACACCGACATCGGCCTCGCGCGACTCTACTGAACACTTAGCTCGGGCCGGCCCGGCGACGAAAGATGCGCTTCTCCCGCAACCAAATTCTGGGCGCCCTTATCCTGCTAGCGGCCGTCTGGGCCGTGCTGGCCTTTAGGCTCTTCCCTGCCTGGCCGTGAGCGGCGAAGTCGAGAGCGTGGCGCGGCCTATCGTCGCCGTGGTCGGGCCGACGGCCTCCGGCAAGAGCGACCTGGGGATCGCGCTGGCGCTGCGCCTCGGCGGCGAGGTCGTCAACTGCGACTCCGTCCAGGTCTACCGCGAAATCGAGTTGGCGACGGCCAAGGTGCCGCCGCACGAGCGGCGCGGCGTGCCACACCACCTGATTGATTTTGTCCCGCCGGAGGTCCGCTACACCGCCGCCGACTGGGCGCGCGACGCGCTAACAGTCATCGACGAAATCGAACGGCGCGGCCGCGTGGCCGTCCTCGTGGGCGGCACAGGCTTTTACCTGCGTGCCCTGCGCGATCCGCTCTTCGAGGCGCCGCCCACCGACGGGCGGCTGCGCGGCCGTCTCGAAACCTTGCGTGGGCGGCGCGGCCCCGAACACCTGCACCGCCTGCTGGGCCGGCTCGACCCCGGCTCGGCCCGCCGGCTCAACCCGCGCGACTGGCCCCGCGTGCAGCGCGCCCTCGAAGTCCGCCTCCAGACCGGCGCGCCGCTCTCCGAGCTTCGCCGCGACCGCCCCGAGCCGCCGCCGCACGCCGCGCGCATGCGCGTCTTCGCCCTCAACCCGCCGCGCGAAGAGCTCTACCGCCGCATCAACGGGCGGGCCGGGCGCCACTTCGAGGCCGGCCTGGTAGAGGAGGTGCGCGGCCTGCTCGCGCGCGGAGTGCCGGCCGCTTCGAGCGCCCTCGGGGCACACGGATACCGCCGCGTGGTCGAGTACCTGCGCGGCGAGCGCACGCTTGAGAGCGCCGTCGAGCAGACCAGGTTCGACGTGCGCCATTACGCCAAGCGCCAGTTGACCTGGTTCCGCCGCGAGCCCGGCGTCGAGTGGGTCGAGGGGTTCGGCGAAGACCCGCGCGTGCAGGAGGAGGTGGCGCGCCGGCTCGGGCTTTAGTTATTCGCGCCAGTTATTCGCGGCGCCGGCCGGAACGCGCGCGGGCGCCGCGGGCCGGGGGCGGTGGGCCGCGTATCAAATTGCGCTTTTTTTGTAAAGTTTGACAGTCTTATCTTTGTACTTTGAGCCCGACGGGTGTAAGCTTGGCAGACTTTCTGGAAGTCACTTTTACAGACGGGGTAGGCCGTGGACAGTAAATCAACTCCCCAGAACATTCAGGACGCTTTCCTGAACACCGTTCGGCGTGAGAAAGACACCGTTACCATCTACCTGATGAACGGCGCGAAGCTCTCGGGCCGCATTCGGAGTTTCGACAAGTTCTCGGTCCTGCTCGATTCCGGCTCGCAGGAGCAGTTGATCTTCAAGCACGCCATCTCGACCATCCTCCACGCGCGCCGCCACGCGCCGGACCATCACCGCGGGCAGCCCTCGCAGCACGATTCTCAATCCGAGGCCGCGAACGAGCCGGCCGGGCGCCCCTGAACGCCACCCCCGGCCCGCGACTTCTCGCCCGCCCCAGACCACGGAGACCCCACACAGCTTGGCCGGCCTGTTCATCACCTTCGAGGGCATAGACGGCTGCGGCAAGTCCACGCAACTGCGGATGCTTGCGAGCGAGTTGCGACTGCGCGGCTGCGAGGTCGTCTCGACGCGCGAGCCCGGCGGCACGCCGCTCGGCAACCGCCTGCGCCATGCCCTGCTCGACATCGAAGAGCAGGTTGACCCGGTGGCCGAGCTGCTGGTCTTCGCCGCCGACCGAGCGCAGCACGTCCGCGCCCTGCTCCGGCCCGCCCTGGAATCCAACCACGTCGTCCTCTCGGACCGCTACGCCGACGCCACGGCCGCCTACCAGGGCGCCGGCCGCGGCTTCCCGGAAGAACTGATCTCGGAGGTGATTGCGCTCGCCACCGGCGGGCTGATGCCCGAGCTAACCCTCGTCTTCGACCTGACGGTTGACGAGAGCGTGCGGCGCGCCCAGGCGCGCTCGGCCGAGTCGGGCCGCGACCGTTTAGAGGCCGAGGACGCTGCTTTCCACACACGCGTCCGCCACGCCTACCTGCGCCTGGCCGCCGCCGAGCCCGAGCGCGTCCGCGTCGTAGACGCCTCCGGCTCCGTGCAGGAGACGCACGCGCTGGTGATGCGGCTCGTCCTGCCGCTGGTCGAGGAGAAGATGCGTGGGAAGGACATATAAGGGGTAAAGGAGGGGAGCGGACGGCCTCAGGTGAGATAAACCTCTAACACGCATCACGCCCCCGGCCGGTCGCCGGCCCGCTTTTCGCCCTGCCCCTTTCCCTTTTTCCCGCTTCCCTTTTTAACCTTTTCGCCCTTCTACCATGTTCGACACGTTGATCGGCAACGACCGCGCAAAAGAGGTCCTGCGGCGGATGCTGCGGCAGGGGCGCGTCCCCGGCGCGCTGCTGTTCGCCGGCCCGGAGGGTCTGGGTAAGAAGCTCTTCGCGTTTGAGTTGGCGCGGGCGCTCAACTGCCGCTCGCGCCGCGGCGTCGAGGCTTGCGGCGAGTGCTCGGCCTGCGCGCGCGCCGGCCGCTACGCGCTGCCGCCGGAGGACTCGCGCGACGACTACAGGAAAGTCGTCTGGACCGAGCACAAGGACGTGGGCGTCCTCGCCCCACACAAGAACTCGATCCTGATTGACGCCGTCCGCGACCTCGAACGCGAGGCCAACTTCCGCCCGGCCGAGGGCGAGGCCCGCGTCTTCGTCGTCGAAGATGCCGAAAAGCTCGGCGGCCCCTCCTCGAACGCGCTTCTCAAGACGCTCGAAGAGCCCGCGGCTACGACGCATATCGTCCTCGTCAGCTCGCGCCCGTCGGGGCTGCTGCCGACCATCCGCTCGCGCTGCCAGACCATCCGCTTCGCGCCGCTTACGGCCGAAGAGCTGGAAACCTTCCTCGTCCGCGGGCGCCGCCGCTCGGGCGAAGAGGCGCGGCTCGCGGCCCGCCTCTCGGCGGGGCGGCCGGGCGTCGCCGCCGACTTCAACCTGGACCGCTACCGCACGCGACGCGAGTGGGGCCTGGGCGTGGTCGAGTCTCTGGCGGCGGGCGGCGACCGCGCGCGGCTGCTCAGGGCCGCCGAGGAGTTGAGCGACGCGAAGCAGAAGGACGAGTTCGAGCCGCGCCTCGACGCCCTCGAAACCCTCGCCCGAGACCTCTGGCTCCTGGCCCACGGCGGCGGCGAAGGCCGGCTCGTCAACGCGGACCTCGGCGAAAGGCTGGCGCGCCTCGCCGAACGCCTCCCGCCCGCGCGCGCGGCCCGATGGGTCGAGCGCATCGAGGAGCTGCGCGGCCGGCTCGCTGTCAACGTTAACCGCCGCGTCGCCGCCGACGCACTGCTCCTGTCGCTCGAAGGTTGACAGGATTGATGGGATTATCAGGATGAAGACGTAAAAGAGACGGACGAGAAGTAGAGTCTGACCAAAAAGGGACGGGCGGGACTTTGAAGTCCCGCCCGTTTCATTTCGTAATCCTGTTGATCCCGCCAATCCTGTCAGTGCTTTTTCAGGGCTGGCGTGTGTGATTCATCTGATCGTCACCAGTTGCGGGGACGCCACCTCCGGCCGCGCGCCGTCGCCCTCCTCGACCAGCTTCTCGGCCTCGCGGACGAAAGCCTCGACGATGTCGTTGCCCGCGACCCTCCGCATAGGCACGCCGTCTTTGAAGATCATGCCGGCGCCCTTGCCGAAGGTGATGCCGAGTTGCGAGTCGTGCGCCTCGCCCGGCCCGTTCACCTCGCAGCCCATCACCGACAGGTGCAGCGGCTCCTCGATGTGCGCGAGCCGGCGCTCGATCTCGGTCACTATCTCGACGAAATTCTCCACGTCGAGGCGCCCGCAGGTCGGGCAGGCCACGACCGTCACGCCGCGCTTGCGCAGGCCCAGCGACTTCAGGATTTCCCACCCGACCCTGACCTCCTCGTGCGGCTCGGCCGCGAGCGAGACGCGGATGGTGTCGCCGACGCCTTCGTGCAGGAGGATGCCGAGCCCGATGGCCGACTTGATGGTGCCGCCGAAGGGAGTGCCGGCCTCGGTCACGCCGAGGTGGAGCGGGTAGCTGACCTGCTCGGCGAGCAGCCGGTAGGCCGCCACCGTGCGGTGCACGTCCGAAGCCTTGAGAGAGACGACGATGTCGTGGAAATCCAGTTCTTCGAGGATGCGTATGTGGCGCAGGGCCGACTCGACCATCGCCTCGGGCGTGGCCGTGCCGTACTTCTTGAGTAAATCCTTTTCGAGCGAGTCGCCGTTGACGCCGATGCGGATCGGGATGCCGCGCTCCTTCGTGGCCTTGACGACCTCGCGGACGCGCTCGATGGCGCCGATGTTGCCGGGGTTGAGCCTGAGCTTGTCCACGCCGGCTTCGAGCGCCAAAAGGGCCAGCTTGTAGTGGAAGTGGATGTCGGCGACGAGCGGCACGTCGGGCACGCGCCGGCGAATCTCTCTGAGGGCCAGAGCCGCCTCCTGGTTCGGCACGGCGAGGCGCACCACCTCGCAGCCGGCCCGGACCATCTCGTCAATCTGCGCGACCGTGCCCTCCACGTCGGCCGTGTCGGTCTTGGTCATCGACTGCACGACCACGGGCGCCCCGCCGCCCATCTGCACGCGCCCCACTCTTACCGCCCTCGTCTCTCTCATGCTACCTCTTACGAACAGCCTCCCGCGCCGTGTTCCCGACGCCGGGCCTTATCTTCTCAGAGTTTCGGGTCCCGGTTCGGCGCCGCAAAGCGGCCTTCCCCGGAACCCGAGATGTCACGCGCAGGCCGAAAGTAAAGTCACTTCTGCTCGGTGGCGGCCGGCGGGTCCGCGGGGGCCGCCCAGCGCGAGGCCACCTTGGTCACGTCGTTGATGATGACGAAGCCCATCAGGAGGAGGAGGAAGACGAAGCCGACCTGCTGAATGCGCTCGCGCATCGCCGTCGAGAGCTTGATGCCGACCCAGGCCAGCGCGCCCTCGACGAAGAGCATGAAGATCATCCCCCCGTCGAGCACCGGGATGGGCAGCAGGTTGAAGATGCCGAGGTTGAGGCTGAGGATGGTCAGCATCCAGAAGAAGCCGCCCCACCCGCTGTCGCGCACCGCCGTGTCGGAAGCCTGGGCGATGCCGATGGGGCCGGCCAGCGTGTCGCGCACCGAACGGTCGCCGGTGAAGACCTGCCCGAGCGCCTTGCCCGTCATGGCGATGATGTCGAGGTTGAGGTTGACGGCGTATGCGGCCGCCGCGCCGAGGCCGAGCTGTCGGACCGGCGGCGGCGCGAACGCGATGCCGACCCGCCCCTCTTCGAGGCGGCGCTCGCCGACCGCCAGCTCCGTCTCGCGCCCCTCGCGCTCGACCGTAATCGTGAACGGCCCCTTGCTGCTCTGGATGGCCGCGGCCACCTGGTCGTTAGACTGCGCCGTGCGCCCGTTGACCTTCAGGATTTTGTCGCCAGGCCGCAGGCCGGCCTCGGCCGCCGGCCCGTTCTCGATAACCGAGCGGACGACCGGCACGACGCCGAGGTCCGGCAGCATGCCGAGGTCGCCGATGGTCTCGCCGGTCTTAATCTTGAAGGGCTGTGGCTTGAGGGTCAGTGGCACGTCCTGGCCTTCGCGCCGGACGACGAGCGACATCTCCTGATTGGGCGAGAGCAGCGCGTCGCCCTCGATCTGCCTCCACTCCGGCTCGCGGACCGAGCCGTACTGGACGATGCGGTCGCCGGGCCGGACGCCCGCCGTCTCGGCCGCGCCGCCGCGCTCGACGCGGCCGACCACCGGCGAGGGCGGCGGAGAGGCGGGAACCCCGACCGTCACCGCCGTCAAGAGCGGGATGCTGACGGCCGTCAGGATGTTCATGACCGGGCCGGCGACGCCCACCAGAAACTTGTGCCAGCGCGGGCGCAGGTCGAACCGCTCGCGCTCGGGTATCTCCTCGCCGTCGCCCTCTTCGAGGCCGGAGTTCGAGTCGTCGCCGCCGAGCTTGACGTAGCCGCCGAGCGGGATCAGCGAGAGGCGATAGTCGGTCGTGCCCCAGCGGCGGCCGATGAGCCGCTTGCCGAAGCCGACCGAGAAGGTCTCGACGCGGATGCCGAGCAGCTTCGCCACGATGAAGTGGCCGAACTCGTGCAGGACGACCGCCGCCCCAAGAATCAGGACGAATGCCAGCAGGCCCGTCAAACTCATAAAATCTTCTCTTCCTCGCTCTCTTGAAACGGCCGGACCGAAATTAGAGACCCGCGCCTCGCCCCCGGTTGTACGCGAGAAGTGTAAGCGCCGCCCGCGGGAGCGTCAAACCACTCGCCCTCAGGCGGCCACGCCGGACCCCGCCGACAGTCGCTCGACCTCGCGGCGGGCCGAGGCGCGTGCCTCGCGGTCGGCCCCGAGCACGGCTTCGAGGCTCTCGGCCGGCTCGGTCCGGTGCGCGTCCATCACGGACTCGATCACCGCGGGGATGTCCGTCAGGCGTATGCGGCGGCCGATGAAGGCTTCGACAGCCTCCTCGTTGGCGGCGTTCATGGCGGCCGGCAGCGTGCCGCCCGCGCGCAGGGCGCGGTAGGCCAGGCCGAGGCAGGGGAAACGCGCCGCGTCGGGCGCCTCGAAGTGGAGGCCGGAGAGGCGCGTCAGGTCGAGCGGCGGGAGCGCGGCGCAGGGGTGGCGTTCCGGGTAGGTCAGCGCGTACTGGATGGCGTGGCGCATGTCTGTGACGCCCATCTGCGCGATGACCGAGCCGTCAACCAGCTCGACCATCGAATGGACGACCGATTCGGGATGGACCACCACGTCAATCGCGTCGGGGCCGAAGCCGAAGAGCCAGTGTGCCTCGACCACTTCGAGCCCCTTGTTCATCAAGGTCGCCGAGTCAATCGTCACCTTCGCGCCCATGTTCCAGGTCGGGTGACGCATCGCCTCTTCGACCGAGGCGCCGGCCATCTCGGCGCGGGTGCGCGCGCGGAAAGGGCCGCCCGAGGCCGTAAGGATAAGACGCCGCACCTCTTCGCGCCGCTCGCCGCGCAGGCACTGGTGCAGCGCGTTGTGCTCCGAGTCAACGGGCAGAATCTCTGCGCCGGCCCGCTCGGCGGCGCGGCTGATCAGCTCGCCCGCGACGACCAGCGTCTCCTTGTTGGCGAGCGCGACGCGCTTGCCCGCTTCGAGCGCCCGCAGCGTCGGCACCAGCCCGACGGCCCCGACCGTCGCGCTGACGACGCAACGTGCGTCGTCGCGCGTCGCGGCCTCGACCAGCCCCGCCTCGCCCCACGCGACGCGCGGCGGCCCGACGCCGCGCGCCCGCAGGGCCGCGCGCAACCCCTCGACGTGCTCCTCGCTCTCGACCGAGACCAGCTCGGGGCGGTGGCGCTCGACCTGCGCGGCGAGCCGCTCGACGTTGCGCCCCGCGGCGAGGGCCACGACGCGGAAACGCCCGTCGCGGAACGACTCGACGACGCTCAAGGTGTTGCAGCCTATCGAGCCCGTCGAGCCGAGGATGGAGACTCCCTGTGACTTCATAAAAAAAGGGCGCGCGGCCCCGCAGTCATTTCCGAACGTTTCGCGGGCCGGCGCCCGACTCAGCGCCAGTAATAAAGAGCGAAATAGTAGACGAGCGGCGCGTTGAAGAGCAAACTGTCGAGCCGGTCGAGGAACCCGCCGTGGCCCGGCAGGATTTGCGCCGCGTCTTTAGCCTTCGCCCCGCGCTTGAGGGCGCTCTCCGTCAGGTCGCCCACCACGCCGAGCACGTTCATCAACGCGGCCAGCGGCAGCGCGGCCGTCAGGGACAGCTCGGGGAAGAACCAGAAGTGCGCGATTACGGCCGCGGCGAGGCTCGCCAGGAAGCCGCCGACGGCGCCCTCCCAGGTCTTGCCGGGGCTGATGTTGGGGGCGAGCTTGCGTTTGCCGAAGGCGCGGCCGGCGTAGTAGGCGCCCGTGTCAGAGCCCATCAGGACGAGGAAGAAGAAGCCGAGCAGGTGCGTCGAGAGCGTCTTGTCGATGACGGCGGCGCTGATCCAGTAGTCGGCCTCGGGGCCGAAGGTCTGCGGGAAGCCTGTGCGGACGGCGATGAGGTGCCCGCCGAGCAGCGCGACGTAGAGGACGCCGAGCACGGTCGAGCCGACCGACAGGATCATCTTGTCAAACGGCGCGCCCCGCAGCATCTCGGCCGCGAGCGCCGCGATGACCAGCGCCGGCACGATGAAGAGCAGGAGCGCCAGCGCCGGCTCGCCGAAGTAAAAGGTGACGAGCAGCGCGGCCGTCGCGGCGTAGCCGACCACCACGTCGGGCCGTGCGCCGACCCTCTTCGTCAGGAACCAGAACTCGTAGATGCCGATGACGACGGCCGCGACCGCGATGACGACGAACAGGAGCTTGAGCTGCGGGACGACGATTGAGGCGATGATGACGGGCAGCGCGATGGCCGCGGTGATGACTCGGTTCATAGGAGAAGTTTTTAGTTTTTAGTTTGGCGTTTGGCGTTTGGCTTTTGGTTTTTTGATCGTTATGTGCCGCCGCCGGCCGTCTCTGCGCCGCCCAGTTCTTCCCTTACCTCGAAACTAAAAACTACAAACTAAAAACCACAAACTAATAACTACTTAGCGCTCGCCACCAGTTTGAGGCCGCCGAAGCGGCGGTCGCGCCGCTGGTAGTCGAGCACGGCTTCGAGCAGGTGCGCGCGGCGGAAGTCGGGCCAGAGTGTTTCGGTGACGTAAATCTCGGCGTAGGCCGCCTGCCAGAGCAAAAAGTTCGAGATGCGCATCTCGCCGCTGGTCCTGACGAGGAGGTCAAGCTCGGGCAGGTCGCGCGTGTAGAGGTGGCGGCTGATCTCCGCTTCGGTGATCTCTTCGGCGGGGCGGCCGGCGGCCGCGAGACTGCGGGCGGCGTCGCGCACCGCGTCCACGATCTCGGCGCGGCCCCCGTAGTTAAGCGCGACGCTCAGGACCATTCCGGTGTTGGCGGCGGTGCGCTCGGCGGCGCGCTCGATGCTTGAGCGGACGCTCTCGTGCAGCGCGTCGGTGCGGCCGATGGCCTGGAAGCGGACGTTCTGACGGTGGACCTCGTCGAGTTCGAGCCGGATGTAACGCTTGAGCATCCGCATCAGGGCATCGACTTCGAGGCGGGGACGCTTCCAGTTCTCGGTCGAGAAGGCGTAGAGGGTGAGGGCTTTGAGCCCGAGGCGGGCGGCCGTGTCCACGGCGGCGCGGACGGCCTCGACGCCCGCACGGTGGCCGGCCACGCGCTGCTGCCCGCGCTGCGCGGCCCAGCGCCCGTTGCCGTCCATAATGATGGCGAGGTGGCGGGGCAGGCGCGACCACTCGACCTGCGCGAGCAGCGCCTCGTCGCGCGAGCCGCGTTCGACTACCTCGGCGAAGTTGGCGAGCATGGCGGGATCAGCTTCCCTCTTCTTCTGCGGCCCGACCCTGGGGATTCCTTCCGCGCCGCATCTTAAATCCAACAGTTACAAAGTTCAACTTTAAACCGCAAAGTTTTTTGCGGCGCCTAACGAGACGAGTATCGCGCGGCCTTCCGCCCGTGGGCACGCCGCCTTCAGTACTCGACTTCGACCAGGGTGAGCCCGTGGGGCGGGGCCGTGGCCGGGGCCAGCCGCCGGTCGCGCGTTTCCAGGGCACGCGTTACGCCTCCGGCGTCAAACTCGCCGCGCCCCGCGGCCAGCAGCGCCCCGGCAATCGAGCGGACCATGTAGCGCAGGAAGCCGTCGGCCGCGGCCCGCAGCTCGATCAGCCGGCCCCGCCCGCGCTCGCAGTACCTCTCTTCAACGTCGAGCCGGGCGAGGGTGCGAACGCGAGTCTTCGCCTCCGTCTGCGCGGCGGAAAAGGCCGTCCAGTCGTGCCGGCCGAGGAAGGCTGCTGCCGCGCCCCGCATCCTTTCCACGTCGAGCGGGCGCGCCTCGTGCAGCGCGTAACGCGCCCAGAAAGGCGACATCACGCGCTCGTTGAAGACGCGGTAACAGTAGGTCTTGCCGCGGGCCGAGTAGCGTGCGTGGAAGTCTTCGGGGACGCCGGCCGCAGCGATCACGCGCACGTCGCGCCCGACGTTGCCGTTGACGGCTGCCCTCAAAACCTCGGGCGCGAACCCGCGCGCGAGGCAAACGCTGGCCGCCTGCCCTTCGGCGTGGACGCCCGCGTCCGTGCGGCCGGCGCCGTGCAGAACGACCTCCTGCCCTTCGAGTAGCGAGAGCGCGCGCCGCAGCTCGCCCTGCACGGTGCGGCGGCCCTCCTGCTCCTGCCAGCCGTGAAAGTCCGTCCCGTCGTACTGGATGGTCAGCAGCCAGTTCATATCGGCCGGGCCGTCGTCCCCTAAGTTACTGCGCGTGAACTACTGCGCGCGGCCTACTGCGCGCTGCTTACTGCGCGCGACTGCCGGGCTTGACGGCGGGCAGACCGGCCGCGCACTGCGGGCAGGCCGAAGGCGCATAGGCCGGCACGTCGAGCGTGGCGAGGGCGACTCTGGGCACGCCCACGTCGGCCGCGCCGCCCGAGCGGTCGATGATTGAGCCGGCGCCGACCACGACGGCCCCGGCCACGCGCAGGGCCTCGATGGTCTCGCGGGTTGAGCCGCCGGTCGTCACCACGTCCTCGACCACGAGCACCTGTTCGCCGGGCCTGACCGAGAAGCCGCGCCGAAGCGTCAGGCGCCCGCCCTCGCGCTCGGCCCAGATCGAGCGGACGCCGAGGGCACGGGCCACCTCCCAGCCGATGATGATCCCGCCGATGGCCGGGGCCGCGACCGTCTCGATTCGCCCGCGCGCGAACCGCGCGGCCAGCGCGCGGCCGAGCGCCTCGGCCTCCGAGGGGTGCTGTAGGACGAGGGCACACTGGAGGTAACTGGTGCTGTGCAGGCCGCTCGTCAGGACGAAGTGGCCTTCGAGGAGAGCGCCCGTCCGGCGGAACCTTTCGAGCACGTCTGCGGCGTTCATCCGAACCTCTTCCCTTTCCCGGGGCGCGTGCTACAATGCGCCGCGATGCGGAACTTTCGTAACCTCGTGCCGGACGCGGCGCTGTTGCAGGAGACGATCCAGCACCTGCGCGCGAGCGGTGGGAGGGCCAAATCGGTCGAGGTGGCCGAGGCGGTTCTGCAAATCCCCGACCCCGACCCGGCGCTCGCCACCAGCCTGCTCTCCGAACTCTTTTGCGAAGACTGGCGCCTCTCTGTCTCCGAGGAGACGCACGAGGTCCAGATGCTCTGCGAGGACGACGAATGCCGGTCGCTCGACGAGGCCGACTTCGTCGTCTTCGACGTGGAGACGACAGGCCCGAAGACGCCGCCCTGCCGCATCATGGAGTTGGGCGCGTGCCGCGTCAGCGGCGGGCGCATCGTCGCCGAGTTCCGCACCCTCGTCAACCCGCGGATGCCGATCCCGCCCTTCATCTCGTCCCTGACCGGCATCTCCGACGAGATGGTGGCCGACGCGCCGGCCTTCGAGGAGGTGGCCGCCGACTGGCTCTCATTCGCCGACCTCTCGGTCCTCGTCGCCCACAACGCCATCTTCGACGTGCGCTTCATCAACCACGAGCTGTCGCTGGTATACCCCGGCCGGCGGATGCCGAACGCGCACCTCTGCACGGTCTCGCTCGCGCGCAGGCTGATGCCGGAGCTGAAGAGCTTCCGCCTGCACGCGCTCGCCAACCACTTCTCGGTCTCACACCGCTTCCGCCACCGCGCCGGCGACGACGCCCGCGCCACGGCCGAAATCTTCCTCTTCCTGCTCGAACGGCTCCGCCGCGGCGGTGTTCGGGACATCGCGGGCGCGCGCCGCTACAGGCTCGCTCCCGCCAAAAAGCCCCGGCCCGAGCCGGCCACCGAAGCCGTCGCACAGGCGGCCGAAGCCGCCCAGGCACGCCCTGCCACCGAACCGGTCTGAGCCCCCACGCCGTCAGCCCGCGCCCGGCCCGCCCTCTTCCGGCGCAGCCCGGCCCGAGCCCCTCCGCCGCCATAGACTCCGCGCCACGAAGACGACGACTATCAAACCGGCCACAGAGAGGCCGACCGTCGGGTAGTGCTCGGCCAGAAGGTCTTTGGCGCGGTCTCCGTAGCGGACCGCGAAGTAGCCTTCGAGGAAGAAGCGGAAGGCGCGGCCCACCGCCACCGCCAGCGCGAATCGGACCACGCTCAGGCGGAAGACGCCCGCCGTCACCACGAACAACTTAAAGGGGAACGGCGGCGGCAGCACAGACGCCACCAGCACCGAGAGCACGTCGTAGCGGTCCACCATCGCCTTGACGCGCGCCTGCTTCTCGGGCGGGAACTTCTCCAACGCCCGCCGCCCCGCGCGCCGCGAGATGTAGTAGAGCACGAGGCAGCCGGCCACCGAGCCCACGGTCGCCGTCAGCGCAAAGACCGGCATCATCGCCGGCTCCCTGGCCGACAGCAGGAGCATCACCGCGTCCGGCCCGCCCGGCAAAGGGATCAGCGCCGAGTCGAGAAAGGCGATGGCGAACAGCCCCGCGGGGCCGAACGTTTGCAGGTAGGCGGAAAACTCTTCCAGCCTGGCGCCGATTTTCTTAAGCCAATTCACTTCGTTTGCTCACCCGACTGCTCTTCCTCGGCCACCTGTTCCATCATGCTGCGGCGCGGCGCCCGCACGCGCCTAACGACGAGGTAGACGGCCAGCCCGACAAGCACCAGCGAAGCCGCGATGCTCACGATGAAGAGTCCGTTGTGGCGCAGGAAGTCTATGACCTGCTCGCCGTAGAAGACCGCCAGCGTGCCCTCGACGTAGTAGCGGAGGCTGCGCGCCAGCATGATCGTCACCACGAACTTCCAGCGCGGGTATTCGAGCGCCCCGGCCGTGGCGACGAAAATCTTGAAGGGCATCGGCGGCGGCAAAAGCGCCGGCACCGCCAGCGCCAGGAAGCCGAACCGCGCGTAGGCCCGCTCGACCCGCGCGATTGACTCGGGGCTGAAGCGCCGGCGCATCACCGCCTGGCCGCCGCGCACCATGATCGAGTAGAGCAGCAGGCAACCGAGCACCGACCCCGCGGCCGCGAACAGCGGGAAGTAGAAGACAGCCTTCGGGTCGCTGTAGCAGCGGGCGACGACGAGATAGTCGTTGATCTCGGGCAGGCTGAGGAGCGAAGAGTCGAGCGCGCCGATCAGGACCATCGCGGGCGCCGCGACGTAGATGGGAACGTCCCTGATGAAGTCGTGAAGATACCTCGCAACTTCGGCCAGCCAGTCGAACATAGACAGTTAGCAGCGTGACAAGTGACAAGTGACGAGTGACAAGGAAGAGCAGTTTTTAGTTGATAGTTTCCGCTGGCTAAAAACTAAAAACTGAAAACTAAAAACTTCTCCCCCTCTTGTCACTCGTCACTTGTCACTTGTCACGGCTCCTCATCACTTCACGGGGGCGAAGACGGGGGGTGTGTCGTAGGTGACGCCGAAGGTGACGCCGGAGCGTGGGCTGAACTCTGTGAGACCCTTGATGCCGGCGGCGTCGAAGCGGAGGCCGGCGGCCCTGACCTGAACGCCGAGGCGGAACTCGGACAGTGACTCGGTGCCGAGCGGCGCGCCGCCGCCGCGGAGGTTGGCCCGGCCGTTGACCTCGGCCGCGAGGTTCACGTCGTCGTTAACGCGGTAGAGGCCGGCCAGCCCGTAGAGCAGCACGTCGTTCTGTGTGAAGAGGCGGGTCGGGGCGGTGAGGATGCCGATGCCGAGGTTGCCGAAGGTGTTGAGGCGGCCGTCGGGGCCGAAGCGCTTGCCCACGAGCACAGTGCCGAAGGCGTTGGTCTGGTTCAGGCCGATGCCGCGCGTCTCGTTCGAGTTAGGCAGCTCGACGCCGAAGCGGAAGCCGAGGCTCGGGCCGCGCCGCGTCTCGTTACGGAGCTTGATCTTGGTGGCGAGCGTGAAGTCGCCCGTGTCGTTGAGCGAGTTGGTCGTCGGGTCGAGCTGCGGCGGGACGGCCGGGTTCGCCGAGCGGCGGTTGATGCTCAGAAAGTTCTGCGCCACGCCGCGAATCTGGAACTCGACGTTGGGCGAGAGCCCGACGTTGATGCCGATGACGCCGACCCTCGTCAAGTCGCCCGTCAGGCCCGAGACCGGGAACTTCGCGTCCTGAAAAAAGTCTATCCCGACCTGGATGCGCAGCGCGCCGGGTTCGAGCACGTCTACGTCCTCGGTCAACAGCGGTCGCTGCTGCGCCGCCGCCCACGAAGACAGGCAGAGGATGGACAGGAGCGCGGCGCAGAACTTCAGGCCCGGCGTGCTGTATGTTTTCATTCGGCCCTAAACTTTAACCGGCAGGTTCGACGAGCGACGCGACCGATTCTAATGTCGTGCCACGAAGGCCGTCAACAAACCCTCCCGCCGGCCCTGTGCGGCCGGCCGGGCCGAAGACAACCGGCGCGAGGCGTGTGCTACCATCGCCGCGATGACTATTGAGACTAAGCCGCTGCTGCTGGCGGGCGAGTGGCGGGCGACGGGCGACGCCCGCGAGCTGCGTTCGCCTTACGACTCTAAGCCGCTCGTGCGCTTCTCGGTCGCGGGCGCGGCCGAGGTCGAGGAAGCGATAGCAGCCGCCGCCGGGGCCGCGCGGGAGTTGCGCGGGCTCCCGCGTCACACAGTGGCCGACGCCCTGCGCGCGATGGCCGACGGCATCGCCTCCCGCGCCGAGGAGTTCGCCCGCACAATCGCGCTCGAAGCCGGCAAGCCCGTCAGGACGGCGCGCGTCGAGGTCGAGCGGGCCGTCTCCACTTTCACCTACGCCGCCGAGGAGGCGCGCCGCTTCGCGGGCGAGGTCGTCCCGCTCGACGGCCAGGCCGCAGGGGCCGGCCGCACAGGCTGGACCGAGCGCGTTCCCCGCGGCATAGTCTTCGGCATCACGCCCTTCAACTTCCCGCTCAACCTCGTGGCCCACAAGGTCGCGCCCGCGCTCGCCTCGCGCAACGCCATCGTCGTCAAGCCGAGCCCGCGCACGCCGCTCACTTCCCTTCTGCTCGGCGAAGTCTTCCTCGCATCCGGGCTGCCGGCTGCGGCCATGCAGGTCGTGCCGATGGAGATCGAGACGATTGACCTCGTGCTCGAAGACGAGCGGGTCGGGATGATCTCGTTTACGGGGAGCGCCGAGGTCGGCTGGCGGCTGCGCGCGCGCGCCGCGCGCAAGCAGGTGACGCTCGAACTCGGGGGCAACGCGCCCGTCATCGTGGACGAGACGGCCGACCTCGACTACGCGGCCGAGCGGACGGCGCTCTCGGCCTTCGCCTACGCCGGGCAGGTCTGCATCTCCGCGCAGCGCGTCCTGCTCCACGAGCGGGTCGCCGCGCCCTTTACCGAGCGGCTCGTCGCCCGCGCCGAGTCGTTGCTCGCGGGCGACCCGCTCGACGAGGCGACCGAGCTATCAAACATGATCGACGAGGCCGCCGCGCGCAGGGCGGAGGGATGGGTGAGAGAGGCCCTGGGCGCCGGCGCGCGTCTGCTCTGCGGCGGGCGGCGCGAGGGCTCTCTGCTCGCGGCTACCGTGCTCGCCGACGTGCATCCTGAGATGCGCGTCTGTTCGGAAGAGGTCTTCGCACCCGTGGCGACAGTCCAAACTTTCGCGGACTTCGGCGAGGCGCTGGCGTCGGCCAACCACACACGTTACGGCCTTCAGGCCGGCGTCTTCACGCGCGACCTCTCGCGCGCCCTACGCGCCCTGCGCGAGCTTGAGTTCGGCGGCGTCATCGTCAACGACTCGCCCGCCTTCCGCGTGGACAACATGCCCTACGGCGGCGTCAAGCTCTCGGGCGCCGGCCGCGAGGGCGTCCGCCACGCGATGGAGGAGATGACCGAACAGCGGCTCATCGTCATCGACCCGCGGGCCTGAAGGCCGCCGGCTACGGGCGGAGGTCGTCTCCGGCCCGCCGAGCGCCAGTCTGCCTCAACCGCCGGCTTAAAGCCCTCTCAATTCGCCCTCCGCCAGCCCCGGCCACTGCCCGCCCGTTAGGGGTAATTTTTACTCTTGACTTACATCGTCGGTCGGTTAAGATTTCTTTGCCTCATAACTTTCGGTTAGGACAGTTTCACGACTTCAGCCCCACCACCCATTAGTTACTTTTAACTGAGTCAGGCCCGGCAGACGGCTGTGGTCCTCCCCCACGGCGGAGGCCGGCCCGTACAGAGACTCCTGCGAACAGCGGCCGGCCAGCGAACTTCAACCCGCGGCCGCCGGCCGGAGGTTTGTCCCGATTCACCTCACAACACAAGCGGGCAGCACCGCCAACCTACCCTCTCGACAAAGGAGAACGCCTCATGCAGCACATCCCCCGCACCCGACGGTCGCGCAGCGTGGCCGCCTTCACCGTCCTGACCCTCATCCTTCTACACACCCCGGCCGACCTCTCTTCGGCCGCGGCGCGGGCCGGTATGACGGCCCGCCACACCTCCGCGGCCGACGCCGCGCCGGCCCCGCCGCCCGTCACGCAGCCGGCGAGGCGCGCGGCGGCGCCCGCCGCTCTGCCGGCGACGCCGCCGGCCGCTGCCACCACGGCGTCGGCTAACCTGTACGTCTACGCCGCGCCGTCGCTCTATTACGTGGCCTCGGGCGGAACCTTCAGCTATCTGGTTTACGTCGGCAACGGCGGCCCCGACGAGGCCGAAGACGCGTTCGTCACGGGCCTCCTCCCGCCGTCCATCTCCGTCGTTTCCGTCAGCAACGCCCACGGCGCCTGCAACGCGACCGCCAACAACGACGGCTCCACCGGCCTCGACTGCGCGCTCGGCAACATCCCGGCCTACCAGTCGAGGACCGTCACCGTGACGGCCACGCCCACCGGCAACCAGTACGCCGCCATTTCGGCCGGCTTCGGGGTCGGCAGCGCGACGCCGGACGCCGCCGCTTACAACAACGCGGCGTCGGCGACGATGCGCGTCGCCGCCCTGCCGCTGCCGACGCCGACCCCCGCCTCCGGCGACAACCCGCTGATCGCCTTCGTCGTGGGGTCGGCGGAGATACACGCCGTTGGCGCCGACGGCACCGACCGCGTCAACCTCACGAACAACCCCGTTGACGAGGAGGTCTTCGAGTGGTCGCCTGACGGGACGAAGATCGCCTTCGTTCGCTACGACAACCAGACCGGTGAGGACAATATCTTCGTGATGGACGCCGACGGCAGCAACCAGACTCAGCTGACGGGCGTCGCAGGCGACCATTTCTACGCCCCCGCCTGGTCGCCGGACGGAACCAGGATCGCCTTCAGCCGGTACGTGAGCGCCGACGGCGAGAACGTCATCGGGGTGATGGAGGCCGACGGCTCAGGGGTATCGTCGTTGACGGGCGGGGCGAACGCTTACGACGACGAACCGCGCTGGTCGCCCGACGGGGCGAAAATCGCCTTCACTCGTTATGACTTTAGCGCGGGCGCTTGCAACGTGTACGTGATGGACGCCGACGGCACGGACCTCCTCGACCTGACCGACGACACCTCCTACAACTTCGCCCCCGAGTGGTCGCCCGACGGCACGCGCATCTCTTTCGTCAGCGACCGCGACGGGAACGCCGAAATCTACCTGATGAACTCGGACGGCACGCAGCCGGTGAACCTCACGCAGTCGCTCGACTGGGACTACCCGCCGCGCTGGTCGCCCGACGGTGCGAAGTTGGCGTTTTACCGCTCCACTTCCGGCGGCTCGGGCGTCTACGTGGTCGGGGCCGACGGAACCGGCCTGGTCCACGTCGGCAACGACATCGAGCAGAACACCGAGCCCGACTGGTCGCCTGACGGGACGCGCCTCGCCTTCGCCACGTCCCGCAACGGCGTAGGCGCCGTCAACCTGATCAACGCCGACGGCACCGGCCGGGTCGAGCTGGTCACGTGCCAGTACAGGTGCGGCGGCCCGCGCTGGCAAAGGACGCCGCCGCCCGATTAAAGCCGGACGAGGGAGGCGCGCGTGGTTCTGGAAGGAGACGAGACGTTAGGCGCCGAAGGCGGGGGCCGGGCTGCGGCCCCCGCCCCGGACGGTGGCGGCGGGCTCTTTATGGGAACGACAAACAATCGTCTGGGCTTCGAGTGGGTGGCGGTCTCGAAGCGGCGCCTGTACGCCGGGGCCGCCCTGCTCGTGCTGGCGGCGTCGGCCTGCGTCGGCCTCTACCTTCGCCTCCCGCATGACGGCGGGGCCGGCGGCCGGGAGTTACATCCCGCCGCCGCCCGCTTCAACCTCGTCGAAGGCGAGGTCCGCGTCGTGCGCGGCGAGACGCGTGAGGTGGTCAGGGCCGGCGCTGTGATGGCCGTCCGGCCCGGCGACACCGTCGAGACCCTCGACGCGGCTCGGGCGGTGATCACGTTGGCCGACGGCTCGACGCTGGAGGTCAGCCCCAACAGCCTCGTTACCATCTCGGAGAACGCCGGCGCACGCGAGGGCACGGCCTCGCGCGTCCGGGTCGCGCTCGGCCGCGGCCGCCTGGAGGTGAGTACCGAGGAGCAGCCGGCCGAGTCGAGCAACACGGTAGAGACTCGGCTGACGAAGAACCGGCTGGCCGCGCGCACCGAGGCCAGCTTCGACGTGTTCGACAACAGCTCGGAGGAAGTGCGGGTCGGGGCCGGCTCAGTCGTGTCGGAGATGCCCGCCGGCCGCACCACCATCGGCCCCGAAGAACACCTCGCGCTCGGGCGCGGGGGCGAGGTCCGCCGCCGCGAGCCGCTGCTCGACGCGCCGGTCCTTTACGACCCGCCTCACGCGGCGCGGGTCGTGGCGCGCGAACGCGAGCAGATGTCGGTGACGTTGCAATGGACGCGCCCGCTGGCGAGGCTTTCCGTCACCTACAGGGTCGAGGTCGCCTCCTCGCCTTTCTTTGTCGCGCCGGGCCTCCTGTTCGAGCGCGAGGGGCTGGCGAGCACGAGACTGGTGTTGACTGACCTTCCGCCGGGAAACTACTTCTGGCGGGCCAGGTCTATCTCCGAGGCCGGGCAGGCGAGCGCATGGGGCGGCCCGCAGAGGTTCACCATCCTCACGGATAGCGCGGAAGCGCGTTGAGGCCGGCGGGGGGTTGCTTTGCGCGCCAGCGCCACAGCCCGGCCCCGCGGCGGTTGACTCGGCCCGCCGGGGTCGCTTACAACAACCTTCCGCTCTCCTGAGACCCGTTTCCCGAGCCCCGAGGCCAGTAGATGAAAATCGCCAAGCTCCTCGCCGGAACCGCTCTCGCGCTGTTCCTGTTCGCCCCCACGCTCTCGGCCGGCGCAACGCCCTGGCGCCGGCAGGCCGGTGCCGCTGCCGCCCGCCCGGTCCCCGCGCAGGCCGCGGCGGTCCAACTACGCGGACTGAAGCGCCCCGTCGTCGTCAGGCGCGACGAGCGCGGCATCCCCTACATCGAGGCCGAGTCGGAGGAGGACCTCTACTTCGCGCAGGGGTACGTGACGGCCTCCGACCGCCTCTGGCAGATGGAGCTGCTGCGGCGCACGGCCCGTGGCGAGCTGGCCGAGGTGCTGGGCCGCGCCGCGCTCGAAGAGGACAAGCGACGCCGCACCTACGGATTCGCGCGCACGGCCGAGCATTCTTTGACGAAGGCGTCGCCGGAGTTGCGGGCCGCGCTCGAAGCCTACGCACGCGGCGTTAACGCCTACGTCGCCACGCTCGACGACCGCACGACCCCGCCCGAGTTCAAAATCCTCGGCTTCCGGCCGCGGCCCTGGGCGCCGGCCGACTCCGTCGTGGTCGGCAAGAATTTCGCCGAGGCGCTCTCGTCCTCCTGGCCCACCGACCTCGCGCGCGCGGCCTTCGCCTCGCTGCCGAAAGAGAAGCGCGACGCGCTCTTCCCCGTCGTCTCGCCGCTCGACGTGCTGGTGGTCGGCACAGACGCTCCGGTCAAGAAGTCATCCGCACCCACGACCGGCGCCGGCACGACGATTGAAGTGGCCGAGGCGGCCGAGGCCCTGCGCGCGCTCGCCGAGATCGAGGCCGCGAGTCGCCGCTCGTTCGAGCGCGTAGGGCTCTACGCCGAAGACCTCGCAGCCAGCAACAACTGGGTCGTCTCAGGCCGCCGCACCTACTCGGGCAAGCCGCTGCTCGCCAACGACCCGCACCTCAGCGCTTCGGCCCCCTCGATCTGGTATCTCGTCCACCTGAGCGCGCCGGGCCTGCGCGTGGCGGGCGTCACCTCGCCCGGCGCGCCCGGCGTCCTCATCGGCCACAACGAGCGTATCGCCTGGGGCGTCACCAACCTCGGCCCCGACGTGCAGGACCTCTACCGCGAGACGTTCGACCCCGAGAACCCGCGCCGCTACCGGACGCCGCAGGGCTGGCGCGAGGCAGAGCTGCGCCGCGAGGAGATCAAGGTCAGGAAGGGATTCAACTCGACCGAGACCGAGACCGTGACGCACGACGTGACGGTCACGCGCCACGGCCCCGTCGTCTTCGAGCGGGGCGGCGCCCGCTACAGCCTCAAGTGGACCGCGCTCGACCCCGAGGTGGTAGACTTCGAGGGCTTTCACTTCATCAACCGTGCGCGTGACTGGAAGACCTTCCGCGATGCGCTCAGGCGCTACAAGGGGCCGACGCAGAACTTCGTCTACGCCGACGTTGACGGCCACATCGGCTATTACGGCGCGGGCCTCATCCCCGTCCGCCGCGGCGCCGACGGCAGCACGCCGCACGACGGCGCGACCGACGCAAGCGAGTGGGTCGGCTTCATCCCCTTCGACGAGCTGCCGCACGTCTTCGACCCGCCCTCGGGCATCATCGTCACCGCCAACAGCCGCGTCGTCGGCACCAGCTACAGGCACCACCTGACGCACGTGTGGGCGTCACCCACCCGCGCCCGCCGTATCTATGACCTGCTCGGCTCGAAGAAGAAGATGACGGCCGAGGACTTCCGCGCGGTGCTCGGCGACGCCTACACCATCTCGGGACGGACCTTCGTGCGCGAGGTCTCACGCGTGGCGCGCGAGGCCCGGCTCGAAGAGCGTAACCCGAAGTGGCGCGACACGCTGGCCCTCTTCGACGCGTGGGACGGCGTGCTTAAACCCGAAGCACGAGCGCCGCGCCTGGCCCTGGAGATGCGCGCACAGTTCCAGCAGAAAATCCTGGCCGCGGCGGTCGGCGGGGAACTTGCGCGCGAGTACCGCTGGCCCAACGGCGTCACCTTCTTCGACCGCCTCGTCGCCGAGCGCCCGCGCGAGTGGCTGCCCGAGGGCACGGCCTCCTTCGCCGACCTCTTCGACGCCATTCACAGGGAAGCTCGGGCCTCGCTCGCCAGGAAATTCGGCGAGGACGAGTCGAAATGGACCTGGGGCGCGGAGTTTCCGGTCCGCTTTCCCCACCCGCTCGCGGCCGTCCCCCTGCTCGGCGACCAGTTCAAGATCGAGCCCTTCCCGCAAACCGGGAGTGTCGGCATCTTCGCCACGCCCAACGTCGGCCCGACCGTCTCGATGCGCATGATCGCCGACCTGGCCGACTGGGACCGCACGCAGCAGGGGATCACGCTCGGACAGTCGGGGCTGCCGCAGAGCCCTCACTGGAAAGACCAGCTCGAAGACTGGCGCAACGTGACGCCGCGCACGCTGCCCTTCACCCAGAAAGCCGTCCGCGCCGCCGCACGCGACACCGTCGAGCTACGCCCCGCGCCCTGAAAGACAGGGGGCGCGGCACGGGACAGGGCCGTGACCGGAGCGCCCCGGCCGTCGAATCACGGACAGGGCCGGGCTGGTTATCGCGTCGGAGGAAGGATGGGGTGGCTGTGAAGGGGTGGCGAGTCTTCTGCGCGGTTGACCTGTCCGAGGAGGTGAGGGCGCGGGCGGCCGGCCACGCGGCCGAGTTGCGCAGGGCCTTCCCCGAAGCGCGAGCCTCCTGGGAGCGGCCGGAGAAGCTTCACGTCACGCTCAAGTTTCTCGGCGAGGTCGAGCCGGCGCGCGTCGCAGATTTGTCGCAGGCTGCCGGGCGCGCGGCGTCCGTCGTGTCGCCGTTCGAGCTGGCAATCGGCGGGGCCGGCGCCTTTCCGCCACGTGGCGCCCCGCGCGTCCTGTGGCTCGGCGTGGCCGACGCCTCTGGCGGACTGGCCCGTCTCCACGGGCGGCTCGAAGACGAGTGCGAGGCGGAAGGCTTCGCGCGCGAGCGGCGCCCGTTCAGCCCGCACCTGACCATCGCGCGGCTGCGCGACCCGCGCACCTCCGGCCCGCTCGCCGCCGCCCACGCCGCCGCGGGCTTCGCCGATGTCGCCTTCAACGTCTCAGAGCTTCGCGTCGTCCGCAGCCTGCTCGAACCGGCGGGCTCGCGTTACGTGACCGTCTCCACGCACCCTTTCCCTGCCGGCTGACCCGGACGCGAGGAGGGTACGACGACGAAAAGCCAGCGGCCCGCGCACGCCCTCCGGGTGAGGGCGTGCGCGGGCCGCTGGCTATAACGGCCTTTGCCCGAACCGTCAGCCCTGAAGCTGGCGGTGGCGCGAGGGCGGAAGCTGCTGGTCGTTCGTGCGCTCCTTCCTCTCGCCGCTCTCGGTGAACATCTCCTTGATGGCCCCGACGCTCGACAGCATGGCCGAGGTCTCAATCGGCATGAAGATGACCTTCGAGTTGTTGCCCTTCGACATGTCACGCAAACTCTCGATGTAGCGCTGCGTGATGAGGTACTGCGCCGGGTCGCCCGGGCCGATGGCGCGCCCGATCTGGCCGATGGCCTCGGCCTCGGCCTCGGCGGCTCGCAGGCGGGCCTGCGCCGCGCCCTCGGCCTGAAGGATGGACGACTGCTTCTCGCCCTCGGCGCGAGTGATGGCCGCCTGCTTCTCGCCCTCGGCGCGAGTGATGGCGGCCTGCTTGTCGCCCTCGGCCTGGAGGACGAGCGCGCGGCGGTTGCGCTCGGCCGTCATCTGCTTCTCCATCGTGAGGCGCACGTCCTCGGGCGGAGTGATGTTCTTCACGTCCACGCGCGTCACCTTCACGCCCCACTTGTCGGTCGCCTCGTCGAGGATGATGCGCAGCTTCGAGTTAATCTGGTCGCGCGAGGAGAGCGTGTGATCCAGGTCCATGTCCCCCATCACGGCGCGCATGCCGGTGATGGTGAGCTGGACGAGACTGCCCACCAGGTCGGCGACCTCGTAGACGGCCCTCGTCGGGTCGGTGATCTGCCAGTAGACGACCGAGTCAACGTGGATGGTCACGTTGTCGCGCGTAATGACCGGCTGAGGCGGCATGTCTATGTACTGCTCGCGCAGGTCGATAGAGGTCAGGCCGGGGCGGACGTTGGTCCAGTAGACGCCGCGCGGCTTGTCGAGGAAGGGGATGATCACGTTGAGGCCGCTCGAAGCGAGGCGGTTGAAGCTGCCCAGCCGCTCGATCAGCATGACCGTGGCCTGCGGCACGATCTTGATCGTCTTCGAGGCGACGATCAGCACGGCCAGCGCGATGAAGCCGAAGAAGAGCAGAAAACCGAGTTCCATTACTACCTCCGTCCGGGGGGGTTATAGTTGTTCGAGACGATTGTATCCGGCCGAGCGCGGGCCGGCGAGACGGGCGTCACGCGAAGACTATAACGGATTCGCGCCCCGCTGTGGAGCATTATCGGCGGGACGCGGCACAGCGGAGGCGGCCCTCTCGACGACCTCTGCGGCGGCGAACAGCAGAGCCTCGTCGCCCGGCCTCGCGGCGAGCTGCACGCCGACGGGCAGCCCCTCCTTCGTCCGATTCACGGGCACCGCGATGGCCGGCAGGTCAAAGACATTGAAGACCTGCGCGTGTGCGAAGGCCCGGAAAGTATTAACGCTCTGCCCCGCGACCTCGACGCGTCGCGCTTCATCGTGGCGGAAGGCAGCGACGGCGCCCACGGGCGCGATGAGAAGCCGCGTCGTCTCCATCCACCCGAGCAGGCGTGCGCGCATCACTTCGCGCCGCTCAAGTGTCGCCCGTAGTTCGTCGGCCGACTCGCCCGCTTCCCCTGCGCCGCGCCGTATGAGGGCGCGGGCGACGGGGCCGGCCAGCTCTTCCCGGCCCGCAAACTCTTCCCGCACGAAGCGGGCCGTGGCCTGAGAGATGAGGGCGAGCCAGAGTCCTGCGCCGGATTCGACGTGCGGCGGCCTCGCTCCGACCGCCACCAGCCCCGCCTCTTCCAGCGCCCGCGCCGCCGAACCGACGGCAGCGCGCGCCTCGTCGCTGACGGGCGCGGTACCTTCCTCCTCGTAGGCACAGAAACGGACTCCTAGCAGACGGCCGCGTCGGTCTTGCGCCGCCTGACCCACGCCGGCCACTATGCCTTCGTTCGTCCCGCCTTCCACTTCGCCCGACAGCACTCCGTAGAGCAGCCGCGCGTCGGCCACTGTTCGCGCCAGCGGGCCGACGCTCGCCCCGAGCGCGTAGACCCCTACGACCGGCGGCGTGTGCCCTGCCCGCGGCACGCTCGCGCCCGCCGGCCTGAAGCCCACGACGCCGCAGAAGTGTGCCGGGATGCGTATGGAGCCGACGAGGTCGCTGCCGAGGCTCGCGGCCGTGAGGCGGGCTGCGACGGCGGCCGCGCATCCCCCGCTCGAACCGCCGGGCGTGCGGGTGTGGTCGTGCGGGTTGAGGGTCCGGCCGAAGACGGGATTTTCGGTTGTGTAATCGAGCGCCAGCTCGGAGCAGTTGGTCTTGCCGAGGATGACGGCGCCCGCCGCGCGCAGCCGAGCGACGGCCGGCGCGTCCGCCTCGGCCACGCGTTCAGACCTCACAGCCGATCCGGCCGTCGCACGCAAGGCCCGCACGTCGAGCGTGTCCTTCACCGTCAGGGGCACGCCGCAGAGCGGCCCCGCCGCGCCGCCCTTCGTTAACGCGTGTTCGGCCGCCCGCGCCTGTTCCAGAACGTCTCCGGCCAGCGTGACGACGGCGTTCAGGCGCCGCCCCGCGCCCCCGACTCTTTCGAGGAAGGCCTCGGCCACCTCGACGGGCGACGCCTCGCGCCGGGCCATCAAGTCTGCCAGCCGCACGACCGTCTCGCTCGTCAAATCCCGGCTCATCGGCTATTTCGTCAGCAGTTCGATGAACTTCTCGGCGGCCGTTCCGAGGACGCGGTCGCTGCGGTAGATGAGGCCGACCGTGCGCTCCCAATCGGGCTCGGCGAAGGTGACGACAGCGAGCTGTCCGCTGCGCTGCTCGTCGAGGACCGAAGGGCGCGGCACGATGGCGAGCCCGAGCCCGACCTCGACGGCGCGCTTGATCGTCTCGATGTTGTCAAACTCTGCGGCCCGCTGGACCGAGACGTTGTGCGCGCGCAGGATGCGGTCGGTCGCGCGCCGCGTCGGGATGTCGCGCTCGAACTGAACGAAGGGCTGGCCCTGCAAGTCGGCCGCCTGGACTTTCTTTCGGCGGGCGAAGGGGTGCGCGGGCGGGCAGATGAGGACGAGGCGGTCGCCCGAGAGTTCGACCACTTCGAGGCCGCGCCGCTTTTCGGGGTAGGCCACCACACCCAGCTCGACCGCCCCGCTCAGCACGTCGCGGACCACGCGCGTCGTCCGGCTGTATTCGAGGTCGATCTTGGCCTGCGGGTAGCGGGTCATGAACTCGCGCACCACGGGCGGAAGCTCGTGCAGCCCGACGCTGTAGACGGTGGCGACGCGCACGGTCCCGCTCACGGTGCCCGTCAGCCCGCGCATCCGTTCCTCCAGTTCCGAGTAGGCGCGCAGCACCTCGCGGCAGGAGTCGTAGAAGGCTTCGCCGGCCTCCGTCAGGTGGATGTCGCGCCGCCCGCGCACGCGCTCCAACAGCCGCCGCTTGAACCTCTCTTCGAGTCCGCGCACCTGCTGGCTGACCGCCGACTGAGTGACGAAGTTTCGCTCGGCAGCCTGCGAGAAGCTGGCCGTCTCAACTAGGTCACAGAAGATTCTGAGCGTCTCGATCTGCAACGGGAAATAAGTACCTCTCAACTTTCTATACAGTATTTTTCATTTTACCTTATAACCGCCCCCCGCTACACTGCCGGCATCGGGATAGGCTGGCGGGCTTTTCGGCCCGCGTCGCGGGCGGACTCTGAGGCGGAGGGCGGCTTTTGCCGCGCGCGGAAGCAGGCGCGTGCGGATTGCTTTTCGCGCCTGCGCGCGTATAATCGCGGGCGTTCACCACAGTCTTTCGCGCGTTTCACCGAGAATGCGAGGCCGCAAACCCGCCCGCCGGAGGGCGCCGCGGCGCGCGCCTGCGCCGCCCGCGACGAAGGAGAGACACACCTGTTATGGCCGTCCGTCTGAGCAAGACTTTCGTCCTGCGCAAGCTGCACCAGCTCTCGGGGATCGTGCCTCTGGGCGCGTTCCTGCTCGAACACCTCTACACCAACTCGAAGGCCGTCCACCCGACGCTCGGGGAGCGCCAGTTCAACCAGGCCGTCACAGACCTTCAGGCCATCCCCTACATCCTCTTCGTGGAGATCGGGCTCATCTTCATCCCGCTCATCTACCACGCCGTCTACGGCCTCTTCATCACGTGGGAGATGCGTCCCAACAACCTCTCCTACCCGTACCCGCGCAACTGGTATTACACCATCCAGCGCGTGACGGGCATCATCCTCTTCTTCTTCATCCTCTTCCACGTGCTGAACTTCAGGTTCGGGATGATACCGGGGCTCAACGAAGTGTCGGTGGCCCACGCCCCGAACCGTGCCTACGACATCGTGGCGCGCGAATTCCAGCTCCCGTGGATCGTGATGATCTACGCCGTCGGCATCGTCTCGACCGTCTGGCACTTCGCCAACGGCATCTGGCTCTTCCTGGTTGACTGGGGGCTGGTGATCGGGGCGCGGGCACAGAGGCTGACGGGTTACGCCTGCATCGCGTTCGGCATCCTCCTGCTGGGGCTGTGGGCCGGCGTCGCGGCCGCCTTCGTCACGCGCGGCGAAATCTTCAGAGGCATCCTGTAACGGTCATGGCAAAGAACGGCATCAAGATCGCGGTGGTCGGGGGCGGCCTGGCGGGGTTGGCGGCGGCGATGAAGATCGCGGAGGCGGGCCACGCGGTCGAGCTCTTCTCGGTCGTGCCGGTCAAGCGTTCGCACTCGGTCTGCGCGCAGGGCGGCATCAACGGCGCCGTCAACACGAAGGGCGAGGGCGACTCGCCCTGGAAGCATTTCGACGACACGGTCTACGGCGGCGACTTCCTCGCCAACCAGCCGCCCGTCAAGGCCATGTGCGAGATGGCGCCCGCCATCATCTACCTCTTCGACCGGATGGGCGTCCCCTTCTCGCGCACGACCGAAGGGCTCCTCGACTTCCGACGCTTCGGCGGCACCCTCCACCACCGCACGGCCTTCGCCGGCGCCTCTACGGGGCAGCAACTCCTCTACGCGCTCGACGAGCAGGTGCGCCGGCAGGAGTCGGCGGGCCGCGTCAAGAAGTACGAGCACTGGGAGATGCTCTCGCTCGTGCAGGACTCGCACGGGGTCTGCCGGGGCCTGGTGGCGATGGACCGCTCGACCCTCGAAGTCAGGGCCTTTCCGGCCGACGCAGTCATCATGGCGACGGGCGGCCCCGGCCTCATCTTCGGCAAGTCCACAAATTCGATGGTCTGCACGGGGTCGGCCGTCTCTGCCTGTTACCAGCAGGGCGCGCGCTACGCCAACGGCGAGTTCATACAGGTCCACCCGACCTCGATACCGGGCGAGGACAAGCTGCGTTTGATGAGCGAGTCGGCGCGCGGCGAGGGCGGACGCGTCTGGGTGCCGAAGCAGGAGGGCGACAAGCGCGCCCCCTCCTCGATCCCCGAGAGCGAGAGGTGGTACTTCCTCGAAGAGAAGTACCCGGCCTACGGGAATCTGGTGCCGCGCGACATCGCCACGCGCGAAATCTTCCAGGTCTGCCTCGACGGCAAGGGCGTCTTCGGCGACAACCAGGTCTACCTCGACCTGACGCACATCCCGGCCGAGACCTTAGACCGCAAGCTCGGCGCCATCCTCGAAATCTACGAGATGTTCGTCGGCGACGACCCGCGCCACGTCCCGATGCGCATCTTCCCGGGCGTCCACTACTCGATGGGCGGCCTCTGGGTTGACAACGAACAGCGGACCAACATCTCAGGGCTGCTCGCGGCCGGCGAGTGCGACTACTCGATCCACGGCGCCAACCGGCTCGGCGCCAACTCGCTCGTCAGTTGCGTCTACGGCGGCTTCATCGCCGCCCCGGCGGCCATCGAGTTCGCCAAAAACGTCGAGCGCAACGGGGCCGACGGGTCGAAGCTTTACGAGGACGAGGTCAGGCTTCAGAAGAAGTTCAACGACGACCTGATCCGGCAGGAGGGCTCGGAGAACCAGTACGTCATCCACGAGGAGATGGGCAAGTGGATGACGGACAACGTGACCGTGGTGCGCTACAACGACAAGCTGAAGGCGACCGACGAGAAGCTGCTGGAGCTGCTCGACCGCTGCAAGCGCATCTCGCTCAACGATTCGAACATGTGGGCGACGCACGCCCTGCCCCACGCGCGCCAGCTCTACAACATGCTCCAACTGGCCCGCGTCATCACGCTCGGGGCCTTGAACCGCAACGAGTCGCGCGGCGCCCACTACAAGCCCGACTTCCCCGAGCGCGACGACGAGAACTGGATGAAGACCACCGTCGCCGAGTACGCCGACGAGGGGCCGGTCTTCACCTACGAGCCTGTGGACGTTTCCCTCATCGAGCCGCGCAAGCGCGACTACTCGAAGGGCAAGAAGCAGGAGAAGCAGGAGCAGATCGTCGCGGCCTCGCCGGGCGCGACTCTGCCGGCCAAGGACGGGGCGCCGCAAGTCCCCGAGGAGGGGTGGGAGGCGAAGCCGCGCGACCTGACGGGGCCGGCCGTCTGGGGCCAGGACAAGGAGAAGGTCATAGACGTGAACCACGGCGAGGCCAGGACGCGCCCCGAGCGCGGCGAGCCCATCGAGGACGCAGGCGGCAAGCAGCCGGAGAACTGACGGCCCGTGGGACACGCGACAAGGAGGCGACCCGTCGAGATGTCAACGCAGCTCACCGCTACCCGCCTGACGCCGGAAGAGTACCTGGCCGCCGAGCGCGAGTCGGAGTTTAAGAGCGAGTACGTTGAGGGTGTCGTTTACGCCATGACCGGCGCCAGCGTCAGCCACATACAGGTCGTCTTGAACATCAGTTCGGAGTTGAAGGGCCAGCTCAGAGGCCGGTCGTGTCTGGTTTTACCATCAGAGATGAAGGTTAAACTGCCCGACTCCCGAAAGTTCTTCTACCCGGACATTGTGGTCATCTGCGGCCAGCCAGCCTTTCATGATGAGAGGCGCGACATCATCGAAAACCCTTTGCTCCTCATCGAAGTCCTGTCCGAGAGCACGGAGAAATTCGACCGAGGAGCGAAATTTCAGGCTTACCAGACTTTAGAATCATTGCGCGAGTACGTGCTCGTCGCTCAGGACAGGCCGATAGTCGAGCAGTATGTCAGGGGAGACGGCGGCACGTGGATTTACTCGGCGACCATCGGGATCGAGAGCACGCTCCGGTTGATGTCAATTGAATGTGTCCTGCGACTCGCGGACGTTTACGAGAATGTTGAACTGGGCTAATTAAGCTTATGAGCGCACAGACGAACGGCAACGGCGGGCGGGGGACGGTCGAGATACGCATCCGGCGGCGCGACAACCAGGATTCGGCGCCCTACTGGGAGGAGTTCTCGATTCCCCACCGGCCCAACCTGAACATCATCTCCGCGCTGATGGAGATCAGGAAAAATCCCGTGACGAAGGACGGCAAGCGGACCACGCCGCCCGTCTGGGAGATGAACTGCCTCGAACAGGTCTGCGGCATCTGCACGATGGTCATCAACGGGCGCGTGCGCCAGTCTTGCTCGGCTCTCGTTGACCAGTTGGAGCAGCCGATCACGCTGGAACCGATGTCGAAGTTCCCGAACGTCCGCGACCTTGTCGTGGACCGCTCGGAGATGTTCGACCACCTGCGAAGGGTCAAGGCGTGGATCGAGATCGACGGCAGCCACGACCTCGGGCCGGGGCCGCGGATGAGTCAGGACGACGTGGCCGAGCGCTACGCCTACTCGCGCTGCATGACGTGCGGCTGCTGCCTCGAAGCCTGCCCGCAGTACGGCGACGGCAACTACATCGGCCCGCAGGCCATCGCGCAGGTCCGCTACCAGAACATGCACCCCTCGGGCGTGATGAGCCGCGACGACCGCCTCTCGGCCATCATGCAGGAGGACGGCATCACCAACTGCGGCAACTCGCAGAACTGCGTGCAGGTCTGCCCGATGTCGATCCCGCTCACGAAGGCCATCTACGAGGAGAACCGCGAGACGCTCATCCACGGCCTCTTCGGCTGGTTCCGCAGGTAGTCGCTCGACTGATGATCCGGCCTTCGGGTCGACAGGATAAAGAAAGCGTGAGGGCTGGTTCGAGAACGGTTTCCGCGTTCTCGAACCAGCCCTCACGCTTTCCCCGCACCCGGCCGGTTCCGTTTTATCTCAGACCGGCTGTGGCGCGCGTCTCGCCGAGCGGGATGAAGTATTCGCGTCTGAGGTATCCGCCCGGCGCGTTGAAGACGAAGACGAGGCGCGTGTCGTGGCCCGGTCGGCGGACCTCGTCGACGCCGGGCGCGTCGCCGACCTCGCGCGCCCCTCGCACGCCGAGCGTGTAGGAGTGACCGCCCGAGCCTTCGAGCAGCAGGCGCAGGCCGCCGGCCTCGGCCCGCGACCGCAGGACGCGCAGCCCGGTGCTCCGCGCGCCGGGACGCGGCGCCTCGCGCGCGACGTAAACGTCAGTTCCCTCCTCGTACTCGAAAGTCACCTCGGCCTGCCCCTCCACCCCGAACTCAGTCCCGACGAATTGCACGTCGCCCCGTTGCTCGGCGTCGAACGGCGCGGGTCGCCCGTTCACCCTCACGCCCAACACGCGCGCGTCGAGCGGGAAGGCCGGGGCGACCTTGAAACGTAGAGCCCCGCCGCGCGCGGCCCCCTTTCCTCCGTGCCCCGCGCCTTCCGCGCGCCGGTTGATGCGGACCGACATCCTCCCGCCGCCGCGCCTGAGCGCGAGGTCGAAGCGTGCGCGGCCGGCCCGGACGTTCCTCACCTCGACGCGGTCCCAGTCGGCAGGCAGTTGCGGCGCGAAATGCAAAGACGCCCCGGCATCGCGCGCCTCTATGCCGAGCAGCCCCCGCAGAAGCGGCGCCGCGACCATCGCCTCCGACCAGACCTGATGATGCGACGAGCGGCCGAAGGGCGCGTTGAACTCGCCCGAGAGCAGTTCGGTCACGTAGCCGAGCGAGTTCTGGCGGTACAAAAGCACGTTCGCCATCAGCGCATGGAGGCCGACGTGGGGCCTTCCGTAGGCGTAGGCGCCCGCGCTCGCCCAGCCCGTGAAGAGCGGCCAGACTGAGCCGTGATGGTAGGAGAGCGGGTCGTAGAGTCGGCTCCGGTCCGAGACGAGGCGGGCGCCCCAGTCGGTCATCATGTGGGCGCTGCCGAGGTCGTCGAGCTGCGCCTGCGCGCGGTCTTCTTCGAGCACGCGCCACCAGAGCGGCACGGCCGGCATGACCGTCTCCTCGTCAACCAGGGTCGCGCGGTCCAGCTCGTTCATCCGCTCCTGCCGGGTGTCGCGGCCGGGGCCGGGGTCGGCCCTGCGCGGCCTCTCCCGCGGGAGGCCGGTGGCGAAGGCGTAGAAGCCTCGGCCTTCGAGCCAGTAGGTCTCCTCCACGGCCTCGCGCGTCTCCTCGGCCGCGGCCAGCGCCTCCCCTGCGACCTTCGCGTGGCCGAGAGCGTCGGCCATCTCGGCCAGCGAGCGTTGGGCTTCGACCCAGACGCCCTGCAAGTAAATCTCCTCGTGCGGCGGGTAGAGCGCACCACCTTCGACCCAGCCGTGGCCGGCGCCGGTGTTCTCGACGAGGCCGTCGCCGTCCGTGTCGGTGGCTGCGGTGAAGGTGTAAGCGTTCAGGATCGAGGCCCAGTTGGCGCGCGTGTATTCGAGGTCCCCGCCGGCCCGCAGCAGGTCTGCGTGGGCGACGACGTAGAGGGGCGTGGCGTCGGCGCTGGCCCAGGGGTACGGGTAATCGTCGAACCAGCGAACGTGGGCGGCGCTCTGCGAAATCTCGTGCGGGATTTTGCCGTCGCCGCGCTGGGACTTCCCGAGGAAGTCGAGCGCGGCCCGCGTCGTCTCGAAGGCGCCGTAGGAGTTGAGCGCGAACGTCGTCCAGAGCGCGTCGCGCCCGAAGAACCAGGCGAAGCCGGGCCGCTCCGACTCGCCTGCCGTGCGGTAGCCGGCGACCAATCCCGCGCCGAGCGAGGGGTTCTCGACCAGGCCCTTCTCGACTCCGATTTTCGCCCACCGCAGCGCCTCGTTGACGCGCTCGTCGGGCGTGACGACTTCGGTCGTCTCTGCGAGAAGTCGCCGGTAGTGATACTCGTTCTCGCGGTAAAGCTCTGGCGCGCGCGCGAGCAGGCGCCGGTAGGTTGCTCGCGCCTCGGCCCGCCCGCCCGAGCCCCCCACGACGACGAGGGGGAGGAAGCTGCCCCGCTGCTGCTCGGCCGTAACTTCGAGGGTGAAGCCGGCCGGCACGTCGCGCGGCTCCTCCTGGTATGGCATCTGGCGCGCTGCGCCTGCCGCGGGGCTCCCTACGACGCCGACGAAGCGCCCCGTCTCCTCCGTGACGAAGTAGGCTCGCTCATCCTCGTCCCAGTTGGCGTTGCCGGTCATCAGCCCGGCGGGCCACATCAGCCTGAGGCGCGGGCGAAAGGTGACGTTGACGGCGAGCGGGAGCGTGCTGTCAACCTCGAAGAGGATGACGACGCCGGGCTCGGAGACGGGCGCGTAGACGTGCTGGCGGACGGTGAAGGCCGCGTGAGTGTAGGTGAGCGTAGTGGCCTCGGGCCGGACGCTGACGAGCGAGAGAGTGTCGGCGGCGGCCAACTCCAGCGGATAGCCTTCGAGGCGGAAGGAGATTTGGAGGCGGTCGAGGACTTGCAGCGGGTACGCCCAGACTTCGAGCCCCCCGCCCTCGTAGCCGAGCGCCGCGGACTTCCGCCCCGTGACGCCGAGGAAGGCCCCGGCCTGTGCCCTACGCTCAAGCTCCGGCCCGGACCCCTCTCGCGCGAACTTAGGCGTCAGCCGCGGAGTTGTCCTGGCCGGAGGGTCTTGCGCCGCCGCCGGCCGCGCGGCCGCGAGTAAGAGGCAGAGAATCGTGCAGACAATCGGGCCGGGCCTGTTCACCTGAAACCTCCCGTGCGCGCCGCCGTCTCGGGACGAACGGACAATATCTAACACGGCGCGCGGGCGGGCGGCGAAAAATTCCCTCCGCCGAGCCGAGAGGCCCGAGGCCGCGCGCTTCTCGTGTCGCGCGGGCCTCGGGCCTCTCGAAATGCGTGGCCGGCGGGGCCGGCCTCTTAAACTTCCGGCCTCAGATGCCTAGCACGTTGATCAGCTCCTGCACAGAGGCGGCGCTCTTTTGCAGGGCGATGCGCTCTTCGGCCGTCAGGTCAATCTCGATGATCTGTTCGAGGCCGCGTGCGCCGAGCTTGCAGGGCACGCCGACGTAGAGGTTCTGGATGCCGTACTCGCCTTCGAGATAGGCGGCGCAGGGCAGGATTTTCTTTTTGTCCTTGAGGATGGCTTCGGCCATCTCGACCGAGGCGGACGACGGCGCGTAGTAAGCCGAGCCGGTCTTCAGGAGCGAGACGATCTCTGCGCCGCCGTTGGCCGTCCGTTTGACGATGGCGTCGAGCTGCTCCTGCGACAGCAGCTTGGTGACAGGAATGCCGGCGCAGGTGGAATAGCGCGGCAGCGGGACCATCGTGTCGCCGTGGCCGCCGAGCACGAAGGCCGTCACGTTCTCGACAGACACGTCCAGCGCCTCGGCGAGGAAGCAGCGCATCCGCGCCGAATCAAGCACGCCG
>DASQMB010000034.1:0-37624 GCA_035645715.1 Pyrinomonadaceae bacterium
CCGAGGTCGAAGGCAGGCCGCTCCACTACTTCGTCCACCACACGAAGCCCGACGGCACGCCCTTCCCGCTCGAAGAGTGCCCGATAGACCGCGCCCTGCCGGAGAACAACCAGGAGCAGGGCGAGGACATCTTCGTCCACAAGGGCGGACACTTCTACCCCGTCTTCTTCACCGCGAGCCCCATCCGCGAGGGCGGGGTCGTGGTCGGCACGGTCATCGAGGTCCGCGACACGACCGAGGAGCGGAGGGCGCGTGAACAACTCAGCGCCGCCGCCGCGCACCAGGCCAGCATCCTCGACCGCATCGCCGACGGCTTCATGGCCTTCGACACGGAGTGGTGCGTCACCTACATCAACAGGCAGGCGGCACAACTGGTCTCGCGGCTTGAGAAGAGCACCGACGAGTTGACGGGCAGGAACATCTGGGAGGTGTTCCCCGACCTGGTCGGCTCAACGGCCTATGAGGAGTACCACAGGGCGATGGCCGAGCAGGTGACGGTCAACTTCGAGTTGTACTACCCGCCGCTCGACTCCTGGTTCGACATCCGCGTCTATCCATCGCCCGACGGCCTCTCGGTCTACTTCCAGGACGTGACCGAGCGCAAGCGGGTCGAGGAGAACCTGGCCGAGCGGGAGCGCGCGGCGCTGCTCAGCGCCGACGTGGGGCTCGCCCTGACCGAGGCGACGGGCATCCGCGGGATGCTCCAATTATGCGCAGAGTCGGTGGTTCGTCATCTCGACGCGGCCTTCGCGCGCGTCTGGACGCTCGGCGACGCGGGTGACGTGCTTGAGCTTCAGGCGAGCGCCGGGATGTACACGCACCTGAACGGCCCGCACGGGCGCGTGCCCGTCGGCAAGTTCAAGATCGGGCTCATCGCCGCCGAGCGCAAGCCGCACCTGACCAACTCGGTGGTGGGCGACCCGCGCGTCGGCGACCAGCAGTGGGCCAGGCAAGAGGGCATGGTCGCGTTCGCCGGCTACCCGCTCGTGGTTGACGAGCGGCTGGTGGGGGTGTTGGCAATGTTCTCCCGCCAAACGCTCTCGGACGCGGTGCTTCAGGCGCTCGGGTCCGTCGCGCGCGAGGTGGGCCTCGGCATCGTGCGTAAGCGCATGGAGCGGGAGCGCGACCGCCTACAGCGCGAGGTCATCGAGGCGCAGCAGTCTCTGCTGGCCGAACTCTCCACGCCGCTGATCCCGATCCGCGAGGGCATCGTGGTGATGCCGCTCATCGGCGCCATGAACGGGGAGCGCGCCGCGCAGATGTTGGAGGTGTTGCTGCGGGGCGTGACCTCGGGCAGTGCGCGCGTCGCCATCCTCGACGTGACCGGCGTCAATGACGTTGACACGCACGTTGCAGACATGCTGATGCGGGCGGCGCGCTCGGTCAGGCTGCTCGGGGCCGAGGTGGTAATCACCGGCATCAGGTCGCGCGTGGCGCAGGTGCTCGTCGAACTGGGCGCAGACTTCCATGAGGTGGAGACGCGCCGGAACCTACAGGGCGGCATCGAGTACGCCGAGCGACTGATCGGGCGCGACTGAACCGGAACGACCGAACCGGAACGACCCGGAACGGCGCGGCCGGGCGCCTGTACGCCGGGCGTGCCGCCCCGGCCGCCCCTCTCTCTCCCACCCGCCTGCCCAACCCCCCAGTGAGCTTACGACGTGGAACCCGTCTCAACCCGCAGCGTGGCCGAATGCACCTTCGTCGAGGTGGCGGCCGTTTAGCCTGCGAACCTCATGTGGAGCAGGGGAAAAGGCTTCCCCATGCCGTCAACCTCCGAGCGGCCGACGACGCGAAGGCCCATGCGCGTGTAGAAGCCGACGGCCTGCCGATTCTGCTCGTTAACGTCGAGTTCGGTCGCGCCCATCCGGCGGAGCGCGTGTTCGAGCAGCCTCCGGCCGACGCCCCTCCCGCGGCAGTCCGGGCGGACGAACAGCATCTCGATCTTCGTGCCCGACACGCCGAGGAACCCGACCGGCAGGCCGTCGTCACCGCGGACGCAACGAAGGACCACAGCCGGCAGCGCCTCGTTCCTCACCAGCGGCTTGAAAAACTGTATGTCGTCTTCCGTCAGGAAGTGATGAGTCGCCCGCACGGAGGCTTCCCACACCCTCAACAACTCGTCGAAGTCTTCCTCCGTGGCCTCTTCGACCTCATCCGCAACGAACATCGGGTTTCCTCCCGCCCCTCCGAAAAATGTTGGCGGCCGGGCGCATGATTCAAAGGCTGTCGCCCCATCACGCGAGAGCGCCCGCGACTGCCGGCGGACTATCCGCGGGGGCCGTCACGGGCGCTCGATTCTTCGCACGAGTCCAAAGGCCGTCCGCCGGCCCTGGGACTTAACACGGGAGGCTACCTGCAATCAATCTCGAAGGTCGGGGTCGAGGGGGTCGCTGTTCCGTCGTCGTCCACGGTGAGGTGCGTCTTCATCCGCACGATGAAGTCGGGGTTGCGGCCCTGACCGATCACGAGGTACTTGGCCGTCGAGGTGTAGACCAGCTTTCCGTCCACCGTCTGCGGGTCGGTCAGCGTCTCGTGGACGGTCGTGTTCGCCACGTACTGCGCGCCTGTCAGGCCAACGCCCCTGACGCCCTGCGTGTTGATCTGAAGCACGGTGTGGCGCCCGCCGCTGGCGTCGTTGGTGACGTGGATGAGGACGTGCATCCGGCCCGTGAAGGTCACGGTGTCGCCCGCGCATGAGACGGTCGTGGGGGGGACGGGGACGGTGGCGGTCGAGGTCACGGTGGTGGCCTGTGCGAGGGCCTGCGAATTAGCGCCGCAGAAGATGATTCCGGCCGCGAGCATGATGAGCGTCGCAAGTATCCTGTTCGTAAGAGTCATGCTGATTCTTCTCCTCAGAGGTTGGTTGTTGGGGCAAGGCCGCCGGCTTTCCGCACCGAAGCGGCGGCAAGATAATGTTTAGGCCGGGGGCCCTGACCTGGGCGTCTTACCGACGCCCAGGTCAGGGCCCCCCGGCCTCTCGGCCGCTACTTGATGGCGATGTCGCCGTTCGTCGTGGCCGTCGCGGCCGAGGCGTTGAGCGCCCCGCCCATCAGGTTGTCGTAGATGACCGCGCCGTCCGACTTGCGCCAGATGCGGATGCGGAACCTGTCGGCGCCGCCTCCGCCCGTCAACTGCCCGTCCACGGCCGCGATCAGGAACTCGAAGCCGCTCTGGTTGTTGACCGTGCCCGCGCCCCGCAGCCACACGTTCGGCCGCGTGACGGCCATCCACTGGTAGGAGGTCGAAGCGAAGTTCAGGTTCGCGGCCACGAAGTTGAACGTAGCCTGCCCGGTCGGCACAGCCCCCGTAGACGAGTAGGCGGCGTTGAACCCTGAGGTGGCGCTGCCGACGAGCGACGGGTTGGCGACGAACGCCCCGGCGGGCGAGCTGATGGTCGGCGCCTTCGTGGTGGTCGAGACCGTGCCGCCTGCGCGGTCGAAGATCGCCACGAGCAGGTCTGCGCCGGCGATCTGCGCGGACTCGCCCGCGCCGCCGCAGCCGTCCGTCACGGTCAACTTCACCAGATAGACGCCGGTGGTGTTGAAGGTGTGGGCGGCCGTGACCGCGCCGGTCGCCGCGTTGATGACGCCCGGCACGTTAACGGTCGTCGTGCCGTTGTTTATCGACCACGTAGCCGCGTAGGCGCTGCCGGGGTTGTCGGTGTAGGAGCCGGCGAAGTTGACGGTGGTGCCCTTCGCGTAGACGGTCGCGCCCGCGGGGCCGCTGATGGCGACGACCGGGTTCGGGTTGACGACGGTTACCGTCGCCGCCTGCGTGCTGGTCGCGCCGTGGCTGTCCTTGACGGTCAGCGTCACGTTGGTCGTGCCGAGCTGGTACGGCCCGGCGGGCGACTGCGAGACGGTGATCGAGTTGCCGTCGGGGTCGGACGAGCCGTCGTTGACGGAGGCCCCATTGGCCGAGCAGTCGGCGCCGGAGTTGACGGTGACGTTCCTGACCCTGGCGACGGGCGCGGTGTTGACGATCATCGTGCCGGTCGCGTTCGGTGCCGCGTAGTTGTCGTTCGTCAGCGACGCGAGAACCGAGTAGCTGCCGGCCGCCGTCGGCGCCGCTGCCGAGCCGTTGTAGGTGACGCTCAGGCCGGAGAGGCCGGCCGGGCTGGTGGCCGCGGTCGCGCTCTTGGCCGCGCCGTCGAAGAGGTGGTAGAGGCCGCCGAGCGTGATGGCGGCCGTCGCCTTGTTGATGACGACGGCGGCCGTGTTCGTGGCCGGCTCGTAGTTGTCGTCGCCCGCAAACGAGATGGTGGCGACGTAGCTGCCGGCGTTCACGGGCGCCTGGCCGTCGGCCGTGTTGTAGCCGATGTGGCCGGCGAGGTCGGTGTTACCCCCGCCCTTGACGGAGCCGGTCGCCGGGTGCGCGCCGCCGTCGTAGGTAAAGGTGCCGCCGGTGATGGTCACGACCGGGACTGCCTTGTTGATGACGATCCGGCCGGCCTCGCTCGAAGCCTCGCCGTAGTTTGCGCCGCCGGCGTAGGTGGCGACGACCGCGTAGCTGCCGGCGCCTGCCGGCGCGGAAGCGCCGCCGTTGTACGTGACGACCGCCGCGCCGAGGTCGGCGCCGCCGACGCCCGTAACCGTGGCGGTCGCGGCGCGCGGCGTGGCGTCGTAGGTGAAGACCCCGAGGCCGCCCGTGATGGTTACGACCGGCGTGGCCTTGCCGATCACGATGCTGGCAGCTTCGTGGACGGCCGGCAGGTAGTTGTCGTTGCCGGCGAACTCGACCCTGACGGCGTAAGTGCCGGCGCCCACGGGCGCGTCCGTCCCACCGTTGTAGGTGACGACGGGCGCGGGCGAGAGCAGGTCGGAGGGGCCGCCGACGCCGTAGACGGCCACGGCAGCCGGGTGCGAGTTGCCGTCAAAGGTGACGGGCGCCTCGGGGACGTTGACGCCGACGGAGGGCGCGGCCTTGTTGATTTTGACCGCGGCCGGTGCGCTCGTGCCCGCCGTGTGGTTAGCAGTCTCGCCGACGGAGGCGACGACGCTGTATTCGCCGGCGCCGACCGGGGCCGAGCCGCCGGGAGTGTAGCTGAGCGTGACCGTTCCGAGGTCCGCGCCGTCAACGCCCGTAGCCGTTCCGCTGCCCGCGCAGGCCGAGCCGGTGAAAGCGCAGGTGTTGCCCGACGCCGAGACGACGGGGGCGGCCTTGCCGACGGTCAGAGTGCCGGCGGCCTCGGTCGCAGAGTAGTTCTCGTGGCTGAGCGTGGCGAGCACGGCGTAAGTGCCCGCGGCAATCGGCGCCGCGGCCGAGCCCTCGTAGGTGACGCTCACGCCGGAGAGGCCGGCGGGCGAAGTGGTCGCGGCGGCCACCTTCGGCGAGCCGTCGAAAGTCTGGCTCAGGTTGCCGAGCGTGATCGCGGCGGCGGCCTTCGAGATGACGAAGTCGCGGCTGTCGCCGCTGCCTTCGTGGTTGTCGCCGCCGGCGTAGGTGGCCGAGGCTGTGTACTCCCCGGCGTTCGTCGGCGCGTCGGCCGACGGGCCGTAAGTCGTCCCGTTGCGGCCGGCGTAGGTGACGACGAGGGGCTGGCTGAAGCCGCCCGCGCCGGTCACGCCGGCCGTGGCGCCGTGGGGGGCGCCGCTGTAGACCGCGTCGGCGATGGTCACGACCGTCGTAGTGCCGGCCTTGTTGATCTGGAAGGAACGCTCGACGGGGGTGGCCGCCTCGTAGTTGGCGTCGCCGGGCTGCGTGGCGGTGACGGTGCAGGGGCCCGCGCCGCCGACGCGGAGGGTCGCGCCGCTGATCGTGCAGTTGCCGCCGGCTGCGAAGCCGACGGGCAGGCCCGAAGAGGCCGCGGCGCTCAGCGCAAAGTCGCCGTCGCCGTAGGTCTTCGCCCCGAGCGAATCGAAGGTGATGGTCTGGCCGGCCTTCGTGACGGTCAGCGTGCCGCCGGCGAAGGTGAAGGCGTAGTTGCCCGAGGCGAGCGTACCGGCGGCGGCACTAATCGGGTAGGCGCCGGCCGGGCTGGCCGTGACGGCGTTCGTGCTGACGGACGGCTCGCCCGTGGTGGCCGTCGCCTGCGTGTCGCCGTTCACGAAGCCCGTGATGGCGTAGGTCAGGGCCGGGTTGGTCGCGCCGTAGGCGCGCGACTTGTCGTCGGCTTTGACCGTCAGGCCCGCCTTCGAGACGTTGATCGAGACCTCACGCGAGGCCGTGTTGTAGTTGGCCGAGTCGGCCGGCGTGAACTCGACGCGCAGCGCCTGGCCCTCGCCCGCGCCGAGCACCGCCCCCGCCGCAGGCGAGTAGGCGAAGGAGCCGGGCACGGACGCGGTGGCGTTCAGTTGCGACGCGCCGAGGGGCGTGCCGTAGTTGATGCCGGCGGGGTTCGCCCAGTTGACGGTCGGGGCGGCCTTGCCGACGGTCAGGCTGTTCGAGCCCTGGCTGCCGGCGTGAGTCGAGTCGCCGGCGAAGCTCACGCCGACGCCTGCGGGGTAGCTGCCGGCGTTGATGCCGGCGAGGCTTGCGTTCGAGAGCGTCGCCACGCCCGAGGCGTTGGTCGTCGCGGCGTTGCCGGCGAAGTTCGCGCCGTTGAGCGTGAAGGTGACGAGTTTGCCGGCCACCGGGGCGCCGTTCGAGGTGAGCGTCGCCGTCAGCGTCGTCGCGCCGCCGTAGGTCCCCATCGCGGGGCTGGTGGCGAAGCCGGTCTCGGGGAGCGCGCCGTTCTGGTAACAGACCGTAACGTCGTTCAGGGTCGGGGTGACGGCGCTGTTCGTGGTGCTGAGGTGAGCCCTGTACCTCAGGTAGCGGAAGCCGTTGAACTGCGAGAGCGAGGCCCCGCTCGTGGTGAAGAAAGTGGAGGCCGTCCCGTTCGGCCCGACGTAGGTGAAGGGACCGGCGGCGTTGTTGCTGGCGGCCACCTGGAATCTGACGGTCGTGCCGGCGGGCGCCGCGGCCGTCCACGAGAGGTTGCCCCAGTTGGCCTGATCTCCCGCGGCCGGGTTGGCATCCTTCGTCGAAGAGACGAGGTCGCCGGAGGCGGCGAAACCGGCCGACACGTAAGTCCTGAACGCGAGGTCCTGGCCCTGCGCGGCCCAGGCGCCGCCGCTGTTCGTGGACGAGTACCATGCGCCGTTGGCATAACTGTTGTTGTTGGAGCGCACGGCGCGGTATGGCCCGCCCGAGCTGGCCCTCAGGACGAGGGCGTAGGTGGTGCCCGCGTTGACGCTGGCCGGGGCGGCGAAGGTCACGGAGTGCCAACCGTTGCCGGTGCCGGTAACGGTTGTTAGGTTCGTAGTCGCGAGCACCGTACTGCCGGGCGCGCCGGAGGTGGTGTTGCGGAGTTCCACAATCATCGTCCCGGCGGCCCCCGTACTGCTGAGCGCTGACTGGAAGTCCGCCTGCGTCAGCTTGCCGCTCGTCGCGGGGACGAAGGTCTGGGCCTGCCACGCGGTCGTGGTGATAGAGTCAACAAAGACACTCAACGTCGTCTGTTGCTGGTCGAGAGCCGCCGCGTTGCTCGCAAGTTGAACGTCGCCGGGGCTGTTGGTCAGATTCACGTTCGTCCCGCTACCGGCCTGGAAATCGGCCAGAGTGGTGTCGGTCAGGCAGGCGGCGGCCGGGGCGGGCGCGAGCGAGAAGTTGCGCGTGGCCGTCTCGCCGCTCGAAAGGACGACGTTGTTTTCGGTAGCCGTGTTGTAGCCGGGCGCGGTGACAGTCACGCTGTAGGTGCCGGCCGTGATGTCGGCGATCTGGTAGGCTCCGGCGGCGTTCGAGGTCGCCGTCTTCGTACCGACCGTGACGGTGGCACCGCCCACGGGGTTGTTGTTGGACGAATCCGTGACCGTGCCCTGCATGGCGGCCGGCTCGGACGTGTCGAGCGAAATCTCCCACATGCCGCGGCCGTGCGTGGCGGCGCGCAGGATGCGGTGGTTGTTCTGGATCGCCATGTCGAAGACGGCCACGCGCGCCAGCCCGTTGCTGAACGGGGCCCACGTGGCGCCGGCGTCCGCGCTGCGGAAGACGCCAATGTCGGTGCCCGCGTAGAGCATGTTCGGGTCGGCCGGGTCGATGACGAAGGCGTTGACGGGAATGTCCGGGATGTTGTGGCCGACGCCCGTCCAGGTGGGCGAGGCGGCGTTCAGGTTCGTCGTCTTGTAGATGTGCGGGGTCGAGTTGCCGAAGAAGCCCGAGAGCGTGACGTAAGCCACGTTCGTGTTGTTCGGGTCGATGACGGCGCGTGAGATGTAGCGGGCGGGAATGGTGCCCGTAACGTCGTTCAGGGTCGTCGCGCCCGTCATCGTGCGGAAGACCTTGCCGTTCTCCAGGCCGACGATGCGCACCGCGTCGTTCTGGCGAGAGATGCCGATGGCGCTGACGGCGACGCCAGAAACGAAGGTCTGGCTGACGGCCGTCATGGTCGAGCCGCTGTTGGTCGAGCGGTAAATCTTATCGGTGCCGAAGTAGAGCGTGTTCGGGGTGCCCGGCCCGAGGGCCATCGGCGCGTAGAAGAGGACGGCCGAGTCGTTACAGGTCAGGCCGTTGGCCGTGCCGCCGCAACCGAGGAAGGTCCAGTTCTCGAAGGCGGTCGGGCTGGTCGTGGTGGCGAAGCCGACGATGTTGCCCTGGCCGACGGCGTTCCAGTAGGTGTGATACTGCCGGACGCTCGTCGTGCCGGTCGCGCTCTGGTCTATGAGGGCGAAGCCGCCGTCGCCGTAGTCTGTGCGCGTCCATGTGCCGTCGGTGCGGACGCGCTGCGTGCCGTTGTCCTGCGTGCCGCCGATGGTGAAGTTTTTGTCGGTGGGGTGGACGGCGACCGACTGGAACTGCGTGGCGTTGAAGCCGGTGTTGTTGAGGCTGATCCAGGAGGCGGCCGCGTCGGTAGACTTCCAGACGCCGCCGTCGTTGCCGGTCCAGACGATGTTGCTGTTGGTCAGGTCGAACTCGATGGCCTGCGAGTCGGCGTGCAGGCCCGTCTGCGCGCGGACGAAGGTGGCCGTCGAGAGCGCGTTGGTCGACTTCTTGAGGATGGCCGGCGCGCCCGACTCGCCGGCGTTGCCGCCGATGAAGACGACGTTGGCGTTGTTCGGGTCGACGGCAATCGGCATGTCGTAGAAGCACTGGCTGCCGCAGAAGCCGGTGGCGCTCGACAGGGCCGCCGACCATGTGACGCCGCCGTCGGTCGAACGCTTGACCGTGCCGTTCGCGTCGGTGCTGGCGACGTAGACCGTGACGGCGTTGCCGACCTTGTTAATCGCCAGCTCGGCGCGGGCGGTGGCGGAGGTCGTGCCGACGGAGAGGGTCTGCGTGAAGGTCGGGTTCGGGGCCAGGGCGTTGGTCGAGCGGTAGACGCCGCCGTCGCCGGCCGTGCTGAAGCCGACGATTGTGGCGAGCAGGACGTTAGGGTTGCCCGGCTCGAATTCGAGGTCGGTCGCGCTGCGGTTGCCGGCGTTGGCCGTGTTGGTCGTCAGCTTCTGGAACGTGGCGTTGGACGAGGCGGCGTTCGTCGAGCGGTAGACGCCGCGGCTGGAGTTCTGGGTCGGGTGGGCCGAGCCGCTGATGCCGCCGATGCCGGCGTTGTTGACGGCGAGGAAGATGATGTCGGGGTTGGTCGGGTGGACGATCACCTTGGAGATCGAGCGGCCGGTGAGCACGTCGGTCCCCGTGCCGACCTCCTGGTTGAACGGCCCCGTCAGGACCGGGCTCGGGCTGTCGGCCTGGTCCACGCGGTAGACGCCGACGCCGAAATAGGTGTCGCCGCTGTAGTTGCCTTCGCCCGTGCCGACGTAGATGGTCGAGGGGTGCGAAGGCGAGACGGCAATCGAGCCGATGGCTAGACTTTGCGCGTTGTCGAAGATGGGCGTCCAGGTCGAGCCGCCGTCGAGGGTGCGGTAGACGCCGCCCTGCGCCGCGCCGACGTAGACGATGTTCGAGTTGGTCGGGTGGATGGCGATGGCCGTGACGCGGCCGCTGACCGGGTGCGTCACGCCCGAGGTCTGCCCGTTCGGGATGGGGGCCGGGCCGATAGCCTGCCACGACGAGTTGCTGAGGCCGGAGGCGCTCATCGTGCTTGTGAAGGCCGAGATGCCGCCCGTCGCTTCCGCGCCGGAGGTGGGGCTCGACGCCGAGGACCAGACTTCGTTCGTGACAGTGTTCTTGTCGGGCTTACCCGTCTGCTGCTCCATCTGGCGGATGGCGCGGCCGCGGGCGCCTGGATCGAAGGGGCGGCCGCGCTCGATGCCGCGGAGCCGGTCAACGTGTTCCTGTCGGCGGCGCAGATATTCTTCCTTGCTGACCTTGCCGATCATGAAGCGTGGGATGTCTGCGTCGTCCTCGCCCTCCTCCTCGACGCGCCCGTTCTCCTTGAACTGCGTCTGCGCGGAGGCCCCGGAGGTGGCGCCAGTCGCCACGGCGATGTAGATGGTGCCGCCGGCGTGCGACGGGTCGGGCTGCGAGGCGGCGGCCGCCGCCGCGGCTCCCGACTTGGGCGCCGCGTCGGCGGCGGCAGTCACGGCCCCGGTCTTCGCCGTGCCCTTCGCCTCGGGCCTGGCGTCGCCCTCGCCGGCGGTAACGTGAGCGACCGGCGCGCTCTCGCCCTGCTGGCCGTCCGGCATGACGGTGCTAACGACGAAAGAGCCGTGTGCGTTAGCGGTCACGCTGAGGGTCACGCTCTCGCCCTCGGCCGCGCCGGCGCGCAGGAGGATGACGACCGTCTCACCCGCCGTCCAGTTCTGTCCCGTGAAGGTGACGGTCTCGCCCGGCTCGTAGCTGCTCTTGTCGGTGACGATGATCGGGGGTTCCTCGACCTCCGGGCCGTAGTTGGGGGCGGAAGCCGCGCGCCCGGTGATGACGGATGCGAGCGTGGCCCCGAGCTGGAGCGGCGAGGCGGGGAAGAGGTTGTCGGCCAGCTTCGCGGACGAGGCGGCGGAGAAGGTGGCAGTCGTCGCCAGAGAGACGGCGACCACGAGCGCGACCAGGCGGCCGCGACCCTTCTTCGGGAGAACCATCCCGGCGACGTTACGGACGAATTTCGAGAGGAGACGCACTTTACTCACGGAGAAACTTTCCTTTCCTGCGGTGGAACTCGGTTAGAGTCAGGTTCGGTTCGTTATCAGGGCGTTGATGAAAGCAGAGGCGAAAGCTTTTGGGCACCCCGGCGGGGGCGCGCTCAGACCCGGACTCGGCCCTGCTGCGGGCACTAAGCGTCGGGGCTATGTGTCGGGTGGAGTTCTGGCGTCCGTCGGAAAATCAGGGCTTCAGTCGCGTTCCGGCTCAAGGGCTCGCGCATGCGCCGTCACTTCCCGTCATCCAGAAGATGGCAAGATACACGCCTTGAGGCCGGCCGCGCATCTGAGGTTTATCCTTATTTTGAGAGACAATACGCCCTATTTTCGGGGCGGCGGCGGGTACATTTCTCCATGCCGTGCAGGACATTTGTACCGCGGCCGCGCCTGCCGGATACCGCGTCGCAGGGCCGGCGTGGCATGCTGTTTCTCTTACAGCATGGTGGGGGTTAGCAGCTTCTAGGATGACGCGCGGGGGATTCTGGCGTGGGCGGAAAATTGGAGAGCAGGCGGACGAGAATCGGCGGGTTAAAGGTTCATTCCCGCGTCTCGGAGGTTCCCCCTTCGGGGGACGGGGGCGTGGCCGTCGTGCTGGTCCACGGGTTCGTCGTCTCGGGCCTCTACATGGTGCCGACGGCCGAGCGGCTGGCGCGGTTCTACAGGGTCTACGTGCCTGACCTGCCCGGCTTCGGCCGCAGCGACAAGCCGCGGCGCCCTCTCGACGTGGCCGGGCTGGCCGGCGCGCTCGCCGCGTGGATGGACGCGGAGGGCTTGCGCAGGGCCGTCCTCGTGGGCAACTCGATGGGCTGTCAGGTGATCGCCGAAATGGTCGCGCGCGAGCCCGAAAGGGCCGAGGGGCTGGTCTTGACCGGTCCCACTGTTGACCCCGCGGCACGCACCGCGCGCCAGCAGCTCGCGCGCCTGTTGATTGACGCCACGCGCGAGAAGGTCTCGCTGCTGCTCGTCCATTTCCGCAGCCTCCTTGAGGCCGGCCTGTGGCGGGCCTGGCGCACCGCCCGCCACGCGCTGGCAAATCGCATCGAGGAGAATCTGCCCCGGCTCGACGCGCCCGCCCTGGTGGTGCGCGGGTCGAGAGACCCGCTGGCGCCGCAAGTCTGGTGCGAAAGGGTGGCCGGGCTGCTGCCGCGCGGGCGGCTGGCGGTCGTGCCGGGCGGCCCGCACGCGCTCAACTACTCGGCGCCCGACGAGCTGGCCTCGCTCATCCGCGATTTCGTCGAGAACGAGGTCCGCGGATCACCGACGCGGCCGTGACCCGTGCCGCAGGCTAGCGGCAGGCGGCGGCGAGGCGGGCGGCGTCGCGCACGGCGTTGCCGCCGCCGTCGTTGTTGAAGTAGGCGAAGACCTCGCGGCCGGCGCCCGCCCACTCGCCGATCCGCGCGGCCCACCAGCGCAGGTCTTCGTCAGGGTAGGAGCCGGCGTAGAGGTGTTCGCGGCTCGGCCCATGCAGCCGCACGTAGACGAAAGGCGCGGTTGCCCGCAGCACGCAAGGCAGGTTCGCGCCGCTCATTACGCAGTAGGCCGCGCCGCGCCTTTCGAGCAGCGCGAAAATCTCCTCGCGGTGCCAACCGGGGTGGCGGAACTCGACCGCCACCTTGAGCCAGGAGGGCAGAAGGCCGAGGAAGTAGTCGAGCCGCGGGTAGTCGCAGTCCATCCCCGGCGGGAGCTGCACGAGCAATGCGCCCGCCTTCGGCCCGAGCGTCTCAAAGGCCGCGACGATTCGCCCGGCCCAACGCTCGGGCTTGAAAAGGCGTTTGGCGTGGGTCAGCCCGCGCGGGGCCTTCACAGTCAGGCGGAAGCCCTCGGGGAGTAGGCGGCGCCAGCGCGCGAAGGCCGCGTCGCGCGGCCAGCGGTAATAGCTGCTGTTGAGCTCGACCGTCGAGAAGTGTGGCAGGTAGTAGCCCAGGCGTTCGCGCGCCGCCGCGCCGTGAGGGTACAGGACGCCGTGCCAGTGGTCGTAGCTCCAGCCGGAAGTGCCGATGTGGATTGACATCAGTGGGAGGCTCGACGCGCGCCGCGCTCCCGCCCCCCGCAGCGTGGTGACTCAGCGGACGTAAAAAAGGGCCTGCTGATTGACGGCCCTCCGCGCTGCCCGTTTCTCGACCGTCAGCAGGAGCCTGTAGCGGCCGCCGGTTGCCCCATCGTCATTGACTTCTCGTGCGGCTTCCAACCGAACTGGTCTTCCGGCACGCGTTCGAGCAGCCGGCGCGTGGTCGCCGCCTCCTGTTCCAGCTCGGACGCCGGCATCTCGCTCAAGTTCATAAGGCAAGCCCCCGATGGGTCCTCAAGCCCTCCCGCGCAGCCGCCGCGTCCACTCGGCCAGCGATTGCAGCATCTGCGAGATCAACTCCTTCGACTGCTCGTTGGTGAGGTTGCCGTCTGCGTCGAAGTTTTTCGACGCGAAGGGCACCATAATCTCGGGCTGGTTGAGCGGGTGCATGTTCAGGAAGACGAAAATCTGGCGCAGGTGGTACTGCGCCCGCGCCGTGCCGAGCATCCCGACCGAGGCGCCCATGATGGCCGCGGGCTTGCCGTCGAAACTGTTGTCGCCGTAGGGCCTCGAAGCCCAGTCAATCGCGTTCTTCAAAACGCCCGGCACGGAGTAGTTATATTCGGGGGTAGCGAACAGAATCGCGTCGGCCTCGCGGACCTGTCTCTTGAGGGTCACTACCTCGGCCGGCACGTCGCCTTCCAGGTCTTCGTTAAAGAGCGGGAGGCCGCCGATGTCCGCCACCGTGAGACTCACGCCTTCGGGCAGGAGTTGCTGCGCAGCGCGCATCAATCCGCGATTGTAAGAGGCCCGCCGCAGGCTGCCGACGAAACCCAGGATGCTCAGATTTTCCATCAACCTTTTTTTCCCCTCATTAGTGTCAGAGTTAACCCGCGAGGGCGCCGAGAGGCTGCCCACGGCGGCAGGCTACGCCCCCCGGAGCGAGGTGGCAAGTTCGCGGGTGGCACGCACCCTGCTCAGCCATCCGAAATGGGCGCGGCCCGTATCAAAACAGCGCATGGTGAATAATAACTCTCAAGGCTACGGCACACACGCCGAAGATATGCCCTTACGCGAGGAGCGGCGGATGACGAGTAAGACAAAAGCGCGGACTAACGGGCGCCGCGTCGCCGTGCGGCTGGCGCTCTCGTTGCTGCTGATGGCGGCGCAGGTCGGCTGCGGCGGGTGGCGGCCCTGGGGCGGCGGCGAGACGGCGAACGGCCGTCCGGCTGTGCCGCACTTCCGCCCGGGCTTCAACCTCTTCAGCCCGGCGCAGGACGTGGAACTAGGCCGGCAGTCGGCCGCGCAGATCGCGCGTGAGGTGCCGCTGCTCTCGGACGAAGAGTTGGTCGGCTACGTGCGCCGGCTCGGCGCGAAGCTCGCGCAGCACGCGCCCGGCGAGAAGTTCCCCTATCAATTCCAGGTCGTCTCGTCGCGCGAGGTGAACGCCTTCGCGCTGCCCGGCGGCTTCATCTTCGTCAACGCAGGCACTATCGCTGCGGCGCACAACGAGGGCGAACTGGCCGGCGTCATCGCCCACGAGATCATGCACGTCGCGCTGCGGCACGGCACCAACCAGGTGTCGAAGGCTTACCTGGCGCAGGCCGGGCTCGGGGTGCTCGGCGCCATCGCGGGCGGCGACAGCCCCGACCTCGGCCGCGTCATCGAGTCGGTCGGCGGCGCGGGCGCCAACATGCTCTTCCTCAAGTTCGGGCGGACGGCCGAGCGGCAGGCCGACCTCGGCGGCGCGCAGATGTTGGCCGCGGCCGGCTACGACCCGCGCGACCTCGCCGGCTTCTTCGAGACGCTTCAACGCGAGGGCGGTCAGCGCGTGCCCGAGTTCCTGAGCGATCACCCTGACCCCGGCAACCGCGTAGCCTCGATTAACGAGGTACTGCCCGCGCTCGAAGTGCGGCCCGACCCGGTTCGCACCTCGCCCGAGTTCGAGCGGGCGAAGGCGCGCCTCTCCGGGCGGAGCCTGCCGGCCTCGGCCGAGCCCGCGCGCATAGGCCCGAGCGAGCCCGCCGGGGCGGTGCCGACGGCGCGGCCCCCCCGACCCTCGGCGCCTGCGGCCGAGTTCCGCTCGCCCGACGGCGCGTTCGCCTTCACACGCCCGCAGAACTGGGCGGCGCTGGCCGCGGGCGAAGCGGAGTTCATCCTCGCGCCCGAGGGGGGCTCAGGGCGGCGCGACGGCGCGGCCTACGTCACCCACGGCCTCTTCGTCGGGCAGGTCGAGGCGGGTCCGGGGGCCGACCTCTCGGCCGCGACCGAAGCCTTCCTTCGCCAGCAGCTCAAGGCCAACCCCGACTTCGAGGTTCGGGCGGCGCCCGGGTCTTTCAACCTGTCCGGCCGCGACGCCTACGCGACGACGGTGGCCGGCCCTTCGCCCGTCACGGGCAGGGTTGAAGTCAACCTCGTCTACACGGCCTTCGCCCCCGGCGGACGCCTGTTCTACCTGATCGCCGTCGCGCCGGAAGATGAGTTCGAGACATACCGCCCGGCCTTCGAGGCCGTCCTGCGCAGCCTCCGGCTGTCGTGAAACCCGCGGGCGTGGCGCTGCCCTCTCACACCCGCCCGCGCGCCTCAAGTCAGAGCGCCGCGGGCGAGAAGGTCCGCGCCCGCGCGCCCGCGCCCGTCCCCCGAGTTACGAATCCCCGCATTTACCTGCGGCCCGCGACGCGGAGACCGACTAGACTCCGTCTCCGAAAGGCTTTAGTCTGTAGCCGTCTCAATAACCCCCTGACAATTCTAAACCCCCATTAACCGGACTGCGCCTCGTCCCGAGTCGCCGGCGTGTCGGCGGGCGCTTGGTCAATCGAGAAGGGGCGGGCGTTAAGCGTGAGGAAAGGAGCCAGAGGTTAATGCTTGCGATGAATTACCGGGGGCCGCTGCGGGTCCGCATAGACCACAAGCCCATGCCGGAGATACTGCACCCGCAGGACGCCATCGTCAGGGTCACGCGCTCGTGCATCTGCGGGTCGGACCTGCACTTATACAACGGGTCGGTGCCGGACACGCGCGTCGGGATGACGTTCGGCCACGAGGTGACGGGGGTGGTAGAGGAGATAGGCCCCGCGGTGGAGAAGCTGAAGGTCGGCGACCACGTCCTGGTCCCCTTCAACATCGCCTGCGGCAAGTGCGTCTTCTGCCAGCAGGAGCTTTACGGCAACTGCCACGAGTCGAATTCGCAGGCCACGGCCGTCGGCGGCATCTTCGGCTACTCGCACACGGCCGGCGGCTACGAGGGCGGGCAGGCCGAGTACGTCCGCGTCCCCTACGCCGACGTGAGCCCGACCGTCATCCCCGACTGGATGGACCCGGACGACGCCGTGATGCTGACAGACGTGGTGCCCACCGGCTACCAGGCCGCGGAGATGGGAGGCATCCAGCCCGGCGACACCGTCATGGTCTTCGGGGCCGGCCCCGTCGGCATCATGGCTGCTCGCTGCGCCTGGCTCTTCGGGGCCGGCCGCGTGATCGTGATTGACGAGGTGGACTACCGCCTCGAATTCGCGCGCACCTACGCGCCCTGTGAGGCTTACAACTTCAGGTCGCTCGGCGACGTGGTGGTCTTCGCCAAGCGCACGACCGACTGGATGGGGGCCGACGTGTGCATCGACGCCGTCGGCGCCGAAGCCTCGGGCCGCGTGATGCAGACCCTGCTCGGCCGGAAGCTGCTGATGCAGGGCGGCTCGGCCACCGCGCTCCACTGGGCCATCAACTCCGTCAAGAAGGGCGGCATCGTCTCCATCGTCGGCGTCTACGGCCCCATCGGCACGCTCGTCCCCATCGGCAACGTCGTCAACAAGGGCTTGACGCTCAGGGGCAACCAGGCGTCGGTCAAGCGCCTGCTGCCGCGCCTGTTCGAGCACGTCAGGAGCGGCGTCATCGACCCGAAGGCGCTCATCACGCACCGCGTCCCGCTCGAAGAGGTGTCGGACGCCTACCGCATCTTCTCGGCCAAGCTCGACAACTGCATCAAGCCCGTGCTGATTCCGCCTTCGGCCCGGAACTAGGAGGGAGCCCCAATGGAAAGTATGGAAAGAGCCGCTATCAACCCGTCGGAAGTGAAGGGGTGGGGCGCCGACACCGACCCCGAGAACGACCCCACCTACCCGATGAAGAGTCGCAACAACGGCGAGCACGCCGGCTACAGTTGGGAGCGCCCGCCCCAGCAGCCGCCCGACATCGAGGTTCTACATTCAATCGAGCGGCCGAACCTCTCGGCCACGTTCGGAACCTCCACGCCGCCCTCGGGCCTGAGCGGCGTGATCCGCCGCGCGGCCTTCAAGTACAGCGAGTCGAGCTACGGCCACTGGCTGCCGTTGATGCTGGCCGACCGGGTCGGCGTGGTCGAGGGCTATCTGGAAGACTTCGCCAGCGGCCGCGTGCCCAACGTCTTCGCCGAGCGCGGCTGGAAGGCCGAGTGGAAGCACAACCGGCGGAGCCTGATCACGCGCGTCGTCGTCGGCGCGCTCGTGGCCTCGGCGGCGGTCGCCCTCATCCGCCGCGGGGGCGGCGATTCGCCCGCCCGCAAATGACGTTCTAATGTAGCGGCTCCGGAGAAGCGGACCCTTCCGCTTCTCCGGAGCCGCGGCCTGGAGGCGCGGCAAGACGCCGCAAGCTCCACCTCAATCGCCCCGGGTCCGCGTGCCGGCCAGCTTCAGTGCCAGCCTGTAACATTCGGAAAAGCCGCATCCGGGGGTTACGGGCTGGCCGGCACGCGGCTATAATCACGGCCAACGTCACGCCGGCCCGGCGGGCGAGTTCGCGCGCCCGGCGCCTCTTACCTCGCATGAAGGCGCCGAGCCCTTATTGACGATCAAACAACACCGGGGGTTTGGCATGAGAGACTTTCGTGCCCGAGGCTTCGGCGTCGCTCTGCTGCTCGGCGCGGCGTCGTTTGTGCTGGCCGCTGCGCCGGGAGAGGTCTGCGCGCAGTCGGGCGGCGGGAGGGGCAGGGGGGCGGTGGAGCGTCGCATCGAGACCATGAGCCGTCAGAGCGAACAGTACGAACGCGACGCACTCGAACGCGAGCGCGCCGCCCCGGCCGCCGAAGACCCCGCCGCCGCCCGCCGCTCAAGAGACCTGGCCGAGCAGGTCAGGCGCGACTTCGACGGCTTGCAGGCCGGCTACAACAAGCTAGTGATGTCAATGGCCTCGGGCGCGCGCCTCGACCCCGATGCCGTTATTGACACGGTGGCAGGCGTGAAGAAGTGCGCCGCGCGCCTGAGGCTCAATCTGGGTCTGCCCCGTGAGAAGGAGGGCCCGGCGGAAAAGGAAAGAGGTGGGGCGGGCTCGTCGCGGTTGGAAGAGTCGCTGCTCCTGCTGCGAAAGCACATCTACAGTTTCGTCACCAACCCGCTGTTCGAGGCCAGGTCGGTGCTCGACGTTGAGCAGGCAGAAAAGGCCGGGCGCGACCTCGACATGATTCTCGAACTCAGCGAAGAGATCAGACGGCACGGCGCCGGGCAAAAGGCGAGGCACGAGTGAGCCGAGAAAGAATGTGGGCCGTGTAGGCACTTCTCCCGTGCCTGCTGTTGCCGGCCCTCTCGCACCGGTAGGGCAGTTAAGCCTGGTGCGCCGGAACGCCCTCAGGGCGTATGCCCGCCGCCGACTAGGGCCGCCAGTCGCGGCAAGGCGTCGCCTTCGAGGGCGAGCTTGAGCCAACGGCTGTAGCGCGCCGGCTCGTCGCGCAGGCTTCGCCGCAGCTCCTCCGGCATGACCCACTCCCAATCCTCGACCTCAGACGGGTCGGGCTCGGGCTCGTCGGCCGAGGTGCCGACGAAGACGTGGTCGAGCTCGTGTTCGACCAGGCCGCCAGCGAGTTCCGCGCGGTAGAGGAAAGAGAACGCCTCGCGCAGCTCGCAGTCGAGGCTCATCTCCTCGCGCAGGCGGCGGCGAGCGGCGGCGGCCGTCTCCTCGCCCGGCCGCGGGTGTCCGCAGGCCGTGTTCGACCAGAGCCCGCCCGAGTGATACTTGCCGTGCGCGCGCTTCTGTAGCAGGAGCCGTCCGGCCGCGTCGAAGACGAAGACAGAGAAGGCGCGGTGGAGCGCGCCGTCGAGGTGCGCGCGAAGCTTCTCGCACGAGCCCATCTCGCGGTCCTGCTCGTCAACCAGAATCACGCGCTCTTCGTGTGTGAGCATCCTCTAATCGCCCCGCCCGCGCCTTTGAACGGTCGCGGCGGCGGCCGGGTCCGGCCATCGCCGCGACCACCTTTCGCCCCCGGCCCGCCTCTGGACCGTCGGGACACTGCGGGGCGCCCGAACCATCGCCGCCGCAACCCGCAAAGAGGTATCAGTCTACCTCAATCCATCCGCCCGCGGTCCATCCCGGGCATCAGCACCGTGTCGATGACGTGGATGACACCGTTGGTCGCCATCACGTCGGTCTTGACGACCTTCGCCCTGTCCACCATCACGCCGCCGGCCGCCCGCACCTTGACCTTGCCGCCCTGGAGCGTCTTGGCCTCCTTGCCGTCGAGCTTCAGAACGTCGGCAGCCACGACCTTGCCCGGCACGACGTGGTAGAGCAGCACGGCCTTCAGCTTCTCCCTGTTCTCGGGCTTTAGCAACTCCTCGACCGTCCCGGCCGGCAGTTTGGCGAAAGCCTCGTCGGTAGGGGCGAAGACCGTGAACGGCCCCCGCCCCTTGAGCGCCTCGATCAGGCCGGCGGCCTCCAGGGCGGCGGACAGCGTCTTGAAGGTGCCGGCGCCCACGGCCGTCTCGACGATGTCGCCGGTCGTGGCCGTAGCGGCGGCTACGTCGGTCGTCTCCGCGGCAGCGCGGGTCGGGACGCCCGTTGTGAACGAGGCGGCGGCGGCGAGGCCCAGGGCGGTCGCCGCTAGAATCCGTCTGATACGCAGTTTGAGCATCCTCTTTGTTCCTTACGTTGGAAATCTTCTTCCGGGAGATTCTCGCCCATCACTGTCCGGTCATGAACGATAAAACCGAGATAGGCGATGAACGATTTGAACGATTTAGTTGAAAATGATTAAATTGTCAAGCGAGCAAAATTTTGATTATGAGGATAATAATTAAAATCATCTGTCTGTTTTGACCGTTTTTTCCATTTACAGATGGAAAGCCGTCTGTTACATTTCAGGCTGGCGGGACAGGAGCGAATGGCTGGGCGAAAAACTCTGACCAGCGGTGAGGCTGCTCGGCTGCTCGGCGTCAGCGAGGCTTCGGTAAAGCGTTGGGCCGACGGCGGCCTGCTGCCTTCGACGCTGACCGCCGGCGGGCACCGTCGCTTTCGTCCCGAAGACGTGGCGGTCTTCCGCCGCAACAGGCGCGGGCGGGGACGCGCGCCGCGGGAGGCGGAACCCGCCCCGAAGCGGCCGGGGGCGGGCGTAGAGGCGGCGCCGGAAGAATTGTTCGGCGGCGGCGCGCCCGAAGTCGAGATGTTTGACGCGCTCCTCGCCGGTGATTCGGACGCTGCCTCTTCGCTCCTGGTCAGGTTGCACCTGGGCGGTCTGACAGTGGGTTCCGTAGCTGATATGGCGCTGTGTCCAGCGATGCGCAAGGTCGGCGACCTCTGGCATTCAGGTCTTCTCACGGTCGCACAGGAGCACGTGGCGACGAGTGCGGCGCAGGAGGCTCTGTCCGTACTACGAGCGTCGCTGCTGCCGGGCGAGCCGACGGGGCTTGCGGCCATCTGTTGCAGCGTCGAGGAAGACTTCCACGAACTGCCGGTCAACCTGGCCGCGGCGGTGCTTGAAGCAGCCGGGTGGGAGCCAATCGTGCTGGGCGCGAACCTTCCGTTCTACGCGCTGGCGGAGGCGGTAGAGAGGTTTCAACCGCGGCTCGTCTGCGCGTCGGCGGCCGTGCTCGTTAACCCCGACAGGGCGGCGCGGGAATACGCGGAGTTCCGCGCCTCGTCCGGGCGGGCCGGGTCGGCGGTTGTGCTCGGGGGGGCGGGCTTCGCCGGCGGGCTCCTGCGGAGCAGGTTCCCGGCCGAGCTGCACGCAGAAGAGTTCATGCAACTGGAAGAGTTCGCGGCGTCGCTGGCCGGAGAGGACTAGCACCGCCGGCTGGAGATTGAGGCGGGCGAGGTCACACTCGCCACGGCAGAGGTAGGGGCGGCAGATGCCGAGGCCGTCGTAGCCGAACTGCTCGGCGCCGGAGGAGGGAGAAAGTCGCTTGAGGACTCGGGCGCACGGGGGGATGGGACTCGGGGATGGCGTCGCCGCCGAGGCTGCGGCGCGCGGGGTGCGCGCGGGCGAAGTCTGGACCCCGGACGCGTGGCGCGCGCGCGAGCGGTGGGCGCGCGGCCGGGCTCTCTATTCGGGCACGGAGACCGCCGCGTGGCGCGCCCTGGTGCGCGAGGCGCGCGCGGTGATGCGAGCGTACACGACCAGCTTCTTCATCGTCAGCCGCTTCCTGCCGCGCGCCAAGCGCGATGAGGTCGAGGCCGTCTACGCGGCCGTGCGCTACCCTGACGAGGTGGTTGACACCTTCCCGCTCGAAGCCGCCGAGCGCCTGCGGCTGCTCGACGAGTGGGCCGCTCATTACGAGAAGGGCCTCGCCGCATCGTCGCTCGCCGAGGCTTTGAGCCGCGGCGTCCCGAGCCACCTCGCCGGCTTCACGCGGGTCGTGCGCCTCCGCTCGATCCCGCCGGAGCACTACCGAGCCTTCCTCGGGGCGATGCGGCTCGACGTGCGGCCGCGCCCCTTCGCCTCGCTCGAAGACCTGATCGAGTCTTACGTCTACGGCAGCGCCGTCGTCGTCGGCTACTTCCTCGCGCACGTTTACGGCGCAGACGGCGGACACAACTTCCCGCGGGCGCTCGCGGCGTCGCGCAACCTCGGCGTCGCGCTGCAACTGACCAACTTCCTGCGCGACGTGGCCGAAGACCAGAGGCGCGGCCGCGTCTACCTGCCGCAGGATTTTCTGAGCGACGAGGGGATCGAACGTCTCGACGCCGAGGACGAGCGGCAGCAGGCCGCGCTCTTGCGTGTCGTGCGCCGCGTGGCGCAGGTCGCCGACGGCTTCTATCGCAGCGCGCAGCGCGACCTCGACGCCTTCGCGCCCGACTGCCGGCTCGCCGTCCACGCCTGCATCCGCGTCTACGGCCGGCTCAACGAGCGCATTTCCGAGAGCGAGCGCGGCGTGCGCCACAGAGAGAGCGTCCCGCTCGCCGAGAAGTTCGGCGTGCTTCCGCAGAGCAAGTACTGGCGCATCCCGCTCGCCTACCTGACAAGGTGAGCAGCGAGATAGCTTTTACCCACGGAGTTTCGACCGGGTGAGCATCAAGACCGGCAGGCGGGTGGCGATAGTCGGGGGCGGGTTGGGCGGCCTCGCGGCGGGCGTGCGCCTGCGGCTCGCGGGCTTCCGCGTGACGTTGTTCGAGGCGAACGCGCTCGTGGGCGGGCGCGCGAACCTGATCGAGCGCGAGGGCTTCCGCTTCGACACTGGGCCTTCGCTCCTCAACTACCCGTGGGTCTTCGAGGAGCTGTTCGCCGCCGCCGGCCGCGACTTACGCGACTACGTCCGGCTGCTCCCCGTCGATCCCTCGATCACCTTTCGCTGGGAGGACGGCACGCGCTTCACCCTGTCGAGCGACGCGCGCCGCTTCCTCGCCGAGTGCGAGCGGCTTGAGCCCGGCTCGTCGCCGGAGGCGCTCGCGTTCCTGCGCGACGCCGAGGAGAAGTTCCGCGTCTCGTTCGACAAGCTCGTCGGCCGCAACGAGGACAGCCCCTTGCGCTGGCTGGGCGCGCTCAAGGCCGGCGAGCTGAAGCGCACGGCCGTCTGGCGCAGCTTCGACGGCGAGCTGCGACGCTTCTTCCGCAGCCGCCGCCTGCGCGAGGCGCTCGGCTCATACGCGATGTACCTCGGCGGCTCGCCCTACGAGCTGCCCGGCGTCTTCACCATCCTGCCCTACGGCGAGATGGCCCACGGCCTCTGGCTGCCAGAGGGCGGCGTCTACGCGCTCGCCGAGGGGATCGAACGCCTGGCGCGCGAGCTTGGTGTGGAGATACGCACTGGGCGCGCCGTCAGCCGAATCAGGACGGAGGGCGGGCGCGTCGTCGGCGTCGAGCTGGCGGGCGGGGAGTTCTTCGCCGCGCCGCTCGTCGTCTCGAACGTAGACGTGCCGACGACCGACACAGAGCTTGTCGAGGCCGAGGGCGACTTCGCCGAACGCGCGCGCCGAAGCGCCCGCCGCACGAAGATGACGCCGGGCGTCGTCACCTTCTACTGGGGCGTGCGCGGGCGAATCGAGGGGCTCGGCCACCACACCATCTTCCTGCCAGACGACTACCGCGCGGCCTTCGACGACCTGCTCAAGCGCGGGCGCGTGCCGCGCGAGCTGCCCTTCTACGTGAGCGTGCCCTCGGCCACGGACCCGCGGCTGGCCCCCGAAGGAGACACGACGGTCTTCGTCCTCGCGCCGACGCCGACCCTGAGCCGGATGGCGGGCGCCGACTGGCGGGCCGAGGCCGACGGAATCAGGGCTAAGGTCTTCGCCACGCTCGCGCGCCACGGCGTCGGGCTCGACGCCTCGCGCCTCTGCTTTGAAGAAGTCTACACGCCGGAGGACTGGCGACGCCGCTTCGGCCTCTACGACGGCTCGGCCTTCGGCGCGGCCCACACGCTCCGGCAGGTCGGTCCCTTCCGGCGGAGGAACTACTCGACCGAGATCGAAGGTCTCTACTACGTGGGCGCGAGCACGACGCCGGGAACCGGGATGCCGATGGTCGTGCTCTCGGGCCGGCTGGTGGCGGAAAGGATTCTCGCCCGCGAGGCGAGGGGCGAGGCCCGCGCGACGTTCGTCGCCGGGGGCGCGGAAAGGGCGATCACTCGTGTTCGTTGAACGCCGCGGGACGGGCGCGGACCTCTTCTTCGCGCTGCACGGCTGGGGCGGCGACCGCAGCACCTTCGCTCCGCTCGCGCCGCACGTGCCCGCCCGCGCGTCGCTTTACAGCGCCGACCTGCCGGGCTGCGGGCTGTCTGAGGCGCCGCCGGAGTGGTCAATCGAGGCGCTGATTGAAGAGGTGGTCGAGACTATCGTGAGCTTAGGCCGAGGGCCGGCGACGCTCGTGGGCAGTTGCGGCGGTGCGGTCTTCGCACTGCTCGCGGCGCAGCGCCTCGGCCCCGAGGGTGTCGCGCGCGTCGTGATGATAGACCCGTTCGCGTACCTGCCGCGCTACTTCAGGCTGTTCACCTCCGAAGTTATCGGGCGGCGCGCCTACGAGGCGACGTTCGCCAACCCCTTCGGCCGCTGGCTGACGAACCAGTCGCTGCGCGGTCGGCGCTCGGGCGCGAGCGACCTGACCGCCTCGTTCGCCGCGGCCGACCACGAGGTGGCCCGCCGCTACCTCACTCTCTTCGACGGTTTGGGGAGCGTCGAGCGGTTCCGCGGCTTCGACGCGCCGGTTGACCTCGCGCACGGCGAGCGCAGCTTCGGCGCGGTCAAAAGATCAATTGCGCTCTGGCGCGGGGTGTTGCCGCAGGCGCGCGTCACGGTGCTCGAAGGTGCCGGGCACCTGCCAATCGTCGAAGCCACGGAGCAGGCGGCCGCACTGCTGTTCGGCCGAGGAAATAGCAGATGACTTTGAACACCGGAGCGGGCGCGCGGACGGCGGGCGCGGTAGAAGAGTCGGCGCCTCGCGTCGTGAAGGAGGCGGCGGAGGGCCTGTCGGGCTACCTCTTGCGCGAGCGGGGCGCGATTGACGATGCGTTGCGAGCGTGCCTGCCGACCAGCTCGCTCGCCGACGCGCGCCGGCTTAACGAGGCGGTCGAGTACGCGGTCTTCCCCGGCGGAAAGCGGCTGCGGCCGGCGCTCGCGCTGCTCGCCTCGAACCTCGCGGGCGCGGCGCGCGCGCAGTCTTTGCGCGTCGCCTGCGCCGTCGAGTTTCTGCACAGCAGCTCGCTCGTCCTCGACGATTTGCCGGCGATGGACGACGCGGACATGCGGCGCAGCCGGCGCGCTCTGCACCTCGTCTTCGGCGAGGGCGCGGCCGTGCTCGCCTCGGTCGCGCTGCTCAACCGAGCTTACGAACTGCTGGCAGCGGCGGCGCGTGGGCGCGGGGCGGCTGCGGCGCTGGTCGCGGAGGCCGCGCGCTGCGTCGGCGCCGACGGGATGGTCGGGGGTCAGGCCGTGGACCTCGAAGCCCGCGCAGGTGCGGCCGGCCCCGACGCCCTGGCCTGCCGCGACCTGAAGACCGTGGCGCTGATGCGTTTGATGATGACGGCCGGGGCGCTGGCGCGCGGCGCGCCGGAGGAGGACGCGAGCGCACTCGCCGACTTCGGCGAGTGCTTTGGTCGCGCATATCAGGTTTGCGACGATTTGCTCGACGAGGCGGGGGGGCCTGAAGCTACGGGCAAGCCCTCGCGGCAGGACGAGCGCCATGCGCGGGCCTCGGCCGTCTCGACGCTCGGGGGTGACGTGGCGCGACGCCTCGCCTCGGAACTGATAGAGCGCGGGCGCTCGCGTCTCGCCGAGAGGTTCGGCCCGCGCGCCGAGGTGGGACTGCTCTCGGAGGCGGCCGAGCTGGTGCTGAACCGCGCCGGCATCCGAATCGAGGCCGAAGGCCGACGGCCTGAGCCGCCTATACGCCGAGGTCGAGCGGCCGCTCGCGGCCGGGTGTTGAGTCACAGAGCGTGAGACCTGAGACCGATGGACGAGGCGGCGCGGCGAAAGTCCTACAGCGCGGGCCGCTGACGACTGTGACGCTGTGCGGCTACGCGCGCGGCAACAGGCTGTGGGCCTTTAACCGGATGGGCAGCGCGCGGCGCGAGCTGGCGCGCACGCCGGGCCTGCGCTTCCGGAAGCTGCTCGGCGTCGGCCTCGGCAACGGCTTCAGCCTGCGGCCGGACTTCTCGCGCTACGGCCTGCTCGCCGTCTGGGACGACGAGCGAGCGGCCGCAGACTTCTTCGCCGCCTCGTCGCTCGCCGCGAGCTACCGCGAACACGCCGAGGAAATTTGGACCGTGCGACTCCGCACCGCACAGGCTCACGGCCGCTGGTCGGGCGTTAACCCGTTCCAGCCGGCGACGCCGGACGAAGAACCGGCGGGCGGGCATCAGGAGGAGCCGAACACACGCCCCGTCGCAGTGCTTACGCGCGCGACCGTCAGGTTGTCGAAGTTGCGAGCCTTCTGGCGCGCCGTGCCCGCGACGACGCGCGAGCTGGACCGGGCTCGGGGGCTCGTCGCTTCGGTCGGGACGGGCGAGGCGCCGTGGCTGCGGCCGGCAACCTTCAGCCTCTGGCGCGACGAGGCGGCCATGCGCGAGTTCGCCTACGGCTCGGCCGCACACCGCGAGGCCATCCGCCGCCGCGCAGCCGAGCGGTGGTACTCCGAAGAACTGTTCGCGCGATTCGTGCCCGTCGGGTCGGAAGGCACCTGGGGCGGGCGCGACCCGCTCGCCGGCCTGCTGTGAGCCAGCGCGCACGCGGAGACCAATGATGCTCATCCTCTCACTTGCGGTATTCGTGGTCGCGCTGGCGCTGCTCGGCGTGACGCTCTGGAACGCGCTCGCCTGGCCCGGCCTCCGTCCGGCCACAGGCGGCGAAGAGGATAAAGCCGACGCGCCGCTCGACGGTCAAGTCTCCATCCTCATCCCGGCGCGCGACGAGGAGCCGAACATCGGTGGTTGTCTCGAATCGGCGCTCGCGCAGGGGCGAGTCGTCGGCGAGGTGCTGGTCTACGACGACCACTCGACAGACCGGACGGCAGAGATCGTCGCCTCTCACGCGCGGCGCGACGCGCGCGTGCGCCTCCTGACCCCCGAGCGCCTTCCGCCCGGTTGGTGCGGCAAGAACTTCGCCTGCGCGCGACTGGCCGCAGAGGCGCGCGGCCGCTGGCTCCTCTTCCTTGACGCCGACGCGCGCCTGCTGCCCCGCGCCGCGGATCGCATGACGGCCGAGGCCGAGTCGCGCGGGGCGACGCTGCTCTCCTGCTGGCCCGCGCTCGAAGCGCGCGGCTTCTGGGAGAAGGCGCTGATGCCGATGCTCAACTTCGTCGTCTTCACGCTCTACCCTGCGCCGCTCTCGTTCCGCCGGGCCGACGCCTCGCTCGGACTCGCGCACGGCGCCTGCCTGCTCGCCCGCCGCGACGTGTACGAGGCGACGGGCGGGCACTCGGCCGTCAGCGACGCCATCAACGAAGACGTGCGCCTCGCCCAGCACTGGCGCGCGCGCGGCCACGCCACGCTCTGCTTCGACGGACAGGGGGCGACGCGCGTCCGGATGTACCGCTCGTTCGCAGAAATCTGGCGCGGCTTCCAGAAGAACTATTACCCTGCGTTCCGGCGCGGCGCGAGCTTCTGGCTCTTCATCGCGCTCCATTTCTTCGTGATGCTGCTGCCGTTCGCGCTCGCCTTCGCCGCGCCGCGGGCCTGGGGCTTCGCGGCGGCGGCCGGCTGCGTCCTCCTGATGCGCGCGACGCTCGCGTGGAAGTTCGCCCAGCCGTGGTGGACGGTCCTGCTGCACCCGCTCGCAGAGTGCGTGCTCGTCGCGCTCGGCGTCTCGTCCTGGTGGCGCTGCCGGAGCGGGCGCGGCGTCGTCTGGAAGGGGCGCCGCTACCGCGAGGCGGAGGGGGTTTGAGCGGACCGTCGGCCATCAGCCACCGGCGGCCGGTCACGGGCCGTTAGGCCGACTGCCGACGGTTGACAACCGACAGTTGATAGAGGGGCTGTATTGATCTTGACGAAGAAGAGAAGGGCGGTTGTCGTGGGCGGCGGGCTGGGGGGCCTGGCGGCCGGCTTGCGGCTGGCGTGCGCGGGCTGGCGCGTGACAATCTGCGAGCGGGGCCAGAGGTTCGGCGGCAAGATGAACACGTTCGAGCGCGCGGGCTTTCGCTTCGACACGGGGCCGTCGCTCATCACTATGCCGTGGGTCTTCGAGAGCCTGTTCGCGGCGGCCGGCTCGTCGCTCGCCGACCACGTCGAGCTGGTGCCGGTCAGCCCGCTCGCCGACTACGTCTTCGCCGACGGCGTGCGCCTCACCTACTCGACGCAACTGCCCGAGTGGCTGCCCGCCGTCCGGCAGCTTGAGCCGCGCGACGTTGACGGCTTTCTCAGTTTCATGCGCCTCGGCGCGCGCCTCTTCGCCCTCTCGCGCGAGACCTTCCTGAGGCGGCCGCCGACGGCCCCGCCCGACCTGCGCTCGCTGCTCGCGCTCCGACACCTGCCTTTGCGCCGCGCCTGGGGCAATTACCATCACACTATCGAGGCCCACTTCCGCAGCCCGCACCTGCGGCAGATGTTCGACCGCTACCCGACCTACGTCGGCTCTTCGCCCTACAGCTCGCCGGCCACGCTCGCCGTCATCCCATACATCGAATATGCCTTCGGCGGCTGGCACGTCCGCGGCGGGCTCTACAGGCTGGTGGAGGCGATGGCCTCGCTGGCGTCTGAGCACGGCGTCGAGCTGCGGGCGGAAACGCGAGTGGAGCGCGTCGAGCACGACGGCCGGCGCGTCACGGGCGTTGTGCTCGACGACGGCTCGCGCCTCGCGGCAGAAATCGTCGTAATGAACGGCGACGACGCGACCACGGCCGCCCTGCTCGACGGAGGCGGTGCCCAACACTCGGACCGCGCCGCCCGACGAGAGTTAGGCGCTGCTGCCGGACGAGAGTTCGGCAACTCGCGCGGGCGCACGCGGTTCTCTCACCGCTCGCTCTCCGGCTTCGTCATGCTGCTGGGCGTCGCGCGCAGGCTACCGGACCTCGCGCACCACACTGTCTACTTCTCGGCCGACTACCGGCGTGAGTTCACGCAGCTCTTCGACGAGGGAAAGTTCCCTGACGACCCGACCGTCTACGTCTGCGCGCCGTCGCGCACAGACCCGCAGCTCGCCCCCGAAGGCGGCGAAACGCTCTTCGTAATGGCGAACGCTCCCGCCTCGGATGAGCCCTGGGACGACGAACAGATCAGTCGTGCACGCGGGCGCGTGCTGGCGCGGCTGGCGGCCGGCGGCTTCCCGGACCTCGGCCCCGACGTGGCGGTCTCCGACGTGTGGACGCCCCGGCGCATCGCGCGCGACTACCTCGCGCCCGGCGGCGCCATCTACGGCACACACTCGCACGGCTGGCGGAGGGCTTTCCTGCGCCCGCCCAACCGCCACGCGCGCCTCGGCGGCTTTTACCGCGTCGGCGGCAGCAGCCACCCGGGCGGCGGCACCCCGACCGTGCTCCTCTCGGCCGAGATTACCTGTGCGCTGGTACGCGAGCACGAGGGGTGAGGTGATGGGGGCTTTTAAACTGACGCTCAATCGAGGCGGCGAGGGGTCAGGGCTCGGGCGCCGGCGGCGCCGGCGCCACTGGCAGCGCTGGCAGCGCTGGCAGCGGGCGGCGCTCGCCGTGGCTGTGCCGTCGTTCGCCGTGCTGTGGCTCGGTGGCGTCGTCTCCAACCTTCGAGGCGGGACACGGCCGGAAGACGTGTGGCTCGCCTCCGTCTTCCTCGGGCTCTCGGGCCTGATCGTCCTGCTCGGCGCGCGCACGTCGCGCGGGGCGTTCGCGCTCGCAGGGGTCGCGCTCGTCGGCTTCGCGGCGGAGATCGCCGGCGCGAACACGGGCCTGCCGTTCGGCGCCTACGAGTATACGGACGCGCTGAGGCCGCGCCTGTTCGGAGCGCCGCCCGTCATCGGCTTGGCCTGGATGGTGCTGGCCGCGATGGCCTGGTCCATCGTCGCGCCGCTCAAACTGCCGCGGACGCCCGCGGTCCTGCTGGCCGCGACGTGGACGACGGCCGTTGACCTCGTCATCGACCCGCTTGCCGCGAACCAGTTCGACTATTGGCGTTGGGCCGAGGGCGGTCTCTACCACGGCATCCCGGCGTCAAACTTCGCGGGCTGGCTCTTCATCTCGCTCCTCGCGCTCGGCCTCTTCGCGGAGCGGCTCGAACCGAGCTTCCGGGCGCGCGCCGTGGGCTTCGCCATCGTCCTCTTCTTCGCCCTCGCGGCAGCCTCCTACGGCCTCGCGCTCCCGGCTGCCGTCGGCTTCGGGCTCTGCGCCGCACAGCTCCTCGTTGCAGTCGTGGTGCGGGGCAGAAAAGCTGTTGAAGCGCCTCAGGGCACTCTCTTGGGTGGCGCTAAAGGCGCGTGATCGAGTCGGGCCATGACCGCGACGACGACAGGGAATCATAAGCGGAGCTGGTGAGAGCGGACGGCCTGGCGCAGGCGGCGGCCGGAACAAACAGGCAGCGGCCGGAACGAATAGATCACGACACGCAGGAGGGGGGAGGGCGAGACAAGGTTGTCTCGCCCTCCCCCCTCCCGCGTGTCGCGGCTAGCTTACCCGGACGCCTACTTAGACGCGCCGGCGCCGGCCGCCTTGCGATTCTTAATCTTGCCCGAGTCGACGGTCTGGCCCGTGCGGGAGAGAACCTGGAAGTGCAGCTCGTCGCCGGCGATCTCGACCAGCATGAAGGACATGTCCTGGTCGTAGGCGAAGGCCGTCAGGGGCGAATTCTTCTTCACGTCGCCCTCGCGCAGCTTGCCGCCGGCCCCGCTGATGAAGTAGTGGATGCCCTTCTGCGGCTTGATCCGCTCGTAGAAGTGTTCGTGGCCGGCGAAGACCACGTCCACGCCGTGCTTGAGGAAGATGGGCTCGACGACCGCCCGCAGCTTGGTGTCGGAGCCGTGCTTGCCGCCAGACGAGTAGGGCGGGTGGTGGAAGAAGGCCACCTTCCACTCCGAGTCGTCGGCGGCGAGCTGCTCCTCAAGCCACTTCACCTGCCGCCGGTCCATGTAGTTGCTGTTAAGAGCGTAGAAAGTGACGTTGCCGCGTTTGAGGGTGTAGTACTCCTCGCCTCCCATGTTGAAGTGTGCGTAGAACCGCTGGTTCGACTCGTCGTGGTTGCCGAGCGACGCGTAGAACTTGACGCCTCCGTCCAGCAGCGGCTTGTAAACGTCCTCAAACTTCTTCTTGAAGTCGTCCGCCTTCTCGCTCCCGTACATGTTGTCGCCCATCATCAGGACGAACTCGAAGGGGAACGTCTGGCGGTACCTGTTCATCAGGCCGGCGACCTCGTGCTGCTTCTCCGTGCCCGTGCCCGTATCGCCGATGGCGACGAAGCGGACCGAGCCCTCCTTCTTAGGCAGGGTCAGGGCGAGCGGGGCGGCCGCGCCCGTGGTGCCGTCGGCGCCGGCCGGTCCCGGGGGCGAGTAGCCCTGGCCGCTGGCTTCGACCGCGGCGCAGCCGAGAGCGTAGACGGCCGACAGGAAAATAGTGGCGACGATTCTTTTCATGGCTCCCCCTTATGAACGGGCGACTACGGAAGTGCTTCGGGCATGAAGTCCACGATCAATCCGTTCTCCCTGTCAACCAGAAGCAGGCTGTGCCCGACGAACCTGTACTTGACCTGCTTCGGCAGTTGCGGGAGCTTGAGCAGGAGCGTGGGCGGAATGTCGACCAACTCCTGCGAATCCGGGTAAGGGTGGTTTACCCTCATGACTACGCCCTCCGTCTCTGCGTCGGAGACCTTCTCTCGAATCTGCTGGCGGCTCTGGCCGCGGAACTCGCCGGCGATGATTCGGCGGATGGCCGCGGAGGCCCTCGGGGTGAAGATGTCGCCGTGCCGGGCGCCGGCCCGCGCGTCCCTGACGACCTCCTGGAAGGAAGTCTTATGGGCCTCGATCTGCTCGGCCGTGGCATCCTTCGGGAGCTTCGGCAGTTGATCCTCCAACCGCTCTCGCAGCCGCGCGTAAGCCTTGACGCGCCCCTCGAATTCGGCCAGCGTGGCCGCGTCACCGGCCGCTATGTCGGCCCGCGCGGCCCGCGCCGGAATGTCCTTCGCCACCCGCTTGTTCTTCGCGCGCTGCGAGGCCGGGGCGGGCGCTGAGAGCCCCAACAGGAGGAGCGAGACGGCGGCCGCAATAGCGAGTCTGTGGGTTGCTAAAGACATGACGACCTCTGAACTCAATTAGCAAGGCGCCGGCAGGCTACCGGAGTGGCGTCCTTCCCTAGCGGACCCACTCAGATCGCTGACCGGCGGCGTGTTGCTGGCTTCATCCGCCGGCAGGAAAGGCTCGGGTTCGGCCGTTTGGTGCTGCCCGAGGGCCCCCGGTTCGCTGCCGCCGGACCTCTATCATTATTCAAGAGACGTGCCGCGGCGTCCCGCAGAGGAAGGGCTGGGGACGGGCACGGAGAAGTCGCGGCCAGACAGCATTTGCGACCGCCCGTGATAACGACCGGGCGGGGCCGAGGCAGGCGGCGACGGGAATGCCGAATATCGAATCGCGCCGTTCCGGGCACCGCTGCGTATCGAATCCGTTCTCGGGCCGAAGGACGAGAGGCCCGGCGGATGTGGCGTCCGCAGGGCCTCAATCTTAACGAACCGCTCTGGCGTTGCTACCGCTCGGGGTTTTCCCGGCGGTCCCGCCTCTCAGGCCGCGCAGAGCTTGGCGAGGGCGCCGGCCCACTTGCCTTCAACCGGCTCGCCGTACATCAGCCGCTCCTTCTCGCGGCGGATGGCGCAGGCGATACGGAACGCCCTCCTCTCGCCGTACTTCTTGATCGAGACCGAGGTGCGACCTTTGCGCTCGCGCCCGGCGTTCCACGTCACTTCGTAGACTTGGTTTTCGTGGATGACGCCGTTCTTACCCTTGTACTTCTTCACCGCCCGCCGCACCCCGGTCACCCCTTCAGTGTTCCGTGGGTTGCTGCCGACGATGACCCAGTCCGTGCGGGGCTTGCCCAGCTTCCGCTCGAACTCGTCTCGATACTCGACCGCCGCCGCCAGGGCCTCCGTCGTCCCGCCGTGCAGGCGATCAGGTACGAACTTCGAGATCGTTTGCTTGTTGAACCTGACACGCACGTACCAGCCGTGCATCTTCTTACCGGGGCTGTCAATGCGACTGACGCCCTTATGACCAGACTTCGTCATAGATTCCTGCCCAGAATCTCCTTGTATTAGAGAGTAACTACCTGTCTAAACTTATATTGGCGGTGCCTCTTTGTCAAAGCCACGTGCCTTATTAATACGAGGTTGACGGCCGAGCTAACTTCAAGGCAGGCGGAAACTTGTGCGCGGCCCCGCCGGCCGCGCGGCCCTCATATCTGCTCCTTCAACAGCGAGGTTAAAGACTCCTTGATTTTGTTGAGCGCGCCGCGGCGTCGCCACTCTTCCAGTGTGACTTTGTGGCAGGCGGGGAGGTCGTCTGAGAAGACGCGCTCGAATCGCGCCGCCACGCCCGCGTCGTTGAGGCAGAGGTTGTTCTCCTCGTTGAGCGCGAGGGCGCGGTTGTCGAAGTTGGCGGTCCCGATGGTGGCCCAGACCCCATCGCAGACCATGTACTTGTGATGCATCATTGTGCGGTTATACTCGTAAATCTCGACGCCCTCCTCAAGCAGCCGCCCGTAGAGCCTGACGCTGTTGAGCCGCGCCAGCGGCACGTCGTTGTGGATGCCCGTCACCATTATTTTTACTTCAACGCCGCGCCGGCGCGCGTCGATGAGGATTTCGATGGCGGCCCGGTCGGGGATGAAGTAGGGGTTGGCGATCAGGATGGTGCGCCGCGCGCAGACGATTGAGAGGTAGTACATGACGCGGACCGTCGAGGAGCCGGTCTCGGGCGAGCTGAGGATTGACTGGACGCTCAACTCGCCCGCGGCCTCCGGCGCCGGGTAAAAGGCCGGGCCGGAAATAAGCTCGCCCGTCGTCTCCAGCCAGTTGCGGGCGAAGCCGGTCTGGAGCGTGACGACGGCCGGGCCGCGCAGCCGGACCTGCGTGTCGCGCCAGTGGCGCTCGTTCTGTGCCGTTCCCATCCAGTGGTCTGCGATCCCGGCGCCGCCGGTGAACCCGACCTTGCCGTCAATGATGAGTGACTTGCGGTGCGTGCGGTTGTTGTAGCGGTTGAGGCTGTACCAGCGCAGCGGGTGATACCACTCGACCTGGCAGCCGGCCTCTTCGAGGATCGCCAGGATGTCTTTGCCGATGGTCGAGGAGCCGACCGCGTCGAGCAGGATTTTGACGGGCAGGCCCGCGGCAGCCTTCGCGGCGAAGGCGCGGGCGAAGCGGAGGCCGATGTCGCCCTCCCAGTAGATGTAAGCCTCGATGGTGACTGAGGACTGCGCGCGCTCGACCTCCCCGAGCATGACCGGGTAAAACTCGTCGCCGTTGATGAAGACTTCGAGGTCGTTGCCCGGTATGAAGGGGGTGCCGGTGGCCCCGACCATGGTATTCAGGAACTCGTCGGTGCCGATGGCGAACTCGTGGTCGAGCCCGTAGGCGGGCGCGCTCTCACGCGGCGCGAAGAGGTAGAGACAGACGGCCGCGACGGCCAGCCCGAGCGCCGTGTACGAGCGGTCGAAGAAGAGCGCGGCGACGGCGCCGGCCGCCCACGGCCACCAGGACCAGACGAGAAACCGCACCCGCGTCCACCATCCCGGTGCGCCCTTACGCCGGCGGGGCCGCTTACGCCCTGCTGGCGCGGCGGAAGGCCCGCGGTCGGTCGAGTCTGTTCGCGCGATTGGCGTGCCGCCTGCTTCGCCCGCGCCGCGCGCTTCTCGCGCCTCAGAGGTCTGGTTTCTCATAAGCCTTCATCGGACGGCCGGGCGCGGGGCATCGCCGGCTCACGCGGCTTCGGTCTCCACCTCCGCCAGCAGCGGGTAGTGGTCCGAGGCGCGGGCCGCGTCGGCGCCGGTGCTGACGACGCGGCATGACTTGAGGCGGCCGGCTGAGGCCGTGGGTAAAAAGACGAAGTCGAGGCGGACGTGCGGGTCCCAGGTCGGGAAGGTGTAGCCCGGCTCGGCCGGGTGCAATAGGCGATAGGCGTCTGCGTAGCCGGCGTCGAGCAGGAGCTTGACGGTCCGGTAGCGCACGCGCCCGCCGCTCAGCCAGACGAACGGCCGCAGACGCGGCGGCAGCCTTCGCGTCTCAAGCAGTTCGTTCGGGGCGAGGCTGTTGAAGTCTCCGGCGAGGAGGTGGAACTGGTCCCCTCGCTCGGAGATTTTTTCGAGCAGCAGGCCCGTCTCGCGCAGGCGCCGCCGCTCGGTCCATTCCGAGTGGACCGCGCTCAGGTGGACGCCGAAGACGCGCAAACGGGCCTCATCGAGAGAGAGTTCAAGGAAGCCGCGTCCGGCCCTGACGAGCGGGTGCCACTCGCTGCCGGTCACCTCTGCCCGGCTCATGAAGGCGACCGAGTGGCCCGCGCGCGCGCCCCAATGCTCGAACCCGAGCAGCCCGGCGAGCCGTTCGACTACCGCCGGCAGCGTGGCCTCCTGAAGGATGACGAGGTCCGGGTCGCAGCCGCGAACCACCCCCGCGATCAGCGCCTCGCGCCCGGCCCCGCCGCGCCGGATGTTGTAGCTGAGCAGCCTCAAGCTCACTCGCCCCCGACCTCTCCGATCAGAGTCAGGTAGGGCTGGCCGAACCAGTTCTCTCGGACGTGCATCACCCAATCGCGTGTGGCCTGGATGTTGACGGGCCGGCCCGTCATCGCCACCAACCTATCGCGCAGGGGGATGAGGTCGGGCGCGATGTCCGGGTCCTTTTCGCTGAGGGGTTTGGTGTGGACGCCCGGCAGGTAGAAGCCGTCGAGGATGTAGAGGCCGAGGACTTCGCTGCCGACGAGCGTCAGGTCGAGGTCGCTCGTGCCGGGGCCGTCGGCGTCGAAGGGCGCGCCGTCCTTCCAACGGCGGCCGGTGATGGAACTGCCGCGCAGGACCACGGCAGTCCCCTCCGGGATGGCCCTGCGCACCTCATCGCAGAACTCTTCATAGCGGCGGGGGTCGCGGTCGAAGGCGAGTCGGATCACGTTCTCGCGCATCTCCTCCTCGCCGGGCATCTCCTCGTCACGGCCCGCTTCTTTCGTCTCTTCTTCCATACGAATCAATCCTTCGCTGCGCAGGCTCGAAGGCCCGCCGGATTCTAAACTATAAAACAGCCTCGGTGTCGCGGAGATACTTCCGACCCTCGCGGCCCCGGTAGGCATCGCCTGCGTCCGGCAAGCAACCTGTAAGCCAGAGGCCGCGCGGTGCGGTCGGCCATGAAAGCTATCGGAGTCGGCCCTGGAACCCGCCTGTCGGACTGCGGGGTCGGGTTCTGGCTTATCCCTTGCATTATGTCAGGAGCCGCCGCTCAAGACATATCGAAACGATACAGGGCGCGGCCTGTCACTCTAGGTTTCAGACACTTATCAAGCAGACTCTCGGGAGGAAAACGAACATGCTGACGATTTTAGGTTGGATCATCTTCGGTCTGATTGCGGGAATAATCGCCAAGGCCCTCATGCCGGGCAAGGACCCGGGTGGGGCGATTGTGACGATACTGATCGGCATCGCGGGCGCTGTCATCGGCGGCTTTATCGGGCGGGCGCTGTTCGGCTATGGCCGCTCGGGGAACGGCGACGTGAGCGAGCCGGGCACGCTGATGAGCCTCGTGCTCGCGGTCGTCGGTGCCATCGTCCTGCTCGCCGTCTACAGGCTCATCAAGGGCAGGAGCCTCCGCGCCTGAAGCATCCGAGACGCGCGAAGGCGTGAGGTCCGGCCAGCGTCGATTTCAGGAAGGGCGTCGGGGGGTTGCGGCACGACACGGCCTACGAGGCCGCTCCAAATCACCCCGCGGCCACATGCTTCGGCCTCTGCCTTCGCCTTTAAAGCCCACCGCGCGGGCCTCGTAAGGCAGCGGCTCGTCGCAAAGCTTTCGCAATGTAGCCACAACCACACGCGGTTTGCGGCTGTGTACTATTCGGGCCAGAGGGGAAGGGCCTTCTTCCTCTTCACAAGAAGGCCGGGGCGGGTGACGTCGGGGTCATCCGCCCCGGTTTTTTGCGCGTATACGACCTTTGATGTCTCAGGGGAGGGGGAAAGCGCACCGCAGCAGGCTGTGAGATGCGCTACCCGTCCCCGTCAACCTGCCGGGACTGCGCGTCCCGTGCAACGCTTCCGCATCCGAAACACAAGTCGCCTACAACCCAAAAGGCGAGACCGAGCCTGTATGCTCCGACGCAACCGAGCACTGTCACGCAATTCGTAAACGGCCCCTCGCCCACTCGTCTGCGTCGTCAACAGTGAATCGAAATATTCTTGTGAAGGGAAAAAGTAATGCCCGTTGAATTCAAAAGTATCCGTCTGTTCGTTGCGTCGGCCGCACTGGCGCTGACGCTCTCGCCGCTCGCCACCGCGCAAGGCACGCACAACAACGCCAACTCCGGCCAATCCTCCGTCTCGGTCGCTTCGGGTCAGAAGATGAAGCTGAAGGGCGTCGTCACGCGGCGCGACGCCGACACCTTCACCGTGCAGGACGTGAACGGCCGCACAGTCATCGTGGCCCTGACCGACCGCACCAGCGTTAAGACCAAGGGCGGCTTCCTGCGCGGCGGGACCAACTACGGGCAGACGGCCATCCTGCGCGGCCTCAACCTCGAAGTCGAGGGCCGCGGCGACTCCTCCGGCAGCCTCGTCGCCGAGAAGATTCGCTTCAACGACTCTGACCTGAGGACCGCGCGGACGGTCGAGGCCAACGTCGTCCCCGTCGAGAACAGGGTCGGCCAGGCCGAGAGCAGGATCGGCGAAGTCGAGCAGAACGCGCAGCGCCTATCCGGGCAGCTCGACGAGCTGGCGGCCATCTCCAACGCCGCCCGCGGCGGGGCCCGAGCCGCGCAGGAGACTGCCGACGCCGCGGTCGCAGGCGTCGGCGCCACCAACGAGCGCATC
>DASQMB010000035.1:0-3350 GCA_035645715.1 Pyrinomonadaceae bacterium
GTGTTGTCCGACCAGCTCGCGCGGGATCCCGGCCTGCTCCAGAATGCGACGACAGATCGGGCGATCATAGCTTCCGCCCACGCTAAAAGGCCGCATCTCGGCCGAGTTGCTGATGGCGTGGATATCGGCATGGCGGAACGCGCCGATGAACGGCACCGGAACATGTAGGAATCCGACACGCAACCTGAAGTCGGCCATGGTACAGCCGGACGGGTCGTCCCTCCTCAGGACGGTGTTCGGAGGCACGCTTCGTTCCCAGATCTTGTCGCCGTGGAATCCGGTGAGCAGGACAGCATCCCGCAACTCATCCTCGAACACTGCTAGCGGGTAATCGCCACCGCCGCTGCCCGGGGTAAACCACTCGACTTCCATCCCGCGCACGCCGGAGCCAGTCCTCTCGCGTTCGATGCATGTCATCCCCAAGGCCTTCGCGACCGGGGCACCGGTGTCAGCGCCGCCGCCGCGAGCGGACTTGAGGGTAAGCACGAGATCGCCGCCCAACGCGCTCGAGAGGGCCGTGGCGGTACTCGAGTCGTACCCGGCTGAGCAGGTGCTCACAAGGCGACGGTAGGTTCGACGCCTGGCCGGATCCGTCGCGTTCTCCCAACTGGCCTTGATAGTGTTCAACAAGTGTCGATGATAATTCTCAAAATCAAGGAATGACGATGTCTCGATTTTTCGGTATCGTCGCGGTTCGCCATTCACAATAGTGAAATTATCGACGAGCATGCGGTAGAGCGTAACATCATTGCTGCGCCAGATCACAGACTCGGCCTTCTCCAATCCATCGACTAGCGTGATCAATGCCCGCGTGTAGTTCACCTCCGGGTCCAGTCTTAGCCCGGTGTGCTCGAAGAGCGGTACGAGAGAGTTGCTGATACAGGCACGCCCTGGTGGATCAGCAGGTATAGCGCGTCGAGAGAATGGCAGGGCGGGCAGAATAGCCAGTCGCGCCCGCGGCGCACTATCCCTGTTCCAAAAAAGTTGATGCTGTCAGCAAAGTTGAACTCGGTAAAAGGAGCATCCCAGCAACCCTCGACTGCTCCTCCTTCAAAAACCTCCACGTCGGCACCGCAGTGAAGCGTCGGATATTCCGCCATATCGAATAGCCAAGCAAGGCGAGGGTAATTTCCCCTTCGTATGACGTCAAAGTTTTGACTAGAGTCTTTGATTACGGTCATCATGCACCCTATGATGTTCTACTTGACAAGTGAATGCTTCAGTAGCGGCGGAATAGCTTGTACATACCTTATTAGCCCTCAGCTAGTGGTCAGATGCAGACAGAAGCCGACATTGCCCAGATAGCCTCCGCTCTCAGAGGCCGTTTGAGAAGCTCGCGCTGTCTGGGCGGGCATGAGGCGGAGCAGCCGTTCCGGCGGTTCAGGAAGGGGGCAGCCCTTCCTGGAGGCGGGTCATGTGGACAGCGGAGAGCCGGGCGCTGGTCGGCGATTTCGGTGCCGGGCAGGCGTTGAGCGACGAGCAGTACGCCCTGCTGGCGCCGTTGATCCCGCCCGCCAAGCCCGGCGGCCGGCCGCGCACCACCGACATGCGCCGGCTGCTGGACGGGCTGTTCTACCTCGTGCGCACCGGCTGCCAGTGGCGCCACCTACCGCCGCCCCCGGCCTTCCCGCCGTGGCGGACGGTGTACGAGTACATGCGCGCCTTCGCGAGCGCCGGCGTCTGGGAGACGATCCGCCACCACCTCGTGATGATGCTGCGCGAGCGGGACGGCCGCGAGTCGAGCCCGGGCGCGGCCATCGTCGACACCCAGAGCGTGAAAACGACCGAAAAAGGGGGCCTCGCGGCTACGACGCGGCCAAGAGGGTCAAGGGACGCAAGCGCCACGTCGCCGTCGACACTTCGGGCCTGCTCCTGGGCGTGCTGGTCCACGCCGCGGACATCCAGGACGCCGACGGCGCCGGCGACCTGCTACGGCGGCTGAAGCGGCTCTATCCGTGGCTCAAGGTCGTGTTCGCCGACAGCGTCTACGACCGGCTCGCGGCCCTGCTGGCCTGCTTCCTGCTCGGGCTCACTCTGGTCGTGATCCGTCGCCTCGCCGGGACCGAGGGCTTCGCCGTCGTCCCGCGCCGCTGGGTAGCGGAGCGGACCCTCGGCTGGCTCGGCCGCTGGCGCCGGCTGGCTAAGGACTACGAGGAGCTGCCCGAGGTGTCCGAGACCATGGTCAAGCTGGCGATGATCCGCCTCATGCTGCACCGTCTCGCCCACCCGAACCGGAAACGACTATCCGCACCCTGACTTCTCAAACGGCCTCTTAGTGGTGCATCCGCTAAATGAGTGTGAGTTTCGGGACGGCGGCAATCCCGAAGCGATGGGGTTGGCGGTGGCGTCGCCGCCGGCCCCAGCGGAACGGGTGCTTGTGCTCGTTCCAGTAGGCGGTGGCCCGTTCGACTGCCCGCTCGATCTCGCCCCAAGCCTCGAAGCGGCGCCCCTTCAAGGCCAGAGAGCGCAAAGTCTTCCACCAGGGCTCGATCAGGTTCAGGTAGGCCGCGTAGGTGGGCTGGAAGACGAACTCCCAGCGCGGATGGAGCAGACTGAACAGCAGCACGTCGGGAGCGCTATGAATGTTAAGGTTGTCGAGCACGGCGTAGACCCGCTCGACCGCCGGGTCGATCCAGGCCTCGACCGCGCCCAGGAAATCGACCCAGTTGACCGTGGTGCGGCGCTCGTAGGTCAGGGTGAGGGCTTCGCCGGTCGCCGGCTGCAAGGCGCCGAAGACGTAGCCGGCGACACCGCGCCGGCCGTAGTCGATCTCCTGCCTCGCGCGCTCGGCCTCGGGGCCGGCCGGCTTCACAAGCCGCTGGCCCGGGTAGCTCTTGCTGGCTTGGGGGCCCATCTCGTCGAGGCAGACGACGATGCTGCCGGCCGGCGCTGCCGTGTAGAGCTGCTCGACCGCCCCCTTTTACGGGCGAAGTCCGGGTCGACCCGCTCGCCGAACCAAGTCTCCTCGTGCCGCCACTTGAGGCCTTCTTGGACGAAGATCTCGCTCATCCGGCTGCGGCGCATGGCGATGCCCCGCGCCGCCAAGTGGGCGACCAAGCGATCCAGGGTCCAGGACGCGAACGGCAGGCCCAGGTCCGCCGGAGGGGTCAGCGCCGTGTCGATGACCGCGCTTCTCTGCTCCGCGGAGTAGGTCGGCGGTCGCCCGGTGCGCACGTCCTCTTCCAGCCCTTGCAGCCCCCGCGCGTTGAAGCGCTTGAGCCAGTGCCGCACCGTGGTCCCGCCCAGGTCCATGCGGGCGCCGATCTCCGGCGCTTTCAGGCCCTCGAGCGCGTGCATGACGATCCGGGCCCGTCGCACGAGGCCGGCACCCACCGTGCGCGACCGTGCCA
>DASQMB010000036.1:0-3032 GCA_035645715.1 Pyrinomonadaceae bacterium
CGGGGCCGGCCGTCGCTGCCGCCGGGCCGCTACTTCCGCATGCACCTGGTCGGCTACTTCGAGGGCATCGACAGCGAGCGCGGCCTGGAGTGGCGCTGCGCCGACAGCCTGTCCTTGCGCGAGTTCCTGCGGCTCGGCACGATCGAGCCGGTGCCTGATCATTCCTGGCTTATGTGGACGGCCACGGAGCGCCAACCGATTTCGCCTCCCCCAACGCCGTGCGGCGCAAGCCGAGCAAACCGAAGGTTTGTGCCTGGCGCTTGAGGGGCCTTGGCTTCGGCCGCGCGTCGGCCGAAGCCAAGGCCGGATCCGTGCAGGCCATCACCACAGCTACTCGAAACAGCCGCGTCTACCGTCGGGCATCGCCGGTCGGCGTTGCTGAGAGGTCCGGTCAGGTGCGCCCTTATGTCCGGCCTGTCGTGCGGCCGATGCCGCTGGCCATCATGGGTGTGCGCTCGCGTGCCAGGCACCAATCTGAGCGGCGCGCTCGAGGCGCAGCCAAGAGTACGGTATCGCCTGGACTGCCCAGACCACAGCCTTTCCCATCACGCCGTTCAGCGCTTCCTGCCGGATCAGCCGGACTCGCGTCCGCCGCCTCCCGCGCGCCGGAACGTCACGCCACGGCTTGCGCAGCGGCCGCGGCACGTCCCTTCGCCCGGTAGACCTCCTTGCGCGTCATCAGCGCCCAAGCGATGCGCGCCATCTTGTTCGCGAGCGCCACGGTCACCAGCCTGACGGGGCGCCGCTCCAGGAGCCCGCGGGTCCACGCCCCGGCGGCACTGCTCCAGTGCTCGGCCCGGTAGACCATCGATGTGGCCCCGAGGACCAGCAGCCGCCGGATCTCCCGGTTGCCCGTCTTGGTGATCCGGCCGAGACGGGTCCTCCCGCCGGTGGATCGCTGGCGCGGCACCAGCCCGAGCCAGGCGGCGAAGTGCCGTGCGCTCTCGAACGCGCCGATGTCGCTGACCGTCGCCGCGATCAGCGACGCGGTGATCGGCCCGACGCCGGGGATCGTGGCCAGGCGGCGCGCGATGTCATCCCGCCGCGCGTGCGCGACGATCCCGGCCTCGAAGGCCTCGATGCCTTCCGCGGTCAAGCGGCAGTGCTCGAGCAAGCGCGCGAACACCTGCCGGGCTCGCTCGGGGAAGGTCTCGTCTGCCTCCACGAGCGCCCTCAGCTCGTCGAGCCTGCCGATGCCCTGCGGAACGGTCAGGCCGAACTCGGTCGCCAAGCCGCGCAGGGCGTTCGCCAGCATCGTCTGCTGCTTGACCAGCAGGGAGCGGGCCGAGTGCAAGGCCAGGGTGCCCTGCTGTTCCAAGCTCTTGGCAGGCACGAACCTCACCTCGGGCCGGGATGCGGCGGCGCAGATCGCCGCGGCATCGGCGGCGTCGTTCTTCTTGCCCTTCTTGACGAACGGCTTGACCACCTCCGGCGCGATCAGCCTCACCTCCGGCGCGATCAGCCTCACCTCGTGGCCGAGGCCGCCCAGCAGACGGGCCCAGTGGTGCGCCGCGCCGCAGGCCTCGACGACGACCGTACAGGCCTCCTGCTGCTCGAAGAACGGGATCAGCTCGCTCCGCCGCAGCTTGCGCCTCATCACCGCCTTCCCGGCGTCATCGACGGCGTGGACCTGGAAGACGGACTTGGCGGTATCCAGGCCGATCATGGTGATGCTCATGGCGGGCGGCTCCTCGTCTACGTGTCCCGGCGACCCGTACGGTGGCGCATTGATCACACCGGGGCCGTCCACCCCATCTGAGCAAGACCCGCTCGCGGCTGCCGCTCGAGACGCACGAGGCGGTCTTCGCCTGGGTGCTGCGGCGGCTGGCCGAGCACGGCCTGGTCAAGGGTGACACCGCATCGGGGTCGACGCCTCGCCTCGACCATGGAGGCCAACGCCGCCCTGCGCGCGATCGTGCGGCGCGACACCGGCGAGGGCTACCGGGAGATGCTCAGGCGTCTGGCCGAGGCGAGCGGGATCGCGACGCCGACGGCCGAGGACCTGGTCCGGCTCGACCGCAAGCGCAAAGGCAAGCGGCTCTCGAACGCGGACTGGACCTCGCCGAGCGATCCCGAGGCCAGGATCGCCAAGCTCAAGGACGGCCGCACCCGCCTCGCCGACAAGCCCGAGCACGCGGTCGACCTCGACACCGGCGCCATCGTCGCCGCCGAGATCCACCCCGCCGACCGCGGCGACACCACGACCCTGCCCGAGACGCTTCAGGCGGCCGAAGCCAACTTGGCGGCGGTCGATGCCGCCCCGAGGCCGGAGGACCCGGCCGAGCTGGTCGCCGACAAGGGCTACCATTCGCGCGAGGGCCTCAAGGAGCTGGAGGACGGCGCCTGGAGGAGCCGCATCGCCGAGAAGAAGGTGCCGGGGGTCAGCCGCTGGCACGGCGACGACGAGGCCCGGCGGGCGGTCTACAACAATCGTGGGCGGTTACGCTCGGGCGTGGCCAGGGAGGCGTTCGAGCTCAGGGCTGAGCTGTGCGAGCGCGGCTTCGCGCTGGTGCTCGACCGTGGTGGCATGCATGCGCCGGGCCTGGCTGCGCGGCCGCGAGAACCTGCACAAGCGCTACCTCGTGCATGTCGCCGGCTACAACCTCGGCCTGGTCATGCGCCTCCTGGTCGGCGCGGGCACCCCGAGGGAGTACCTGGCCCGGGCATCGGCCCGCCTGCTCGCCCTCGCGACGGCCGATGGCGCCGTGCTGGCCATCCTCGTCGTCGCCACCGATGCCGAGGCCGCGATGCTCGTCGTCAGCTTCGAGCCGAAGCCGCACAGCTAAAGCCAGGTTTCGGCAACGCGCTGTTATAGCACGAATACGTTAGCGGCGGGCGTCACGTCGCTCCTGGCCGGCTAGCTCACGCCTCTTGCCCCCGAGCTTGTGGCGACGCTGCACCTCGGTCACGCGCAATCAGCAGTCAGGCGGTTTGCCTTATCCCACGCCGGGGGCACCCTGCGGCCGCACTCACGGCGGGGGCACCGTCCCCAGGCTCAGCGGCGACACGAGCGGCCGCCGCTCGCGCACCAG
>DASQMB010000037.1:0-56252 GCA_035645715.1 Pyrinomonadaceae bacterium
TGGTCGAATGCTTCATCGGCAAGATCAAGCACTATCGCCGGGTCTTCTCGCGATTCGAGAAGCTATCAAAGAACTATTTGGGATTCTTGAGTTTCGTTAGCGCGCTTGTTTGGCTGCGCTGACAATGTCAACAGAACCTAGAAACTAAAAACTCGAAACTGAAAACTCCCGCCCCACTATCATGTACCGCAAGCCCAGATTCCTAGAAGTGCTGCACGAGATTCGGGAGGAGATGTCGCGCGAGGCAGACTACGACGCGCTCCTCTTCTCCGAGATGGTCCGCACGGGCCGGCGCCCCTCGCACGGCCCCGTCCGCCACATCCGCGGCTTCCGCAGCGCGGCGCCGGCCGCTGGCGATGTCGCCGGCACGACCGGCACGACCGGCGCTTCCGGGCGGCGCGGCGGGGCGCGGGCGACCGAGGCGTCCGACGCCGCCGACTCGCCGGGGCCGCGGCCCGCGAAGCGCGCGAACAGGCGGCGCGCCTCGCGCTGAGGTCGGGAGGTTCGGCCGCCTTGCGCGCCCTCGCGGTTCCCCCGGCCGCCCGCTTCAAGCTACAATGCCGCGCACACATTCCACGGACGACCCTGAAAGCTGAATTGCTCTTCGATCATGGACGAGACGTTTGAGGCCATCGGGCTCGAACTGCCGAGCGAGAAGGAGTACAACCATCTCGCCGAGCGCGCGGGCGATCAGGGCGAGCAGACGCGGCTGATGCGTCGCGGGGCCGTGCTTCACGGACGCTGCTGGAAGCTCGGCGAGGGGCTCGAAGTCTGGACCGTGCTTTACGAGTCGGGCACGGGCGAGATTTTTTACGCCGACTGCCGGCCCGGCTTCCGTGCCCGCTACGCCCAGCGCGTCAGCCCCTGGGCGCTGACCGAGTACGACGAGGAGGGCGAGGCCGTCGTCCACGGCTACTGCGACGGCGCCGAGACGGAAGTTCTCTTCGAGCTTCAGAACCTGACCGAAGTAGGCCCCGAAGGCTTCCGCGCGCGCGAACTGCAAGTCGGGCTGTGCGGGCTGGCCTACCGCGCCCGCGTCATCACGGGCCGCGGCGAGCGCACGCGCTGGCTGCCGCTCGAAGAGTCGGCCCCCTCGCGCGCCGCGCACGAGAACGACTGGGCCTTGTCGGGCCGCGTCCTCTCCTTCAAGCCGCTCCGCAACCCGCTCTCAGGCAGCGAGCTCTACTGGGTCTACCTCGACCTCGGGCGGCTGAAACTCGAAGTGCTCGTCAACCGCCGCTCGCTGCGCGGCGAGCCGCTCGCCAACGGCGCGATGCTCCACGCGGAGGTCTGGCTTCAGGGCCACGTCCTCGACAGCCGTGCCCTCGTCTCGCGCTACGAGGGCACAGACAGGTCGGTCCGCCCGGCCGCCCACTGGTCGCACCTGCGGCGGCGCAACTGAGCGCGCGCGCCGGCGCCGCCCCGCAAGGGCGCTAACTACGAACCACCCGGCGCCCCCCTTTGAGCCGACGGCTTTTCTCGATGGTCCTCCTGAAAAGACTCGCCCTCGCCGGGCTCGTCCTGCTAGCCTTCTCGGCCGCCGGCCTACACTTCTTCAACCGCTACTGGGTCAGCCGCTTCGACCCGCTCATCGAGCGGCAGGCGCGCGTCTACGGGCTCGACCCCGATCTGGTCTGGAGCGTCATCCAGGAGGAGACCTACTTCCGCCCGTGGATGAAGGGCGACGCGGGCGAGGTGGGGCTGATGCAGGTGACGCCCGCCGTGGCGCGCGAGTGGGCAGCCGAGACCGGCATGCGCGCGCTCGTCGAGGGGATGCGCGCTGACCCGGAGGCCATGCTGCGCGACCCCGAGCGCAACATACAGATCGGCTCCTGGTACCTGGAATCGCTCTCGAAGCGTTACCGCAACGCGCCCGACCCGCTCGCGCGCGTGCTCGCCGCCTACAACGCCGGCCCGAGCCGCGCCGACGCCTGGGGCGCCGTTCCCCCCGGCGAGCCCCCGCTCGCAGAGGCGCAATTCGTCGAGCGCATAGACTATCCAACGACCCGCGCCTACGTCTCGAACATCCTCCGCCGCTACCGCGAAAAGAAAGCGAGCCGCGAACGGTGACTTACCGCGAGCTGCTCAGGGGGAACGCAGACTTCCGCTGGCTGTGGCTGGGGCAGGTGGTCTCGGAGGTCGGAGACTGGCTCAACAACATCGCCGTCCTGGCGCTGACTATCGAGCTGGCCGGGCCGGGGCGCGAGGGGCTGGCCGTCGCCGTCTACGCCATCGCGCGCCACCTGCCGCTGCTCGTCTTCGGCCCAATCGCGGGCGTCGCCGTCGACCGCTTCGACCGCCGCCGCCTGATGATCGCCTCGGACGTTGCGCGCGCCGTCCTCTCGCTCGGCTTCCTCGCGGCGGCGGCGCTCACCTCGGTTGGAGTCCTCTACCTGGTCGTCGCCTCTCTCTTCTGCGTCGCGGCCTTCTTCAACGCGGCCCGGCGCGCGACCATCCCGAACCTCGCGCGTGGGACCGAGGAGCTGCTCGGGGCCAACTCGCTCTCGGCCTCGACGACGGCCGCGACCATCGCCGTCGGCTCGGCGCTCGGCGGCGTGGCCGCGACGGCGCTCGGCCGCGAGACGCTCTTCGTCATCAACGCGCTGACCTTCCTCGCCTCGGCCGAGCTGATCCGCCGCGTCAGCCGGCGCGCTGCCGGCGGCCACGCTTCACGTCAACTTACGCCGCGAGGCGTGGTGCGGCCCGCGCCCGGCGCCGAAGAGGGAAGTGCGCGCGCCGGGCCTGAAGCCGCGGTGGCGGCCGTCAGGGTCGGAGGGGCTGAAGTTGAAGGAGTCAAGGTAGAGAGTCCGGTTCCGACGGCGGTTCATTCGCCCGCGGTCGCCGTCGCCGTCGCGGGCGGGGGCCGCGCGCCTTTCGGCACGGTGCGTTCGGCCGTGGTGAAGGTCGCAATCGAGTTCCGCGAGGGGCTGCGCTACGTCAGGCGCGACGCGGTGCTGGCGGCCTGCTTCGTCGTGGCGGCCGGGTGGGGCCTCGGCAACGGCGCGGCCCGCGCGCTCTACAGCATCTTCGGCGCGCGGCTCGGGGCCGAGGCCGTCGCCGGGTGGGAGGGCGCGTGGCGCCCGCTCGTGGAGCGCCCGACGGACTTCGGCATCTCGGTGCTGTTCGTGGCGATGGGCGTCGGCGGCGTGCTCGGCGCGCCGCTCGCGCGCCGGTTCAACAGCGCGGGCGGCGCGGGGCTCGGGTCGCGGATGGGCCGCTCGCTCGTGCTCGACGGCTGCGGGCTCGCCGTCTTCAGCCTGGCTCCCGGGCTCTGGACGGCCTCCCTCGTCCTGATCGCGCGCGAGATGAACTTCGCCATCTGGTGGACGGCGCAGCAGACCATCATGATGCGACGCACGGAGGACCGTTACGCCGGGCGGGTCTTCGCCTCGTTCGAGACGCTGACGACGCTGACGATGGTCGGCGCGATGTTCGCCTCGGGGGCTTCGGCCGACCGCGTCGGCATCCGCCTGGTGGCGGGCGTCGGCGGCCTCATCATCGTCGCCTCGGGGCTGCTCTGGTTCGTCCTCCGGCCCGGCGGCCGGGCGGCCGAGCGGCTCGGGCCGGAGGCGCGCGAAGGGGCGGGGCTGGCCGACGACTGAGTCTGGCTAAGGCTTTCGGGGCGGTCGGGTCAGGCAGAATTTTTGCGATGGCGATTAAGGGTCGAGCGATGACGAAAATTTACAGCTCGCGTTGGGTCCTGCCGGTCGCGTCCGGCGCAATCGAAGACGCGGCCGTGGCGGTCGAGGGCGGCAGCATCGAGGGCGTGGGCGCGCGCGGCGAGCTGGCGGCGAGGTTCCCCGGCGCCGAGGCGGAGGATTTCGGCGAGGCCGTCATCATGCCGGGCCTCGTCAACTGCCACACGCATCTGGAGCTGACGGCGATGCGCGGCTTCCTTGAGCCCGAGGAGGGAGACTTCTTCGCCTGGCTGCGGAAGGTGACGGTGTCGCGCAACGAGCGGCTGACGGCCGAAGACCTCTACGCCTCTGCGGCCTGGGGCGCAGTCGAGGCGCTGCGCGCGGGCGTCACGGCAATCGGCGACGCGGGCGACTCCGGCGCGACGACGATGCCGGCCGCGGCCGACGCAGGACTGCGCGGCGTAATCTTCCAGGAGGCTTTCGGCGCCGACGAGCGCGAGGCCCGGCAGCAGTTCGAGAAGGCCCGCGCCAAAATCGCGCGCCTCCGCCCCTTAGAGACGCCGCTCGTCAGGCTCGGCCTCTCGCCCCACTCGCCATACACCGTCAGCCGCCCGCTCGTCGAGCTGCTCACCGACTTCGCGCTCGCGGAGGGCCTGCCCGTCATGATGCACGCGGCCGAGTCGCGTGCCGAGGAACTCTTCCTGCGCGAGGGGTCCGGCCCCTTCTCCGAGAGCTACCGCGCGCGTGGCTTCGCCTTCAGCACCCCCGGCCTCTCGCCCGTCGAGCACCTCGCGCGGTCGGGCTTCCTGCGGGCGCGGCCTCTGCTCGCGCACTGCGTCCGCGTTGACGAACGCGACATCGAGATTCTCCGCGAGCACGGCGCGGCGGTGGCCCACTGCCCGAAGTCGAACGCCAAACTCGGCCACGGCCGGGCGCCGCTCGCGGCCCTCCTCGGCGCCGGCCTCGCCGTCGGCCTCGGCAGCGACTCGGTGGCGAGCAACAACACGAACGACATCCTCGAAGAGGCCCGCTTCGCCCTGCTCGCCTCGCGCGCGGCCGGCGACACGCTCGCCGGCGGCCGGATGCTCATGGCGGCCGACGTGGTCCGCGCCGCGACCCTCGGCGGCGCACGCGCCCTCGGCCTCGGCGACCGAATCGGCTCGCTCGAAGAAGGGAAGGAGGCCGACCTCTGCGTCGTCGGCCTCGGCGGCGCGCACCAGTCTCCAATCTACGACCCGGAGTCGGCGCTCGTCTTCTCCTCCTCAGGGCGCGACGTGCTGCTGACCGTCGTCGCCGGCCGCGAGGTCTACCGCGGCGGGCGCGTGACGACCCTCGACGAAGACGGACTCCGCACGCGCCTGGCCGACGTGGCCCGGCGGCTCGCAGGAAATTAATTGACAGCCCGGCCGCCGTAGCTTAGAAACTGAGCGCGCCCACCCGAGATTTGTCGACCGCGCTTCAGCGGAGGTGTCACATGAGATTGCGCGCCTTGCCGGTCCTCTCGCTCACGCTCGCCGCCCTGTCGCTGCTCGTTGCCAGGCCCGCCGCTGGCTCGCCGCCCGAGCCGGCCAACCCGCTCAAACTCTCCTTCAAGGTCATCATGTACGAGGGCGGCGCGCCCAGCTATTACCCGCTGGGCGACGAGGAGGGCGCGTCGATGGGCCACGTCATCACACACTTTCGGCGCCTGCCGGGCGCGGCTCCCGAAGGCAGGGCCGCGACGGTCCGGAAGCTGCTGCTCAATCACTCGCGGGAGGGCAACGGCGCGCGCGTCTCGGTCTTCGCTCACGGCGAGGGCGGCGCCTGGACCGAAGAGGAGAAGGTGGCCGAATACTTCGTCGCCGAGGGCGAGGAGTACACGGTCATGGAACTCCTCTCCTACGGCATCGAGCCGCTCAAGGTCGGCGTCGTCCGCCGTGCGAACGCAGAGGTGCCGCCTCCCTCGGTCTCGAACCGAACCACCTCTGTCGAGGTAGTCTCCATCGAGGTCAAAGAGGCCGGCCCGACCTACGAGCTGAGGCTGCGCAACAACTCAGGGAAGAGGATTCGCGCCGTCGAGGTCAGGATGCTCAAGAACGAGCAGCCGGGCGGCAGCCGGTCGCGCTTCTTCTCCGGGGTCGAGCCGTGCGCCGCCCCCGGCGAGAGTTGGACGATGACGCTCGAATTCGGCTGGAACTTCAAGGTCGGCGAGGGCGGCCACCAGATTGAGCCGCCGAACAGGGTAATAGTTGACTCGGCCCTCTTCGCCGACGGCAGCTACGAGGGCGACGCGGGGTTCGCGGCGCGCGCCGCCGCCGAAGACTTTGGCCGGAGGGCACAGCTCGCCCGCGCGCTCTCGCTGCTGGAAAGCTGGCGTGCCCCCGCCCGCGCGAGCGCCCTCCATGCCCACGCCGACCTCACCGCCCGTTTCAAGACGCTCCGCACTACGGCCGACGACGCGCTGATGACACAGTTCGCCAGGTTATACCCCGGCCTCTCGAGCGCCGAGACGGCGGGCGCCAGTGCGGCCGTCGAGCAGGGGCTGAGACACGTGCGCGGCCGCGTCCTGCTCGACCTTGAACGCTTGGGGAAGAAGCTTTCGAGCGAGACCGACCTCGACTCGCTGCGGGAGTGGGCGAAGCAGAGGGCCGAGATGGTCAGGCGCGTCATGGCCGCGCGCTGAACGCGGCGGCGGCCCCGTCACGGGACTAGGCATGAACGTACTGGTGCTCAACTGCGGCAGCTCTTCGGTCAAGTTCCAGCTCATCGCTACTGACCTCGACCGCATCGCGCAGGACGCCGACGAGAGGCTGGCGCGCGGTCAGATCGAGCGCGTCGGCGGCGAGGCCCTCGTGACGGTGCAGGTGGGGGCCGGCGAGCCGCGCCGCACGACCGCGACGCTGCGCGACACGCGGGCGGCCGTCGAGTGGATCATTCGCTGGGTGACCTCGCCCGACGCCGGCATCGCAGAGGTGCAGAGCGCGGCCGACATCCACGCCGTCGGCCACCGCGTCGTCCACGGCGGCGAGCAATTCACCCACTCCGTCATCATCACAGACGAGGTGCTGCGCGGCATCGAGGACTGCATCGAGCTGGCGCCGCTCCACAACCCGGCCAACATCCGCGGCATCCAGGCCGCGCGCGAGGTCTTCGGGCGGGGCCTGCCGCAGACGGCCGTCTTCGACACGGCCTTCCACCAGACCCTGCCCGACTACGCTTATCTCTACGCCGTGCCTTACCAGTGGTACAGGCGCCACCGCGTCCGGCGTTACGGCTTCCACGGCACCTCGCACCGCTACGTCGCATACCGCTACCGACTCCTGCGCGGCATCTCGCGCGAGGCGACCAACGTCATCACGCTCCACCTCGGCAACGGCTGCTCGGCCGCGGCCATCCGCGCCGGCGACTCCGTGGACACTTCTATGGGGCTGACGCCGCTCGAAGGCTTGGTGATGGGCACGCGCTCGGGCGACCTCGACCCGGCCATCTTCGACTTCATCGCCGCCAAAGAAGGGTTGACGGCGCAGGAGGTCGAGACGGTGCTCAACAAGCAGTCGGGGCTGATCGGGATTTCGGGGCTGACCAACGACATGCGCGAGCTTCTGGCCGAGGCGCGCGAGAACGACGACCGGCGCGCCCGCCTCGCCGTCGAGATTTTCTGCTACCGCGTGCGCAAGTACGTCGGCGCCTACCTGGCCGCGCTCGGCGGGGCAGACGCCGTCGTCTTCACGGGCGGCGTCGGCGAGAACTCGCCCGAGATACGAGCGCGCGTCTGCGAGGGGCTGGCCTGGGCCGGCATCGAGCTCGACCCGGAGCGGAACGAGGAGCACACGAACCGCCGCGAGGGCGTCGTCAGCCGCGGGGGCTCGCGCGTGGCCGTCTACGTCATCCCGACCGACGAGGAGATGCTCATCGCCCGCGACACCGTCCGCTGCGTCCGCGGGGTCAAGCAGCGTTACTGACTTTGGCCGCGCCGCCGACACGACGGCCCCGCCACGGGTTTCTTACAGACCGTGGCGGGGCCGTCGCCTGTTCACTTACGACCGGCACAGGCCGGAGACTTATGCTTTGAGCGAGGCCGTGATCGCCCCGTCGAAGATTTCGACGGCCACGTCAATCTCCTCCTTCGTGATGATGAGCGGCGGCGACCAGCGGATCGTGTTGTGGCCGGCGCCGAGCAGGATCAGCCCGCGGTTGAAGCACTCGACCTCGACGCGGTCGCGCAACTCTGGCGCGGGCCGCAGCGTCTCGCGGTCCGCGACGAACTCGACGCCGACCATCAGCCCGAGCCCGCGCACGTCGCCCACGCACTCGTGCCGCTGCATCACCTCGCGCAGCCGCCCCTGCAAGTGCGCGCCGACCTCGGCCGAGTTGGCGACCAGCTCCCTCTCCAACATCTCGATGGTCTTCAGGGCGGCGGCGATGGCGACGGGGTTGCCGCCGAAGGTCGAGGCGTGTGCGCCCGGCCCCCAGTTCATCAGGTCGGCGCGGGCCACGCACGCCCCCATCGGCATGCCCGACGCGATGCCCTTCGCCAGCGTGACGATGTCGGCTTTCACGCCGTAGTGGTCGCAGGCGAACATCCTGCCGGTGCGCCCCATGCCCGACTGGACCTCGTCCACGATGAGCAGGATGCCTTCGCGGTCGCAGATGCGGCGCAGCCCTTCGAGGAAGCCCTCGGGAGCTGGGACGTAGCCGCCCTCGCCCTGCACGGCCTCGACGACGATGCCGGCCACCTCCTCGGGCGGCGTCGTCGTCTTAAAGAGCCGCTCCTCGATCCAGGCGAGCGACGCGGCGCTCGAAGTCGGCCCGTCGCTCGGGCCGCCGGTGAACGGGTGGCGGAAGGCGTTCGGGTAAGGGACGTGGGTCACGTCGAGCAGTTGCCGCTTGAAGCCGCGGCGCTGCGCCACCTTCGACGAGGTGAGCGACAGAGACCCGAGCGTGCGGCCGTGGAAGCTGTTGAAGAAGGCGATGAACTTCTCGCGCCCCGTCGCGTGCATCGCCAGCTTGAGCGCGGTCTCGACGGCCTCGGTGCCGCTGTTGGCGAAGTGTGTGCGGGTCGGCCCCTCGACGGGCACGATCTCTTCGAGCTTGCGGCCAAGCTCGGGCATGTGGCGGTAGTAATAATCTGTCCCGCAGATGTGGATGAGGCTGGCGGCCTGCTCCTGAATCGCGGCGACGACCTCCGGGTGACAGTGGCCGGTCGAGCAGACGGCGACGCCCGCGTTGCAGTCGAGGAACAGGTTGCCGTCAACGTCCTCGACCCACACGCCCGAAGCCTTCTCGACTACCAGCTTGTAGTCGGGGCGGGGGTAGGAGGGCGTAACGTAGCGCGCGTCGGCTTCAACGATCTCGCGCCCCTTCGGGCCGGGCAGCTCGGTCTTGATAACGGGTCTCTTGTCGGTAGCGGTGGCGGACATAAGGCATTTCTCCTTCACGAGTGAAAGCGAGGGCGACGGGTTTAAAAGACAGGCAGACGGAATGGGCGGAGCGAAAACAGGGCAAGGCTAATCGGCGAACAGGTCTGCGCGCGCGTCGAGCGGTCGGAAATGGAGGGGCGGGGAATAGGGCATTGGGAGTTTCTAGTTTTCAGTTTTTAGTGTTTGGTTTTCAGTTTCTAGTCCTGAGTGGTTGTTCTAGCCGACGGGCGATGGCTGGAAATTCAGGGCTAAAAGCTAAAAACTAGAAACTAAAAACTACCGACAGCTTATCATCACGCCCCGCGGCGTTTCCAGCGGACGCCTTCGCGGGTGTCTTCGAGAACGATGCCGCGCTCGGCGAGGCGGTCGCGGATTTCGTCGGCGCGGGCGAAGTCGCGGCGGCGGCGGGCCTCCTGCCGCTCCTCGATGAGCGCCCGGACTTCCGTGTCGAGCAACTCCTGCCGCTCGGGGCCGAAGACGCCGAGCACAGAGTCGAAGCGCGAGACGGCTTCGAGGACGGCGCGGCGGTCGTCTTCGCGCAGCGCGCACGAGTCGAGCGCGCGGTTGACCTCGCGCGTCAGGTTGTGGAGGGCGGCCAGCGCGACCGACGTGTTGAGGTCGTCGTCCATCCCGGCCTCGAACTCTGTGAGGGCACGCGCGGCAACGGACGCCAGCTCGGGGTTCGAGCCCGCCTCGGTCTTCGCGGACTTGAGGCGGGTGCGGAAGTCGCGCAAGCTGCCGACCGTTTTCTCGGCGCCGCGCAAGCCCTCGAAGGTGAAGTTGAGCTGCTTGCCGTAAGGGACGCTCAGGAGCAGGTAGCGGACGGCGAGCGGGTCGAAGCCCTTCTCGCGCAGGTCGCGGAAGGTGTAGAAGTTGCCCTTCGACTTCGACATCGTCTCGCCCTCGACCTTCAGGTGCTCGGCGTGCATCCAGTAGCGGGCGAACTGCCTGCCGGTGGCGCCCTCCGATTGCGCGATCTCGTTCTCGTGGTGCGGGAAGACGAGATCGATGCCGCCGGCGTGGATGTCGAAGGTCTCGCCGAGGTGCTTCATCGCCATCGCCGAGCACTCGATGTGCCAGCCGGGCCGGCCGCGCCCGAGCTCTGTGTCCCATGCCGGCTCGTCCGGCCGCTCCTGCACCTTCCAGAGCGCGAAGTCGCGCGCGTCTTCCTTCTCGTAGCGGTCAGTGTCAACGCGCTCGCTGGCGCCGGCGATGTTGCCCTCGAAGTTCATCTTCGAGAGCTTGCCGTAGTCGGGGAACGAGCCGATGCGGTAGTAGTAAGACCCCTCCGACTCGTAGGCGTGCCCCGAGGCGACGAGCTTTTTGACGATCTCGACCATCTCGGGGATGTGGCGCGTGGCGCGGGGGACGATGTCGGGCCGCTCGCAGCCGAGCGCGTCGAAGTCCTCCCACAGCGCCTCGATGTAGCGGGCCGTGTAGTCGTCGAGCGATTGCGCCTGCTCGCGCGAGAACTTGATGATGCGGTCCTCCACGTCCGTGATGTTCATGACGTGGGTGACGCGGTAGCCCTTGAACTTGAGGTGGCGGCGCAGGGTGTCGGCGAAGACGCCCATCGTGCGGAAGTTGCCGATGTGGGCGAAGTCGTAGACGGTCGGCCCGCAGACGTAGAACCTGACCTCGCCCTCCGCCATCGGGCGGAACTCCTCGACCTGGCCGGAGAGGGTGTTGAAGATTTTGAGCATCGCTCGATTTCGACCCCGAAGTTTGACGGCCGCTCGAACAAGCCGCCTCTGAAACTGCTGGCGCGAGTCTAGGAAAGGAAGTAGGACGAGTCAAACCCTGCCCGCTGCGAAAGTAGCACGCGCGGTCAGCGACGTGCGGGCGCGAAGTGCTGAAAACCGCCGGGCCGCAGCGGCCGTGCCCGGCCGCCTGTCGAGAGATGGACCTCGCCCGGCCGGTCGGTAATCTCGCCGATTCGCGCGATGCCGACGCCCGCAACCTCGGCGGGCAGCCGCCGGGCCTGGCGCGGGCTTGCGGCGAACAGCAGCTCGAAGTCTTCGCCGCCGTCGAGCGCGAGCGAGAGACGTTCGGCCTCGCCGGCCGCGACAGAGTTCGGGACCGCTTCGATTGGCAGGCTCTCGGCCACGACCAGGGCGCCAGCGCCGCTCTCGCGGCAGAGGTGCGCGAGGTCCGAGGAAAGGCCGTCGCTGAGGTCGATCATCGCCGACGCGAGGCCGCGCTCGCCGAGCAGCGCGCCCCACTCGACGCGCGGCGTGGGCCGGTCCTGCCGCGCGATTAGTTCGCGCTCGGCGCGCCTGAGTCTGCCGCGCGCGCCGGCCGGGTCGCCGGCTGCTCCGCCGGCCGCACGCGCTTCGAGAATCCTCAGCCCCGCCGCGGCCCCGCCGAGCGTGCCGGTCACAAAGAGCCAGTCGCCGGGCCGCGCGCCCGAGCGCAGGACGGCGCGCCCGCGGCGCACCTCGCCGATCACGATTGAATCAACGACGACGCGCTCGGGCGTGCGCGAGGTGTCGCCGCCGACGATGGCGACGCCGTGGCGCGCGGCCAGCGCGCCGAAGCCTTCGTAGAACTCTTCGAGGAAGGGGGTGCGCCAGCGCGCGGCGGGCACCCCGATTGAGAGCAGGCAGAAGCGCGGCCGCGCGCCCATCGCCGCCACGTCGGAGAGCGAGACGGCCAGCGCCTTGTGGCCGAGGTCGCGCGGCCGGGTGCCGAGCCGGTCGGGGTCGAAGTCAACGCCCTCGACGAGCAGGTCGGCCGTGACGACGGTGTCGAAGCCGGCGTGTTGGGAGATGACCGCTGCGTCGTCGCCGATGCCCGTCTTGAGTGAGGTGCGGCCGTCCGGAAGAGACGGCAGGCCCGGCGTCAGGCCGAGGCGGGAAAGCTCGCGGCGGCGGACGCGCTCGATGAAGTCGAACTCGCCGCTCTCGCCCGCCGCCCGCCGCCCGCGTGCCGGGGGGCGCCGGCCGCCGGCCTCACGTCGCCCTTCGCTCATCGGTCGCCGCTTAGAGTCAGTCGCCGCTCAGAGATGGCGCCGCATCGAGTCGAGCCCGGCCTCGATGGTTTCGGGTGAGGTCGAGAAGGAGAAGCGGCATCGGCCCTCGCCGTGCTCGCCGAAGACGACGCCCGGCACCGTGGCTACCTGCGCCCGTTCGAGCAGGATGTCGGCGGCGCGGCGGCTGTCGGGCGAGAGGCGCGAAACGTCCGGGAAGGCGTAGAAGGCGCCGGCCGGCGGCGCGCAGGGCAAACCCATCTCGTTGAGGCCCGCGACGAGCTGGTCGCGGCGCTGCCGGTAGGCCGCGCGCGTCTCCTCGTAGAACTCGGGTCCGAGGTCGAAGGCGGCGAGCGCGGCCCACTGCGAGGGGGTCGAGACGCCGTTGGTCGAGTAGAGCAGGCACTTCTTGAGGCCCGTCATCCAGGGCTCGGCTGCCACCGTATAGCCGACGCGCCAGCCCGTCATCGCATACGTCTTCGAGAGCGTGTAGCTCGTAATCGTCCGCTCGAACATGCCTTCGAGCGAGGCCATCGAGACGTGCTCGCCCTCGTAGACCAGCATCTCGTAAGCCTCGTCGGCGATGACGACGAGGTCGCGCTCGCGGGCGAAGCGCGCCACCTCCTCGGCCTCCTCGCGGGTGTAGACGACGCCGGTCGGGTTCTGCGGCGTGTTGTAGTAGACGGCCCGCGTGTTCTCAGTCGCGTAGCGCCCCAGCGTCTCGTAGAAGCCCACGCGCCGGGCCTCCTCGGTGGGCACCATGACGGCCGAGCCGCGGCAGTGTGCGATCAGGTCCTTGATCGGCGTCCAGTAAGGCGAGAAGACGAGCACCTCGTCGCCCGGGTCCACGACCGACTGGAACGCGCCGAAGAGGCCCTGCATCCCGCCGTTCAGCACGATTACGTCGTCGTCCTGGGCCGGGATGCGGTTGCGCTCGCGCAGCTTGGCGGCGAGGGCCGCGCGCAGCTCGGCGATGCCGGAGGAGGGCGCGTAGCGAGTCTTGTTTTCGGCGAGCGCGCGCGCCATCGCCTCCTTGATCGGCTCGGGCGTCGTCAAAAATGGCTCCCCGCCCTCGAACTGGAAGACGGGAGCGCCCTCGGCCTTCAGCCCCATGATCTTGTTGCGGATTTTGACGATGTCGGAGAAGCCGACGCCCTCAAGGCGTTTGGTGAGGCGGAAGGCGGAAGCTGACGTGGACACAGGCGTTTCAAACCTCCAGATTATGACGGGGAACGACCGCGGATTATAGCCCCCGATTCGCTCGGGCGTCCAACGCGCCGCACCCCACGGCCGTTCCGCCACGTTGCCGCGGCCGGCGCTCGGCAGCCTGCTTTCGGCCGGCGCGCGCATGCCTCCGCGCCGGTTGAGCAAATGGGTTACGCCGCTCCCATTTCGTGTACGGGGCGGGGTAGCAGGGTGCCCGGACGCCGCTCAGATTCTTGTGTTTCCGAGGCGAAACGATTGCATTTCGCCGGACGAACGTGAGTCCGCCCGCAGTTCTGTTAAATTATCAACTCTCCTGAAATCGTGCCCGCGCGCGGAACGGCGGTTGCTGTTTACCGGCATGCGACCACCTCTATTGGTACGCCCGGCAGAATCATTAAAAGCAAGTTCGAGGAGACCCTGACCCATGTTGACGACGAATAAAATCCTTCCCGTGGCGCTCGTGGCGGCCCTTCTGGGCGGCACGGTCGGCGCCTTGGTGATGCGCCCCGGCAAGACCGCCGAGACGGCGCAGACCGCGCCCCTCGTGAAGAGCAGCGCGGCCGATGCCGGCGCGCAGCGTTCCGAGGTGGCCCGGCTCAACTCCGGCGACCAACTCGCCGAGCAAGCGCTGACCTCGGAGGGCGGCGACCTGAGCGACGACGAGAAGGCCGCCTTCCGTGACGGCTTCCTCGAAGGCGTTCGGGCGGCCCGCGACTCTGAGCTGACGAATAAGGCCGCCGTCGCCGGCGCTGCGACTGCCGCCGCGGCCCCGGCCGGCAGGCGTGTCGTCTACCGCGACAGCGCCCCGCGCACGCGCGCGGCTTCGAGCCGGCAGGCCCCGCGCCGCGTTTACTATGATTACGGCGAGCGCAAGGGCCGCTCGTTCTGGCAGAAGCACCGCGACAAGCTGACGGTGGCAATCGGCACCGGCGCGGGCGCGGCCCTCGGCGGCGCAGTCGGCGGCAAGAAGGGCGCGCTGATCGGCGGTTTGGCCGGCGCGGGCGGCTCGGCGCTCTACACCTACAAGCTGCGCAAGAAAGACCGGCGCTACTAACCAGGGCCGAGCGATGAAGAACAGACTGAAGACGGCCGCCTCGGCCGGCGCGGCTTCAGCCCTGCTTCTGGCTCTGCTGACGGTCGGGTGGGCGGCCTCGCCGAAACGCGAGGCCGCCCACCCTTTTTCACAGGCGCGGAGAGACGGCGGCGCGGGCTCGCGTTCGTCAGTCCGGGCCGCGGCGGTCCCGGCCGCCGCGCGCTTCCGCGAGTCGGAAAGGCTCGGCCTGCTCGTCGAGACCTGGGTCAACGGGTCCGGCCCCTTCACCTTCGCGCTCGACACGGGCGCGGGCGCGACCATCCTCTCGCGCCGCACTGCCGCCGAGGCGCGTGTGGAAGTGGAGGCCGGCGCGCGCGGCGTCGAGCTGGGCGGCCTGAGCGGTCGGACAATCGGGGGCGCGGCCAAAGCCTTCCCGCGCAGCCTCGCCCTCGGCTCCCGCGAAAACCTCCTGCCTTCGCGCGGCTTTGTCGTCGTCGCGCCCGCCCTGCCCGAAGGTCTGGACGGCGTGCTCGACCCGTCCGAGAGCTATCACCCGCTCGGGTTTGTCGTTGACATGCCGCGGGGCGAAATCCGCGCCTTCGACCCGCGCCTGACGCCCCTGCGCGCCGGAGATCACCCGCCCGGCGGCGCCACGCTCCGCTGGCTGACCGACGGCCGCACGCGCCGCCCCTTCGTCGCGCTTGATGGGGGCCGCCGCGCGCTGCTCGACACGGGCTCGGCCTACGGCCTGGCCGTGGACGAACATGCCGCGCGCTCGCTCGGCATCGAGGTCGGTGGAGGGCGCGAGCGCGGGGAGCGCCGCGACATCGCGGGCGGCAGCGTCGCGGCCCGCAGAATCCGCCCGGCGACGGTCAACCTCGGGCCGCTGGCCCTCCGTAGAGTCCCGACCGACCTGCTGCTCCGCGCGGAGAAAGGCGCTCCCGTCATCCTCGGCCGCGACGCCCTTCGCCCCTTCGAGATCATCTTCGACCCGGCGAGCCGCCTCGTCATGCTCAAGCCGGGCGACGAGTGAGCGGCGCGGTCCGCGTCGGCTTTTCCCTTCGGGCCCCGTAAATTTCAGCGTTGACAGGAGTTTGAGGGCGCGGGTAACATAACGCGCGTTCGTTTCCTCCCGCCGCTCTCGCGCGTGACACGCGGGCGTGAGCCGACTCGACACAGAAGCCAGCCGCCAGTCCGCCCCGCCCTCCGGCGGCTTGAAGGGTCTCGGCAGAAGATGAACCAGGCAGCCGTCCACATCCCCGAAAAACTCTTCTTCAAGATCGGAGAGGTGTGTGACATCACGGGCATCCAGGCCCACGTGCTGCGCTACTGGGAGTCGGAGTTCCCGATGCTCGCCCCGCAGAAGAACCGCGCCGGGCAGCGCACCTACCGCAAGCGCGACGTGGAGATGGTGCTGCGCATCAAGGAACTGCTCTACGACGAGATGTACACCATCGCGGGCGCGAAGAAGCGCCTGACGAGCGAACTGCGTGGCGCGAGCAAGCTCAAGGTGGTGACGCCCGAGATGAGCGCCCCGGCCGCGCAGCCGCCGCCCGTGCCGCAACTCGTCGCGCCGCCCGCGCACTTCTCGCCCGAGCCCCCGCGCGACGCGGCCGCCACGGCCGAGCCCGTCGAGCCGCCGCCGCTCAACGACGAGCGGCGCGCGGCCATCCGCCTGCTGCGCTACCACGCGCAGGAACTACTGCGCCTGCTCGACTCGGGCGAGGCCCCCGCCGGCCCGCACCACCGCTGAAGGCGCCTCGCCTGCGCCGCCTGTTCATCATTTGACCAGGCAGGCTTTCTTGGAGATACTTACACGCGCGACGGGATGTGGCGCAGCCTGGTAGCGCGCTCGCTTGGGGTGCGAGAGGTCGCTGGTTCGAATCCAGTCATCCCGATTAGCTCACACCACCACTGACGGCCGTCCTCCGGGGCGGCCGTGTTCGTTTTGCCGCGCGGGCGGGACCGACCGGCCCCGCCTCTCGCCGGCTAAACGATCCTCGCCCTCGTCCCGACAAATTCTCTTGACGGGCAGGAGCCTTATCATTAAAGTGTCGTGCGCTATGAACAAAGCGCCTCGGTTTCATCACCACCGCGGCGAACCCTGGCGCCATTCACCTCGCGGATAACGTAATCCCCTGTTGACGAAATCCTCATCCGGTTTCGTCAGCGCGCGCAAACCTTTCACTCACAAACAGGTCAATAGTTAAGTTCATTTCGGGCACGCGGCCACTACCCGCCGGCGCGGCGGGCGCTGTTAAGAGTCCGCGAGTCGGGAGGTCGCCACCCGACGAAGAGGCAGAGGCGGGCGGTGAGACGCAGCCGTGAGCTTTTCCGGGCGAGCTGCTTTATTAACCCGAGCGATAGCTTCTGAGAAGGGAGAGCCTTATGCGTAGAGTCTCAAAGCTTGCTGCGTATTCAGTGGTCCTGGCACTCGGGACGGTCGTCGTATTTGCGGGGCCTTGCGAAGACGGGTGCGTGTACGAGAGGAATCAGTGCAACGCCCGCGCGAGCCAGAACCGTGCTGCGTGCATCGCTCCCTTCGAACAGGAGCGTTCCGACTGCCAGAGCGCCGCCGCCGCACAGTTGAGCAACTGCCACTTCAACACGCCGCAGTACGCCTGCAATCAGGAGTACGATCAGGCCATGTTCGCGTGCGATCAGGCGTACTGGGCGGGGCAGGATTACTGCGACGGGCAGTTGTGGCTCGACACGAGTGACTGTAACAATGACTACGAGAATTGTCTCTTCAACTGTAGTGTAGTGAACCCGTAACGCGGGCGCGGCGCGGGGCGTGTTAGGGTGCGGCGGCCTAGTTTTCCGGGCCGGGCGCGTAGTAAGACTTCCTCCCTACCACGACGTACTCAGGGTGGCCGCGCACCACGACGTTGACCACGCGCCGCCTGCCGTCGCGCTCCTTGTTGGTCGGCTGATAGCCAATCACGTAGCGGCCGTTGATGTCGGAGAGGATGCGCGAATAAACGGCCTCGGCCCGCGCCGGCTCCGGCAGAAAGGCGGCCCACCCGCCCGACCTCCTAGCCAACTCTACCAGAGCCGACTCCGGCGAGGGCCGACGTTCGGCGACGCTTCCCATTGACTCGGGCTCCGGCTGGCCGCCATGCAGATGAAGCGCGGCCGGCCTCGGCCGGGTATCGGCATCGAGCAGGGCTGCGGTTTCGGCCGCCCCGGCGGCGTGCCGCCTATGCCCGGCCGAAGAGAGCTGAGCGGGCGGGCTGCCTGGTATGACCGAGTAAATAGTCGCCCGCGACCTCTCGACCGCATGGTAAACGTCGGCCAGGCTGAACTCCCTGGCGACTTTAGTCATGAGGGGATGCTGGTAGGTCTTCTGCCGGAGGATGTAAAACTCGTCGCCGTCGGTCTGGAAGATGACGACGGGGCGCAGGTCGTCCTCGCCGAACAGCTCTCTTAAGGTCGCCATCAGCGCGCTGTATTGCAGGCTGCGCCCGGCGAACCACCCCTTGCCTGCGTCGCGGCCGTGGGCCTTCTTCTTCAGAGACTCAAGCTTCTTCTTAAGCTCGGCCTTGTCGCGGGTGAAATCGGCCAGCAGCTTTACTTCGTCGGTGACGAGGGCCATCCTGTCCGCCGGCCCGAGTTTGTCAACCAGGGTCTTGGCCGCCTCGACGCTCGTTTCGATGTAGGGCAACTGGCTGCCGCTGAAATCAATAATCAGCACAATCGAGCGCGGCAGAGTCGTCTGCTCGCCGCGCGCGAAGGTGCCGACCTCCTGCGGCCTCCCGTCCTCGGTCACTGCGAAATCGTCGCGCGTCAGGCCCTCGACCGCTCGCCCCTGCCCGTCAAAAATCAGGAAGTTACAGACCACGAGCGAGGTTTCCACCCTCACCACGTCCTCTTCCGGAAGAGGCTCGCGGCTCTTCTCTTTACTCTCACCCGCGGCGGGGGCCTTCTTCTTTTGTTCCGGGTTGAGGCGCTTGAGGCTGGAGCCGAAATCTTTCGTGCGGACTTTGCCCTGCGGCGGCAGGGCTTGGGCGAGGATGCCGAAGAAGGTGAGAGCGCAAACGCCGGCCGCGGCCGTCAGGACCGGACGTAAGGTTGATTTGTCGGCCATCACAACTCTCCGAGGGAGGGCGGCGCCTCAGGTTCGACTTCGACGGCCTGCCCGGAACGTGGGGGTTGTAAAGAGTAAACGACCCGCGCCGCGTGCAGTGGGACGGCGGGGGCCTCGGGCGAAAGCGTTTGCCTATGAGGCAGGGGTTCTACAAACTTCGATAGCGCGCCTCAACGCCGCCGCTACTCCTTCGAGGGAGCCTTCGTCGTCCGCGGGCAAACGACCGCTCCGCGGCCGGTCTGTTCTCATCCTCACGCCCGCCCGCGAGTTCACCTGCCATCTCAGGCTGATGGCCTCAGTGTCGCCCGCGGCGGAGAAGGCCACCGAACCGCCCTTCTTGAGTTGCAGCGGGTTGCCGACCTGCACCCCGGCGGGGTCGAGGCCGGCCAGGTTGACCGTCCACTCGTGGACGGTGCGGATGTACTCTTCGGTCGAGACTTGCGGCCGATTTGAATGACCGGGGCCGTAGGTCGCCGCCCGCTCGGACGTGAGGTTATACCTGAGGGTGCAGCCTTCGGCGCGCACCGAACTAACGCGCACGGCGCTGTTGGTCGCCGGCACCCTGACTTCGCCGACGCCCTTCAGCCGCGAGACAAGCAGGCCCACCGCCTCACTTACTGAGGCAGCGTCCGCGTGGGGGCTTCCCCCGGTTTTTTGTCGTGTGGTGCCGCTCGTGTGCGGCGCGGCTGTGAGGCAGAGCAGGGCTATGAGTGTGAATACGGCTTTTCCCACCGTGGTATTTCCCCGCCGCGAGTTGATGAGCAGTCTGCTGCTAAGACTTTCGGGCCGCGAGGTCGCGGGGAGGGCTTGCCCTCCCCTAACAGTGTCCGGTCGCGCACTATACCACCAAAGCCGGCCCGCGGATAGCCCTTTTAGCGCCCGCGGCCGGCTATGCCTGATGAACGTCGCCCTCCCGCCGGCAGGCTTCGTTCAGAATTTTCTGGCCCCGGAGGGGAGTGCGACATTCTTCCCGGACGGCTGCGGCCCGCCCGCGCCCGACCCGTCGGTGAAGCCGGCGGCGAGCGTGACGGCGCACACCCCCCCGAGCTGATGCGCGCCGCAGGCGATGCCTGCCACAGTGTAGGAGGGGTTGAAGATTCGGTTGCGGTGGCCGCGGTTGCTCACCCCGTCGTCGATCAGCATGGAGATCACGCGCTCGCGCGCGGTCTCTTCCCCGTATGAGAGGTTCTCGCCGACCGGTCCTTTCCAAGAGCCGTAGCGCGCCACCCGTTGCTCCATGAAACCCCCGTCGGCGCCCCTGTGTCCGGTCGTGCCCGACGTGCTCTGCTCCGACACCAGCAACAGCGCGCCCGAAGACAACCCCCTGGAGGGCTGAAGCGGCGGTAGCGGTTTGGCGGCGCGCAGGAACTTGACGGCCTCGTCGAGTGCGGCCACGCCCTCCTCGGTGATGAGCGTGGGCCTGCCCGGCTGCCTGAACTCCTTGCCGGAGTAATGTGGGCGGAGGCGTTCGAGGTGTTCTGCGTACTGGACGGGCGCGGTCCGCGCGAGATTAATCTCTTCGAGCACCTTCTCTTCGAGTGCCTTGAAGTCCGTGCGGCCTCCGGCCGTGGACGGCCGCGCGGCGCCCTGCGGCAGGGCGAGTTGCGCGGTCAGGGCGAGGAGAAGCAGGGCCGCGGCGAAGCGGAACGGGGACGAGCGGGGGAAGCTCATGGCAGGACTCCTTGCTGGTGGCAGTGGTTGGAAATAGCTCGGGCGGAAGGTGTGCTTTTAACGCCGGCGGGGCGTCGGCCGACCGAGGAGGCTACTATTTACTCCGGCGGCCAGGCCGCGGTCAAGCCTCAAGCCGGAGGCCGGCAGCTCAACCCGGTTCGGGCTGCGCGAGCGGGGCGTGGTCTCCGACAAAAAAAATCGGCGGCGGGCCGGAGCAGACCCGCCGCCGTCTCAAGTTCTCAACACCCGACAGATTAAGGAGACCCTCTACCCGGCCCTCCCGGCCCGCGCGTAGAGGTTGACTGCGAAGAGCAGCGTCAGCGCCAGAGTCATCGCCTTCACCTCGCTTTCTCTGATGACGCAGAGAGACGGCCAATCGCGCGCCACTTCCAGAAAGCCCGCAGCCGCCGCTCGCGGCAGGCTCGTGGCGCGACCGCCAGGTGCGGGGCCGCCGGATCGCGTGGCTCGGTCGTGCCGCGTCGCTCGGTCAGGCCGTGGCGCCCGGTCTTTGTCGTCAAACTTTGCGGCAGCGGCCCGGTCACCCTCGCTTGCAGCCGCGCGCGGCGTGCGGCTACACTCCGACGAGTTCAAGACAACCCACAGACCGCGGCGGACCGAACCAGCGCGCCCGCCTGCGCAGAGGACCGGGATGAAAATACACGAGTATCAGGCGAAGGAACTGTTGAGGAAGTACGGCGTGGCCGTGCCGCGCGGAATCGTCGCCCGCACGCCCGAGGAGGCCGAGTCGGCCGCGCGCGAGCTGGGGACCGACGTGGTCGTGGTCAAGGCGCAGATTCACGCCGGCGGTCGCGGCAAGGGCGGCGGCGTCAAGCTGGCGAAGTCGCCCGAGGAGGCGCGCGAGGTCGCCGGCAAGATGCTCGGCATGAACCTCGTCACGCACCAGACCGGCCCAGAGGGGCGCGAGGTCAAGACGCTCCTCGTCGAAGAAGGGCTGCCGATTGACCGCGAGTTCTACCTCGGCATCGTGCTCGACCGCGCCTCCGGCCGCCCCGTCTTCATGGCCTCGTCGGCCGGCGGCATGGACATCGAGGAGGTCGCGGCCCACACGCCCGAGAAGATTCTCAAGGAGGAGATAGACCCGGCCGTCGGCTTCCGCCCGTTCCAGGCGCGAAAGCTCGCCTTCGGCCTCGGCCTGCCCGCCAACCTCGTCAACCAGGCGGCCAAGTTCATGCAGGCGCTCTACGCGGCCAACGAGCAGACGGACGCCTCGCTCATCGAGATCAACCCCTTCCTGCTGACGAAGGACGGCCGCCTCTTCGCCCTCGACGCCAAGATCACCTTCGACGACAACGCGCTTTACCGCCACCCCGAATTCGCCGAGCTACGCGACCTGAACGAGGAGGAGCCTCTGGAGATCGAGGCCAGCAAGTTCGACCTCAACTACATCAAGCTCGACGGCAACATCGCCTGCATGGTCAACGGGGCGGGCCTCGCAATGGCGACCATGGACATCATCAAGCACGCGGGCGGCGAGCCGGCCAACTTCCTCGACGTGGGCGGGGGCGCCTCGCAGGAGCGCGTCGAGGCGGCCTTCCGCATCCTGCTCGCCGACGAACACGTCCGCGCCGTCCTCATCAACATCTTCGGCGGCATCGTCCGCACAGACATGGTGGCACGCGGCGTAATCGAGGCGGCCCGCGCCATCGGCGTCCAGGTGCCCATCGTCGTCCGCCTCGAAGGCACCAACGTCGAGGAGGGGCGCCGCCTCATCGCCGAGTCGGGCATGAACTTCACCGTCGCCCAGGGCATGCGCGACGCCGCCGAAAAGGTCGTCGCCCTCGCCGACCGGCAGGCGGCCTGAGTTAGGCGCGCCTTCGCCTGACGCGTCCAGGCGCCGCCGCCGTCGTGCCGGAAGGCTGACAGCGGCGGCGCTTCGGCGTTTGTGCGTGACCTTTGCTCGGCGCGCGCCGCGCGCTCGTGTAGAATGCCGGCGCTCTTTCACCCATCGAAAATTATCGGAGGTCGCATGGGAACGCTGACTTTCTGGGGCGGCGTGGGGACCGTGACAGGCTCGAAGTATCTAGTTGAAACGGGCCAAGCCAACGTGCTCGTAGACTGCGGCCTCTTTCAGGGGCCGAAGGAGTTGAGGGAGAGGAATTGGGAGGACCCGCCCTTCGACCCGCGCTCGCTCGACGCCGTCGTCATCACGCACGCGCACGTGGACCACACGGCCTACCTGCCGCGGCTGGTAAGGCTGGGGTTCGGCGGGCCGGTCTTCTGCTCGCGGGGGACGGCGGACCTGCTGAAACTGTTGCTGCCGGACTCGGCGCGGTTGCAGGAGGAGGAAGCCGACTACCGAAACCGCCACGGGCTGACGCGCCACAGGCCGGCGCTGCCGCTCTACGACGAAGCGGACGCGCGCCGTGCCCTCGACCTTATTCGTCCCTGCTCGAACACGGGCGAGCCGACCGAGGTGGCTGCGGGCATTACGGCCTCTTTCCACATCGCCGGCCACATCCTCGGTGCGAGCCTCGTCCGCCTAGAACTCTCGGGCGCGGGCGACGACCGGAAGGGAAGAAGTGTGCTCTTCTCGGGCGACCTCGGCCATTATGAACAGCCGATCATCCGTGACCCGGCCGAGCCGCCGGCGAGCGACTACATGCTGGTCGAGTCAACCTACGGCGACCGCCTGCACGACCCCGAAAACTCGAAGGACGCGCTGGCCCGCGTCGTCAACGCCGCTGCCGAGCGCGGAGGGCCGCTGCTGATCCCGGCCTTCGCCGTCGGGCGGACGCAGGAACTCATCTACCACCTCCGGGAGCTTGAGGAAGAGGGGCGCATCCCCATCCTCCCGGTGCGCGTGGACTCGCCGATGGCGGCCGCGGCCACACAGATTTACCACCGCACGCGCGACGAGCACGACGAGGGGTACGTCTCCGTGCTCGAACAGAACCGGCACCCGCTGAGGACGCGCTCGATGGTGACGGCTTCGAGCCGCGAAGAGTCGAAACGCCTGAACGACGAGCGCGGCGCCCGCATCATCATCTCGGCTTCGGGGATGATGACGGGCGGGCGCATCCTGCACCACGCGCGGCGCGTGCTGCCCGACGAGCGCGCCACCCTGCTCTTCGTCGGCTTTCAGGCCGCGGGTACGACCGGCAGAAAAATCCTCGACGGGGCGCGCGAGGTGAGGATCATGAAAGAGCAGGTGCCGGTCCGCTGCCGCGTCGAGCGGATCGGCGGCCTCTCGGCCCACGCCGATTGGAAGGGCGTCCTGCGCTGGCTCGCCCCGCTCGAAGCGACCCCGCCTCGCCGCTCCTTTACCACGCACGGCGAGCCGGAGGCAGCCAAAGCGATGGCCGACCGCATCCGCGACCGCTACGGCTGGCGCGTCGAGGCTCCGAATTACGGCCAGCAGGTCGAGCTGGAATGAGCGTGGCGGGCGGTGACTTGAAACCTCGGCCGCCCGAGGGGTTCGGGCATGAAAGAGGGGCGCGACAACTCGAACGTTGTCGCGCCCCTTCGTTCGTCCGCCGGAGCGGAAGCTTACGGCTGTGCGCTGCGGACGATGACGTTGGTCGTCCGGTACATCTCGGGCGGGAAGGCGATGGCGCAGAAGTTGGAGCGGGCGCCGGTGATGTAGAGGAAGCTCGCCATGTCGCCGTCGGGGTTGCCCTCGCCGGCGTCGTTAACCGTCATGCTGGCCGCCGCGCCGACCAGCGAGAAGTCGCCGAAGCCGGGGACGAAGACGCTCTCGGGATCGGCCTTCGTGATGATGCCCTGGATGGTGGCGACGCTGCCCGCGACGGTCAGACAGTCGATCCTCATGTGGACGCTGAGGTTGTTCTCCGGGTTGGTCGCGGAACGCTGGTGGTAGATGAGCGTGCCCTTGACCGAGCCGTCCTTGTGCCGCTGCGCGGTGAAGGAGAAGTTGCTGACCTTCCCCTCGAATTCGATGGTGCCGTTGCCGTGGGCGAAGTCCCTGGTATTCTGGGCCTGCGCCGGGCTGGCCGAGGCGGCCAGCGCCAGGGCGAAGGCGGCGCCGAGCAGTGAGATTGCCGAAAATCTTTTCCTCATCGTGTTGGCTCCTGTGAGTTTTCAAGCGGCGCCGGGCACGGCTGGGACACGTCGCGCGCTGCGCCGAGGGGCTTCAGCCGGCCGGAGGCCGCGGCGCGAAAAAAAGGCCGCGGCGTGCGAGGCCGTCCCATAGGCTGTTAAAGGAGGAAGCGTCCCGACGTTATATCGTGCGTCTGTGGGGCGTCAAGTCAGGCGGGATGCGGGGGCCGAATGAGGGACTTTTTCGGAGCTTCGAGCGCACGCGCCGCAGCACGGCCGGGGTACTGAGTCGCAGGCAAAAAAGGAAACAAGTGGTGAGTTAAAAACAGGGCCGCGGTCGGAGAGTGGGGGCGTCGCTTGATTGAAGCGACGCCCCCACTCTCCGACCGCAGCCTGTTTCACCGCGCGGCACCGGCTCGAAATCCTTCGACGGTTGAAGGGTCCGGCTGCCGCCCGGCGTCAAGATTTAGGTCACGGCTGGCGCGGGCGGATCAGCACGTAAGCGTGGCCGTAGGAGCCGGCGGCCGCGGTGCGCTTGCGCGCGCGGAGGTTTAGCCGGACGGGCGTCGTGCCCGAGAGCGTCTGCCACCCGCTGTCGGTGAAGTGTGGATTGTTGAAGATGACGTTGGTGAAGAGGTTGCTGCCGCCGCCGTCGGCGAAGCTGGTGCCGCGGCAGAGGTCGAAGAAGAGGTCGTCGCCGAGGCCGCCGGCCGAACGCTCGCCGAAGACGACGAGGCGGTACTCAACGCCGTTGGTCCCGAACCAGTTCGGGTCAATGGTGATCTGACCGAGGTACTGGCCGCCGCAGACGAACGACGAGGTGTTGTCGTTGAAGGTGATGGCGGTGAATCCGCCCTCGGGCGCACGCCCGATCTGGAACGTGGCGACGGTCGGGCCTTGCGGCCCCTGCGGCCCCTGCGGCCCTTGTGGCCCCTGGGCGCCTGTCGTACCCTGCGGGCCTTGAGGCCCGGTCAGCCCTTGCGGTCCGGCAGGCCCTTGCGGTCCAGTCGCTCCCTGAGGTCCGGTCGGTCCCTGCGGACCTGCTTCACCTTGCGGCCCCTGCGCCCCGGCGGGTCCCGTCTCACCCTGCGGGCCTTGAAGACCTGCCGGCCCCGCCGGCCCCTGCAACCCAGTCTCGCCCTGTGGTCCCTGTGGGCCGGCCGGTCCCTGCGGGCCGGGTTCGCCCTGTGGCCCCTGAGACCCTGTCTCGCCTTGCGGCCCTTGTGGCCCGACTTCACCCTGCGGGCCTTGAGGTCCCGTCTCACCCTGCGCTCCCTGAGGGCCTGTGGCACCCGTCTCACCCTGCGGCCCGGCAGGCCCCTGCTGACCAGCCGGACCCTGCGGGCCTTCCGGGCCTTGCGCGCCGGTGGGTCCCTGCGGGCCGGCGGGGCCTTGCGGGCCTGCTTCACCCTGAGGGCCGGCAGGCCCCTGCTGACCTTGGGCGCCGGTCTCGCCCTGCGGGCCTTGCGGACCTGCCGGCCCCTGCTGTCCTGTCTCGCCCTGTGGACCAGCCGGCCCCTGTGGCCCGGTCGGGCCGACTTCGCCTTGCGGCCCCGGAGGGCCCTGCGGGCCTTGCGGTCCCGGCTGGCCTTGGGGGCCGGCGCCGCCGACCGTCACCTCGGCCTCGTCCTGCTGCGTGAGGCCGTTGCCGCGCGAGACTTTGAGCAGGTAAGTGCCCGGCGCCGTGTTGGCTGGCAGGTCGGCGACGACCTGCGTCGTCGTGCTGCTGGCGACGAAGAGGGGTGTACCGGCCAGCGTCACGGTCGGCAGACCCGGGCCGAAGTTGAGGCCGGTGATGACGAGCTGGTTGGCTCCGATGTTGACTTCGACCTGCGTGATTTCGAGTTGGCCTATAGATGAAGTCTGAGCCCGCGCCGCGAGCGCCGGGGCGCAGAGGGCCACCGCGCAGAGCAGCGCGGCGACGCGAAAGCGTTGGGGAAGTGGGGGCATGGGAGTCTACTCCTTCGGGGGGTGGTGCCGCCGCGGGCCGCTGCCGGCTCCGCGCGGTGGCCTGTAAGCGCCGGCCAGGTCTGAAGGCGGCCCGGCGCGGTTGAGTGTCGGGGCGGCGGTCTGCGAATGTGCGTGTGCGAGGCGCGTCAGGCGCGAACGGGCGAGCGCCGAATAAAAAGTCCAGCGAGAGCAGTTAAGGGATAAAGGGTATGGCAGAACGTCGTGCGGCTCTGACCCGCGGTGAAGCAACGGTTGGTGAAACTAGGCGAAACGCCCCTGTTTGTCAAGGCGGCGGCCCGGCGCGTGCCGCGTCGCGAGCCGCCTCGGCGCGCCCGCACGCCCCGCTTCGGACGCCCGCGACGGCTGTGGTATAGTTTGGGCCACTCGTCAAGCAGTCCAAATTCCGGCCATCAACGGCGCCTGAGCGCGCCGGGACGCCGACCGTCAGGAGCGAAACATTGAGCGTTCTCGTCGATAAGAACACGCGCCTCGTGGTGCAGGGCATCACGGGCAAGGAGGGCACGTTCCACACGAAGCAGATGGTCGAGTACGGGACGCAGGTGGTCGGCGGCGTCACGCCCGGCAAGGGCGGCACGACACACGAGGGCATCCCGGTCTTTAACACCGTCGAGGAGGCCGTGCGTGAGGCCGGCGCCAACGCCTCCGTCATCTACGTGCCGCCGCCGTTCGCCGCCGACGCCATCATGGAGTCGGCCGACGCCGGCGTCCCGCTCGTCGTCTGCATCACCGAGGGCATCCCCGCCCTCGACATGGTTAAGGTCAAGGAGTACCTCGCAGACAAGCGGACGCGCCTCATCGGGCCGAACTGTCCCGGCGTCATCTCGCCCGGCAAATGCAAGGTCGGCATCATGCCCGGCCACATCCACAAGGAGGGCAGGGTCGGCGTCGTCTCGCGCTCGGGCACGCTGACCTACGAGGCGGTCGGGCAGTTAACGGCTCTCGGCCTGGGCCAGTCGACGGCCATCGGCATCGGGGGCGACCCCGTCGTCGGCACCACGCACCTCAACGCCCTCGCCCTCTTCCAGGACGACCCCGACACCGAGGGCATCGTCATGATCGGCGAGATCGGCGGCACAGCCGAGGAGGAGGCCGCGGCCTTCGCCAGAGATAACGTCACCAAGCCCATTGTGGCCTTCATCGCCGGGCAGACCGCCCCGCCGGGCCGCCGCATGGGCCACGCCGGCGCCATCATCGCCGGCGGCAAGGGCACGGCGGCCGAGAAGATGGCCGCCCTCGAAGAGGCCGGCATCCGCGTCGTCAGCTCGCCCGCCGACATCGGGCAGGCGATGGCCGACGCCCTCGGCGCCCGCGCCACGGCCTGAGAACAGGCTCGCAAATCCCAGCAACCGATTCGAGGAGACTAATGTCGGAACAGGCAGGCAACCTTACTTTCGGAATCATCAAGCCCGACGCCGTGCGCGCGGGCAAGACGGGCGCCATCCTCCAGCGCGTGCTCGACGCCGGCTTCAAGCTCCGCGCGATGAAGCTGATTCACCTGACGAGGCCCGCGGCCGAGGGCTTCTACGCCGTCCACCGCGAGCGCCCGTTCTTCGGCGAGCTGACCGAGTTCATGTCGGGCGGCCCCTGCGTCGTCCTGGCGCTGGAGAAGGAGAACGCCGTCCGCGCCTGGCGCGACCTGATGGGCGCCACCGACCCGGCCAAGGCCGACGAGGGCACGCTCCGCAAAGAGTTCGCCAACTCCATCGGCGAAAACGCCGTCCACGGCTCCGACTCCGAGGAGAACGCGCAGATCGAGCTGGCCTACTTCTTCAGCCGGCTGGAATTTGTTTAAGCGTGGAGAGAGGCGTGACGAGTGACGAGAGGCGTGACAAGTGACGAGTGACGAGTGACAAGAGGAAGACGGTTCTTCTTGTCACTCGTCACTCGTCACCCGTCACGAAAAAGCCATGTCCATCATCAGCGACATCATCGATAACACGAAGGCCCTCATCAAGGGCATGAGCATCACCTTCTCCTACATCCCGCGGGAGAAGTGGACCGTCCAGTACCCGGACGAGCCCGTCACCTTGCAGCCGCGCTTCCGCGGGCAGCACCTCCTGCACGTTGACGAGCTGGGGCGCGAGAAGTGCGTGGCCTGCTACCTCTGCGCGGCGGCCTGCCCTTCGGACTGCATCTACATCGTCGCCGACGACGACCCTCGTGCGCCCGAGGAGAGGATCGGCGTGGACGAGCGTTACGCCAAGGTCTACAACATCGACTACGGCCGCTGCATCTTCTGCGGCTACTGCGTCGAGGCGTGCCCGAAGGACGCCATCACCCACGGCTTCAACTTCGAGCTGTCGGTCTACTCGCGCGCGGACCTCCTGAAGACCAAAGACGACCTGTTGATTACGCGGCAGAAGCAGTCTGCCAACTACCGCGTGGCCTTCTCCGACGAGGACGTGGACTCCGAGTACAAGATGGTCTGAGTCGGCAGGGGCAGGGCGCCCGGCCACTGACGCAGCACCGGCGGGCCGTCGCGACGAGAGTCTCGGCGGCCCGCCTTTTTGCAGAGCGAGGTGAAAGCATGACTCCCCCCCCGCGCCAGTTCATGACCGTCGAGGCCCTGCGCTCCGTGCCGCTTTTCGCCGCGCTCGACGACGAAGAGGTGCGCTCGCTGCGCGACCTGCTCCGCGTCCGCAGCGCCCCGGCCGGCACGCGCCTCTTCAACACCGGCGACGCCGGCGACTCGATGTACCTGATCGAGGGCGGACGCGTCCGCATTCACCTCCCCGACGAGCGCGGCGAAGACCTGACGCTGGCAGAACTCGGCGACGGCGACTTCTTCGGCGAGATGGCGATCCTCGACGGCAAGCCCCGCTCGGCCCACGCCACGGTGGCCGAGGATGCCGAGCTGGGCGTGCTGCCGCGCGAGGCGTTCCACCGCTTCGTCGGCGCCAACCCGGAGGTCGCCATCCACATGATGGCCGCCATCGCCGACCGCCTCCGCCGCACAGACGAGCTGCTGCGCCAGCGCGTCTCGCGCAACCTCAACGAGGTCGAGGAGGGGCGGATGACCTTGGCCGACCGGATGGCCGACGCCGTCTCCGAGTTCGGCGGGAGCTGGAAGTTCATCGGCGCCACGCTCCTCTTCGTCGCCGGCTGGATTCTTTACAACTCCTGGCTGCGCGACAACCTCGGCATCGACCCGTTCCCCTATTCGCTGCTCGACGTTATCAACGGCATCGCCGCCGCGCTGCTGACGCCCATCATCCTCATCTCGCAGAACCGGCAGGACCAGAAGGACCGCCTCCGCGCAGACCTCGACTACCAGGTCAACCTCAAGAACGAGCTGGCGCTGGCCGAGGTGATGCGCCGCCTCGACGTGCTGGAGAGCGAGCGTCTTCCCCTCCTCTTCGCCGAGCAGAACGCGCGGCTCGCCGGCCGCGGCGCGGGCGACGGCGCCTGAGCGCCCGCGCGCCGGCCCGGCCGCTTTCCAACAGGCGGCCCGGCCTACTACAATTGCGACGTTCGTCATAATCCACCGCGCACAGCCGAGATTCCATGATTCAGGCCGTCTTCTTCGACTTCAACGGCGTCATCATCGACGACGAGCCGCTGCACCTGAAGGCTTACACCGAGGCACTCCGCGAGGCCGGCGTCGAGCTGACCGAGGAGGCTTACTTAGACTCGCTCGGGATGGACGACGCCACCTTCGTCCGCGCGGCCTTCGAGCGCGTGGGCCGCGAATTCTCCGACGAGGAGCTGCGCCGCGTCATAGAGAGCGAGCACGCCAAACACCGCGCGCTCATCGAGAAGGAGCTGCCGATATTTCCCGGCGTCGTCACCTTCGTCAAGGCGCTCGCGCGCTCCTACCCGCTCGGCATCGTCAGCATGGCAGCCCGCTCGCAGATCGACTACGCGCTGGAGCGGGCCGGGCTCGCCCGCCACTTCGCTGTCATCGTCAGCGCCGAGGACGTGAACGCCTGCAAGCCCGACCCGGCCTGCTACCGCGCGGCGCTCTACAAGCTCAACGCCGCGCGGGCCGACCTGCACGTCCTGCCCTTCAGCGCCGGCGAGTGCCTGGTCGTCGAAGACTCGCCGCCCGGCATCCGCTCGGCTCGCGCCGCCGGGATGCTCGCGCTCGGCGTCACCAACACCGTGCCCGACGCGGCCCTGCGTGCGGCCGGCGCGCACTCGGTCACACGCAGCCTCGCCGACTGGACAGTTGACGCCCTCCAACACGTCTTCGACTCGCATTGGGCGGCGGAGAAGCGTTAACCGCCCGGCGGGACGACGGCTGACGGCGGCAGGCGACGAGCCGCATCGGAAGCGGACCGCGGGCCGAGGCCGACGCCGGAGACGAGCCGCGCCGGTTGCGTGCCCGTCATCGAATTTCACTTATGACTCCTGCCGACCTGCTCGCCGCAGCCGACGCCCGCAGCCAGTTCGCCGCCGAAGTCATGCGCGGCGAGGGCGAGATAGACCTGGCGCGGGCGGCGCTGCTGGTCGGGGCAGAGGACGAGCCGCGCCGCTGCGACGTGGGCGCAGGGCTCGAAACGCTCGCGGGGTACGGGGCGGAGGCGCGTGCGCGGGTACTGCGCGCGGGCGGGCGTGAGGTCGAGGCGCTGAACGAGTACGTCTTCGGCGAGCTGGGCTTCGGCGGCAACCGTGAGGAGTACTACGACCCCGCCAACAGCCTGCTCCACCGCGTGCTGGAAGGGCGCAAGGGCATTCCCATCACGCTCTCGATTGTCTACATGGAGGTGGGCCGGCGGGCCGGGCTGCGAATCGAAGGGGTGGCGCTGCCGGGCCACTTCATCGTCCGCGCCCGCGCCGGCGACGCCGCCGCGCTGGTGGACCCCTTCGAGGGCCGGACGACCGACGAGGAGGAGTGCCAGCAGCGGCTCGACTCCATCTACAGCGGGCAGTTGCCGCTCTCGGAGGAGCACCTGCGACCTGCCGGCACGCGCGCCATCCTCGCCCGTCTGCTCGGGAATCTGAAGGCCATTTACGTCCACACACAGCTCTTCCGGCAGGCGCTGGCGGCCGTCGAGCGGACGCTGCTGCTCGCCCCCCACGCGCTCGAAGAGCGGCGCGACCGGGGCATGCTCCTCGCCCAGCTCGGCCGCCTCAACGAGGCCGTCGTCGAAACGCAGAGCTACCTTAACCTCGCCCCCGAAGCCCCGGACGCGGCCGCCGTCCGCGAACAACTCAACAAGTTGCGGATGCGCCTGGCGATGCTGAACTGAGAGGGAAGTTTTTAGTTTTTAGTTTCCAGTTTTTGGTTGAGGCTCGCGCGACGGCCGGGCTCAAGGCTGTGGACAGCTCCCGAGGCACGGAGCAAAAAACTAAAAACTAGAAACTCCTTCACTCCGGATTGCCTTTGCAGGTCGAGCCGTAGAGGGCCGGGATTTTGGTGCTGATGATGGGGTACTGTTCGGCCTCGGCGTTTTTGTCGAGCCACGCGGCGAACTGCTCGGGCAGGGTCGAGTCGGCGTAGATTGCCTCGACGGGGCACTCGGGCACGCAGGCGTCGCAGTCGATGCAGGTCTCGGGGTTGATGTAGAGGCGGTCCGGCAGCTCGTGGAAAGCCTCGACGGGGCAGACCGCCGCGCAGTCCGTGTACTTGCAGTCAACGCAGTCTTCGACAACGACGTAAGTCATCGCTCGCTTGATTCCTCCGGGGACGAAGCTCGAATTATGACGGGCGCAGGTTGCTTCTAAGGCAGAGGCGGCGGCCGTGTCAACCGGAGGCCGGGCGCCGGGCGCGGGGCGGGGAAGGCGAGCGCGGGGGCCGCCAAGGTGGCGGGCGACGAATCGACCCGGCCCCTTGCCGCCCCGCGCTCGCCCTCTTCGGCGTCTCAGCCGCAGCCGGGGTGGCCGCAGGTGCAAATCGAGGTCGGATCGGAATCGGCCTCGTCTTCGCAGTGGTCGCTGCAATACCTCTTCTCGCCGCCGACCAGGCAGGCGCACTGCTGGTGGGCACATTTCTTCTCGTCGGTCCTGACAGGGTCGGTCATCTTCCTTCGCTCCTTCGTTCAGTCGGTGTCGGGCTTCTCGCCGGGGCCGGGCTGCTCGTCCGTGCGGTTCGACTGGTCTCGGGCCTGCGTGGGCGCGCTCGCGCCCTGCGCGAACTCGTTCTCGCTCTCGCGCATCTTCTGGTTCTTCTTGTCCTTGCGTTGGCCGTCCTTCTTCTGACGTTTCTTCTCGGACATGTTTCCTCCCTGGTTCCTGTGGATTGAATGACGGCGCGGGCCGGCGGCCGTCTCCTTAAACCCTCAGCCGGCGGTCGTCTCGCCGCCGAGCAGCGTGATGACCTCGCCCGTGATGTAGCTCGAATCGGCCTCCGAGGCGAAGAAGACGAAAGCGGGCGCGACCTCCTCAGGCTGGGCCGGCCGCTTCATCGGCTGGTCCTGGCCGAACTCCCTGACCTTCTCGGGCGGCTTCTCGGCGGGGTTGAGCGGCGTCCAGACCGGGCCGGGCGCGACGCAGTTGACGCGGATGCGCCGCTCGACGAGGTTCTGCGCCAGCGACTTCGTGAAGGCGTGGATCGCCCCCTTCGTCGCCGAGTAGTCGAGCAGGTCTTTGCTGCCTTCGAGCCCCGTGATCGAGCCCGTGTTGATGATTGAGGCGCCCTCCTCCATGTGCCGGAGCGCGGCCTTCGCCATGTAAAAGTAGCCGAAGATGTTCGTGCGGAAGGTGCGCTCCCACTGCTCCTCCGACACCTCTTCGAGCGAGGGCTGGCTCTGCTGGAAGGCCGCGTTGTTGACGAGGATGTCGAGGCGGCCGAACTCCTCAACAGTCCTCTCGACGGCCTCGCGGCAGAAGGACGACTCGCGCACGTCGCCCGGGATGAGCACGCAGCGACGGCCCTCGCGCTCGACGGCCCCGCGCGTCTCCTCCGCGTCAGACTGTTCCTCGTGCAGGTAGACGATTGCCACGTCGGCGCCCTCGCGGGCGAAGAGGACGGCGACGGCGCGGCCGATGCCGCTGTCGCCGCCCGTGATGAGCGCCGCCTTTCCCTTGAGCTTGTCGGCCCCGCGGTAGAGCGGCGCCTCGTAACGCGGCTTCAGCTCAAGCTCGGATTCGAGGCCGGGCTTTTCCAGACTCTGCGCCGGCATCGGCGACATCGGCTCTTCCTGCAAGCGCGACGAGCCGCCGCGGCCGGCGGACGACTTTTTCGCGCCCTTCCGCGCGGCTTTCTTCGCCGCTTTCTGCGTCGCCTTCTGCGCGGCTTTCTTCGCCGCCTTCTTCGCCGCCTTCTTCGCGCCCTGCTTGCCTGCTTTACTCGTCGCCATCAATCCCTCTCCGTGCCGGCCCCGGACTTTCAAACCCGGGGCGGCCCGCGAAAAGCGCCGCACCCGCACGCGCAGGCAGGACGCGCCCTGTAAAGTTTGTACCAAGGGGGAAACGCGAAAAAGGGGATTCGAGCGCGACGGATTATAGGCGCGCCGCGGCACGGATTTCTAGTCAATCTCTGTCGTTTGTTTGGTGGAGGGGCGTGCTAGCGAAAAAAAAGAGAAGCCGGCTCCCACGCTCGGGGGCCGGCCTCTCGATTTTGCGTCCGACGAATCGCGGCCGCGTGCTTCAGGCGCGCTTGAGGTTGCGGGCCGGGCGCTGGGCGGCGGCGGCTTCGGGCCTGTCGGCCGGCGCGGGCTCCTGCGCCATCTTCGCCCGCTCGGCGCGTGCCGTCATCCGGCGGTCGAGGTCCGCGATCTGCTCGGGGGCGAGGCGGTAGATGTTCGGCTGGTTGTGGTAGACGCGGGCGCCCGTCACCACGTCGGCCTGCTTGAAGCCGAGCCGCTCGGCCTTCGCCACCAGCTCCTGCACGGTCATCTGCGGCTGAACGAGCGAGAGCGGCTGCGGCTTCTCTTCGAGCACCTCGGGCGCGGCAGGCTGCCGGGCGGCGGCAGTTTCGAGATCGGGGCCATGCTCGCGCCGCATGTGTTCCAGGAAGTCACCGAAGGTGACGCTGCCCGTCAGCTCGAAGCCGACCTCGAAGGCCGGGCTGTTCGACTTGACGACCTGGAAGACGCGGACGATCTCGCCGTCGCGCTCCTGCAAAGAGACCTCGACCATCACGTCCACGAAGTATTCGAGGCCCGAGGCAGTCATCGGCAGCACGCGCCCGACCTCGTTGTCCTCCTTCGACTCCTTGCCCTTCGCCGGTATCTGGTCAACGATGACGACCGACTTGCCCGACTCCATGCAGAGCCGCCTGAGCACGCCCTGCAAGACCATCTGGTCGGCGGCCAACTCCTCGGCCGTCGGCTGGGCGAGCGGGTCGTCGGTGCGCTCGCGGACGGCGCGGATGGTCTCGGCGTGCTTGGCGCCGAAGTAGGCCGCCCACGAATCCAGACCGAAGCACTCGTAGTTCTGCTCGCGCCCCTCGCCCGACAAGGCCCAGTCGATGAACTCGGGCAGCTCGTCCGGGTGCTCGATTTCGAGGCCGTCGAACTTGGTGCCGACGCCGGGCAGCAGTCGCGTCTTGCGCTCCACGTCGAAGATGCAGAGGCGGCCGAGGCCGGCGTCGGCCATCGAGCGGAGGAACCAGCTCTTGCCGGCCCCTGCCCCGCCGCGGACGGCCATCACGAGGCGCTGCTGACGCGGGCGGCGGCTCAAGGGGTTGATCCTGGGTTTCGTCGTGTTGCTCATCTCTTCTTTCACCTCTTAAGTTCTGAACTTCTTTCGCCCGCGGGCCTGACTTCGCGTCCCGCCTGAAGCCGGCGCCCCTAAACTCGCGTGAGGGCTGCTGTTTCACCGGCGCAACGGAATATAGCACGCCCCGCGCGAGAATGGAACGCTTTTTCACACGTGAAACGAAAAAAAAGTGGCGCGGGGGCGGCGGCGGCCGTCAATACTGGTTGACAAAGGGGGCCGGCGGGCATAAAAACGCTGCCCGGCGCCGTTGTTTCCACACCCCGCCGCGCCAGAGTCCTTCACACGCTTTTTCCGCACGCGGCACCCGCCGACGGAGGTCAACACCTTGAGATTCGATGAAAATATCTTCTTCGAGCGATACAACCAGGTCTTCGGCCGCCTCGGCCGCGTGCAGCTCGACGGGCTGACGAAGATGCTCGAATACGGCGAGGCGGACGCCTCCTTCACCAGCGTTCGCCAGCTCGCATACGCCTTCACGACCGTCCAGCGCGAGACCAACGTCGCCGGCACAGTGGGCGGCCAGCGAGTCCTGCTGACCTACAACCCAATCACCGAACTTGGCAGCCGCGCCTACATCACCAGCCACTACGAGGGGCGCCGCGACCTCGGCAACACGCAGCCGGGCGACGGCTGGAAGTACCGCGGCCGCGGCTACGTCCAGATCACGGGCCGCACCAACTACACGCGCTTCGGCCAACTGCTCGGCGTTGACCTGGTCAACAATCCCGACCTCGCCCTCCACCCGGACGTGGCCTGGCAGATACTCTCGCTCGGGATGCACCGCGGCCTTTTCACCGGCAAGAAGCTCGACGATTACATCCCGCGCGACGACCGCTCGCGCACCGACTACTTCAACGCCCGCCGCATCATCAACCCCGGCGAGATTCGCGTCCGCCCCGAGGTGGTGCAGGAGATGGCGCAGAACGCCGTCAAGTGGGAGGCCATCCTGCGTTCGGCCCTCCAGCCCGAGACCGCCCTCTCGGCCGAGCCCGTGCTGCCGACCACCATCGGCGCCATGCCGGCCGCGGACCCCGAAGACGACCTGACAATCCCGCCGCTGCCGGCGACTGTGCCCGAACCCGCCTCGGCCGCGGTCGCCACCAACGGCGGCTCGAACTTCTCGATTGCGCCCGCCGGCGTGGGCCTCGGGCAGAACGACTTTTCGCTTTCGGCCGCGCCCGGCGCAATAGCGGGCGGCGGTGCCGGCGGGTCTCAACCTTTCACCAAGCAGGACGCGGCCTTGCAGACCGTCCCGGCCGGCGGGGCCGCACCCGAGGGAGTCAGCCAGCCGGTCCCGATGCGGCAGCAGGATTTCCTGCAAGCCTCCGTGGGTGGCGCCAAGCGGCTCGGCGCCTTCGCCACCGGCATCGCCGCCACCATCGGCGGCAGCCTCCTCAGCGCCTTCTCCTTCCTCAAGGAGAATCCCATCATCCTCGTCGCCCTCATCCTCGGCATCGTCGCGCTCGTAATCTTCTACATCCACGTCCAGCGCGACCTCGACAAGGAGCGGATGCGCCTCGCCGCCAACCCGAACGCCGAGAACGTCCGCTGAGGATCGTCCGTTGAGGGTCGCCCGCGTTAGGCTTGGGAAGGGAAGGACGTGAAAAGGGAAGCGGCTTCGCTCTGTTCTGAGCGAAGCCGCTTCCCTTTTACCGCCATGACGGCCGGGCCGCGATCACATGCCCATGCCGCCGCCCATGCCGCCGGGCATGGCCGGCGTCTTGTCGTCCTCGGGGATTTCCGAGACGAGCGCCTCGGTCGTCAGCATCAGGCCGGCGATGGAGGCGGCGTTCTGGAGCGCCGTCCGCGTGACCTTCGCCGGGTCGATGACGCCCGCCTTGACGAGGTCTTCGTACTCCTCGGTCGCGGCGTTGTAGCCGAAGTTCTCGTTCTTCTCCGAGCGGACGCGCTCGACGACGACCGCGCCCTCCTTGCCGGCGTTCGAGACGATCTGCCGCAGCGGCTCTTCGAGCGCGCGGCGGACGATGGTCACGCCGATCTGCTCGTCCTGGTCGCCTTCGGCGCCCTCCTCGACGATGCGGAACTTATCGAGCGCCTTCGCCGCGCGGACCAGCGTCACGCCGCCGCCCGGCACGATGCCCTCTTCGACGGCGGCGCGGGTGGCGTGCATGGCGTCCTCGACGCGCGCCTTCTTCTCCTTCAGCTCAGTCTCGGTGGCGGCGCCGACGCGGATCACCGCAACGCCGCCGACGAGCTTGGCGAGCCGCTCCTGCAACTTCTCGCGGTCGTAGTCCGAGGTCGTCTCCTCGATCTGCGCGCGCAGGGTCTTGACGCGCCCCTCGATGTCGGAGCCCTTACCCGAGCCCTCGACGACCGTGGTGTTGTCCTTGTCAATCGTGACCTTCTTGGCGCGGCCGAGGTCTTCGACCTTGACGTTTTCGAGCTTGATGCCGAGGTCTTCCGAGATGACCTTGCCGCCGGTCAGGATGGCGATGTCTTCGAGCATCGCCTTGCGGCGGTCGCCGAAGCCGGGCGCCTTCACCGCCGCGACGTTGAGGGTGCCGCGCAGCTTGTTGACGACGAGCGTGGCGAGCGCCTCGCCCTCCACGTCCTCGGCGATGATGACGAGCGGCTTGCCCATCTTGGCGATCTGCTCGAGCAGCGGGAGCAGGTCCTTCATCGAGCTGATCTTCTTCTCGTGGATGAGGATCAGCGGGTTGTCGAGGACGGCCTCCATGCGCTCGGGGTCAGTGACGAAGTAGGGCGAGAGATACCCGCGGTCGAACTGCATGCCCTCGACCACGTCGAGCTCGGTCAGCATCGTCTTCGACTCTTCGACCGTGATGACGCCGTCCTTGCCTACCTTGTTCATCGCCTCGGCGATCAGCTCGCCGATGGTGCGGTCGCCGTTGGCCGAGATGGTGCCGACCTGCGCGATGGCGTCGCCCTTGACCGGCTTCGCCATCCGCCTGATCTCCTCGGTGGCGCGCTCGACGGCCTTGTCGATGCCGCGCTTCAAAGCCATCGGGTTGGCGCCGGCCGCGACGGTCTTGACGCCCTCGCGGAAGATGGCCTGTGCGAGCACGGTCGCGGTGGTGGTGCCGTCGCCGGCCACGTCCGAGGTCTTCGAGGCGACCTCGCGGACCATCTGCGCGCCCATGTTCTCAAGGCCGTCCTTGAGCTCGATCTCCTTCGCCACGGTCACGCCGTCTTTCGTGATGGTGGGCGAGCCGAACTTCTTGTCGAGGACGACGTTGCGGCCCTTCGGGCCGAGCGTGATCTTGACCGCGTCGGCGAGCTGGTTGACGCCGCGCAAAATCGCCGCGCGCGACTCTTCGCCATGAATCACTTGCTTTGCCATGTCGATTCTTCTCCTTAAAAACTAAGCTCTCGGGGAAATAACGTTCACAAACGAAAAGGGCGGCCCGAGGCTACTTGCCCTTCTTGCCGCCCGTCGCCGCGCCGGCCCGCTCGATGACGCCGAGGATTTCGTCCTCGCGCATGATCAGGTACTCCTCGCCGTCGATCTTGATCTCCGAGCCGCTGTACTTGCCGAACAGGACGCGGTCGCCGGCCTTAACGTCGAGAGCGATGCGCGTTCCGTCGTCCTTGCGCTTGCCCTCGCCGACGGCGATGACCTCGCCCTCCTGCGGCTTCTCCTTGGCGGTGTCGGGGATAATGATGCCGCCGCGCATCTGCTCGCCTTCCTCGATCCGCTTGACGATGACCCGGTCGTGCAGGGGTGTGATGTTGGTAGCCATAGAAGCTCCTTTCCGGTAAACCGTGGATGAGTGGTGATTTAGGTTTGATTGCCGCCGCGCGCCTGGCGCTCGCGCCGTCGGAGCGCCAGGCGGCCGGGCACACTTAGCCTATATTTGCTGGCGCGAATCGCCATTTTCTAGCACTCCCTCGGAGGGAGTGCTAGAAAATATAGCACTTTCGGTTTACGTGTCAACACCGGGTTCGCAAGGGGCTCGCGGCGGGGCGGGCAGGGCGACGAGGCTGCGGGCTCAGGGTTTACGGCGGGAGGCGGACTTGCGCGGACGGTTGTTGGCGGCCGCGGCGGCGCGCTCCTGCGTGCGGTAGGCGGCGACGCGTTTCGAGAGGGTGTTGCGGTGAATGCCGAGTTGTGTGGCCGTGCGCGAGAGGTGCTCCTTGTTGCGCGAGAGGGCCTTCTGGATGTAGAGCTTTTCAAACTCTGTGACGGCCTCGTCGAGCATGATCTGGCCGTCGAGCATGTCGTTGATGAGTGCTTCGAGGCGCTCGCGCATCTGCATAAAAACTCTCCGTGCCGTGGATAAAAGTCTCGTGGTCGGCCCGTCCGCCTCGCGGGTCGTCGGGGTTGAGCGGGAGTCAGCGGCGAGCCGCGGCCCGACGATACTCGGTCAAAAATTTCTCGCGTACCTCGGCCGATGTGCAGAGCGAGAGGACGCGCGCGCCGGCGGCGAGGGCGGGCGCCGTGCGCGCCTCGGCCACGGCCGCGATCCTGACGGGGAAGGCCGTCAGCGCGAGGTAGACGACCGAACAGAAGGCGAGGCCGCGTAACAGCCCGAATGCCGCGCCGAGCCCGCCGTCGAACCAACCGACCCGCGCCCGCCTCAGCCCGGCACGGGCGAAGTGGCCGAGCGCGAAGCCCGCGGCGACGGCCCCGCCCACGATCAGCAGGAAGCCGCCGGCCCGTGCCGTCTCGTCGCGGGCGAAAAGTCCGAGCCCGCGCAGGACGCCCCCCGCCCACTCGTAACCGTGGGCGGCGGCAAGCAGCCCGACGATCAGTGCCGCCCCCACGAGGAGCGCCCGCACCAGCCCGCGCATCGCGCCCGCCGCCACGGAGGCCGCCACCACCGCCAGCACGAAAAAGTCGAAGACAGTCATGGGGGAAGTTTTTAGTTTGTAGTTTTTTGTTTGTAGCCGAAGACAGCCAGGGGAGATGGGTGTAATTGATGACCGAGTGATCAATGCTACAAACAAAAAACTACAAACTAAAAACTAAAGCTCTTCTCCTGTAAGCAGCCGGTATGCTTCGAGGTAGCGTGCGGTGGTGGCTGCGGCGACCTCCGGCGGCAGGGCCGGCGCGGGCGGCCTCTTGTCCCAGTGGAGGGTTTCGAGGTAGTCGCGCACATACTGTTTGTCGAAAGAGGGCTGAGGGCGGGCGGGCTGGTAGCCCGCGGCCGGCCAGAAGCGTGAAGAGTCGGGCGTCAGCACCTCGTCGATGAGGATGATCCGGCCCCGGCGGTCGAGCCCGAACTCGAACTTGGTGTCGGCGATGATGATGCCGCGGCCGCGCGCGTACTCTTCGGCCTCGCCGTAGAGGGCGAGCGTCAGCTCGCGCAGACGTGCGGCGGTGCCGGCGCCGACGATCTCGGCCGCGCGCGCCTCGCTGATGTTCTCGTCGTGGCCCTGCTCGGCCTTCGTGGCCGGGGTGAAGATGGGGCGGGGCAGCTTGTCCGACTCGCGCAGGCCCGCGGGCAGTGGGTGACCGCAGACCTCGCCTGTGCGCAGATAGTCCTTCAGACCCGACCCGGCCAGGTAGCCTCGCGCGACGCACTCGACGGGGAAGACCTCCGCGCGCTGCACGAGCATCGAGCGGCCGCGCAGGAGAGTCGCGTGTCGGCGGACGGCCGCGGGCATCTCCTCCACCTCGGTCGTGACGAGGTGGCCGGGGACGACGCCGGAGAGGCGGCGGAACCAGAACTCTGAGAGCGCCGTCAGCACCTCGCCCTTACGCGGGATCTGCGTCGGCAGTATGCAGTCGAAGGCGGAGATGCGGTCGGTGGCGACGACGAGGAGGTGCTCGTCGTCAACCTCGTACACGTCGCGCACCTTGCCGCGGCGCACGAGCCGCAGGTCGGGCAGGTGCGTTTCGCTGACGGTCTGGGCGCCGGTGTTCATCGAGCGTCGTCTGCGTGCTGTGGGCTGATTTGGGAGCGGCCCCGGAGGCGAGCCGCGATTGTGCTCGCCGCGAAACTTTTTTGTCAAGGGAGAGGCTTTCGGCGAGCGCTTCGTCGGCGCGAGGTCGTGGGCCGCGCGCCCGGGGCCGTGGGCTGTCGGCTTAAGCGGCGCGGTGGGCCTCGTCCAGAGCGGCGCGGAGGCGGCGGATTTGGGCCGCGTGGTCGTGAGCGTGCGCGGCGTAAATCCTGAGCCAGTCCTCGGCCCCGTAGCGACCGCTCTCGGAGTGTGTGCCGGCGCGCGACCAGTCTTCGTCGGTCATCGAGTCGAGCAGTTGGGCGGTAGTTGCACGCGCCGCGCGCAGGGCGTCGAGCGCGGGACCGACGGGGCGGCCGTTGTAACCGAGGCGCTCGGCGAAGGCGTCCTGATCGTAGCCCTGTATCTGCGGGCTCTCCTCGGCGAGCAGCTTGCGCAGACGGACGGCGCTCGTCATCTCGCTGTCGGCGAGGTGGTGGACGATCTCGCGGGCGGTCCACTTGCCCGGCAGCGGGCGGGCCGAAAGCTCCTCATCGGTGAAGCCCCCAAGACTCTCCAAGACTTCGTCGTAGCCGCCCTTGTAGCGGCTGATCAACTCGGCGCGTTCTTTCGGCGTCATCTCGGGCGGCTCCCGGTCCGGCGGGCGTGTGTGGTCAAAGGGAGGTGGCCGCGCGTGGTCGCGGCCTCCGCCTCAAGTGATATCACAACGGGGGCGGCGCGCGAAAGAGTGTCGGCGTCGGAGAAGGTCCGGGGCGCCGGACGCGGCCTCACGGCGGCGGCGTGTGGCGGCGCGGGGTAGGGAGGGAAGGGCGCGCTGTGTGCGGTTGTGCGCGCCCGGGTAAGGCCGTCGGTGCAGCCATGTTGATGAGGAAGTTAACTTTAATGCTTGTCATTGCCTGCCCGGTTCGCTATAGTTTTGAGTGCCCTCGGCCGACGCCCAGGCCGCGCAGGGCTCGACGCAGAGCCGGTCAACCGCTTCGTCACGTCTGTTCACAGTTGCCGCCGATGTCCACGAAGATAGCCCCGAACCCGCGAGAGAAGGACGCCACCGACGAGAGGCCCGAGGCGGGCGAGCGTCGCCAGAACCTGCTCGTCATCGAAGACGACGAGAAGATTCTGGAGGCGATCTCCGAGTACTTCTCGCGCGCCGGCTACAGCGTCCAGACGGCGACCGACGGGCTCTCGGGCGTCCAGGCGGCCTTGAACGACCGCCCCGACGCGGTGGTCCTCGACCTGATGCTGCCGAAGATGGACGGGCTCGCCGTCTGCCGCGAACTGCGGGAGAAGGCCGCCTACATCCCGATCCTGATGCTGACGGCGAAGGACGACGTGGTGGACAAGGTGCTCGGCCTCGAGATGGGCGCCGACGACTACATCACCAAGCCCTTCTCGTTGCGCGAGCTTGAGGCGCGCATCAAGAGCGTGATGCGGCGCGTGCGCTCGGCCGCCTCGGCCGAGGGCGCCGGCGAGGACGCCCCCATCGTGCGCGGCCGGCTCCGCATCGACCCGGCCAAGCGCGAGGTGACGGTCGGCGACCGCCAGGTCGAGCTGACGCCGAAGGAGTTCGAGCTGCTCCGCCTCTTCGCGGCCAACCCCGGCCGCGTCTTCCCGCGTAAGTACCTCCTGGAGAAAATCTGGGACTACTCTTACGAGGGCTACGACCGCACCATCGACTCACACATCAACCGCCTGCGGGCCAAGATCGAAGAGAACCCCGAGAACCCGCAGATGGTCCTGACCGTCTGGGGCATCGGCTACAAGTTCAGCGACGAGCAGCGCTGAACCTACCGACACGCTGCGGCCGGCCACGGCCGCACGTCCAACAGGCGCCGCCCACGCCCCGCGGCACGCGCCTCCCACACTCCGCCCGAGACTCCTTCCTCAAACACCCGCCGGGCTCTTTCGACAGCCCGCACATTGCCGGCCCAAAATTATGAATAAGGAAATCACCGGACAGCACGCCCCCGCGACCCCACAGACCCGCCTCGAGTCGAACGTTCTCTCGCGTTGCGCGCGGCTGGGGCTGGCGACGGCCCTCGGGGCCTCGCTCGCCCTCTGCCGCCACGACGCGCCGCAGGCCCGTCAGCGGCAGCGCGAGCCGGAGGTGCGAGTGACCGGCATCGCCGCCGGCGGCCGGACGGTCTCGATCACGGCCGACGGATCGCTCGACCGCGCGCAGACCTGGCAGGACGACGAGGGCTTCCACGTCGTCCTGGTTAACGGCCAGAGCGAGCTGGCCGGCTCGGCGCGCGGCGTTAAGGTGCGGCGCATCGGCAACTCGCTCGAACTGGTCGTGCCGGTGGCGCGCGGCGCCAACGTGACCGTGCAGCCACGCGGCAACCGCCTCGACCTTGTCGTGGACGGAGGCGAGGTGGGCGCGGCCACACCGGAGCGGGCCGCACGCCGGGCACCGGCGGGCTCCGCGTCCGAGGCGGGCGGCGAGGCGGGAGGCGCGGGCGGGGCGGGCGCGGGGTCGCAGTCGCTGGAACGCCTGCGAGCCATCGAGGCCAGGGCCAGGCGCGCGGGCGAGGTGGCGGGCGGCGGGGCGCTGCCGGGCACGGCGCCGAAGCGCGTGGCCGCCGCGGGCGAACTCCCGGCGGCGGCGGGCGTGGCGCCGGCGACGGAAGCCAGGGCCGTGGACGGGCTGGCGGAGGGCACGACTCTGCCGCTCGCGCCCGAGGCCGCGACGCAGGTGGCCGCAGCCGTCAAGACCGACCTTCAGAATGCGGAGTCCGCCGTCGAGCCCGAGGGCGGGGCGAGCCTCGGCTCGATGATCTTCTCGCTGCCGTCGCTCATCGGCGCGCTCCTGTTAGCGCTCTGCGGCGCAGCGTTCGTGTTCGTGCGCCGTCGCCGCGGCGTGGGAGACGGCGAGACAATCTCGGCCCGCGCCCGGGAGTCGAAAGCCAGCGGCGCGACGGGCGGCGAGCCCGAGCCGGCCCGGCCGAAGAAGGGCAGCGAGCGCGACGCGGGCGCCGACGCGCAGAGCCCCGTGACCTTCAAGCAGGAGAAGGGCGACCGGCGGAAGTCTAACGTCACCGTCCCGTTCGAGCGGCGGCGCGTGGGGCAGGGCGCCGAAGACGAGGCGACGCGCAACACCAAGTCGCTGCCGCAGGAGGGGGCGGCCGTCTCGCCTTCTTCGCTGCCGACGGTGGTCTTCGGCGCTTACCGCATTGACCAGGAGGTGAGCCGGCTGGTGCAGGGCAAGTCGCACAGCGTCGAGGTCATCGCCTCGCGCGCGTCCGACGACCGGCGGGCCGTCGAGAGTTCGCTGCTCAAGGCGCTGCGCTCGCAGGAGACTGACGCAGACGGGCGCATGCGCGCGCGGACGGCGCTCGAAGACTACGGCTTCGTGGCGCGCTCGTGCGCCTCGCTACTGCTCGGCTCGGAGAACTTCGACCGGGCCAGCGCCGCCGCCGCGCTCGGCGAGATGCGCTCGGCTCATGCGCTCCCGTTCCTGACCGAGGCGCTCTACGACCCCGACGCGGTCGTGCGCGCCGAGACGGTCAAGAGCCTCGGCGCGCTCGGCCTGCCTTCGGCCATCGGCGCGCTGCTCGACACCGCGCGGCGCCACCCGGACCTGTCGGCCGACATCCTCCAGCCGGCGCTGACGGCCTGCTCGGTCGAGTCCATGGGGCTCTCGCTCGGGCAGGCGGGCGACGGCCGCTGGCAGCCCGACTTCGAACAGGACCACGAGGGCGGCGCGTGCGAGGCCCAGCCCGCCGCGGGCTACGAGGAACTGCCCGAGTGGGTCGAGGACGCGACGCTGCGCGAGGCGCTCGAATACATGACCGACGAGGACTGCGACGTGCGCGTCCACTGCGCGCAGCAGCTCGCGCGGTTCCAGGTGCGCCGCGCCGTCGAGGCGCTCGGCTCGCTGGCGCTGCACGACGCAGACCCGGCCGTGAGGGCGGCGGCCGTCAACAGCCTCGGCCTCGTCAACCACGAGTCGGTCTTCGCCTCGGTGCTGGTGGCGATGGCCGACGAGGCGCGCGAGGTCCGCGCCGCAGCCGCCCGCGCCTTTTCGCGCCTGAGTTTCGACCGCGCAGAGGCATACGCCCGCGTCGCGGCCACTTCGGGGCAGGAGGCCCTGGTTGCTGTGGCAGGCGCCTGCGTCGCCTCGGGGCTCGCGGCCCAGGCGCTCAGCCGGCTGGCGAGCGGCGACCCGCGGCAGGAGCACGAGGCCGCCTCACTGCTCACGCTGGTCCTCAGGTCGGGCGACGCCCGGCCGGTGCTCGAAGCCATCGAAGGGCACCGCGACATAGAGGTCAGGGTGGCCGCCGTCCGCCTGCTCGGAATGATGAATCGGCCCGAGTTGATCGAGGAGCTGCGCGCGCAGGCCGAGGGCGGCGGCCTCCACCCGCGCGTGCGGCTGGCGCTCTCTGAGTTGCGGACGGCGGGGGAGACGGCGGGCCGCGAGCAGCCGCTGGCGGTGTAGGCCGGGAAGGGCGCCGCCCGCACGGCCTCGGCGGTGACAAACAGCCGACCGTGTAGCATAATGACGGCCCGGACGCGGCCCGCCTGCCGCCCCTGCATCCGTAACAACCGCCATGCCCCAGAAGTACAGCTCACAGACAGGAAGACTCATGCGACCAACAGCCACCGCGGCACTCTTCGCGTCGCTCCTCTTCGCCGCCGTGTGCGCGCTGCCCGACGGCGCGGCGCACGCGCAGCGCCGCCAGCGCCAGCAGCCTTCGGCCTCGCAGTCCGAGGGGGGCGACGCCTCTGCCGCGCGGCGGCGCGAGCAGCCGAAGCGCGTCGTCGTCAGCGGCAGCAGCGACACGGCGCAGGGCACGCGCCAGACCATCAAGTCGGACAACCCCCTGAACGACTACTCGGCTTACCGCAGCGGCGACCGCTTCTACGTCGTCCTGCCGAAGTCCGACGCCTCCACGGTCGCGCGCGGCTCGTCGGGCAAGGGCTTCTCCGACATGCAGGTCCAGCAGCGCGGCGACGACGTGGTGCTCTCCTACCGGCTGAGGTCGGGCGCGAAGCCGCGCGTCGAGCAGAAGTTCAACCGCCTGGACGTGGTCTTCGAGGTGCCGGAGGGAGGGCAGCAGGCCACGACCGAGGGTACGCAACAGGCGCAGACGCGGTCGGGCCAGCAGTCGGGCCAGCCGGCCGCGCAGGCCGGCGCGCAGGGGCAGCAGAACAACGCCGCGCGTCAGCAGCAGGCGGCGGCACAGGGGCCGAATGCGGCCGGCAATCAGCCGACCCCCCCCGCGCCCGCGGGCCAGCAGCCGGCAGGCCAGCCGGGCGCACAACAGCAGCCCGCCCTCGCGCCCGCGCCCGACCTCTCCGCGGTCGCAGGGCAGACGACCGTGCCCGGCCCCGAAGTCCGGCCGGCCGACGCGCAGCAGCCCGCACCGCCCGCCGAAGGGCAGCCGGCGGCACAGGAGTTAGCCCAGGCTCAGCCGCCGGTCACGGCCCCGGCCGGCTCTGCGACGACTACTGACCCCCTCCCCGGCACACAGGCCGGGACCTCAATCGGCGCGGTCGTGCTCAACAACTGGCCCATCGCCCTCGCGGCCCTGCTGGCGCTCGTCGGAATCGGGCTGGTCATCGCGGCGCGCCGCTCCTCGGCCCTCTCGGCGCCGGCCGGCGGCGAGGCCGCGCTCGACGCTGCCGCCGGGCCTGAGGTCCTCAAGGGTAAGGACGCCGAGCCGGCGACGCTCTCGCCGGGCGGTGTCCTGGCAACCGGGTCCGCCTCGGCCGTCTCGGGAAATGGCACGTCCGTTAAGCCTGAGGCGGCAGCGACGAAAGAAGCCGGCGAGCGTGCCGCTGAGAGTGTGCCCGCGGCGGCGACCAACGCAGCCGGGGCCGAGACCGAGACGGCGATCAAGCCGGCCGCGCCGGTCGTGGCGGGGCTGGCCGGAGTCGCCGGCAGCACGGGTGCCGCCGCCGGGGAAGAGGCGCGGGCCGCCGGGGTCGGGAGGAAAGACCTGGCGCCGCTCTCCGTCGCGCCCGGCCCCGACCGCGTACAGGCCGAAACGAAACTGCTGCTCGCGGGCGAAGACTACGACCGGGCCGTGGTCGGCAGCGCCGATCCGATGACGCGCCAGATGGTCGCGGCCGAACTGCTCTCGGCCCTCGCCGGGCGCCAGCCCGAGCGGCGCGAGCGCGCCCGCTCGGCCTTCGCCGAACACGGCTATCTAGACGATCTCCTGCGCGACGTGCGCGAGGCGGCAGCCCCGGCCGAACGCGCGGCCGCCGCCCGCTCGCTCGGGCTGGCCGGCGACAGTGCGACCACGCCGTCTCTCATCGCCGCGCTCGAAGACAACTCGGTGGACGTGCGCCGTGCGGCCGTCGAATCGCTGGCCGCGCTCAACGACCCGCGGGCCGTCCCCGCCCTCGAAGCCCTCCTCAGGCGCGAGAAGAAGCAGAAGCACAAGGTCAACCGCAAGCTCGTCCAGAACGCCATCGAAGCCAGCCTGCTGGCAGCCGGCGAGGTGACGGTCGCCGAGGCTCCCGCCGCCGAGACCATAGGAGCGGAAGCCCCGGCCGCCGAAGCACCTGTCGAGGCGCCAGTAGAAGCTGCCACTGTCGAGGCACGTGCCGCCGAGGCCGAGGTCGAAGCCGTGGCCGAGACGGGCATCGTGCCCGTCGGCGCTCCCGCTGACACGCCCCCCGCCGCGGGCGTAGAGCCCCAGGCCGCGACCGAGGCTGTGAGTGCCGAGACCAGCGAGGCCGCTACGACGAGCGAGACTGCCGCGACCGGCGAGGCTATTGCGACCGGCGAGGCCGCTGCCGTCATCACGCCCGCAGATGCCGACGTAATCGTCGATGCGGCCGCGCCCGTCGAAGCCGAAGCGACTGTTGAGACCGTCGCGCCGGCCGAGGAGGCGACAACCGGGCTCGCGCCAGTCGAGGCTGCGATAACCGAACTCGCCCCGTTCGAGAGTGCTGAAGAGAGCGGCGGCGCGACCATCGAGGCTCTGCTCCCCGAAACCGAACCGGAAGCCGCGGCACCCTTCGTCTCGGAGGCCGCTGCGCCGGAAGTCGAAGAGGCCGCGCTCCCTGCCGTCGAGTCGGCCACTCCTCCCGCCGCAGAAGCTGCGACGGCCGTACCCCTCTTCGGCGACGAAGCCGTGGAAGACGGGGTCTCGTTCGTCGCCGGCGAACCGGCCGAGGCGCCCGCCGCCCCCGAAGACATTGAAGCCATCGAAGCCGCCTCGCCCGTGGCGGCCGAGACGGAAATGACGACCTGGGACGAGCCCTCGACGGTTGAGGTTGAGTCCTCGGCGGTAGAGGCTGAGTCCGCGGCCGTCGCGGTTGACGTGCCCGAAGCGCAAGCCGCCGACGGGCCTGAGGTGCCGACGGCCGACGTGCCCGATGCCGGCGAAGTCACCGCGGAAACTTCGCCCGTTGTCGCCGCCGACTTGTCATCGCCTGGCCTCGAAGCCGATCCGCAAGTCGGCCCCGAAGCGCAGCTAGAGGCAGACGAGGAACGCGCCTTCGTCGCGCCGCCGGAGCCGGAGGCCGAAGGCCCCGCCGTCGACGAGGCCGAGACGGGGATTGCGCCCTTCATGATGGACGCACCGCCAGTCGCGCCTGCCGTCGAAGCGGTCGCCCCAGCCATCGAACCGGCCACCGAGCCCTCCGCCGCAGGGCTGAATCAGGCCGCCGAGTTCATCTTTGACGCGGGGCCGGAGGCACAGGCCGAGGCGGCCTCCGAGGAGTGGGTCGAGTTTGACATCGACGACGCCCGCGAGATTGAGACCGAGGCGTCCACGGTCGCCGTCGTCCCGGTCATCGAAACCTCCTCGGGCGAACTCCTCGATGCGCCGGCGCCCAATGAAGAGGCGGCGGTTTCCGACGCCGACAAGGGGCTCGAACCGTCGGGCCTGCGCGGCAAGATAGAGTCAGCGCCGGCCTTGCCGACGCCGCCGGCCGCGTCTTTCAATCTGCGTCCTGACGTGGGGCTGACCGCCGCCGAACCGCTCGTCCCCGAGGTCGTAGCGCCGGGCGCGGTCGGCGCGGCCGAGAAGGGCATTGAGCTTTTCGACGCCGACTCGACCGTGCCGGCCTCGATCCAGCAGCGCCTCGCCAGCCCCGAGCCGGCCGAGCGCGCCGCTGCCGTGGCCGACCTCTCGCGCCTGCCGAAGGACGAGTCTTTCCGCCAGATTTGCGCTGCCTTCGACGACGAGGCGCAGGAGGTTAGGAGCGCCGCCGCCCGTGCCCTCTACGACCACGACGCCGACCGCGCCGAGTGCTTCACCCGCGCCCTGCGCGAGTCGGAGCCCGAGCGCCGTCGTCACATCGGCGCCGCCATCAACTCTTCGGGGCTCGCCTCCGAGGCCATCTCGCAACTGACAGGCGAGGGGCGAGAGAAGACCTACGAGGCTTTCTCGATCCTCTTCCTGATGGCGAAGGCCGGCGAGGTTCAGCCGCTGCTGCGCGCCGTCGAGGGCCACCCCAACAACGAGGTCCGCCTCGCCGTCGTCAAGCTGCTCGCGCTCTCGGGCCAGAAGGAGATACTGCCGGCCTTCCGCCGCCTCGCAGTGCGCGGCTCGCTCCCCACGGAGGTCCGCTCGGCCGTCATGGAGGCCATCTACCAGATCAGCAGCCAGTCCGAGACGACCCACGCCTGAAAAGCGGTGACGGGTGACAAGTGACGTGTGACAAGTTAGAATTTCGGTTCAACTTGTCACACGTCTTTTTGTCACCCGTCACCGCTTTTATGCCTTTCAAGCTCCGCTCCGAATTCCGGCCGCAGGGCGATCAGCCGCAGGCCATCGAGACGCTGGTCCGCGGCCTAGACGAGGGCGTCAGGGATCAGGTCCTGCTCGGCATCACGGGCAGCGGCAAGACCTTCACCGTCGCCTCGGTCATCGAGCACACGCAGCGCCCGGCCCTCGTCATCGCCCACAACAAGACTCTCGCCGCCCAGCTCTACCAGGAGTTCAAGAGCTTCTTCCCCGAGAACTCGGTCGAGTACTTCGTCTCCTACTACGACTACTATCAGCCGGAGGCTTACGTCCCGGCCTCGGACACCTACATCGAGAAGGAGGCGACGATCAACGAGGAGATCGACCGCCTCCGCCTCTCCGCCACCCGCGCCCTCTTCGAGCGCCGCGACGTGATCGTCGTCGCCTCCGTCTCATGCATCTACGGGCTCGGCGACCCTGACGCCTACTACGGGATGCTCCTCTTCGTCGAGCCCGGCATGAAGATGGAGCGCGAGCAGTTGTTGCAGAAGCTCGTCGAGCTTCAGTACGAGCGCTCGGACATCGAGTTCGGGCGCGGCACCTTCCGCGTCCGCGGCGACACGGTCGAGGTCTACCCCTCCTATCAGGAGCGGGCCTACCGCATCGAGCTGTGGGGCGACGAGATAGACTCGGTCTCGACCATCGACCCGCTGCTCGGCGAGGTTTTGGAGAAGCACACGTCGCGGCTGCCGATCTACCCGAAGACGCACTACGTGATGTCGAAGGGCACGATCAAGCGGGCCATCAAGACCATCCGCGAGGAGCTCGAGTGGTGGGAGCCGAAGCTGATTCAGGAGGGCAAGCTCGTCGAGGCGCAGCGCCTCCACCAGCGGACGATGTACGACCTCGAAATGATCAAGGAGATGGGCTTCTGCCGCGGCATCGAAAACTACTCGCGCCACCTCTCGGGCAAGGCGCCCGGCCAGCCGCCGCCCACGCTCCTTGATTACCTGCCGAGCGGCTCGATGGTCGTCATAGACGAGTCGCACCAGACAGTGCCGCAGATTCGCGGCATGTTCCACGGCGACCAGTCGCGCAAGCGCACGCTGGTAGAGTACGGCTTCCGCCTGCCGAGCGCGATGGACAACCGACCGCTCAACTTCGAGGAGTTCCAGGGGCGCATCGGCCAGACCATCTACGTCTCGGCCACGCCCGGCCCCTACGAGCTTGAGCGGTCGGGCGGCGAGGTGGTCGAGCAGATCATCCGCCCGACTGGGCTGACCGACCCGGTGGTCGAGGTCCGCCCCGTGCGCGGGCAGATCGACGACCTGCTCGGCGAGTGCCGCCTGCGGGCAGAGCGCAACGAGCGCGTCCTCGTCACCACCCTGACGAAGAAGATGGCCGAAGACCTGACGGAGTATTTCGCAGAGGTCGGCGTCAGGGTCCGCTACCTCCACTCGGACATCGAGACTCTGGAGCGCATCAAGATTCTGCGCGACCTGCGCCGCGGCGAGTTCGACGTGCTCGTCGGCATCAACCTCCTGCGCGAGGGGCTGGACCTGCCCGAAGTCTCCCTCGTCGCCATCCTCGACGCCGACAAGGAGGGCTTCCTGCGCTCCGAGTCGTCGCTCATCCAGACCGTCGGCCGCGCCGCGCGCAACGCCGGCGGCATGGCGATCCTCTACGCCGACAAAATCACCGACTCGATGAAGCGCGCCATCGGCGAGACCGAGCGCCGCCGCGCCATCCAGACGGCCTACAACGAGGAGCACGGCATCACCCCGCAGACCATCATCAAGCCGGTCGAGGCGACGCTGGTGACGGCCTACGAGGCCGACTACTTCAAGGTGCCGCTCGACCTCGACTCGATTGACGAGTACGCCCCCGGTCAACTCGAACAGACCATCACGCGGCTCGAACAGGAGATGCGTCAGGCCGCCAAAAATCTCGAATTCGAGCGCGCCGCCGAGCTGCGCGACCGGGTCAAGTACCTCCGCGACCGCGAGATTCAACTGGCCTGACGCGGCGCCGGCCGCGCCGAAGTCCACCCCGATGCAGGTCAAGACCGAGCAGGACGAGATACAGTCCTTCCTCCGCGACGCGAGCAACACGGCGCCGGGCCGGGCCGAGCGCGTCCTCGTGCCCGAGTCGGCCGCGGAGGCCGCCCGTGCGCTGGCCGAGGCGGCGCGCGCAGGCACGCCCGTCACAGTTGCCGGGGCGGGAACGGGCGTCGTGGGCGGTCGCGTACCGGCGGGCGGCGTCGTGCTCTCGACTCACAGGCTGGACCGCATCGGCGAGGTGGCCCGCGACGAGGCGGGCGGCTGCGTCGTCGCGCAGGCCGGCGTGGCCCTCGTGGACGTACACCGCCGGGCGCGCTCCGCCGGGCTTTTTTACCCGCCCGACCCGACCGAGTGGAGCTGCTTCGTCGGCGGCAGCGTCGCCACCAACGCCTCGGGCGCACGCACTTTCAAGTACGGCCCGACGCGCCGCTACGTCCGTCGCTTGCAGGTCGCGCTGACGACGGGCGACCTGATAGAGCTGCGCCGCGGCGCTTTCCGCGCCGACAGGTCCGGCCGACTCGGCATCCCGCTCGGCGGCGGCCGAAGCATCGAGGCGCAGTTGCCTTCTTACTCGATGCCGGCGACGAGCAAACACGCCGCCGGCTACTTCGTCGAGCCGGGCGTGGACGCGGTTGACCTCTTCGTCGGCAGCGAGGGCACGCTCGGCGTCGTCACGGAGGCCGAACTGGCTCTGCTACCGCTGCCGCCGAAGGTGCTGAGCGGCGTCGTCTTCTTCGACTCGGAGGAGAAGCTCCTCTCTTTCGTGGAGTTCGAGCGCCGCCGCTCGCGCTCCGCCCGATGGTTGAAGAGGGAGGGCTACCTCGACCCGGACCGGTCCGGCGTCGAAGCCCGCGTCCTCGAATACTTCGACGCTGAATCACTCGCCTTCCTGCGCGGGCGCCACGATCTGGTGCCGGCCGGGGCCGCCGGCGCCGTCTACTTCGAGCAGGAGTTGGAGGAGGAGTCGGAAGAGCGCCTGATCTTCGACTGGTCCGAGTCAATCGAGAACCACGGCGGCCTGATGGATTCCTCCTGGTTCGCCGTTGACGAGCACGACCGCGACCGGATAAGCGCCTTCCGCCACGACCTGCCCGTGATGGTCAACGAGTGGCTGGCCCGCCACGGCCAGCGCAAGGTCTCGACCGACATGGCCGTGCCCGACGCGGCCTTCGCCGAGATGCTGGACTTTTACCGAGAGACGCTGCGGACGCGCCGCCTCAAGTACGTCATCTTCGGCCACATCGGCGATAACCACCTCCACGTCAACATCCTGCCGCGCGACGAGGACGAGGCCGCCGCGGCCCGCGACATCTACGGGCATTTCATCCGCAAGGCCGTCGCTCTCGGCGGCACTATCTCGGCCGAGCACGGCGTCGGCAAGCTCAAGCGCCCCTACCTACGCGAGCTGTACGGCGAGGAGCACCTGCGCGAGATGGCCGCGCTCAAGCGCGCCTTCGACCCGGCCGGCATCCTCGGCCGCGGCAACATCTTCGACGAGGAGTTAATCGGCACCGCCGAAGAGCCGGGCCGCACCTTCGATTGATGACGACAGCTTCCGAAACCGCGACGACGGCCGAGATTTCGGAGGGCGCGCCCGTCCTGCTCTACGACGGGGTCTGCGGCTTCTGCAACAGGTCCGTGCAGATGATCCTCGACCGCGACCGGCGAGGCACGCTCCGCTTCGCGGCCCTGCAGAGCGACTTCGGCCGGTCGGTCCTCGCTCGCCACCCGGAGCTTGAGGCCGTGGACTCGGTCGTCTTCGTCGAGCGCGACGCGCGGGGCGGCGAGCGCGTCCACGTCCGCTCGGAGGCTTCGCTGCGGCTGGCGGCCTACCTCGGCGGCTTCTGGAAAGTCTTCCTGTTCGCGCGGCTCGTGCCGCGTCCATTTAGGGACTACCTGTACGACCTGGTGGCGCGCAACCGCTACCGCTTCTTCGGCAAGTCCGACGCGTGCATGCTTCCGCCGCCCGAGGTGCGCTCGCGCTTCATTGAATAGAAGTTTTAGTTTTCAGTTTTTAGAGAACCTCTATGCGCGGCGTTACGCTAAAGCCCAGAGGCTCGAAACTGAAAACTGAAAACTAAAAACTAAAACTCCATGTTCCGCTTCACCACAGCAGGGGAGTCGCACGGGCCGGCGCTGGTCGCCATCGTCGAGGGCCTGCCCTCGGGCCTGCCCCTCGACGCAGAGGCCGTCAACCGCGACCTTGAGCGGCGGCAGTGGGGCTACGGCCGCGGCGGGCGGATGAAGATCGAGCGCGACCGCGTCGAAGTCGTCTCCGGCGTGCGCCACGGCTCGACGCTCGGCTCGCCCGTCGCTCTCCGGATCGAGAACAAGGACTGGAAGAACTGGACGGCCGTGATGTCTGCCGAGCCGCTTCCCCCCGGCGAGGTGCCGGAAGAGAAGATGCGGCGGGTGCGGCGGCCCCGGCCCGGCCACGCTGATCTGGCGGGCGGGCTCAAGCACGGCGCGCGCGACCTGCGCGACATCCTCGAGCGCGCCTCGGCCCGCGAGACGGCGGCGCGCGTCGCCTGCGGCGCGCTGGCGCGCCAACTGCTCGCGCAGTTCGGCGTGGAGGTTCGCAGCCACGTCATACAACTACGCGGAGTCCCCGCCAGGCCGCTTGATGCGGACTGGGAGACCATCGGCGCGATTCCCGAAGACGCGCCGCTGCGCTGCTCGGACGCGGAGACGCAGGAGTCGTGGGTCAAGCTCGTGGACGAGGCGCGCAGGGAGGGCGACACGCTCGGCGGCGTCTTCGAGGTGGTCGCGCGCGGCGTCGTCGCCGGGCTCGGCTCGCACACCTCGTGGGAGGCCAAGCTCGACGGGCGGCTGGCCCGCGCCGTCATGTCCATCCCGGCGGTCAAGGCCGTCTCCATCGGCACAGGGGTCGAGAACGTCGCCGACCCCGGCTCGCTCGTCCACGACCAGATCGGCTACGACGAGACGCGCCGCGAGTTCTCGCGCCCCACGAACCGCGCAGGCGGACTCGAAGGCGGCATCACGAACGGCGAGGAGGTGCGCGTGCGCGGCTACCTCAAGCCCATCGCCACGCTGCGCAAGGCGCTGCGCTCCGTGGACATCGAGACGAAGGAGCGGGAGGACGCGGCCTTCGAGCGGTCGGACGTGACGGCGGTGCCGGCGGCAGGCGTCATCGGCGAGGCGATGGTCGCGCTCGTGATGGCCGAAGCGATGCGCGAGAAGTTCGGCGGCGACTCGCTAGCCGAGATGCGCCGCAACTTCGACGGCTACGTCGAACAACTGAAGTGCTACTGATGGCGCGCGCCCCGGCGGTGACGCCTGCCGGGCGCCGCCGGAGGCAGACAGACGAATGACCGACAAAGTACTCGTCACGCTCGAAGGCGGCGTCAAGCGCGTCACCTTCAACAGGCCGGAGCGGCGCAACGCGCTCGACTTCGACTCGTTCGCGGCCTTCGCCGAGGCCGTCTCCTCCTCGGCGGCCGACGGCACGCGCGTTCTCGTCATCACCGGCGCGGGCGAAGCCTTCTGCTCGGGCCTCGACCTCGCCTCGATCTCGCCGGCCGAGCTTCAGCAACTCGACCTGGCGGCGGCCGTGCGCGAGCGCATCAACCCGCCGGTGCTCTCGATGCGGCGGCTGGGCGTGCCGGTCGTCGCGCGCGTCCACGGGCCGGCCGTCGGCATCGGCTTCAGCTATGCGCTGGCGGCAGACGTGCGCCTCGCCTCCACGGAGGCCACCTTCAGCCAGAGCTTCGTCCGCGTCGGCCTGATGCCCGACGGCGGCAGCACCTTCTTTCTGCCGCGCCTCGTCGGCCCCGCGCGCGCCTACGAGCTGATGGCGACGGGCGCGACCCTCACGGCCGAAGAGGCCCGCGCGCTCGGCCTCGTCAACCGCGTCGTCGCGGTCTCCGAGCTGGACGCGGTCGTGGACGAAATGGCCGCGCGCCTGGCCGTCGCGCCGCATCCCGCGCTCGCCCGCGTCAAGTCGGCCCTCACGCGGGGTGAGTTGGAGGAACTGGCCGCCGCCCTGGATTTCGAGGCCGAGGGGCAGGCCGACTGTCTCCGCTCGGCAGACTTCCGCGAGGGCGTCAGGGCCTTCGCCGAGAAGCGCCCGCCCGCCTTCGGCCGCCGTTGACCTCGAACCTTCGGCCGTGGCGTGCTTGCCGGGCGAAAGCGTCGGGCCGCGTGCCCTGGCGCCCACCCATTTTTGTGCGAAGTCGTACATGGCTGCTATACTGCGCGCCGTGTAACACACGACCCGACTGCCGGGTCTGTAAGCGTGTTCTACTGATCGCCTCTCTGTAAGGTTTGTTCCTCCGGTCCCACACGCTCAAAGACTGTTGGCTGAATCGAGCCCTAACGGGCAGGGAAGAACTGTGAAAATACTGCTCTACAACCCGGACAACGGCGTGACGCGCAACTTCATGCCGCACCTCTGGATGTTTCTCTTACAGGCGCTGACGCCGCCCGGCCACGAAGTAATCCTGGTTGACGGCAACGCCCGCGCGATGAACGACGACGAACTGGTCGAGTTCGCACGCGAGCAGGGCATCGGCCTCGTCGGCATCGGCGCGATGACGAGGATGATCGCCAAGGCTTACCGCGTGGCCGACGCGCTGCGCGCCGCCGGCATCCCCGTCGTGATGGGCGGGCCGCACGTGACCGAGGTGCCCGATGAGGCCCTGGGGCGCGACGGCGGGCCTCGCCACGCCGACGCCGTCGCGCTCGGCGAGGCCGACGAGACCTGGCCCCTCATCGTCGAGGACGCGGCCCGCGGTCAGCTCAAAGACGTGTACCAGCCCGAGCGCGACGCCAAGGGCCTCGACCGTAAGCCGACCCTTCAGCCCTACCCCAACATCCCCTGGGAGACGCTCGAACTCGACCAGTTCAACCTCGTCCCAAAGTTCATGCGCCCTGCCTTGCGGCGCGCGGGCGGCGGCTGGGGCTCCTTCCACGTCGTGCCTTTGGAGACGGGCCGCGGCTGCCCCTACGGCTGCGAGTTCTGCACCGTCACGGGCTTCTTCGGCGACTCGATCCGCTTCCGCACCAACGAGTCGGTCGTCGAGGAGATGCTCCGCCTGAAAGCCCGCGCCA
>DASQMB010000038.1:0-2471 GCA_035645715.1 Pyrinomonadaceae bacterium
TCGGGCCTGCAGCCGTCGACGACGGCGACCACCGTCCGCGGTGGCGGCGAGGTCGTGCTGACCGACGGCCCGTTCGTGGAGACCAAGGAGCAGCTCGCGGGCTACTACGTGGTCGACTGCGCCGACCTCGACGAGGCGATCGCCTGGGCCAAGAAGGTGCCGGCCGTTCTCTGGGGCGCCGCCATCGAGGTGCGCCCGACGGCCGGCGGCACCGACATCGCCGAGAACAGCGACGCCGCCGGGACGGCCGCCTCCTGAACGGCAGCGCCGCGCTCGAGGTCGACCGCCTGTTCCGCGACGGCGCGGGACGGGCGGTCGCGGTGCTGGCCCGCGTGCTGCGCGACGTCGACCTGGCCGAGGAGGCGGTCCAGGAGGCCTTCGTCGTCGCGCTCGAGCGCTGGCCGCGCGACGGCGTGCCGGACGAGCCGGCCGCCTGGATCGCCCGGACGGCGCGCAACAAGGCGATCGACCGCCTGCGGCGCGCCAAGCGCTTCGCCGACAAGGCGGCGGTGCTGGCCGCCGAGCTCGAGCGGGCCGTGCCCGGCGAGGAGGACGACGACCCCATGCCCATCCCCGACGACCGCCTGGCGCTGATCTTCGCCTGCTGCCACCCGGCGCTCGCCCTCGAGGCGCGGGTGGGGCTGACCCTGCGGCTCGTCGGCGGCCTGCAGACCCCGGAGGTCGCCCGCGCCTTCCTGGTCTCCGAGACGACGATGCAGCAGCGCGTCGTGCGCGCCAAGCGCAAGCTGCGCGACGCGGGCATCGCCTTCGCCGTCCCGCGCGACGCCGCGCTGCCCGACCGGCTGCCCGCGGTCCTCGCCACGATGTACCTGATCTTCAACGAGGGCTACGCCGCGTCCAGCGGGGACGCGCTGGTGCGCCGGGAGCTGTGCGCCGAGGCCATCCGCCTGGCGTCGATCCTCTGCGCGCTCATGCCCGACGAGCGCGAGGCGCTCGGCCTGCTGGCGCTCATGACCCTCCACGACGCGCGGCGCGGGGCGCGCACCGACGCCGACGGCGAGCTCGTGCTGCTCGCCGACCAGGACCGCGCGCGGTGGGACGCGGCGGCCATCGCGCAGGGCCGCCGGCTGGTCGACCGCGCGGCGCGCCTGGGCCCGCCCGGCCCCTACGTCCTGCAGGCCGCGATCGTCGCCACCCACCTGGCCGACGGCCCCACCGACTGGCCCACCGTCCTCGCCTTCTACGACCGCCTGGTCGGCGTGCAGGACACGCCGGTCGTGCGCCTCAACCGCGCGGTCGCGCTCGCCGAGGTGCACGGCCCGGCCGCGGCGCTCGACGAGCTCGCCGGCCTCGAGCGCGCGCTGGACGGCTACCACCTGCTGCACGCCACCCGCGCCGAGCTGCTGCGCCGCGCGGGCGACCCCGACGGCGCCCGGCTGGCCGACGCCCGGGCGCTCGAGCTCGCGCCCTCGCCCGCGGAGCGCTCGCTGCTGCGGCGCAGGCTCGAGCCGGAGGCGTAGGCTTGGCCCCGATGTCGGCCTAAGCATCCAGTCGAACGCGGAGCGCCTGGTCCTGGCCGACGGGCAGGTGGCGACGTCTGTGCCGGGTCGCCCGTGCCTGAGGTGCTGGTTCATCACCGACGCTGTGCTCGCAAAGGAGCAGGAGGAGGCACCGCCGGGGTACGACCGCAACCCCGACGCGGCAGGCGACCCGCAGGTCGTGTCGATGAACGGCGTGCTCGCTTCGGAGGCTTGCAACGCAGCCCTCGATGTGGTCACGGCCTACAGCGGTGGCCGACGCGGCGGGAAAATGTGGCAGTACGAGGGACGTGCTGGTCAACTGGAACAGCACGACCTTCCCTCTCGTCGCTCCGGGTGCGCCGGATGCGCCCAGGAAGGTCACGGCGACCCGGTGCCGATTCGGCCGCTCGACGATCGCTAGCTCAGCGGCACTCCCCGCCGGCGATGCCTGATCGTCGTTTGTCCTCCGAGACGTCAGCGCCGCAAGCGCGACAGCCGGACCGACGCCTGTGACTGGTACTCCCAGTTGGTACTCCCGGCTCGAAGCGAGACCGATCGGTTTCCTCAAGGACGAAGAAGCCCCGCATCTGCGAGGCTTTCTGAAGCGCGCCCGAGAGGATTCGAACCTCTGACCTTCGGTTCCGTAGACCGACGCTCTATCCAGCTGAGCTACGGGCGCGTGCGGGCCGCGGTGGCCCGGAGCGGTCCATCCTAGCGAGAGTGCTGGTGGGTCGGGCTGCCGGGCGGCGCGGGCGCGGTGGCGTGCTGGCGGCGGCGGGGGCTTCCGCGCAGGTGCCTCGCGACCAGGCCGGCCAGGCCGGCGCCGAGGGCGTCGACCGCCAGGTGGACCGCGGAGGCGTCGCGGCCTTCGACGAAGCTCTGGTGGACCTCGTCCACGGCGCCGTAGGCGACGGTGACCACCAGGGCCAGGACAGGACGCTTCCAGCGGAGCGCCCACGCCAGCGTGGTCCACAGCGCGGCGTAGAGCAC
>DASQMB010000039.1:0-151942 GCA_035645715.1 Pyrinomonadaceae bacterium
GATGCGCTCGTTGGTGGCGCCGACGCCTGCGACCGCGGCGTCGGCAGTCTCCTGCGCGGCTCGGGCCCCGCCGCGGGCGGCGTTGGAGATGGCCGCCAGCTCGTCGAGCTGCCCGGATAGGCGCTGCGCGTTCTGCTCGACCTGACTCAGGCGCCCCTCGGCCTGGCCGACCCTGTTCTCGACGGGGACGACGTTGGCCTCGACCGTCCGCGCGGTCCTGAGGTCGCGGTCGCTGAAGCGAATCTTCTCGGCGACGAGGCTGCCGGAGGAGTCGCCGCGGCCCTCGACTTCGAGGTTGAGGCCGCGCAGGATGGCGGTCTGCCCGTAGTTGGTCCCGCCGCGCAGGAAGCCGCCGCTGGTGCGGACGCTGGTGCGGTCGGTCAGCACGATTGTCGTCGAGACGCCGTTGGCATCCTGGACGACGAAGGTGTCGGCGTCGCGCCGCGTGACGACGCCCTTCAACTTCATCTTCTGGCCGGCCGCCACCGTCCGCGTGTTGGCGTCAGACGACATCGAGCCGCCCTGCGCCAGCGCCGCCGGCGCGAGCGACAGCGAGAGGCCGAGCACGAGGCCCGCCGCTTTAATCTTGCTCATACGGTTAATCATTCTCTTCATTCTCCGTCTCCGCGAAAGTTCGTCGGGAAAAACCCCGCGAGCCCGCCCGTGGGCGGACGGGCCGCCTCAACTCGCCCTCGACCCCGCGCGCCGCCGCGCCCGCCGGGACGCTGAAAATCGGGAGTTTCTGCCCGAGCGCCCGAACGTGCGAGGTTTCTTTCTTTGTCGTGACTCCCGTGTCGTGGTGGATTCATAGCGGACCCGTGTGGGCAAGTCAAGACCGTCTGATGGGGGCGGCGCGGATTTGGGTTGCGCACTCGGAATTTATCATCGTCTCGCCACAGGGTCGCAACATTGGGGCGCCGTAAAGGAAGGGCACGGCGCAGCGGCCGGCGGCGGACGAACTGAGGGCGCCGCGTCTCTCGCGGAGACGCGGCGCCCTCAGGGGTTCGCGGCCGGGCCGGCGCCGGCCCTCAGGCTCAGACTGTGAACTGGCCGGCTTCGAGCAGGCCCTTGACGTGGCCGAGGAAGCGTTCGGCGTCGGCGCCGTCGATGATGCGGTGGTCGAAGGAGAGGGCGAAGTAGGCCATGTGACGGATGGCGATGAGGTCTTCGCCGTCCTCCGTGGTGACGACCTTCGGCCGCTTCTCGATGGTCCCGACGCCGAGGATGGCGACCTGCGGCTGGTTGATGATCGGCGTGCCGAAGAGGCCGCCGAAGACGCCCGGGTTGGTGATGGTGAAGGTGCCGCCGGCCACCTCGTCGGGCTTGAGCTGCTTGGCGCGGGCGCGGTCGGCGAGGTCGTTGGCGGCCTTCGCCAGCCCTGCAATCGAGAGGTCGTCGGCCCGCTTGATGACGGGGACGATCAGGCCCCAGTCGAGGGCGACGGCCATGCCGAGGTTGATGTCGCGCTTGTAGATGATCTGGTCGCCCGAGACCTGCGAGTTGAAGACGGGAAACTTCCTGATCGCCTGCGTCACGGCCTGGAAGATGAAGGGCATGTAGGAGAGCTTCGTACCCACGCGCTCCTGAAACTCGCGCTTCTTCTGCTCGCGCAGACGTTGGATGCGCGTCATGTCTATCTCGTAGACGGTAGCGACGTGGGCCGAGGTGCGCTGCGACATCGTCATGTGTTCGGCGATCTTGCGGCGCATGACGCTCATCGGCTCGACGCGGTCGCCCTCGCCGGGCTGGACGGCCGGGGCCGAAGGCGGCGGGGTGTGGGCGGGCGCCTGCGCGGGCGGCGCGGGCGCCGGTGCGGGCGGCGCGGGCGGCGCTTGCGAGCGGGCCTGGTCCGGCGTCATGGCCGCGCCCGACTCGATGAAGCTCATGATGTCGTTCTTGGTGACGCGGCCCGATGCGCCCGTGCCTTCGAGGCGCGAGATGTCTATGTTGTGCTCGGCCGCGATCTTGCGCACGAGCGGGCTCGAACGCGTGCGGCGCAGTTCCTCGGCCGTCTGCTCGGCGCGCGGGCTCTCGACCGCGGGCGGCGGGGGCGGGGCGGCGGCGGGCTGTGCGGCGGGCTGTGCGGCGGGCGGCGGGGCCGGGGCCTGCGACGGCGGGGCGGCGGGCGCCTGTGTGTCCTGCTGCGCGGGCGGGGGCGGGGGCTCCGAGACGGCGGCCTGCTGGCTGGCCGGCGCTTCCGCCTGCGAGGCGGCCGGCGCGGGCGCTGCCGCGCCGTTGCCTTCGCCGATGACGGCGACGACCGTGTTGACCTCGACCGTGTCGCCCTCCTGGTAGCGGACCTCCTGGAGCGTGCCGGCCGCCGGCGACGGAATCTCGGCGTCAACCTTGTCGGTCGAAATCTCGAACAGCGGCTCGTCGCGCTCGACCTGCTCGCCGACCTTCTTCAGCCACCGCGTAATCGTCCCTTCCGCGATGGACTCGCCCATCTGCGGCATCACAACCTCTGTCGCCATTACGCTCTCCAATTTAACGTCAATCGTCTTTAACGTGAACCCTCTTTAGCGTGAACCGTCAACCGTCAACCGTGACGAGATAAGAACAGCTCTTAACTCGTCACGGTTGACGGTTGACGGTTCACGGCTTTTCATCCTTCTGCCGTCGTCGGGTCTATCGTGCGCCGGACCTGCGCGACGCTGTCGGCGGGAAACTCGCCGCGCCGCGCGTGTTCGCGCACGGCCTCTTCGTCGGGCGCGACGTAGACGCAGTAAATCTTGTCGTCGGTGACGAAGCTCTCGACCCACTGGACCTGCGGCCCCATCTCCCGAAGCACGCCGCAGGACTTCTGCGAGACGGCCTGCAACTCGTCGGCCGTCAGCCGGCCGGCGCCCGGAATCTCACGCTCGATGATGAACTTCGGCATCTCTCGTGCTCCTTTCGCTTTCGGCCGCTTTGTGCCGCTCAGTAGGCGGCGAGCCTGCGGGCGGCAGCGACCACGTCCCTGACCTGCGGCAGGTGGTACTCTTCGAGCGGCGGCGAGTAGGGGACGGGCGTGTCGATGGCCGCGACGCGGACCACCGGCGCGTCGAGCCACTCGAACGCCTCCTCGCAGATTTGCGCGGCGATCTCGCCGCCGATGCCGCCCGTGCGCGAGGCTTCGTGGAGGATGAGAACCTTGCTGGTCTTCTTCGCCGTCGAGAGGATCGCCTCGCGGTCCATCGGGGCGAGCGTGCGCAGGTCCACGACCTCCGCGTCAACGCCCTCGCGCTCGAGCTCCTCGGCCGCGTCGAGCGCGTTCAAGACCTGCGCGCCGAAGGTGATGATCGAGAGGTCGGCACCAGCGCGCGCGACGCGGGCCTTGCCGATGGGCACGGTGTAATCGTCCTCGGGCAGCTCCTCCCTGAGGCGCGGCAGGCGGTAAAGCTTCTTGTGCTCGAAGAAGAGGACGGGGTCGGGGTCGCGGATGGCGGCCTTGATCAACCCCTTGGCGTCGTAGGCCGTCGAGGGCTCGACCATCTTGAGGCCGGCCGTGTTGGCGAAGAACGCCTCGGCGTTCAAGGAGTGGAAGGGGCCGGAGTGGACGCCCGCGCCGCAGGGGCCGCGGAAGACCGTCGGCAGCCCGGCGCCCCAGCGGTAGCGACACTTGGCCGCGTAGTTGGTCAGCATGTCGAAGCCGGGCGAGATGAAGTCTATGAACTGGAACTCGGCGACGGGGCGCATGCCCATCAGGGCCGCGCCGCAGGCCGCGCCGACGATGGCCGCCTCGGAGATCGGCGTGTCGATGACGCGCCCCTCGCCGAACTCGTCGATCAGGCCGTCGGTGACCTTGAAGGCGCCGCCGTAGACGCCCACGTCCTCGCCGATGACGAAGACCGAGGGGTCGCGCTCCATCTCTTCCCAGATGCCCTGGCGGATGGCCTCGACGAAGGTGGCGACGCCGCCCCGCGCGGGCCGCGCCGACTTGTGCTCTTTCTTCGTTGCCGTTGACATGCTCTGTGGTGTTGGGCGGCGCTACTCGCCGCGGCCGAAGACTTTCGGCCGGAAGGCCGGCGGCACGATGGAGTTGTCGAAGACGTTGTAGGCGGCCTTCTCGGGCTCGGGCATCGGCGAGCTTTCGGCCCAGGCGGAATCGTCTTCTATCTCCCGCTTTACGTCGGCCACGACCTCTTCGAGTTGCTCGGCCGTGGCGACGCCCTCGTGAATCAGGTGGCGGTGGTATCGTTCGACGGGGTCGCGCCGCTCCCAGAAGGCCAGCTCGCCCTCGGGCAGGTAGCGCTGGTCGTCGTGCTCGGCGTGCCCCTTGCGCCGGTAGGTCTTGGCCTCGATGAGGACCGCGCCCCCGCCCGAGCGCGCGAACTCGGCCGCCTCGCGCATCACCTCGTAGCAGGCCACAACGTCGTTTCCGTCCACGACGTAGCCGGGGATGCCGTAGCCGGCGGCCTTGTCGGCGAGGTTGGCGACGGCCGTCTGCTTCGAGGTCGGCGTCGAGTAGGCGTACCAGTTGTGCTCGGCCACGACGACGAGAGGCAGGCGCTGCACTGCGGCGAAGTTCAGCCCCTCGTGAAAGGCGCCGGTGCTCATGCCGCCGTCGCCGATGTAGGCCACGGCCACCGTGTCGAGGTCGCGCATCCGCGCGCCGAGCACGATGCCGGTCATCACGGGGATCATGTCGCCGAGGTGCGAGATGGGGCCGATGAAGCCCTTCGACATGTCGCCGAAGTGGATGTTGAGGTCGCGCCCCTCGGACGGCCCCCAGGCCTTCGCCATGTACTGCGCGAAGATGTCGCGCGGGCGGATGCCCTTGACGAGCACGGCGCCGAGGTCGCGGATGAGGGGCGCGATGAAGTCCTGCGGCCGGAGCGCGTAGGCGGTGCCGACGGCCGTCGCCTCCTGCCCCAGAGAGCGGAAGACGCCGCCGACCACCTTCGTCTGCCGGTAGAGGTTGACCAGCTTCTCCTCGACGAGCCGCGTCAGTTGCAGCCAGCGGTAGAGTTCGAGCATCTGCTCGGGCCGCAGCGTCGTCGCGCCCGTGCAGACGAGTTCGCCGGCCCCGTCAACGGGGTCGTCGAAGCCTACGGCCTCGGCCTTCGGCGGCGCGAGGTAGACGAAGGGGCGCGCCGCCACGGCCCCGCCGCCGCCAGCGCCGTTCGAGCCGTTGGCCTCCGCGGCCGTGCGGGCCGTGGCCGCGGTCTCGGTCGCGTCCGCGCCCTTCTTTCCCTTTGTGCCCTTGCCCCCGCGCGGGCCTGTCTTGGTTGAGCCGTTGGACATAATCGCTGCCGTTCGAGGTCTTCGCCCCGCCGCTAAAAGTGGATGGTCAGGTCGTGGATGCCCTCGGCCGACTCCATCACCGACTCGGCGACGGTCGGGTGCGCGTGGATGGCGCGCCCGAGCTCTTCGGCCGTGGATTCGAGGTGGAGGGCGACGATGGCCTCGTGGATGATCTCGGTGGCGTGCGGGCCGATGATGTGGACGCCGAGCAGTTCGTCGTACTTCTTCTCGCTGACGACCTTGACGAAGCCGATCTCCTCGCCGAGGATGCGCGCCTTGCCCGAGGCCGAGAAGGGGAACTTGGCCGCCTTCACGTCGTAGCCGAGCTCCCTGGCCTTCGCCTCGGTCAACCCCACCGAGGCCACCTCCGGGTCGCAGTAGGTGCAGGAGGGGACGTGGCGCATGTTGATGGGCTGCGCCTGGCGGCCGGCGATCTGCTCGACGACGAGGATGCCCTCCTTCGAGGCGAGGTGCGCGAGCCACGGCGTCGGGATCACGTCGCCGATGGCGTAGACGCCGGGCTCGCCCGTGCGGCAGTACTCGTCAACCTGGACGGCCCCGCGCTCGACCTTGATCTTCGAGCCCTCTAGCCCTAGCCCTTCGAGATACGGCATCCGGCCGACGGCGACGAGCAGCATCTCGGCTTCGAGCGTGACCTCTTCGCCCTTCTCGTTGCGCCCCGTGACGCGGACGCCCGCATCAGTCTTCTCCATCTTTTCCAGCTTCGTGCCGACCACCGCCTTGATGCCCTTCTTGCGGAAGGCTTTTTCCAGCTCCTTCGAGACCTCCTCGTCTTCGAGCGGCATCAGGCGGGGCAACAGCTCGACGATGGTCACGTCCGCGCCGAAGCGCGCGTAGATCGAGGCGAACTCGACGCCGACCGCGCCCGAGCCCATGACGATCAGAGACTTCGGCACGCTCTCAAGTTCGAGGATGTGGTCGCTGTTGACGACCACACGGCCGTCGGTCTCGAAGCCCGGGATGGGGCGGACGACCGAGCCGGTGGCGATGATGATGTTCTTCGTGTTGATGGTCTGCTCGCCGTCCGCGCCCGCGACGACGACCTTGCCCGGAAGCTCCATCCGCGCCGTGCCCTTGAAGGTCGTCACCTTGTTCTTCTTCATCAGGTACTCGACGCCCTTCGCGTTCTTGAGGACGATCTTGTTCTTGCGCTTCTGCACGTCCTCGAAGGCGAGCCGCACGTCCGAGACCTTGACGCCGAAGTCCGCCAAGTCGTGCTGCGCCTTCTCGTAGTAGTGGGCCGACATCAGCAGCGCCTTCGTCGGGATGCAGCCGCGCAGGCCGCAGGTGCCGCCCAGGTTCTTGTCCTTCTCGACGAGCGCGACCTTGAGGCCGAGCTGGGCGCCGCGCACGGCCGCCACGTAACCGCCGGGGCCTGCGCCGATGATCGTCACGTCAAACTGTTCGCTGGACAATTTTCTCTCCTCGACAAAATGTTGGGCGCGGGCCGGGCGGCGGACTTCGGCCCGTGGCCCCGTCTGATCGGTTCGGAAAACTTCATGGCGCGCGGAGTCGGAAAGCTTTAAGCGGCATTATAGCCCGCGCCGCGCGCCGAACTCCAACGAGCCGGCCCGCGCCGCCCGTCACTGCTTTCTTCACCCGCCCCGCCTCACTCGCGCCAGAGCGACGCGTAGGAGTTGACGAAGCGGTCGATGCGCTCGCGCAACTGGCCGTCGCGCATCGCCTCGCTCATGTACTTGGTCCGCAGCGTCGAGACGTTGCGGACGTTCTCGACCTCGCTTTCGAGGAGCCGGCCGCGGGCTTCATCGTCGGCGCGCAGAGACGGGCTCCGCTTGAGGGCTGAGATTCTGGCCGCCAGCGCGTCGCGCCGCGCGTCGAGGAGTTGCTGCGCCTCTTCGAGCCCCGCCGAAGGGTCGCGCGCCGTCTCGACCTTGCGCATCAGCTCGGCCGTGAACGAATTGACCTCGGCCAGCACCTCTTCGGGGTGGGCTGCTGCGTCACCGCCGCCGCGCGCCGTCCCCCCGCCGCGGCAGGCGCCGAGGGCGAGCGCGCAGGCGAGCGCGACGAGCAGTGTGACGGCGAAGGTCGGGCGCATTCTTTCTCCGCGGCTGTGTGGCTAAAGAGTTATGATGTAGCAACTGCGAAAACGAAAGTCAAACAGCGGGGTCGGCGGGCCGGCGGCGGCGCGCGAAGGCTTCGCGGCGCGGCGAAAGGCGGGGCCTGAACGTGAAGCACAGCGAGGGATTCATCAGGCTGGTGGACGACGCCAGGAGGCGCGTCCGCGAGGTCTCCGTGGGCGAGGCGCTCGAACGCGCGGGCCGCGGCGGCGCCGTGCTCGTTGACGTGCGCGAGGACGACGAGTGGCGGGCGGGCCGCGCGCGCGGCGCCCGACACCTCGGCCGGGGCGTCATCGAGCGCGACATCGAACGCGAAATCCCCGACAAGTCGGCCGAGCTGGTTCTCTACTGCGGCGGCGGCTACCGCTCGGCCCTGGCCGCCGACAACTTGCAGCGGATGGGCTACACGAACGTCTACTCGATGGCCGGCGGCTGGAAAGCCTGGCGCGAGGCCGGCGCGCCCGTCGAAGGCCCCGAGGAGGCCGCGACGCCGGAAGGCTGACGGACGGGGCCGCTCGCCTCCTACCGCCCCGCGGCAACGGGAGCCGGGACAGCCGGGCGGCCACGAGAGGGAGCCGGGCGGCCCGCGCACGCATGGTCGAACGTCTCTCGGCCGCGCGCCGAATCGTTTCGCCGTCGGGCGCGGCCGGGCGTATAATCGCCGCACCCCGAAACCAGCGGCGGCCGAGCCGGCGAGACACACCGGCGCCCCCATTTCACCCGCACAACCCCTCGGCCCCGGTTACTCTCGGTCAAGCCAGGAGGCAAAGCCATGCAGACGCACCGACGCCGCGCGCACGGCCCCGTGCCCTCGGCCCGCAGGACGACGACAGGGACGCTCACGCTCGTCTTCGTCCTCGCCGGCCTCGCACACCTCGCGGCCGCGCCCGACGCGTGGGGGCAGGCTTCCGGTCCGGCCGCGACCTACCGCCGGCTGGCCGAGCGGCAGATGGAGCGTTCGAGCCGCGCCGTCGAGAAGATGACCCGCCGCCAGATGGAGGAGCGGCGCGACGACAAGGCGCGCAGCCGCGCCGAGGGACGCCCCGGCGTCCTGCGAGCCACCACGCCCGAGGAGCGGCAGGCGCTCGAACACAACGACAGGGGGCTCGCGCTCTTCGACAAGGGGCGCCACGAGCAGGCCGTGCGCGAGTACGAACAGGCCCTCCGTCTCTTCCCCAAACTCGCCGCCGCCCACAACAACCTGGGCAGCGCTCTCTTCGCCCTCACCCGCTACGAGGAGGCAGCCGCCGCCTTCGGCCGCGCCGCCGAGATCGAGCCGCGCTACGGGCAGGCACACCTCAACCTGGCCTTCACCCATGCCAAGCTCGGACGCCAGCGCGAGGCCGGCGAGGCGCTGGCCGCCGCCACCCGCGCCTTCATCGAGACCGGCGACGAGCACTTCGCCCGCGGCCACCTCGAAGAGGCCGCCGACGCCTTCGAGGCCCTGCTCGGCGTTGACCCCGACTACTGCCCGGCCCTGCTTCGACTCGGCGCGGTCCACAACGCCGCACGCCGCCACGACCTCGCCGCCGAAGTGCTCGCCCGCCACGCACGGCTGCGGCCCGACTCGGCCGAAGGCCACGAGCGACTGGCCGAAGCCCTCCACGGCAGAGGCCGCCACGCCGACGCCCTCGCCCACGCCGAGCGCGCCGCCGCCCTCGCCCCGACCTCGCCCGCCGCGCACCTCTACGCCGGCCTCGCCCACACCGCCCTCGGCCGCCGCGACCTCGCCCTCGCCGCCCACGCCCGCCTCCTCGAACTCAAGGCCGACTCTGAGGCCGCGCGCCTCGCCGACTACATCGAACAGAAGTCGCCCGCAAAGAGGTAGCCCCCGCGCAGGTCAAGCGAAGGAGGGGAGCCAAGTCCGCTCAGACCTCGCTCCCCTCGGCCTCTCCTCATCACCCCATTCGCCTTTCGCCGTCGTCCAGCGCGCCCGGACTTTTCGCCCGCCGCTCGCCCCGCCCCTCTGCTATAGTTTCGGCCACGGGACTTTCTACAAAGGAGTTCTCACCCACTTGCCTGACCAGCACGACGAGCCCGTCGAACTCTTCATTTCCTACTCCCACCGCGACGAGAAGCTGCGCCGCCAGCTCGACACCCATCTCGCGCAGTTAGAACGCGACCGTCTCGTCAAAGCCTGGCATGACCGCCGCATCGAGGCCGGCCAGGTATGGGCCAGGGAGATAGACGAGCATCTCGACTCGGCGCGGGTAATCCTCCTGCTCGTCAGCTCGGACTTCCTCCACTCGGATTATTGCTATGACATCGAGGTGCAGTGCGCACTGGGGAAGCACGCAGCCGGAGAGGCCGTAGTCATCCCCGTCATCCTGCGCCCCTGCGACTGGGAGAGCGCGCCCTTCGGCAGTCTTCAGGCGCTGCCCGCCGAGGGGCGCCCGGTCACACTCTGGCGTCCGAAGGATTCGGGCTTGCTCGACGTGGCGAAGGGCGTCCGCCGCGCCCTGACGGACTTGCGCGGGCGGAAGGCGCCCGCCACCGCCGCAGCCGCCCGTCTCGCGGCCGCCACAGTGCCGCCCATCCCGCGCGAGCCCGCCGTCGGCTTCGTCGCTCGGCGCGACCCCGACGGCCGAGACATCCTGAAACTGCGACTGCTCTCGGAGCTACCGCGCGGCAGGATAATGGCGCTCTGGGGGCCGGGCGGCTCGGGCAAGACGACGCTCGCCGCCGAGGCCGCCCGCGTCCTGCGCGTGCGCTTCCCCGGCCGCCTCGCCTGGGTCAGCGCCCTCGGCCGCCCGGACTTCTCTCTCCCCTCGCTCCTCGACGACATCATCAAGCAGCTCGCGCCCGGCGTCGCCCTCCCGCCCGCGCCCGAAGAGAAGGAAGCGTTCGTGCGCGCGCTCGCCGCCGGGTCGCCCATGCTCGTCGTCCTCGACAACCTCGAAACCGTCGCCACGCCCGAGGAGCAGGCGCGCTGCCTCGACTTCCTTTCCGGGTGCGCCGACTGCCCCGCCCTCGTCACGACCCGCTTCCACGTCAACCGCCCCGACGTGGTCAACGTCGAGCTGGCAGCGATGGAGCACGACGATGCCCGCGAGTTCCTGCGCCGCCTGATAGCGAACTCGGGCCGCCCTTCCGCCTTTGCCGGGCTGGACCACGACGAGCTGATTGACGAGTGCGAGGCCAACCCGCTCGTCCTGCAATGGGCCGCAGGCCAGATCGCGCGGGCCGAGCGCGCCGACGACGTGCTCGAAGACATCCGCCGCGGCCGGGGCGACGCCGCGCAGCGGTTCTTCACCCGCTCGTTCGAGCTTCCCTACCTCGGCGACGACGGCCGCGCGGCCCTGCTCGCCCTCTCCCTCTTCGCCCCCGACGCCTCGCGCGAAGCCCTCGCCCGCGTCGCCGGCTTCGGCGAAGACATCCCTAAACTACGAGCGGCCGTCGCCAGGCTCTCCTCGCTCTGGCTGGCCGACGCCACCCCCGGCAACGAACGCCTCCTCCTCCGCGGCCTGACGCGCGAACTGGCGCGAACCCGCCTCGACGCCGAACCAACCGCGCCCGACTTCCGCCGCCGCTTCATCGCCCACTTCCTCGACTATGCCGCAGCGCGTAGCGAAAAAAAGGCTGAAGACTTCAACGCGCTGGAAGCGGAGAGGGAGAACCTGCTGGGCGCAGTCGAGATGGCATTTACGTTTGAAGACTGGCCGAGCGTAATGCGGCTGGGGGCCGCGCTCGAAGAGTATCTTGACATACGCGGTTACTGGACTGACGCCATTAGGACCGGCGGGCAGGCGCTGCACGCCGCGCGCTCCTCAGACGACGAGAGTGCCGTCGCGCGTTTCTCTCATAATCTGGCTGTGATACATCAGAGACGTGGAGATTTGGAAGAGGCGCGGCATCTCTACGGCGAGAGCCTGGGGATTAAGAAGAGGCTCGGCCACCAGGGCGGCACCGCCAACACGCTGCATCAGTTAGCGATGCTCGCGCAAGACGCCGGAGAGATCGAGGAGGCGCGTCGCCTCTATGGCGAGAGCCTGGAGATTAACAAGAAACTCGGCAACCAGAGCGGCATCGCCAACACGCTGCATCAGTTGGCGATGCTCGCACAAGCCGCAGGAGAATTAAAGGAGGCGCGCAGGCTCTACGATGAGAGTCTGGAGATTAACAAGAAACTCGGCGAGCAGAACGGTATCGCGTACACGCTCGGCCAATTAGGTAATTTGGCCTTTGATCAAGGAGACCATGTCGAAGCGCGCCAGTTTTATGAAGGGTGTTTAGAGATTTCAAAAAAACTCGGCGACCAGATCAGCATCGCCAACACGCTGCATCAGTTGGCGATGCTCGCACAAGCCGCAGGAGAATTAAAGGAGGCGCGCAGGCTCTACGACGAGAGCTTGGAGATTGAGAAGAGACTCGGTAACCAGAGCGGCATTGCCAGCACACTGCATCAACTCGGCAGGCTTGCACAAGCCGTAGGGGAGTTAGAAGAGGCGCGCAGGCTCTACAGGGAGAGTTTGGAGATTAAGAAGAGGCTAGGCGAACAGAGTGGCATCGCCATCACGTTAGCGAATTTAGGAAGCCTGGCGGAAAAAGAAGAGGATAGAAATGAAGCGGCGAGGCTGTACCGCGAGGCTTTGGAGATTTTTGAGAAGCTCGGTTCACCCCTTGTGGGGTTCGCGCGGGAGGAATTGTCGAGGGTTGAGGACGCGGGAGAATGAAACGGGCGCGGGCGGTTGAGGTTAGTTTTTTCGTGTGCGGGGTGGGGCGTATTGGCGGCGGAGGGCGGTGTGGTCGGTGGTGCCGGGGAGATGGGTGGGGAGGTCGAGTTCGTCGTCAACGAGGGCTTCCATGTTGACGCCGGCGAGGCGGGCGTATTGGAGAAGTATTGTTAGAGGCGGTTCATTCTTGTCGAGTTCGTATTTGGAAATGGTCGTGTAGTCAATCTGATCTTGAATCCCCAGCCGGTGCCACATCTCTGACTGCGAAAGGCCGAGGCCGTTCCGAATCTGTAGGAGTTTTTCGGCCAGACGCTTCGGCCTCGGGCGCACGCTGCCCATCAGGAAAGTCCTCCCGACGGGACGGCAGGCGCATTTTTGCCCTTGCCTTCATGGACAACTATCCATATAATACTCTTGCGTAGGTTGTTCGCCGTGAGTAGAGACCTCTCGTGCTCAACGGCGATGCTCATGCTCTCGCGGGTGAAGAGAGGGTTGAGCTACGCATTGTCCGTTGCTGCTGGTTTTCAAAGGCTAAGGCGGGCGGGAATATACCACAGGGAACCTCACTCCGATGGGCATTTTGGTGGCGGGTTAGGTCGGCGGCGCGGCGGGCAGGCCGCGGCCGCTATGTCGCGCGAGGCCCCGACGTGGTGGGAGGGGCCTCGCGCGCACCGGGGGGCCGCGTGGCGCGTGGTGGGCGCGCCGCGCGGCCTTCTCGTGTTCGCGTTGGTTTGGGCGTCGGTGGGCGTGGTCGCGTTCGGCCGTCCGGGGTGCGCGGGGCCGGTCGCACTGCCGGTCGCGCTGCCGGGGCGCGGCGGCGGTGTTGTAGAATCGTAAGTGCTAACGCTTAAACCCTGTCGGGGGAGGACGGTTTCTTTTATGTCGCAGGAAGCAGCCGGGGGGCGCGCGCAGGCGGCGGGCGTGCGGGTCGAGACCGACACGATGGGCGAGATGGAGGTGCCGGCCGACCGCTACTGGGGCGCGCAGACGCAGCGCTCGCTCAAGTACTTCAACATCGGTTTCGACGTGATGCCGCGCGAGATGATAAGGGCGCTGGGGCTGTTGAAGAAGGCTGCGGCGCTGGTCAACGCCGATCTGGGGAAGCTCCCCGCGGAGAAGGCCGAGCTGATCGCGCGGGCGGCCGACGAGGTGATCGAGGGGCGGCTCGACGAACACTTCCCGCTGCGTGTCTGGCAGACGGGCTCGGGCACGCAGACCAACATGAACGCCAACGAGGTCATCTCGAACCGCGCCATCGAGCTGGCCGGCGGCCGGATGGGAAGTAAAGAGCCGGTCCACCCGAACGACCACGTCAACATGTCGCAGTCGTCTAACGACACCTTCCCGACCGCCATGCACGTCGCCTCGGCCGAGCAGATGGTGGCCCTCATCCCCGAGGTCGAGCGGCTGCGGGCGTCAATCGAGCGCAAGGCCGCGGAGTTCGCCGACGTGGTCAAGATCGGGCGCACGCACTTGCAGGACGCGACGCCTCTGACCGTAGGGCAGGAGTTCTCGGGCTGGGCCAGTTTGTTGGAGCGCGACGTGGAGCGGCTGCGGGCCGCGCTGCCCGGCCTCTACGACCTCGCCATCGGCGGCACGGCCGTCGGCACCGGCCTCAACTCTCACCCCGAGTTCGCCGAACGTGCCGCCGCCAAGATAGCCGAGCTGACGGGGCTGCCCTTCAAGTCGCACCCGAACAAGTTCGCGGCCCTCTCGGCGCACGACGAGATGGTCTTTGCGAGCGGGGCTTTGAAGACCCTGGCCGCCTCGCTGATGAAGATCGCCAACGACATCAGGTGGCTCGCTTCGGGGCCGCGCGCGGGCTTCGGCGAGCTAATCCTGCCGGAGAACGAGCCGGGCTCCTCGATCATGCCGGGCAAGGTGAACCCCACGCAGAGCGAGGCCATGACGATGGTGGCCGTGCAGGTGATGGGCAACGACGCGGCCGTCGGGTTCGCGGGCTCGCAGGGCAACTTCGAGCTGAACGTCTTCAACCCCGTCATGGTCCACAACCTGCTCCACTCGATCCGGCTGCTCAAGGACGCCTGCCGCGGGTTCGTGGACTACTGCGTCGAGGGCATCCAACTCAACCGCGAGCGCATAGACGAGCACCTGCGCAACTCGCTGATGCTGGTGACGGCGCTGAACCCGCACATCGGCTACGACAACGCCGCGCGCATCGCCAAGAACGCGCACAAGCGCGGCATCACCCTGCGCGAGTCGGCCGTCGAACTCGGGCTCCTCACCGGAGAGGAGTTCGACCGCCACGTCAAACCCGAGGAGATGACCCGCCCGTAAGCGGGAAAAGGGGAAAGGGGGAAAGGGGAAAGGGGAAAGGGAAAGGGAAAGGCAAAAAGGATTAAGGGCCGCCCGCCTCCGAACGGCCCTCGCTCCCACTCGACGCCTCTCCCTTCCCCTTGTCCTTTTCCCTTGTCCTTTTCCCTTTGCCCTTTTCGCCTTTCCCCTTCCGCTCTCACCGGGCCGCGGAACGCGGCGCGGCGCGCGCGCATCTAAAATTCTGCCGTTCTTCGTGGCCGCGGGCGAGGTTGCGCGGCACGGGTGAAAGCCTTAGTATTCTGCGCTTCGTGCCGCGGGCAGGCGGGCGGCGGGGCCGAGAAAGCCTGGAGTTAAAGTTTGATGTCAGCGACGGTCGAAATCACACGGAAGGCGCCGGCGCTCGAAGACTACTTCGGGCTGTCGGAGGCCGAACTGCGCGAGCGCATCGAGCGGGCGCGCCGGAGCCTGGGCCGCCGCCTGCTCGTCCTCGGCCACCACTACCAGCGCGACGACGTGATAGCTCACGCCGACTACACCGGCGACTCGTTCAAGCTCGCTCGCCTGGCGGCCGAGCGGCCCGAGGCCGAGTTCATCGTCTTCTGCGGCGTCCACTTCATGGCCGAGTCGGCCGACATCCTCAAGCCGGGCGATCAGAAGGTGGTCCTGCCCGACCTCGGCGCGGGCTGCTCGATGGCCGACATGGCGACGGCCGAGCAGGTCGAGGACGCCTGGGCGCAGCTCGAAGAGATCGGCGTCGTCGGCGACGGGACGAAAATGGTGCCCGTCACCTACATGAACTCTTCGGCCGCCATCAAGGCGTTCTGCGGCGAGCACGACGGCGTCGTCTGCACCTCGTCGAACGCCGTCCCGCTCTTCGACAAGTATCTGAGAGAGGCCGACAGGCTCTTCTTCTTCCCCGACCAGCACCTCGGCCGCAACACCGGCTTCAGGTTCGGCATTCCCGAGGACGAGATGGCGCTGTGGGACCCGAACAGGGAACTCGGGGGCAACACGCCCGAACAGCTCCGGCGCGCGCGCCTCATCCTCTGGAAGGGCCACTGCTCCGTGCACGGGCGCTTCCGCCCGTGGCACGTCGAGCAGGTCCGGCGCGAGGTTCCGGGCATCAGGGTGCTGGTCCACCCCGAATGCACGCGCGAGGTGGTCGAGCTCGCGGACCTGAACGGCTCGACCGAGTTCATCATCAGGACGCTCGAAGAGGCGCCCGAGGGGTCGGCCTGGGCCGTCGGCACCGAAGTCAACCTCGTCAACCGGCTGGCCCGCGAGCACCCGGACAAGCACGTCCGCCTGCTCGCCCCCGACCTCTGCATGTGCGCGACGATGTACCGCATCGCCCCGCAGAACCTCGCCTGGGCGCTCGAATCGCTCGCGGCCGGGCACGTCGTCAACCAGATCACCGTGGACGAGGAGACGGCCCGATGGGCGCGCGTCGCCCTCGACCGCATGCTTGCTATTAAGTAAACAGTGACGAGTGACGAGTGACGAGTGACAAGTGAAATCTGATTCTTTCTTGTCACTCGTCACTCGTCACTCGTCACTCTTACTGTCACCTGTCACCCCATTATGGCCGACGTTAACGACCGCGTGCCGGAGAACGCGCCCGGCAGCTACTACGTGGACACGAACTGCATCGACTGCGACGTGTGCCGCGACACCGCGCCCGAGAACTTCACGCGCGCCGACTCGAACGGCTACTCTTACGTCCACTCCCAGCCCACGACGCAGGAGGAGATAGACCTCTGCGAGGAGGCTCTGCTCGCCTGCCCCGTCGAGGCCATCGGCAGCGACGGCTGAACCGGTCCGGCCCGGCCGCCGCCTTCCGGGCCGAAACACAACGCGCTACGCGGGGCCGCGGGCCTGAAACCCACCGCTCGGGGGTTCTGGCCCGCGGCCCCGTTTTGTGCTTTCATAAGGGCGATTATTCCCCCGCGGCTGTAACCTCTTTTTGACCGGCGCCGGCCGCCCGCCTTCGGGCCGGGCGTTGCGCCCTCTGGGAGACTTTGATGGCGGACGAGAGCAAGCAGGTATCGGACGAGCGCCGGCAGCACCTCGAACTAATCGCGGCCAGCCTGACGCAGTCTTATTACACCGTGCACACGGCCGGGGCACGCGACCACCGCGAGATCATGGACACCTACCGCTTCCTGTTGGACGCGCTCGTCGAGCAGGAGGGGCTGCCGCCGGGCCACTCGGCCCTGAGCGCCTCGGACGGCCTCGCGCCATTCGTCGAGGAAGAGACGCGCAACGAGTGAACGCCCGGCGGCGTCGGGGTCGCGGGCGCGCACCTTCAGACGTTGATCTTGAGGAGGCCGTCTTCGACGACTACTTCGTAGGTTTCGAGCGGGTCGGCGGCGCGGTTGAGGCACGCGCCGGTGCGGAGGTCGAAGCGCCAGCCGTGCCAGTCGCAGGTGACCGTCTCGTTGCGGACAGGGCAGTCGGCCAGCGGCGCGCCCTTGTGCGGGCAGAAGTTCTCGACGCAGTAGAAGCGCCCGCCGACGTTGTAGAGCGCCAGCTCCTTGCCGCCGGTCAGCTCGACCGTGGCCCCGCGCCCCTCGGGCAGGTCCTCGACCCGCCCGACCGTGACGAGCCGCCCCTCGCGCCGCGGCCGCCTGGGGTTCTCGAACTTCGATCCGAATGGCTGCATTGCCGGGCATCGTAGCAGACGCCGACGCCGCCTCTCAAACTCGGCCCCGCGCGCAAGTCCGGGGCCGCCGTCCCGTTCTTAAGGCGCGGGCGCGCCCCGGCCAACAGCGGCCCGGTCTCCCCCGGAAACTCCGGGCGCGCCGAAAATTTTAGACCGGAGGGAGTCGAACAAACTCATGCTCAAACGTTTCTCATTCACGGCGGCTTTGGCCTGTGTCCTGGTCCTTCTCAACACTTCGGGGGCGCTCGCCGCCGCGCCCGAGGTAGTCCGCGGGCGGCTCGGCCGCACGGTCGAGGCGGGCGGCTGGGTAATCAGCGCGCCGGCGGAGAAGTTCCTGATCCTCAACGCCTCGCGCTTCGCCGGCGAGTCATGGTTCCGCGAGGGAGCCGAGGTCGAGGCCGAGGGCGAGCGTCGCCCCAATGCCGTCACCATCTTCATGGAGGGCACGCCCTTCGAGGCGCGCACGATGCGGCCGGCACAGACGGGCGGCGCGGGCGGTCAGGGCGGTCAGGGCGGTCAGGCCGGCACTTCCGCCCGCGAGCTGACGCGCGTTACCGTGACCGGCGACTCGCTGGTGCAGGCGCGGCCCGACACGGCCGTCGTCACCGTGGCCGTCGTCACGCAGAACGCCAGCGCCTCCGAGGCCCAGGCCGAGAACGCTTCGAGGTCCGAGGCTGTGGTCCGCGCCGTCAAGGCTGCGGCCGGCGCCGGCGCAGAGGTCCAGACGACCGGCTACAGCCTGCAACCGCAGTACGCCTACCGCGAAGGCGCGGCCCCGCAAATCACCTCTTACGTCGCGCGCAACGGGGTGACGGTGACGCTCTCGGACCTCACGCGCGTCGGAGCCGTGATTGACGCGGCCTCGCGCGCCGGTGCGAACAACGTCGAGGGGCTCTCCTTCACCCTCCGCCGCGACGAGCAGGTGCGCAGGCAGGCGCTCGCCGCCGCCACGCGCGAGGCGCTCGACAAGGCCCGCGCCATCGCCGAGGCACTGGGCGGCAGGGTGGTCCGCGTCGTCGCCGTCGAGGAGGCCGGCACGATCCGGCCGCCGGTCCCGGTCCCGTATGACCGCGCCGTGATGATGAAGGGCGCCGAGTCGGTCTCGACACCGGTCGAGCCCGGCCAGTTGGACGTGCGCGCACAGGTCCAGATCGCCGTCGAGGTCGAGGCCCGGCCGTAAGGCGGGGAAAAGGGGAAAGGGGGAAAGGGGAAGGGGGAGAATGCGGTCAGAAGAGAATGCGGCAGAAGCCAGACGATCTCTCTCCTAACAGCTCTTCCCCCTTCCCCCTTCCCCTTTTCCCCTTCCCCTTCCCTTTTCCCCTTTTTCCCTCCCCGTTTTGCCCCGCGCGTGGCGTGTGCTTAAATGCTGGCCTCGCGCGGAGGGTTCGGATGCAGCACGAAAACACTCTCGACCACCGGCAGGCGGCGCTCGTCGTCATCGACATGCAGGAGTCTTTCCGCCGGGCGGTGCCGGACTTCGCCGAGGCCGCGGCCCGCGTCGCGCTCGTCGCCCACGCCGTCACGCTCCTCGGCCTGCCCCTCGTCGTAACCGAACAGTACCCGAAGGGGCTGGGGCACACGGCCGGCGAAATCCGCGCCGTCCTGCCCGAGGGGACGGAGCCCGTCGAGAAGACCGCCTTCAGCTCGTGCGGCGCGCAGGAGTTCGTCGCGCGCCTCGAAGAGACGGGCGCGCGGCAGGTGCTCGTCTGCGGCATCGAGGCGCACGTCTGCGTCAACCAGACCACACACGACCTGCTGGCGCGCGGGTTTCAGGTTCACCTGCTGACTGACTGCATCTCTTCGCGCACGGCCCAGAACCGCGAGGTCGGCCTGGCGAAGATGTTCCGCTCGGGCGCGCTCCCCTCCTCGACCGAGATGGCCCTCTTCGAGCTGCTCCGCGACGCGCGCCACGAGCAGTTCAAGGCGATACAGAAGTTGATCAAGTAGTTTCTAGTTTCCAGTTTTCAGTTTCCAGCAGCCGGCGCGCGGCCCGCTGCTGCATCCGGCTAAAAACTAAAAACTGCCGGCCTCCGACCAATGGAATTACTCTCTTCTCTGAACGAGCGGCAGCGCGAAGCCGTCCTGGCGACCGAGGGGCCGCTGCTCATCCTTGCGGGGGCGGGCTCGGGCAAAACGCGCGTCATCACCGTCAGGATCGCCTACCTCATCTCCGAAAAGCACGTGCCGCCGCACAACATCCTGGCCGTCACCTTCACGAACAAGGCGGCGCAGGAGATGCGCGAGCGCGTCGAGAAGCTGCTCGGCGGCCGGCGCCTGGAGAGCGCGCCGCTCGTCTCGACCTTCCATAGCCTGTGCGTCCGCATGCTCCGGCGCGAGATCGAGAAGTTGGAGGAGGGCTACACGCGCTCTTTCACCATCTACGACCAGGACGACTCGGCGCGCGTCGTGAAGGGCTGCATCAAAGACCTCGGCTACGACGACCAGCGCCTCGCCCCGCGCCAGACCCAGTCGGCCATCAGCCACGCCAAGAACAGCGGCCTCGACGCCGAGCTGTACGCCGCCCGCGTCGAGCACGGCGACGAGAGGCGCGCGGCCATCGCACGCGTCTTCCGCCTCTACGAGGAGAGGCTCGTCAACAACAACGCGCTCGACTTCGACGACCTGCTGATTAAGGCCGTCCGCCTCCTGCGCAAGCGCGAGGACGTGCGCGACTACTACAACGAACGCTTCCGCTACGTCCTCGTGGACGAGTACCAGGACACCAACGCCCTTCAGTTCGCCCTCATCAACCTCCTCACACGCAGGCAGCAGAACGTCTGCGTCGTCGGCGACGAGAGCCAGAGCATCTACCGATGGCGCGGGGCCGACATCTCGAACATCCTGAACTTCGAGCAGCACTACCCGGAGGCGCGGGCCATCAAGCTCGAACAGAACTACCGCTCGACGCAGAACATCCTCGACGCGGCCGGGGCCGTAATCCGCCACAACACCGAGCGGAAGGAGAAGGAGTTGTGGACCTCGAACCCGGCGGGGGCGCCCATCCGCTACTACCAGGCGATGGACGCCGAGGGCGAGGCGCGTTTCGTGGCGGCCAAGATCGAGGAGCACCGGCGGCTCGACCCCGAGGCGCGGGCCGCCGTCCTCTACCGCACCAACGCCCAGTCGCGCGTCTTCGAGGAGGCGCTGCGCCGCTCCGGCATCAACTACAACATCGTCGGCGGCTTCTCCTTCTACGAGCGGGCCGAGGTGCGCGACATCGTCTCTTACCTCAAGCTGGCCCTGAACCCGCACGACTCCGTGGCGATGCTGCGCGTCATCAACACGCCGACGCGCGGCCTCGGCAAGCAGACGCTGGACGAGCTCGACCGGCGCGCCAAAGACTACGGCGTCTCGCTCTGGGAGACCATCGGCATCGTCACGGGCAGCGGCGAAGGGTTCGGCCCGCGGGCCGTCTCGGCCCTTAAGGGGTTCCAGTCGCTCGTCGTGGGGCTGGTGGAGGCGGCGCAGAAGCAGCCGGCCTCGGAGGTGGTCAAGGCGGCTATCCTCGACACGGGCTACGCCGACTCGCTCAAGGCCGAGAACTCCGAGGAGGCCGAGGCGCGTCTTGAGAACTTGCAGGAGCTGGTCAACGCGGCCGTGGACTACGACCGCGAGGAGGGCGGCGGCCTGCGCGACTTCATCGACGCCGCCGCGCTCGTCTCCGACACGGACCAGTACCGCACGGACGCGCCCGTCACGCTGATGACCATGCACTCGGCCAAGGGGCTTGAGTTCCCGGCCGTCTTCGTGGTCGGCATGGAGGACGGCCTCTTCCCGCACTCGCGCGCGGCCGCCGACCCGGCCGAACTGGAAGAGGAGCGGCGCCTCTGCTACGTCGCCATCACGCGGGCCGAGCGTTTCCTCTACGTCTCTCACGCGATGCGCCGCCGCGTCTACGGCGAGGAGATGGCCTCGGAGCCCTCGCAGTTCTTAAACGAGCTGCCGCACGAATTGATGGAAGACCTCTCGCGCGGCGGCTCGTGGCTCTCGTTCGCGCGCAGCTCTTCGGCGCTCGAAGCGCGCCACGCCGCCCGCGCCCTGCGCGGCGAAACGGCCAGGCCCGAGAAGACCTACGGCGGCAAGACCTACGACAGCGTCGATTCCATTGCCGAGTTCTTCCGACAGCGCGGCGACCAGATCAGTCGCAACGCCGCCTCGGGCCGCCCCGCGAACGCGCCGCCCGCCGGGCGCGGCCCCGCTCCGACGAAACATTCGTCGTCGTCGCCCGCGGACAGGCCCGCGGCGGCCGGCCGGCCGGCCTCTTCCTCGTCATCATCCGCCTCGAAGGCCGAAGGCTTCGTGCCCGGCACGCACGTCCGCCACCCGAAGTACGGCCGCGGGCTCGTCCTCCGGCGCGAGGGCGCCGGAGATTCGGCCAAGCTCCTCGTCAGCTTCCCCGGCTTCGGCCAGAAGAAGCTGATCGAGAAATACGCCGGGTTGGAGAAAGCTTGATCGTGGTTTTTAGTTTTTAGTTTGATGGCTGAGGGCCGGCGCCGTGCGTGCCGGGCCATGCTGAAAAGAGAGGGGGCCGCGTCATCTTCTGATGACGCGGCCCCCTCGGCTTTATGGCCGTTGGCGGTCTTGGTTCCTTTTACTCGACGGTCCACATGTCGCCGCTGTGGATGAGCTTGTGGAGCTGGCCGCGCCCCTGGCGCGAGACGGCCTGCTCGATCTGCCGTGCGAGCAGGTCTTCGTAGGTCTCGCGCTCTACGTCGCGGAAGATGCCGATGGGCTGCGGGAAGTCCGGGTGCTCCATGCGCGCGAGCATGAAGGCGACCGAGGGGTCTTTGAGGCCGGCGTCGTGGACGAGGCAGTCGTCTTCGGTGAGGCCGGTCTCGGGGCCGAGTTGGATCACCTCGGGCTGCGTGCCGTTCATGCGGATGCCCTTGTCACGGTTCTTGCCGTAGACCATCGGCCGGCCGTGTTCGAGGTAGAGGACGTTCTCGGGCCGGGCCTCGCGGGCGGCGAACGAGTCGAAGGCGCCGTCGTTGAAGATGTTGCAGTTCTGATAGACCTCGATGAACGAAACGCCCTTGTGCGCCGCCCCGGCCGTCACTATCGCCGAGAGGTGCTTCACGTCTATGTCGATGGCGCGGGCGACGAAGGTGGCCTCCGAGGCGATGGCGAGCGAGGCGGGGTTGATCGGATAATCAATCACGCCCATCGGCGTTGACTTCGTGCGCTTGCCGAACTCCGAGGTCGGCGAGTACTGCCCCTTCGTCAGGCCGTAGATGCGGTTGTTGAAGAGGACGTAGTTGATGTCGAGGTTGCGGCGGATGGCGTGGACGAAGTGGTTGCCGCCGATGGAGAGCGCGTCGCCGTCGCCGGTGATGACCCAGACCGAAAGCTCCGGGTTGGCCGACTTGATGCCGGTGGCGACGGCCGGCGCCCGCCCGTGGATCGTGTGGAAGCCGTAGGTGTTCATGTAGTAGGGGAAGCGGCTGGAACAGCCGATCCCTGAGACGAAGACGATCTTCTCGCGCGCGACGCCCAGCTCGGGCATCACCTTCTGCACGGCGTTGAGGATGGCGTAGTCGCCGCAGCCCGGGCACCAGCGGACCTCCTGGTCCGAGGAGAAGTCGGCCTTCGTCAGCTTGCCGGGCGGCGGCGCCGGACGCCCCGCCACGACCGAGCCCGGCTCGCTCTCGGGCGCCGGCCCGCCGCCTGCCACGTTGCCGCCGATGCTCTGCGCCGCCTTCTCGTCAACCGGGTGGCGGCCGTCGCCGCCGTCGCTGCCGTTTCCGCTGCTGCTCATCGCTCTTCCCTTCTCGGATGCTGAAAAGTCTTTGATGCTCGGCGCCGGGGCCGGGCGGCCCGCGCCTCACCTCACAAATACTCTTCGACCTTGCGGACGATCTCGCGTATCTGGAAGGGGCGGCCCTTGACCTTCGAGAAGGCCACGGCGTCAACCAGGTACTTCGCCCGCAGCATCGTCGAGAGCTGCCCGAGGTTCATCTCGGGGACGATGACGGTCTCGAAGCGGCGGAGCACGTCGCCGAGGTTCGCCGGGAACGGGTTGAGGTGGCGCAAATGGACGCTCGACACCGATTTGCCCTGCTCGCGCAGCCGCTCGACGGCCGACGTGATCGACCCGTAGGTCGAGCCCCAGCCGACCACGAGCACCTTGCCCTCCGCGTCGCCGAAGACCTCGGCGTCGGGCACGTCGCGCACGACGCGGTCCACCTTCGCCTGCCGCATCGTCACCATGAAGTGGTGGTTCTCCGGCTCGTAGTTGACGTTGCCGGTCTCGTGCTGCTTCTCGATGCCGCCGATGCGGTGTTCGAGGCCGGGCGTGCCGGGCAGGGCGAAGGGGCGCGAGAGCGTCTCGGGGTCGCGCCGGTAGGGCAAAAAGCCCTCGGGGTCTTCGGCGAATTTGACCTCGATGCGGGGCAGGTCTTCGACCTCTGGCACGGCCCACGGCTCGGCGCCGTTGGCGAGGTAGCCGTCCGAGAGGTAGAAGACCGGCGTCATGTACTTGAAGGCGATGCGGACGGCCTCAATCGCCATGTGGAAGCAATCGGCCGGCGTGGCCGGGGCGATGACGACGGCCGGGCACTCGCCGTTGCGCCCCCAGACGGCCTGGAAGAGGTCGGCCTGCTCGGTCTTCGTGGGCAGGCCCGTCGAGGGGCCGCCGCGCTGGACGTTGATGATGACGAGCGGGAGTTCGGTCATCACGGCGAGGCCGATGGCCTCCTGCTTTAAGGCGACGCCGGGGCCGGAAGTCCCAGTCACGCCGATGTGGCCGGCGAACGAGGCGCCGATGGCCGCGCAGACGGCCGCGATTTCGTCCTCGGCCTGAAAGGTCTTGACGCCGAAGTTCTTGTGGCGCGACAGCTCGTGCAGGATGTCGGAGGCCGGCGTGATCGGGTACGAGCCGTAGAAGAGCTGGCGGCCCGCCAGCTCGGCCGCGGTGACGAAGCCGATGGCCGTCGCCTCGTTGCCAGTGATCTTGCGGTACCTGCCCGGCGCGATGACGGCCTTGCGGACCGTGTAGTGGGTGGTGAAGACCTCGGTGGTGTCGGCGAAGTTGTAGCCGGTTCGGAGCGCGATCTCGTTGGCCTTCTGGACCTCCGGGTGCTTCGAGAACTTCGCGCGAATCCATTCGAGCGAGGGCTCCATCGGGCGGTCGTAGAGCCAGTAGAGGACGCCGAGGGCGAAGAAGTTCTTGCAGCGGTCCATCTCCTTGCGCGAGAGCTGGACGCCGGCCTCCTGCAAGGCGCGGATGTTGAGCGTCGTGATCGGGAGCTTGTGGACGCGGTAGCCGCGCAGCGTGCCGTCTTCGAGCGGGTTCGACTGGTAGTTGGCCTTCTTCAGGTTGTCCTTGTTGAACTCGTCGGAGTTGATGATGACGGTCCCGCCCTCTTCGAGGTCGGCGAGGTTGACCTTGAGCGCCGCCGGGTTCATCGCCACCAGCACGTTCGGCTGGTCGCCGGGCGTGCGGATGTCGCGGCTCGAAAAGTTGAGCTGGAAGCCGGAGACGCCGGGCAAGGAGCCGGCGGGCGCGCGAATCTCGGCCGGGAAGTCGGGCAGCGTCGAGATGTCGTTGCCGACGACGGCCGAGGTGTTCGTAAACTGCGTGCCCGTGAGCTGCATGCCGTCGCCGCTGTCGCCGGCGAAGCGGATCGTCACGGTCTCGATCTCTTCCAGACCTCTGCCGGCCTGTTCGGCTGGCGGGTTCTCGATGATGGCGCTCATAGGGTTTTCGCTCGGCCTTTCGCTAGAGTGGGACGGAAGACGCGCGGGGCGCGGGGCGCCTCGCCGCGGCGGCCCGGCTCGCCGGCCGTGAAGGGCGGGCCGCACAGGGAAGAACATCGCGGCCGCCCGTTCGTTTCGGGGCCATTCTAACGCCGCGCGGAAAGCAAACTCAAGCGACTCTCCGCGGAGGCGCGGCGGGCCGGAAACGCCAAAAGGAGGAGGCACGCCGCGCCGGCGTGCCTCCTCCTTTTTCGGCCCTGACTCGGGGCCGGCTCCGGCCTCAGCTCGCGGCCTTCGAGGTGGCGTCGGTTACGGGCGCGCCCGAGGAGGCGGTGGAGGCGGTGGAGGACGATGCGGCGTCGGTCGCGCCCGACTCGCGGGCGGTGGCGCCGGGCTTGTAGCCCTGGCCGGCGTCCTTCGCGTCCTTCCCCTCCTTCTTGTCGAGCGACTCCTTGAGCTGCACCATGCGGCAGCCCCCCTCGAAGAGGGCGCCGCTCTCGATGACGAGGGCGGGCGTCTGGATGTTGCCCGTGACGCGGGCGACGCGCCCCATCTCGATCCGCTTCGAGGCGATGATGTCGCCGTTGACGGTGCCGTAGATTTGAGCGACGGCCACCTCGACGTTGGCGTCCACCTGGCCGTTGGTCGAGACGATGAGCGTGCCGTCCTCGGACGAGACGCGGCCCGAAAGATGGCCGTCCACCCGGAGCATGCCCTTGAAGCTGGCCTCGCCCGTCAACGACGTGCCGTTGCCGACGAAGCCCGTCAGCGTCCCCTCCTTGATGTCGCGCGCCAGCGACTCGCTCTCGGTGACGGCCCGCGAGGTCGTCTGCGTGTGGACCGACTGCTGGTAAGCCTCCGTGGCGTTGGCCGGGCCGTTGGTCAGGCCGGAGGTCCCGCCGGCGTAACTCGGGCTGCCCGCGTGTGACTGGCCGCCGTGGCCGGGGGTGTGGTCGGCGGTCTCGTCCGCCTGCGGCGTCGTGTCCTTCGGATTTCTTCCCGGTCTAAACATGTCGCTTTCTCCCTGAAAATGCTGGCGGCGGTCAGTGGCGGCGCCTGCGGGGGCCGGCCCGGCCGCGGGTCTACGGAAGCGGTCCGCGGGGCGTTCGGGCCGTGGGAGGCCCGGGCGGCGGCCCGCGCGCGTGAAAGATGAAAGCCGATTGATTCTTGTGGCGAGGCCGACATCCGAGAGCGGGCGCGGCCGGGTTTGAAACAGCGAGTCCCTCCGAGAGAGCCCGGCGATGATAAGGCATCGGCCGGAGGGTGACAAGAGCAAACCTGTTCGCCCTTCGGCCGCCGCCCGCGCCGCCGCCTTGACAAGGGCGCAAAGCCCCGCGCATAAAACGGTGGCGCGGCCGGCCGCGCTTCTCTTCCCGCACTACTTTGCGCAGGCGAACGACAGGAGGGACAAACGTCAAATGGCCGGTCAGATGGTGGAGTTCAAGAGCAATGGCAACGCGGCGCGGGGCTATCTCTCGACGCCCGAGGGGGGGCGCGGCCCCGGCGTCGTCGTCATCCAGGAGTGGTGGGGGCTCGTGCCGCACATCAAGGACGTGGCCGACCGCTTCGCCCGCGCGGGCTTCGTCGCCCTCGCGCCCGACCTCTACCACGGCGAGACGGCGCGCTCGCCCGACGAGGCCGGCAAGATGATGATGGCCCTCGACATCGCCCGGGCCGAGCGCGACCTCGCGGGCGCCGTCTCCTACCTGCTCGGGCGCGATGAGGTCGAGGGCGGCCGAGTAGGCACAATCGGCTTCTGCATGGGCGGGGCGCTCTCGCTCTACGCCGCCTCGAAGAACGAGCGGGTCGGCGCCTGCGTCGTCTTCTACGGCATCCACCCGAAGGTCGAGCCCGACTTCGACGCCCTGAGCGCGCCCGTGCTCGGCCTCTTCGCCGAGCGCGACTCGTTCGTCACGCCCGACTCTGTCCGCGCGCTCGAAGCGAGGCTCAAAGAGCACGGCAAACAGGTCGAGACGCACATCTACCCCGGCACCGACCACGCCTTCTTCAACGACACTCGGCCCGACGTTTACGACCGCGCCGCGGCCGAGGACGCCTGGCGCCGCACCGTGGACTTCTTCCGCGAACACCTCGCGCAGGGCTGAGGAATGGCAGAGGAGAGGCGCCGGCCGACATGAACGAAGGACCCTTCATCAGCTACCTCGTCGTCGGCGTCTTCGGCTTCCTGCTGGCGCTGGTCATCGTCTCGGTGCTGCGCCGCCGTGAGCGCGCCCGCAACGTCATGATCGAGCAGGGCGGCATAGACTTCGGCGCGCCGTCCTCGCTCAACCCGCCGCGCGGCCGCTCGAAGCTCGAAATCGGGCGCGAGCTGGCGCCCGAGGTCGAGCGCCTGCTCCGGGCGGGCGACAAGCCGGCGGCGGTCGCGCTCATCCGCGACCGCGCGGGGCTCGACCACGAAGCGGCCGCCAGAACAGTCGATATGATAGAGAGGCTGATGTAGGGCCGGCGGCGCGTTTGCATCTCCCCGGCGCGTGGCTTAAAACTTGGGGCGCAAATCTCGCCGCCGCCCGCGGCCGGAAGGGGTTCGTCAGAGGGTGTTCGTCGAAAGCAAGGTCAGGACCAGGCTGCTGCGCCGGATGGGCGAGGCCATCAAAGAGTTCAACATGATCGAGGACGGCGACCGCGTGATGGTCTGCCTCTCGGGCGGCAAGGACAGCCACACCCTGCTCGATCTGTTGCTCGACGTGCAGAAGCGCGCGCCGGTCCGCTTCGAGCTGCTCGCCGTCAACCTCGACCAGAAGCAGCCCGGCTTCCCCGCCCACGTCCTGCCGGAGTACCTTGAGTCGCGCGGTGTGCCCTACCGCATCGTCGAGCGCGACACCTACTCGGTCGTCAAGCGACTGGTGCCCGAAGGCAAGACCTACTGCTCGGCCTGCTCGCGGCTGCGGCGCGGCATCCTCTACGACACGGCGGTCGAGGAGGGCTGTACCAAGATCGCGCTCGGCCACCACGCCGACGACATCATCGCCACCTTCCTCCTCAACCTCTTCTTCGTCGGGAAGCTGAAAGCGATGCCGCCCGTCCTGCGCTCCGACGACGGGCGCAACACCGTCATCCGGCCGCTGGCCTACTGCTCCGAAAGCGACATCCGCGAGTTCGCCGCCGAGAAACAGTTCCCCGTGATCCCGTGCGACCTCTGCGGCTCGCAGCAGAACCTGAAGCGGGCGCGCGTCGGCCGCCTCGTCGCCGAGCTGGAGCGCGAGATTCCGAACGTCCGCGCCTCGATGCTGACGGCGCTCGGCAACGCCGCGCCCTCGCACCTGCTCGACCACAGGCTCTTCGACTTCAGGAACCTGCGCGCCGCCACCGGCGACGTGGGGGCCGAGCTCGACGCCGCGCTCGGCCACGCCGACGCCTTCGACCCGTCCGCGGCCTTCGATTCGCCCGCCCTCGTCTCAATCGCGCCGAACCGCGCCGCGGCGGGCGACTGACAGCCGGCCGCCGACCCGCCCGCGCCCTACTGCCGGCCCGCGCGCGCGCAGGCGAGACGGGTCCGCCCCGCCTCGTCAGTCTTACGTCTTCGCCCTGACTGCTCGCCCCGACGACTTACGATGCCCGCCTCGAAAACCAAAGCCCAGAAGGGCGCCGAGAAAAGGGCCGTGAAGTCCAAAAAAGCCGCGGGCGAGGCGCCCGACTTCGGGGCGCTGCCCGCGGGCTTCGTCGTCCGGCACGGGCGCTCGCTTTGCCTCGCCTGCGTCTTCGGCCTCTTCACAGAGCAGTTGGGCCTCGCGCCGCGCACGGCCTACGCGCAAGTCCGCCGCTACAACCCGACACCGGCCGAGCTGACGGCGCGCGAGCCCCGGCGCCCCTTCTTCGACGCGACCGAGGGCGAGCGCCACCCGCGCTGCCCCTACTGCGACGCCTCGAAGCGCTGGCACGCGCTCCTCACCCTCTACCGCGTCGAGGGCGGCCGGCAGACCGACGCCGCGCGCCGCGCGCTCGTCAAGAGCCTGCCGACGAAGGACGAGCAGTTCGTCGTCACCGAAGAGAAGCGGACGGCGCGCGAGGTCTTCTTCGACTGGCTCGAAAGGCTCGGGCAGGGGCTCGACTTCGAGGACGAAGAGGCGTGGATGCGCGCGGCGGCCCGCGCCTACCTCGAACGGCGCGAGCCGAAGACGGACTGGTCCGCGGCCTTCGACAGCGCGGCGGCGCGCGTCCGCCGCTCACAGCGGCTCGAAGAGGGCTGGGAGCGCGACGGGGCGCGCCTCTTCCTCGCGCCGCAGCTCTACAACGAAGTGCTAGTCGTCCAGTACCTCGTCAGCCGCTCGCACCGCCACGGCGGCCGCACCTTCGAGGGCCGCCTCACGCTGCCCGAACTGCTCCGCCGGACCCGCACCGGCCTCAGGCAGCAGGCCCCCGACGCCGATATGCCCGCGCCCACGGCCGAGCCGCCCCCCGACCGCTTCGACCTCCTCGAACACCTCGTCGAGCAACTGGCCGGCGGCGACCGCACGGTCAAGCTCCATTACATCCTCGACCGCCGCGACCTGCTCGACAAGGCCCGCACCGCCTACGACAAGACCGAGAGTAAGGGCTGAGAACGTGGGCCCGGCAGCAATGCCGCCGGCGGCGGTCGAGGCGCCGTCTTCAGTCGGCGGGCCGGGGCTGAGACGCCCGGGCGCGGAACAGCGCGGGCGCGGCGGTGTCTAACGGGCGGCACGAAGGGGCGACGCGCGACGAGGCGGCCGCGGCGAGACCGCGGCCCCGGCCCCGCGTGCTTACCTTAAACACCACGGACGCGAGGCGAGACATGAAAGAGACCCACAACACCGAAATCCGCCGCGGCGAGACGAGCGCGCCCGTCATCAACGTCACGCCGTTCATCGACATCCTGCTCGTCCTCCTCATCATCTTCATGGTGGTGACGCCGCTCAGGCCAGCCCGCTTCAAGACGCTGGTGCCCGAGCCGCCGCCGGAAGACGTGAGAGTTTTGATGAGCCCGCGCACGCTCGTCGTCGAGGTCGAGGGGGGCGGCCGCGTCGTGCTGTGGCGCGGCAGTCAGGTCGTGGCCGAGGGGACCGTCGAGCAGGCCGGCGGGGTGGCCGCGCGCGTCGAGCGCGAGTGGCAGGAGCGCAAGGCCGCCGGCGCCTGGAAGGCCGGCCTCGAAGCGCGCACAGACCTCCCGCCCGACCTGCGCATCGAGCGCACGGTCTTTGTGCGCGCCCCCCGCACGCTCGCCTACGGCCCCGTCGCGCGCGTGGTTGACCACCTCAAGGGCGCGGGCGCCGACCCCGTCGGCCTTCAAACCGACGGGCTGCCTGACTGACCGGGCGCGCGTGATTCTCAGCGGAAGCCGTTGATGAGGATCATATCGACGACGGGTGCGCCGCGCGAGACGGCGAGCTGGCGGCCGTCGCGCGACCAGGCGAAGCGGTAGAGGTAGGAGCTTTTCCAGTCGGTCAACTGGCGCGGCTTGGGGGCCGCCCCCGAGAGCGGCAGGCGCCAGACGTTGCCGACGCCGTCGCGGGTGATGACGTAATCAACGGCCTGCCCGTCGGGCGACCAGTGGCCGGGGAACGTCACGTCCTTGTTCGAGACCTCTATCTCGCGCGCGGGGCCGCCGCCCTCGACCGGGGCGACTATCAGCTTCGGCACGGCGTCCGGCCCCGTGCTCTCCTGCCAGGTGGTGTAGTAGCTCTTGCCGTCGGGCGAGACGCGCGCGTAGCCGACCCGCTCGTCGGCCACCTTGACGGGCTCGCCGCCCTCGGCCGGCACGTACCAGAGCGCGTTGTTGCCCGAGGGCGCGCGCGTCGTGTAGTAGACGCGCGCGCCGTCGGGCGACCACTGGAGGCTCTGCATCATGTCTATGTTCCGGACCAGCTCCTTCGCGTCGCCGCCGTCGGCGTTGACGCGCCAGACGCCCCACCCCACCCCGCGGTTCGAGTAGAAGACGACGTAGCGGCCGTCGGGCGAGGCGGCCGGCGCGCTGTCGGAGTTCGGGTCGAAGGTGAGCTGCCGCGCGCCCGAGCCGTCGCCGCCGACGACCCACACGTCGTGGTTGCCGCTCGCGTCCGAGTCGTAGACGAGTCGGCCGTCGGGGGTCCAGGAGATGCCGCTCAGGCCGTTGGCGCCGCCGGCCGTCACCTGCCGGGCGCGGTCGGCGTCGCCGTCGGGCGCGACCCAGAGCTGCGCGCTGACGTTGGTGACGAGCGTGAGCAGCGTCCGCGCGTCGGCCGTGAGGCTGACGGCGTGGTAGTTGTTCAGGTCGTTCGTGATGCGGTCGGCCGCGCCGCCGGGGTAGGCGACGTGCCAGAGCTGCAAGGGCGTGCTCGGCAGCGAGGCGCGGTCGCGCGCAGTCATCAGCAGCCCCGCGCCCTCGGGCAGCCAGCGCAGGTCGCCTATCGCGCGCCAGCGAGCGCGAGAGACCGGCTCGACCTGCCCGTCGTCCACGCGCACCGCCTCGACGTTGACGTAGTACCCTTCGGCGTCGCGGCCGCTCAGGGCGTAGGCGATGCGGCCGCCGTCGGGCGACCAGGCCGGCGCCATGATCTGCTCGGGCGCGGACTTCGTGACGAGCGTGCGCCCCTCGCCGCCGTCGAGCGAGGCGAGGACGATGGTCTCCTCGCGCGTCTTCGGGATGTGGCGGCGGAAGGCGACGCGGCGGCCGTCGGGCGAGAGCGCGGCGGCGCTGTCCACGTCGGCTATGAGCCGCTGAGGCTCGCCGCCCAGCAGCCCGACGCGGTAGAGGTCCTGGAAGGTCTGCCCCTTGCGCCCGAGCACGTAGTAGACGTACTCGCCGTCGGGCGAGAAGGTCAGCCCGTGGACGTAGTGGTCGGCCGAGCCGAACAGCTCGCGCTCGCCGCCCGAGGCCACCTGCCGCACCCTGAGCGAGGCGCGGCCCGCGTCCTCGACGGCGCGCGCGATCAGCTTGCCGTCCGGCGAGATGAGCGCGGCCGCGGCCTGCCCGCCGCCGGCCGGCAGCTTCGAGAACTTCATCGAGGAGAGCGGCGCGTGCGGCTCGGCCGGCCAGGCCCGGCGCGCAGAGTGGCGGTAGAGCCCGAAGGCCGCGAGGCCGAGCAGCGCGACGCAGGCTACCGCCACGAGCGCCAGCCTCAGCGTCCGCCGCGAGGCCGACGACTGCGGCCCGACCCCCGACCCGGTCGGGTGCGTCGGCTCGGGGCCGCGCAGCGGCAGCGTGCGGTGGTCGCCGGTCGCCGTGCCGCCCGACAGGCGCGCGGCGGCCAGCGTGCGCGCCGTCACCTCGCCGCTCGAAGTCGAGCCGCCCTCGGGCGTGACGCTGTGGTCGAGGTTGACGCCCGCGTCCAGCCGCCGACGCAGGCGTTGCAGCTTCGAGAGCATCTGCTTGGCCGTCTGGAAGCGCGCGTCGCGGTCCTTCGTCAGCGCGTCGGAGACGACCTCCTGCAAAGCCTCGGGCGCGTCGTGCAGGTAGGCCGCGAGCGGCGGCGGCTCGTCGTCGAGGATGGAGACGATGGTGTGGCTGGCCGAGCGCCCCTTGAACGGGAGGTGGCCGGTCAGCATCTCGTAGAGGACGACGCCGAGGCTCCAGATGTCTGTGCGGTGGTCCACGTCCGCGCCGGCGGCCTGCTCGGGCGACATGTAGGAGGCCGTCCCCATGACGGCCCCGGCGTCGGTCATGACGAGGGCACGCGTGGCGGCCTCGGAGTCCACGGAGGCGCCGGGGGTGCCGGACACCTTCGCCACCCCGAAGTCGAGCACCTTGACGTAGCCGTCGCGGCGCACCATCACGTTGTCGGGCTTGATGTCGCGGTGGACGATGCCGTTGGCGTGGGCCTCGACGAGCGCCGAGGCGATCTGCGAGGCGATGTCGAGCACCTCGCCGAGCCGGGGCCGGCGCGCCTTCAGGTGGTCGCGCAGAGTGAGGCCGTCGACCAGCTCGGTGGCGAAGAAGCGGCGGCCGTCGGGGGCGGTGCTGATGTCGTAGACGGTGAGGATGTGCGGGTGGTTGAGCGCCGAGGCGGCCAGCGCCTCCTGCTCGAAGCGGCGCATTCGCTTCTGGTCGTCGGCGATGTCTGCGGGCACGAACTTGAGGGCGACGGCGCGCCTCAGCTCCAGGTCGAGCGCGCGATAGACCTCGCCCATCCCGCCCGACCCGAGCAGTTCCTGCACCTCGTACTTGCCGACCCGAGTTCCCGCTTCAATCGTCATCGCACACGGCCCGCCGGCGCCGCCGGCACGGGCGCCGTCCGGCCCGAGTGTAGACGGCTGGCGGCGCCCGTAAGTTTCGCCATTCTAAACGAAGGGCGCGGACCCGCGCGCGGGAAAAGAGGGTGCGGTGGCGTCGGTGGCGTCGGAAGAGGCGAAAGACCGCCCCGCGTCCAGCCGCGCGGACTTAAATCCGAGGCGGCGGACGGCGCGGCCGCCGACGTGCGAACAGTGCGCTCGTCGAGACCGCGCATTCGATGCGGCCGGGCCGCCTCTCCCGCCGCAGTCAACGCCGCCGGCTCGTCCTCCCGTCGCCGGCTCGCCCTCGCGTCGCCGACAAACTCACCGCCCGGTCTTTTTCGGAGGCCGTTTGCGCCGCGGGGCCGCGCCTTTTGCCGGCATGGTCGCGGGGCCGTGGCCGCCGCCGCCGGGCGTCTCGACGCGGACGCGGTCGCCCGCGCGTAGTTCCCAGGAGCCCTTCGATTCGAGCCTCGTCGCTCGGCCGCCGCGCACGAGCAGGTCGCGCCCCGGCTGGCCGTCCTCGCCGCCGCAGAGGCCGTAGGGGCCGCGCGCGCGCCGGTCCGCGAGCAGCGACATGCGCGCGGGCACGAGCGTCTCTATCTCGCGCACGACGCCGTCGCCGCCCGCGTGCGCGCCGCGCCCGCCCGAGCCGCGCCGCAGCCGGTAGGCGCGCACGCGCAGCGGGTAGGCGTACTCAAGCGCCTCGGCCGGCGTGTTGAGGCTGTTGGTCATGTGGGTGTGGAGGCCCGAGACCCCGTCGGCCGCGGGACGCGCGCCCATGCCTCCGGCCACGGTCTCGTAGTAGGCGAACTCGCGCCCGGTGCGCGGGTCCGTGCCGCCGATGGTCAGGTTGTTCATCGAGCCCTGGCTCGCGGCCGGGATGCGGGCGGGCAGGGCCGGCGCGAGCGCCTTGAACAGCACGTCCACAATGCGCTGCGAGGTCTCGACGTTGCCGCCGGCCACGGGCGCCGGGTGCTCGGCGTTGACCACCGTGCCGCGCGGGGCGACGACTTCGACGGGCTCCATCAGGCCCGCGCTCGCCGGCACCTCCTCGGCCCCGACGAGGCAGCGGAAGACGTAAGCCACGGCCGAGACCGTAATCGCCTCGACGGCGTTGACCGGCCCCCGCACCTGCGGCGCGCTCCCCGTGAAGTCAACCGCGGCCCGCTCGCCCCGCACCGTCACGCGCGCGCGCAGGACGACTTGGCCGCCGCCGGCCCCGTCCGAGTCGAGCGCGTCCACGGCCTCGTAGACGCCGTCGGGTATGGCCCGGATGGTCGCGCGCATGAGGCGGGCCGAATAGCCGATGAGGTGGCCGGCGTAAATTCCGGCCTCGCCCGCCCCCGCGCGCTCTACTATCTCCATGAGACGCGCCGCGCCCGTCTTCAGCGAGCCGAGCTGCGCCTCGAAGTCGGCCCGCCGCTCGCGCTCGACCCGCACGTTCGCCAGCAACAGCCGCAGCAGGTCGTCGTTCAGGCGCCCGCCGCGCACCAGCCGCACCGGCGGGATGCGCAGGCCCTCGCCGTAAACGTCCGGCGCGACGCCCATCGAGCCCGGCGTCGCGCCGCCGATGTCGGCGTGGTGCGCGCGGTTGGCGACGTAGAAGAGAGGGGAAGGGGGAGCGGGGGAGATGTCAGGAGACGCCTTCTCCCGCCCCCGCCCTTTCCCCTGCCGGCGCGAATCGGCCGCGACCGTCACCCCTTCTCCCTTCCCCTCTTCGGCTCTTTCCCTCTTCGCCTCTTTCCCCTCTCCTCCTTCGTCGAAGACGCCCATCACCAGCGTCACGTCCGGCAGGTGCGTGCCGCCGGCGAAGGGGTCGTTGAGGGCGATCACGTCGCCGGGGCCGGGCGGCGCCTGGGCGAGTGCGGCGGCCACGGCGAGCGGCATCGAGCCGAGGTGGACCGGCATGTGGTCGCCCTGCGCGACGACGCGGCCGCGCGCGTCGAAGACCGCGCACGAGTAGTCGCGCCGCTCCTTGATGTTGGGCGAGTGGGCCGTCCGCCGCAGCACGAGCCCCATCTCCTCTGCGACCGAGGTGTAGAGAGCGCGGTAGATTTCCAGCGTGGTCGGGTCGAATCGTCGGTCGCGGCTCATGGGTTGAATCTGAAGCTCGGGTTCCGGCTCGTCGGTTTGAAACGTCCGTAGCGGCCCGTCAATTGAACCGCCGCTCGCGCCTCGCCGGCCGGGGCGCCGGTCGCGGCTCCGTCGGTGGAGGCGACTTCGGCCGCCTCACGGCTCGATGACGAGGTTAAAGCTGCGGTCCACGCGCGCGCGGGCCGCCGGCGGGACGAGCGTGGTCGAAGAGTACTCGATGACCACGCAGGGGCCTTCGAGCACGACGCCGGCCGGCAGCTCGTCGCGCCGGTAGACGGCCGCTCCGAGGCGTCCCGCCTCGAAGATGACGGGCGCCGTGCTTTGCGGTCGGACCGCGGCGCCGCGGTCCGTATCACGAGGCGACCGGGGCGCGACGGCGCGCGGGCGTTCGATCAGGCCCGTCGAGCGGAGGCGGGCGCTGACGATCTCGACCTCGCCCGCCTCCGGCGCGTAGCCGTAGCGCCGCTCGTGCTCGCGGCGGAAGCGCGCGGGCAGGGAGCGGCCGCCGGCCCACGGCAGTTCGAGCTCGAACGACTGGCCGCGGTAGCGGGCCGCGACGAGCCGCTCGTGCCGCTGCCTCTCGTCGGCGAAGCCCTCGGCCGCCAGCGCGCGCCGGGCCTCGCGCTCAAGCGCGGCGAAGGCGCGTTCGAGGCGCGCATGGCTTCCGCCGTCGGAGGCTTCGAGCATGACGGTGCGGCTCAGGTTCTTCAGCACGTCGGACTGGAGCGCCCCCTCGGCCGAGAGCGCGCCGGGGTCGCGCGGCACGAGCACGCGCGGGACGCGCAGCGCGCGCGCCAGCTCCGCGGCGTGCAGGCCGCCCGCCCCGCCGAAGGTGACGAGCGTGAAGGCGCGCGGGTCGTGGCCGCGCTCGACCGAGACGGCGCGCAACGCCCGCTCCATCCCGGCGTTGACCACGCGGACGACGCCGAGCGCCGCCTCCGTCGTCGAGACGCGGCGGCCCGCGGCATCCGTCATCTCGGCGGCGAGAGTGGAGAGGGCACGGCGGGCGCGTTCTTCGTCGAGAGGGAAATCGCCGCCGAGGAGGCTCGTGCCGCCGAAGCGCCCGAGGACGAGGTTGGCGTCGGTGACGGTCGGGAGTTCCGAGCGGCCGTAGCAGGCCGGGCCGGGGTCGGCGCCCGCCGACCCCGGCCCGACGCGCAGGCCACCGCCCGCGTCAACGCGCGCGATGGAGCCGCCGCCCGCCCCGACCGTGTGGATGTCGAGCACGGGCACGGCCACCGGCAGGCCCGAGACGACGGCCTCGCTCGTCAGCCGCGGCTCGCCGCCGGCGCAGAGCGCCACGTCTGTCGAGGTGCCGCCCATGTCGAAGGTGATGAGGTCCGCGAAGCCCGAGGCGCGGGCCGCGGCCAGCGCGCCGACCACCCCGCCCGCCGGCCCCGAGAGGATGGTTCTCACCGGCTCGGCCGCGGCCACGCGCGCCGAGACGCTGCCGCCCGACGACTGCATCACGCGCAGCCGGCGCGCCCCGACGCGGGCCGACAGACGGCCCAGGTACGTGCCCATCAGGGGTTGGAGATAGGCGTTGACGGCGACGGTCGAGGTGCGCTCGAACTCGCGGTATTCGGGCAGGATGCGGTGTGAGACCGAGAGCGGCACGCCCGGCAGCTCGCGGGCGAGCGCGGCCGCGATTCTCCGCTCGTGCTCGGGCCGCGCGAACGAGAATAACAGCGAGACGGCGACCGCCTCGACGCCCGCGCGCCGAAGCCTCGCGGCGATTGCGGCGACCGCCTCGTCTTCGAGCGGGACGAGCACGGTGCCGTCGGCCGCCACCCGCTCGCGCACGCCGAGGCGCAGGGCTTCGGGGACGAGTGGCGCGTGGCGCGACCAGTTCAAATCGTAGAGGCTCTGGCGCGCCTGCCGGCCGATGACGAGCACGTCCTCGAAGCCCTCGGTCGTGACGAGGGCCGTGCGGGCCCCTTTTCGTTCGAGCAGGGCGTTGGTGCCGACGGTGGTGCCGTGGACGACCTCGATATCGCCGGGCCGCGCGCCGAACTCGCGCGCCGCCCGCGCGAGCCCCTCGGCGATGGCCCGCGAGGGGTCGGCGGGCGTCGAGGGCAGCTTGAAGACGAGCGAGCGGCGGCCGGCGCGGCAGACGAAGTCTGTGAACGTCCCGCCGGTATCGACGCCGACGCGCACGCGCGCCGCCACACGCCCTTCTCTCACCTCTGCGGTTCTCTTTTCGCCCACGTCGGCTCGGGTCAGGGCTTGGGCGCGGGCGCGTTCGAGAGGTGCGAGGCGACGACCTGCCAGCGCCCGCCGACGCGAGCGTAGGTGTCCGTGTAGCGGTAACGCTCGGTTGAGGTCTTGTCGCCCCGCGTCGTCTCTATGATGACGAGGCCGACGAGAACGACCGTGTCGCCGTAGACGCGGGCCGCGCCCTGCTCGGTGCGGAAGCGGGTCGTGACGGGCGGCGGCGTCTGCCGCATCGCGCGCGTCTGTCTCATCAACTCGGGCTTGGTCTGGACGTGCCCGTCGGGGAAGGTGATGGTGAAGTCTTCGGCCACGATGCGGTCCATCGCCTCGGGGTCGCTCTTCTCGTAGGCGTCGAGCCACTCGCGTTCGAGCCGCGTCACCTCGGCCGCGGCCCCCTCGCCCGCCTGCCTGTTCGCGGCCCCGCCGTCCTGCCGTCCGGGCGCCGCGCCCGCGAGCGGCGCCGCGCCCGCGCAGGCTACGGCGAGCAGGACGAAGGCTAACAGTATTCGCATGATGAATGGTCTCCCTTCGGCCGCGGCCGGCTGGCTTTTTCTCGTCGAAGTCTGCGAAGCGCGGGCGGCAGCGGATGATGGCAGAGGTCGCGCCGCGGGCGCAAGGTTAGGGCACGAGACTAAGGCGCGCGGCGCGGGGGCAGGCGTCAGCGCGGAAGCGCAGCCGCGAGCAGCCGCACGACGTTGCCGCCCATGATCAGCTCGATCTCATCCTCGGCCAGGCCCTCGGCGAGCAGCGCCTCGGTCAGGAGCGCCACGCCCGAGGCGTCGAAGGGGACGGCGACCGCGCCGTCGAAGTCGGAGCCGAGCGCGACGTGGCGGGCGCCCACTACCCCGACGGCGTGGCGAACGGCGCGGGCTATCGAGCGCGCGTCTGCGCCGCAGGCGGCCGTCTCCCAGAAGCCGATGCCGACGACCCCGCCCGTGGCCGCCACCCTCCGCAGTTGCTCGTCGCTCAGGTTGCGCGCGTTGTCGCAGGTGCCGCGCACGCCCGTGTGCGAGACGACGACGGGCCGCGTGGCGAGAGCCGTTACGTCATCAAGCGTCCGCGCGGAGGCGTGGGCGAGGTCTGCGATGACGCCGCGCGCCTCCATGCGCCGCAGCAGCTCGCGCCCGCGCCCCGTCAGCCCGCCCTTGACCGCGCCGTGGGCCGAGCCGCCAAACTCGTTGTCGAAGAAGTGGACGAAGCCGACCATGCGGTAGCCCGCCTCGAAGAGAGCGTCGAGGTTGGCCGGGTCGCCTTCGAGCGCGTGCGCGCCCTCGACGCCGAGCACGGCGGCGACAAACGGCTGTTCGCCCGAGCCGGCCCGCACGCGCCATCTTTCTAGGTGACGCTCAAGGTCGTCTGCGCTTCTGAGAATGACGAGCGCGCCGCCCGAGCGGGCCTCGGCCTCGCGGAGCCTGCGAGCCTGGTGAAGGGCGCGGGCCTTGAGGCTCGTCCAGGTCTCGCGCGGCCAGCGCATGGCGAAGACGAGCGGCGTGATGTTGTCCGTGTCGCCCTCGTTGCGCTCGATGTTCATGCCGCGCGGCGTTTTGGTGACGGCGGTGAAGAACTGCAAGGAGACGTTGCCCTCGCGTAGCCGCGGCAGGTCCGCGTGGCCGCGCGAGGAGCGGGCCAGTGGGTCTCGGTCCCAGAGCAGGGTGTCTGCGTGGAGGTCCGCGACGAAGAGGCGCGAGTGAAGCTCGCGGGCGCGGTCGGAGATTACGTAGGGCCGTTCGACGGTTACGCGGTTCAGTCGCCGCTCGACCACGGCCGGCAGGACGAAGAAGAAGGCGAGCGCCCCGAGCGCGAGCGCGGCGACGAAGACGAAGAGGAGTCTCCTTCTCATCAACCTTCGGGCGGCCTCATACCTTTGGGTATCGCGGCGCTCAGTCGGCGACGGTGACTCGGCAGCCGCCCTCGTGCGCGGCCCGCGCGGCGTCGAGGACGAGCTGAATCCGGTGGCCGTCGTCGAAGGTGGCGGCGCCTTCGACGGCCCGGCGTCCGGCGGCGAGCGCCGCGACGATCTCGCGCGCGAAGAGGGTGAAACCGCGCGACCACTCGCTGTCGCGCAAACCCTCGGCGAGCGGCGCCTCGTCCTCTACTTCGACCTCGCGCCAAGCCCCCTCGCCCACGCGCGCGCGCAGCAGCCGGCCATTCTGGTCAACGCGCAGCGCGCCCTCCGAGCCGTAAACCTCGACGCTGTGCTCGTGCGGCCCGGCCTCGACCACCGAGAGCGAGACGCTCGCCGTCGCCCGACCGACCGTGTCCGTCTCGGTGAAGTGTAGGAGCAGCGTGGCCTCGTCGTCGGTTGTGACGCGGCGCGGTTGGTTGGTCTGCGGGTCCGTGCGCTCGGCGACGTGCGTCGCCAGCGAGGCCGAGACGTGCGAGACCTCCGACGCGAGCAGCCAGCGCAGCGAATCAACCGCGTGCGAGCCGATGGCCCCGAGCACGCCGCCGCCCGCCTCGGCGTCGGACCACCAGTCCCAGCCGCGCTCGGCCGACGCGCGCGAGTCGGAACGGAAGAGCAGGCGGGCGTGGCGCACGCGCCCCACCTCGCCGGCCGCAATCATCTCGCGCATCAGCCGCCGCGCCGGCAAAAACCTCAGCTCGTGGTCGAGGTGCGCGAAGAGGCCGGAGGAGGAGGCGGCCTCGCGCATGCGCCGCGACTCGTCGGCGTTCATCGCCGTCGGCTTCTCGCAGAGGACGGCCCTGCCGGCTTCGAGCGCGGCGAGCGTCATCTCGGCGTGGGTCGAGGGCGGCGTGACGATGCTGACGAGATGAACCTCCGGGTGGGCTATGACCTCGCGCCAGTCGGAGGCGACCGAGGGGATGCCGAACTCGCGCGCCACGCGCTCGGCGTTCTCCCGGCGCCCGCTCGCCACCGCCACCAGCCTCGCGCCCTCGCACGCGCGGAAGGCCGGGAGTTGCGTCGTCCGCGCGAACCCCGTCCCGATGATGCCGACGCCGACCATGCCCTTCTTCGTCATTGAATCCTCTTGCGGGCGATCTTAAAACTGCCCCCGCTTCTCGCGCAGGCGCGCGGCCACCTTTTCGATTCCCTCGGAGACGTTGCGCCAGGCCGAGTCTTTGTTATCCCAGAGCGTGACCGCCTTGCCGCCCTTCGGCAGGTATTGCAGGCCGGAAAACTCCGCGCCGTTCAGGTTCACGTCGCGCAGGATCACGGGCAACACCACCGTTTCGCCTTTGGCTTGTCGTTCGAGCGCGGCCTTCATCTCGACCTCGTGGCAGTAGTCAGAAGCTATGAAGTCGGCGCTGACGAGCAGGAGAACGATGTCGGCTCGTTCGAGGTTGACGTTGATCTGGCGCCGCCAGTCGTCGCCGGCCTCGATCTTGCGGTCGTGCCACGAGTCTATCAGCCCGCGCCGTTGCAGTATCTTCAGGTGCGTCTCAAGCTCGTTGCGCAGAACCTCGTCTTTGTGCGAGTAGCTGTAGAAAAGTCGCACGGGTCGTTCGCGCAAGTCAACGTGCGGGTCGCGCCGCCGCGTCTCTTCGAGGTCCACCCCGTCGAGCAGCGCCCGCACATCGAGTTCGAGCACGCGGCCGTCGGCGTACTCGGGGAAGGTCCGCACCCCCTCTCTCTCCATCGCCTCAAGCTTCTGATAAGGCACGACGGCGGCGGGCGCTTCGGGCAGCGGGACCATCTCCTGCGGCTTGAGGTTGCGGATGTCGCCGTGGATGCGGTCGAAGTCCGAACGGATGACGGCCAGCAGGCGGCGGCGCCCGCGCGCCGGCCCGGAGACGTTGACGAAGACGCGCTTGTCCTGCACGTCGGCCTTGACGAGGGCGCGGCAGCCCTCGAACTCAAGGATGGCGCCGGTGCGCCAGCGCGGCCGGCCCTCGCTCAGGGCGTGGGTGCGGACGATGAAGCGCGGCAGCACCCCTTCGGGCAGGACGGGATAGTGGTACTGGAAGTTGAGGCAGCGCGCCGGGTCGAACTGGGCGGTTTCCTCCGGCTCCTGCACGTCGAGAAGTTGAGGGACGAGGAAGCGGCCCTCGTCGCCTGGGAAGCTGAAACACAGCTCGAACTTCTTCATCAGGTCGAGGACGAAGGGGTGCATGGCCGGCGGGTATCTCCGCGCGTCGAGGATGTCCGAGAGATCGTCGAGACGGATGTCGCCCTTCTGCTGTTCGAGCCTTTTGGAGTTGATGATCTTGTAGATGCCGTCGGTGACCCAGTGCGGGTTGAGGACGTGCGTGTCCTGCAAGCGCGGGTCTTCTCGATAGTTGAGGGCGATGCCGAGGCGGTGCAGGTAGGTGGCGAGCGCCTTCTGCGCCTCAGGGTTCTCTTCGCCGAGGCGCGCGCACTCGCTCCGGTATTCGGCGAAGCTCAGGTAACTCTTGCGCATCCGCGCGAGCCTGTCCTTGATGCCGAACCAGTTGGCGGGGAATTTGTCGCGCAGGGATTCGAGGCGGTCGGTCTCGCGCTCGACGGCGCGGCGCAACTCGTCGAGGCCGAGGCCGTCCTTGCAGTCGGTCTTAATGAATTCGCGGATGAAGGGGAACTTCTGTTGGAGGGCGCGGCGGTTCACGTCCGAAGGGTGCTCGCGCGACTTGTTGAGGACGACGATGGCCGGCGAGTCGGCGCCGAAGCTCTCGACGTAGCGGAGCCAGTATTCGGCGTCCTCCTCTTCGCGCCCTTCGCGCCCGCTGACGACGATCAGGTAGAGGCTGCGCTCGGTGAGGAAGAACTGGTGGGTCGAGTGCATGATCTCCTGCCCGCCGAAGTCCCAGACGTTGAGCCGCACGTCTTCCTTCTCGTTGAGCCTGATGGGCCACTCGGTGATGTTGATGCCTTCGGTCTTCTTCTCGCGCCCGAACTTGCCGTGAACCAACCGGTTGACGATTGAAGTCTTCCCGACGCCACCGCGCCCGATGAGTATTAGCTTCGCCTCGTTCAACGGCCGCGGCTCGCCGCGAGTCCTGAAGTAGTAATCGAGAATATCGGCCGGATTAGCTGGTGGAGTCTCAAAATTTTCATGCCACGTTCTACCTAATACCTCCGCCGGCAGAGCGAGCTTTTTGTTCCCGTGTAGGTAAAGCTGCTCTAAGTTCTTCAGCCCACGTAATGAGGCAGGCAGTGTCGTCAATCTATTACCATCAAGATACAAGTAAGTAAGCTTCGATAATCTCCCGATTGCCTCCGGTAGCTTTACCAGTTTGCTGTCCGACAGGTAGAGGCTCTGAAGCTGAGTCAGGTTGCCGATGAACTCCGGCAGATGCGTCAGGTTGTTACCTGAGAGGTCGAGGCCCTGAAGCTGAGTCAGGTTGCCGATAAACTCCGGTAGCTTTACCAATTTGTTGTTCCAGAGGTAGAGGCCCTGAAGCTGAGTCAGGTTGCCGATAAACTCTGGTAGATGTGTCAGATTGTTGTATGAGAGGTTGAGGCTCTGAAGCTGGGTTAGATTCCCAACTGAAGCTGGAACCTGGGTCAGTTCCTTGAAAGATAAATCTAATGATAGTGCTCCCTCAACGCGGGCCTGCTCGATGAGGGCGGATACTTCGTCGGGTACGTCCGTGTTCTGTTCTTTGAGGGGGGTGCGGCGTTTGGTCATGGCCGGGTGTGCCCTTTCGGCGTAAGGATGAGGTTGTGAAGAGCGAGGCGGGGCGGCCGGGGTTGTGTGGCCGCCCCATCGGGGTCGTGCAGGGTTGTCTGATGCCCTCTGTAGGATTCGAACCTACAACCAACGGATTATGCTTACCACTTCGGCTTTCGCCGCGCCGCGCCCTGTTTTGGGGCCACGGGTTCGTGGTCTGGACATTCCCTTCGCTTTACGCGTCCACCGTCATGTCTCTACACCTTCCCCGCGCGCCGAGGCGTGTGGGGCTTGGCTCGGGATTACCGTCCCGCTTTCGCGGCTTAGGCTTCCCCGAATTTGGCAGATTCTACGCGAGCGCCTGAAGCCGCCCCGCGGGCGGGGCCGAGTGTGACGCGCGCGCAACCCTTCTTTGAAGGCCGTATGGAGACCGTTTCGGAATCCACTTAGGCCGCTCAAAGAGCTTGAGTCCGCTGCTCTGACCGTTGAGCTAAGAGGGCTCGTGCGACCGTCTGAGTGCGAATCGGATTATAGAAGCCGTCCGCGGAGGGCCGCAAGCGGGGCCGCCCGCCGCGCGCCAACGGGCGGCCCGAGTCGCATCAGGAGGCGGCCGGCAACTCGCAACTCACAACTCACAACTCTCTACGAGGCGGCGGGCAGCTCACTCCTGAGCGCCCTGATCTGTGCGACGTGGCGGGCCTCGTGGGCGCCGTTGAAGGCGAGCCACTCGTAGAGGTCGAGCGGGCCGAAGGCCGGGTGAGGGAAGCGCAGGCGTGAGCAGTCGAAGGTCTCGAAGCCGGCGCGCAGGCCGCGCAGCTCGGCGCTCGATTGTTCGAGCCGGGCCAGCGAGTCGGCGATTGGCACGTCGCCCGCGGGCCGGATCATCTCGGGCGCCTCGAACTTCTGGCGGCTGCGCTCGGCGAAGCGTTCGAGCGAGACCGGGGCGAAGGGCGCTCCCTCTTCGCGCCTGAGCCTCTCGGCCTCGGCGCGCGCGAGCATCTTCCTGAAGAGGCCGAGGAGGCTCGTCTCGGAGGCGGCGATGTGCTCGACCAGCTCGGCGATTGACCAGCGGGCCGAGTCCGGCTTGAAGCGCTCCTGTTCGGGCGTCAGCCCCTCGACGCTGCGGCGCAGGCGCGCGCGCGCCTGTTCGAGCGAGTCGTAAATCTCTGCGACGCTGTTGTAGGTCATAAAAGTAGGGCTCCGGCGAATGAGAAGAAGGGGAAGAGGGGAAAGAGGGAGAAAGGGAAAGGGTTGAAAGGGGAGGCGGCGGGCGGGGAGGAGGCGCGAACAATGGCGGACGCTTTCGCCCTCGGGACAGCCATTCCCCTTACCCTTGCCCTTCCCCCTCTCCCCCTCTCCCCTCTCAGGATTTGATAACGACGGCCTGCGGGTGCAGGTAGACGAGGTGCCAGCGGGCGTACTTGAAGGTGGGCAGCGGCTCGTCGCGGTAGAAGCGGACGAAGGCCGTCTGCGCGTAGAGCTTTTCCGGCTCGATCCATTCGAGGCGGACTATGGGGTTGTGTGAGATGAGGACGGCCTCGGCGCTGTTCGGGTCGGTGCCCGGCGCCGGGGTCTGACCGGCGTTCGCGTCGGGGCTCTGGCCCTGCTGCGCGTTCGCGCCGGGGGCCGCGGGGCCGCCCGCCTGTCCGTTCGCGTTCGCCTCGCGGGCGAAGACGCGCGCGTCGTAGCGGGCCGAGGCGGCGCGCAGTTGGTCGCCGAGCGGGAGGCTGCCGCCCGTGGGCGCGCTGCCGGCGGCGTCGTAGACGGCCAGGTCGTAGTCGAAGGCGGTCGCCACCTTCGAGCCGTCGGGCGACCAGACGGGCGCGACCGGGGTCAGACGGTCGTCGAGCAGACGCTCCTGCCCTTCGAGCGTGATGAGACGTGGGCGCCCGGCCGGCAGCAGGGCGGCGGCGCGACGCGACTCCCACTCGCTCTCGCGCGCGGCAAGTGCGGCGAAGCTGCGCCCGTCGGGCGCCCAGGCGAGCTTGAAGTAGATGAGCCCCTCGCGCGTCGTGAGCGGGCGGAGGTTGAAGCCGTCGCGGTCGCCTACGTAGACCTGCTCGGTCGAGAAGACCGGGACGGAGGGGATGAGCGGCGCCGTCGTCGGCTCGGGCACGGGGGCGGAGCCGGGGTCGGGGGGCGCCGTCGTGGTCGGGGGCGCAGGCGCGGCCTGGCCCTGCGGCGGCAGCGCGGGGTTGCGGATGCCGATGAAGACGATGTGCTGCCCGTCGGGCGACCATGCCACCTCGGTCGGGAAGACGCCGGTCAGGTCGGGCGGCAGGAGGTTGCGGATGAAGGTGCCGTCGGCCGCGTAGAGGTCTATGCGGAAGTCCGTGACGGTCTCGCTGGTGCCGTAGACGGCCAGCGCCCGCTGGCCCGTCGGGTCGCGGACGGTGCGGATGAGCGCCTCGGTGTTGCCGCGCCGGGTCTCGAAGTCGGTCTTGATGCCGGGCAGAGGCTCGGCCGCGGCCTCCTCCTGCTTGACGATGATAGACAGCAGCTCGTCGCTCACGTCCGGCTCAAGCCGGAAGGCGAGCCGCGCGGCCGGCACGCCCTTCAAGGCGTGCGGCAGTGAGCTCAGATCGTCTTCGGTCGCGCGGCGGCAGCCGCCCGCGGCGAGGGCCGCAGCCAGCAGGAGGGCCGCCGCCCGCGCCGCCCGGAATCTCTTTCTGCTCCCGTTCATCCTTACACGTAAGCGGCGACTGCCGCCCGGCGAGCGCCACAGAGGGCGACCGCCGGGCGGCGCCAACCGCGGATCGCCCGTTCTTCAATATTCGTTCGCCGAAGATGATAGGAAGCGTGACCGCGACTGTCAAAAACCGAGGCGCGCTTCGAGGCGGAGGCGGATGCGGCCGGCCGGCCTTTCAGGCTCGTGGCGGGGGCGGCGGCCGGGTCTCACAGGTTCTTCCAGTCGGGCCGGCGCTTCTCCATGAAGGCGCGGACGCCCTCGTGCGCGTCCTCGGTCTTCATCAGGTCGTTGAGGTAGATGTCTTCGACTCGTTCGAGGGCCTCGGCGAAGGTGCGGCCGCGCGCCTCGTCGAGGGCGCGGCGGGTCAGCTCAAGGGCCGGGGCCGACAGCTCGCGCAGCTTCGAGAGAACCTCCTGAAGCTTCGTTTCGAGCTGCGCGCTCTCGACGACGTGGCTGACGAGGCCGAGGCGGCGGGCCTCGTGCGCGTCGAAGATTTCGCCGGTCAGGATCAGCTCGCGGGCGCGCCGCTCGCCGACGAGGCGCGGCAGCAGGACGGCCGCCACGGGCGGGAAGACGCCGAGCTTGATCTCGGGCTGGCCGAAGCGCGCGGACGGGCTGGCGACGACGATGTCGCAGCCGGCCACCAGCTCGCAGCCGCCGCCGAGCGCAGGCCCGTCCACCACGGCCAGGGCAGGCTTCGCCATCTGTTGCAGCGTGCGGAAGATGTTGTGGAAGGATTCGAGCATCTGGTAGATGGTCTCCTCCCTGTGCTCCTCGATGGAGACGCCGGCGCTGAAGGCGCGCGAGCCGGGCGCCGCCTCGAAGACGACGGCCACCACGTCGCGGCGGCCCATCGCGTCGGTCAGCGCCGCGTCGATCTCGCGCATCATGGCGATGTCGAAGATGTTCAGCGGCGGGCGGCTGAAGCGGACGCGCGCGACCCGCTCCTCTATGCGGTAGCCGATGTGGCGGAAGGCTTCGAGCATGGTTTCAATGTATCAGATTCGGCGGCGGAACTCGCGGCCCCGGTCGGAGTCGGCGCGCTGCCCTAACGTCCGGCGGGCGGCGGCGCGTGGCGTTTGTGTGACGGCGCGCCATTAGAGGAGCTGGCCGCCGTCCACGCGGATCACCTCGCCGGTGACGTAGCGCGCCCGCTCGGAGCAGAGGAAAGCGATGACGTGCGCGACCTCCTCGGGCTCGCCGAGGCGGCCGAGCACCGAAGCCTTGACCGCCTCGGCGCGGACCCCCTCGGGCAGCAGCTCGACCAGCGGCGTGCGGACGAAGCCGGGGGCGACGGCGTTGACGTTGACGCGGTAGCGCCCCAGCTCGGCCGCGGCCGAGGCCGTCAGCGCCACCAGACCCGCCTTCGACGCGGCGTAGTTCGAGACGCCGAAGCGGCCGCGCATCGCCTCGATGGAGGCGACGTTGACCACCTTGCCGCGGCGCTGCGCCCGGAAGACGCGCGCGGCCGCCCGCAGGTAGTTGAAGGCGCCCTTCAAATTCACGTCGAGCACGCGCTGCCACTGCTCCTCGCTCATCTCCCAGAGCGGCGCGTCCGAGTGGGTGCCGGCCGCGTTGACGAGGATGTCGAGGCGGCCGAGCCGCTCCAGCGTCTCCTCGACGGCCTGGGCCGCCCGGCGGTGGTCGGCCACGTCGGCCCTGATGGTGAAGACGCGCCCGCCCGCGGCCCGCAGCGCGTTCTCGGCCTCTGCGAGCGCCACCTCGCCGGCCGAGTCCACCACGACCACGTCGGCCCCGCCGCGCGCCAGCTCCCAGCAGACCGCGCGACCGATCCCCGACGCGCCGCCCGTCACCAGCGCCACCCTGCCCTCGAACTCCATAATCTCAACTCACGCAAGTTCACGCCCGGCCCGAAGCTCAAGTTCGCGCCCGGTTGTCTGAGACCTCCGCCAGGGGCCGCTACTGCCCCTGGGCGGCCCTCGGGAACGGCGCGCCGAGCCACGCTTGGTAGGCGCGCCGCTGCGCGTCGGAGGGGTTGCGGACCGGGACGATGCGGTAGGCGCCTTCGGAGCGGCCAGCCAGCCTGACGTTGACGGTGCGCAGCTCCTCGTTGCGGAAGACCGTGAGAGTCATAACGTCGCCGGGCCGCTTCTCTTCGAGCCGCGCGTTGAGGAAATCGCGCGTGGCGCGGAAGCCGTCCACGGCGACGATCTGGTCGTTGGCGTAGAGGCCGGCCTCGTAGGCCGCTGTGTCCGAGGGGACGTTCGTCACCCGCAGCCGCTCGCCCTCCTGCGCGAGGTTCGCGCCGAGGTTCGCCCGCTCGCCGGCCGGCCGGCCCGCGGCGGCCTCGCCAGTCGTGTCGAGACGCAGGCCCACGCGTTCGAGCGCCGCATCCCACTCCAGCTCCTCGCGCCCGCGCACGTAGCGGCGGAAGAACTCATCGAGACTCGCGCCGGCCGCCTGCTCGGCCGCGCGCTGGAAGTCGGCCGGCGCGTAGTTGCGCCCCTTCTTGTAGAACTCGTCGTAGAGGGCGCGCATCACGTCGTCGAGCGAGCGGCGGCCGTCCGAGTGGCGGCGGATTTCCAGGTCGAGCAGCAGCGCGACGAGCGCCCCCTTGTCGTAGTAGCTGACGGCCGTGTTGACCGTGTTCTCGTCCGGGCGGTAGTACTCGATCCAGGCGTCGAAGCTCGCCTCTTCGATGCTCTGCTTGAGGCGGCCCGGCGTGCGGCGCAGGTCCTCGACGGCCTTGGCGATGATGTCGAGGTACTGCCGGTCGGTCATCAGCCCGGCGCGGCGCACGAGCAGGTTGTCGTAGTAGCTGGTCGTGCCCTCGGCCACCCAGAGCAGGCGCGTGTAGTTCTCCTGCGTGTAGTCGAAGGGGCCGAGCGCGTCGGGCCGGATGCGCTTGACGTTCCAGAGGTGGAAGTACTCGTGGGCGACGAGCGAGAGGAAGTCGCGCCACTCGGCGTCGGGGCGGAAGTTGAAGCGCCGCCAGATGAGGGCCGTCGAGTTGAGGTGTTCGAGGCCGCCGCGCACCGTCGGATGAGTCATCAGTATGAAGGTGTAGTCGCGGTAGGGTATCTCGCGCATTAGCTCCAACGTCGCCTCGACCACGCGGCGGATGTCGGCGCGCATGCGTTCGGGGTCGAAGTTGCCCTCGCCGTCTATGACGATGCGGTGCGGTATGCCCTTGACCTCGAAGTCGAGGACGCGGAAGTTCGAGACGAGGAACGGGGCGTCGTAGAGCACGTCGAAGTCTTCGGCGCGGAAGGTGTTCGGCTGGCCGGCGACCGGCGGCAGACCCGTAGCCACCTTCCAGTTGCCGAAGGGCACGACGCGCACGGTCGAGGGCGCCCGCAGGTGCCCTTCGGGGTAGACCAGAAGCGCCGTGTTGTTCCAGAAGGCGTGGCGGTCGTTCAGCTCGCTGGTCCTCACGGTCAGCTCGTTCGAGTAGACTTTGTAGGTGACGCGCAGTTCGCGTGCCCCGCCCGTCTCGACGCGCCAGGTGTTCTTGTTGACCTTCGCCCAGTCGAGCGCGTGGCCCGCGGTGCCGGCCGTGACGGCGAAGTCCTGCACGTGGCGCGCGTACTCGCGCACGAGGTACGAGCCCGGCGTCCAAACCGGCATCACGAGATCGACGGACGCGGGCGCCCCCTGCCGGTAGGCGAGCCGCGCCTCGACTTCGAGCAGGTGCGTGTTCGGCCTCGGCATCGAGACGGTGTAGGAGATGTCGGGCGCGGTACGCGGGGCGGCCGCCGCCTCGCGCTGGCGGGCGGCCCGGGCGCCCTCCGCGGCGTGAGTAGAAGCGAGACTGAAAAAGAGCAGCACGGAGGCCGCGAGGGCGAGAGAGTGCGCGCGAGTCTGACGCATCGTGTTCGACACTTCCTTTGTTCGTTTGTTGCGGCTGCGGGGGAAAGACTTGTGCGGCCATCTTACAACGAACGAATAGTGAATGGTGAACGGCCGGCGGCGAGTGACGGGTTGAAGGGACGGAAAAGGAGGCCGGCGACGGACGGCGGCGGACAATGACGGACGGCGGCGTCCGGAGGACGGCGGCGGACGGCCGCGGAGGGCCGGGGCTTTTGCGGGCGCCGCCGGTTGTGACAAACTTCGGGGCGAGACTCGGAGTTTGTCAGGCGGTTTGGGAGGACGGCGATGGCGATTGAGGTCTGCGGCTCCTGCGGCGCGAAGAACAGGGTTGACGAACGTGTGACCATCGTCGGGAAGCTGCCGGTCTGCGGCCGGTGCGGCGCGGCGCTCGGGGGCGGCGGGTGGGCCGGCGAAGGCGGTCGGGCACAGAGTGGGGCCACGCGCGGCGAGTCACGCGGCGAGTCGCGCGGCGAGTCGCGCGCCGGCTCACGCGGCGGGGAACGCGGGGGCGCTCAGGCCGGTGCCGCGGCGGGCGAGACGGCGAAGCCGCGCGACGTGACCGACGCGACCTTCGACGCGGAGGTGGTCGCGCGGTCATCGCAGGTGCCCGTGCTGCTCGACTGCTGGGCGCCGTGGTGCGGGCCGTGCCGGACGGTCGCGCCCGTGCTCGACCAGCTCGCCGCCGAGTCGGGCGGCCGCTACCAGATCGCCAAGCTCAACGTGGACCACAACCAGCAGACGGCCGCGCGCCTCGGCATCCAGAGCATCCCGACGCTCTTCATCTTCAAGAACGGCGAGCCGGTCGAGCGCATCGTCGGCGCCCAGCCCAGGCACGTCCTCGCCGCCCGCCTCGCGGCCCACACGTAGGAAGAGGGCAAAAGGGAAAGAAGGGAAAAGGAGAAGAGGGCGAAGGACAAAGGGGAAAGGGCGAAAAGGAAAGGCGGAAGGCTGACCGGGTCGGGCACGTCCCCCGTTAACCTTCCGCCTTTCGTCTTTCCTCTTCCCTTTTCCCCCTCTTCCTCCCGGTCTTACTCGACGTTGACCGTGACCTGTCGCTTGCCGCAGGGCGAGTTGACGCTGACGACGAAGGCCCCGGCGCGGCTGCTGATGGAGGAGACGGTGAAGCGGGCCGAGTCGCCTTCGGACTCGGCGCGGGGCTCGGCCAGGATGATGATGTCGGCCCAGTTGGAGGTAGAGGGGACTATGCGCGGGGGCTTCGGCCCCGCATAGTTTTCCAGGGTCGCGGTGAAGGTGGCCGTGCCGCCTTGGCTCTTGAGCCTCAACGCCTCCTGGGCGACGACGAGCGTGCACTGGCCGCCGGTGGCGCGGCCGACGTTGCGCGAGCGGGCTCGGGATTCAGGGGCGGGCGCGGCCGGCGCGCCGGGCGTCGGGTCTGTCGCGGGCGCCGGCGCGGGCGACGCGGCCGGCTCAGGAGTCGTAACCGGCCCGGACGTGGTGAGAGGTTCGGACGTGGTGGTGGGTTCGGCAGTGGTCGTGGGCGCGTCGCGCTCGGGCGTTGTCGGGGCCGCGGTCGCGTCGGCGGTCACCGGCGCGGCGGCTTCGTCGCGCGCCTTCCCGGTCGAATCACCCTCTGCCCCTGTCCCAACCTCGGCCTCGTCCTTCGCGGGCGCCGGCGAAGCGGCTGCGGGGGTGGCCGGCGTCGCAGCCTCCTTGCCCGCGGGCGGGTCGGTCACAGGCGGCTTAGCGTCGCTCGCAGGCGGCTCCGTCTCGGGCACGGCCGGCGTCGATGTCGCGGCCGGGTCTGGCGGCGGGGGTGCTGCGTTGATGCTGGCGGTCGTCGTGCGCGGCTCTTCGAGCAGGGCTTCGAGGCCGTTGGCAGAGCCGTTGTTGAGGCGGCGGAAGAGCGTCTCGATGACGACGCGGCGCGACGGGTCGGGCGAAAGCCGGTAGCTGCGGACGTAGGCGGCGAGGGCGTCGCGGTGGCTGCCGCTGGCTTCGAGGGCCGCGCCGAGGCGCCACTGCGCATTGCGCCACCAGTCTGTGTTCTCGGGCAGCACGCTGACGGCGCGGCGCAGCCTGACCACGGCCTCGGCCGTCTGCCCCTCGTTGTACAGCGCCCAACCGGCCGCCTCCTCGATGCGCCCGCGCATGACCTTCGACAGCCGCTCGCGCGGCATCTCCGGGACGATCATCTCCTGCCCCGACTCGCGCGCACGCGCACGCAGTTCCCTCAGCTCGTCTGCGAAGAGGGCGACGGGCGCGAGCGGCGCCGAGAGCGCCACCTCAACCCCCTCGATGGCCGCCTGTGCCTGCTCGACGGCGGCGCGGCCGGCGACGCGCCGCTCGGCCAGACGCGTCGCCGCGTACAGGTTGCGGTAGGCGCGCAGGGCGTCGTTGCCCTCGCCGAACTCTCGGGCCGCGAGGGCGGCCGCCCCGGCGTCCGTGTTGCCCTCGCCGGCGCGGCCGGTCGCCTGATGAAGCGCGAGCAGGGCCTTCAGTGTCCGCTCGCGCGCGGCCGTCTCGGCGCCGGCGAACTGAAAGAGGCCCGCCCGGCGCTCCGGCGCCAGCAACTCGCCGAAGCTGTAGGCCCGCGCTTCGAGGCGCCCGGCCAGCCGCGTCTCGATCTGGCCGTTGCGGACGACGAACGACCGCGCCAGTTCTTCGGCCGCCTCGTCGTAGAGGCCCGCGGCGGCGAGCGCGCTCGCCAGCTCGTAGTCGAGTGTCGGGAAGGTGCCCAGCTCGCGCGCCGCCCGCAGGCTGCGCTCGGCTTCGAGCGGGCGGTTCAGCGCGAGCAGCGCCCGCGCGTGGGCCACCCTCGCCCAGACCCAGCGGTAGCGCGGTTCGAGCGCGACGGCCCGCTCGGCCAACTCAAGTGCGCGCCTGCCCTCGCCGCGCGAGGCGTACCAGTAGGCCGCGCCGACCAGCAGCGGCAGGTTGCTCGCCTGGTCGAAGAGGGCGGCCTCAAGCTCGCGCTCGGCCTCGGCCCTGCGGCCGGCGTCGAAGAGCGAGAGGACGACGCCCGCCCGCGCGCCCGAGTCCTGCGGGTCGGCTTCGAGCCGCTGGCGGTAGAGCGCCAGCGCCTCCTCCGACTTGCCTGTGGCGCGCAGGAGGTCCGCGAGGCTGCGGCGCGCGCCGGCCGAATTCGGGTCCAGCTCGGCCGCGCGTGCGAAGGCCGCAGCCGCGTCTTCGAGGCGCAGCCCGACGCGGTAGGCCGCGCCGAGAGCCTGGTGGGCGGCGGCGAGGTCGGGCTGGAGCGCGACGGCCTTCTCTGCCACTCGCGCCGCCTCCCCCGCACGCTCGACGCTCAGGTAGAAGGCCGCCACACTCAGCAGACGCGGTGCGCTCGAAGCGGCGCGGGACTCGACTTCACGCGCCAGTTCAACGGCGGCCTCCGGCTCGCCGAGCAGATAGAGGTTGGCGGGCAGTTGCGAGACGACCTCGAAGAAGAGCTTGTCGCTCATCTCCTCGGGCGCCTCCGTGACGGCCGCGCGGAACAGCTCGACGCCGGCCAGCCTCTCGCTCGCGCGCAGCCGCTCGTCGCCGAGCGCGGCCCGCGCCACAGTCAGCAACTCGCGCGCCCGCGCGGCCGAGGCCGCCTCGGGGTTTGCCTCAAGGTAGGCCCTCAAACGCTCGACGCGCTCGGCCGGCGCGAGCCTGGCGATATCGTCGAGCTCGCCCTGCGGCGCTTCGGCCGCTGGCGTCGCCGGCCTCTTCGGCGGCGGCTGGGCCGGCCTCGGCTTCGCGCCCGGCGCCGTGCGCTGCCGGGCCTCTGTGCCGGCACAGAGGCCCGGCAGCGTGACGGCCGCCAACGTCAGACACGCTAAAGCTCTCTTCATAAATCCTCACGGGTCGGGGCCGACAGTGGCGCCTTGATTTTCTCTCGTCCTGAGTTGCGGAAGCTTCGTCGCCGGGTTGAGTTGTCTTGACTGAGAGCGGCCATGATACCATCGCGCGAGCGACCCGCGCGAGCGACGTTCGGCCGCGCGACCGGCGAGGACGAAGGCGCCAGGCCCGGAGAAAGGCGACAGTTTTGGCCGACACTTTCGAGGCGGATTACGAGCGGATGATGGGCGAGGCGCGTGAGCGTGCGCGCGAGCGCGGCCACGCCGACGTGGCCGACTACCTCGGCGTGCGCGCCGCCAACGACGCCCTGCGGTCGCGCGCCGTCGAGTGGCTGCTCAACCTCTTCTCGGCGGCGGCCGGCGAGCTGAACCGCGCGGGCGCCGGCCTTCAGATGGCCCGCACCGAGGCGCACCGCTTCCGCGTCGGCAGCTCGACGATGGTGGGGCCGCGCCTCGTCCTCAGCCGCGGCGTCCGCACTCTGACCGTCGAGGCCGGCTGGCCGCGCGAGCCGCGCGACGGCATCGTCCGCGGCGGCGGCCTCGCCTGCGCCCGCGTCACGCACTTCGGCCGGGCCTCGGCCGACGAAGACCTCACGCTGCTGCCGGCGGACGGCGGCGGCGAGCCACGCTGGTTCAAGGCGGCGGGCGCGGGCGTCGCCCTCGCCCCCGAACACGTCAGGCTCCACTTCGTCAACTTCCTCGGCTGACTCGTCAACCCTCAACGGAATCGCCCACACCCTTCTGACCGTCGCGTCGTGGCGGTGTTTCGCTGCCACCTCTACCCCGGCCCGCAGGCGCGCTTAGCCGCCCGAACCTTCGATCCTCGGGGCCGACGAAATCGGTAGCCGCCTGCACCTTTTCCGTCGCCCGCCCGAAGGACGCATCCGTCCGCCCCGCCGCACGCGGCCACATCCCGCGCGAAAACCCCGCATTTTTCGCTTCCCCTCGCGCCCGGACCCGCGGCATGGCCGTTGCACTTTGGCCCCGCGGAGTCATTGCCGCACGCATTGATCCCCGGACGGGGCGGCAAGAAAAAGGGGAAGACCGGAGCGCTCGCCCGATTCGAGCCCGGCGCCCAACCAAGATTTGAAGGAGAGAAGGAAGATGACTAAGAGACGTTTCACCGTTCTGACCTTCGTCGCGTTCGCGTTCGCCGCCCTGCTCGCCCCCGCCTCCGAGGCTCAGGCCCAGTCCGTCTGGGACGTGCTGCGCGACCGCAGCCGCGACCAGCGCGACCAGCGCGACCAGCGCGATGACGACTACTACGGCCGCGGCCGCCGCGGCGACCGCATCAGCGACAGCGAGCGCCGTCAACTGCGCGACGTGGCCCGCCGCCTCGACGACCGGGCCAGGGACTTCGAGCGCGAACTCGACCGCGCCCTCGACCGCAGCCGCTACGACGACCGGCGCCGCGAGGACCGCATCAACGATCAGGCCCGGCAACTCCGCGACGCGGCCCGCCGCTTCCGCAACGTGGCCGGCGAGAGCAACGACCTCCACCGCAGCCGCGACGAGGCGCGCCGCCTCATCAACGAGGCTTCGCAGATCGAGCGCACTCTGAGCCGCATCCGTATCGACTCGCGGGTCCAGAGCCGCTGGTCGCAGCTCCGCTCCGACCTCCGCTGGGTCGCGGAGTTGTACGGCATCCGCAACCGCGACTTCGACGGCGGCTACGGGCGCGACCGCGACTGGCGCTACTAACCGACAGTCAGATCAGACGGCCGCGCACGAGCACAGACTCCGAAGGCGGCACGAGGGCGGCGGCGCAGCGTGGGGCTGCGCCGCCGCCCTCTTTTTACCTTCGTGGGCGCGGGCGTCCGGGGAAGACGGGGGGCCGAACTATCCGACCTCGCGTCGTCCGCGGACGCCCGCGCCCCGAGTTTCTTCTATAATCCCCCCATGCCGGAAAACCTGGGCACACTCTTCCTGGTGGCGACGCCCATCGGGAACCTCGAAGACATCACGCACCGGGCCTTGCGCGTGCTGGCCGAAGTTGACCTGATCGCCTGCGAAGACACGCGGCGGACGCGCGTGCTGCTCGACCACTTCGGGATAAGGACGAAGATGGTCAGCTACCACGAGCACAACGAGCGCGAGCGGGCCGAGGAGCTGGCCGCGCGGCTCTCGGAGGGGGCGAGCGTCGCCGTCGTCACCGACGCGGGTACGCCCGCCGTCAGCGACCCCGGCTTCCGGCTGGTGAGGGCGGCCGTCGGCGTTGGGGCGCGGGTGGTGCCGGTGCCGGGGGCCGCGGCCTTCGTCGCCGCACTCGTCGCCTCGGGGCTGCCGACCGACGAGTTCTACTTCGGCGGCTTCCTGCCCGCCCGGACGCACGCGCGGCGCGCGAAGCTCGAAGCGGTGCGCGACCTCGGGGCCACGCTCGTCTTCTACGAATCGCCGCACCGCATCGCGCAGGCTCTCGCCGACGCGCGCGAGGTGCTCGGCGAGCGCGAGGCGGCCGTGGCGCGCGAGCTGACGAAGCTCCACGAGGAGGTGGCGCGCGGGCGCCTCTCGGAGCTGGCGGAGAGGTTCTCTTCCGAAGGGTCGGCGCGCGGCGAGATGGTGATCGTCATCGACCGCCGCGCGGCGGAAGAGGCGGGGGCGGGCGGTGTGGGCGAGGCGGGGGCGGGGCGGAGCGTGGCGGCGCACGTCGCGGCGCTCGAAGCCGAGGGGCTCGACCACCGCGCGGCCCTCAAGCGCGCGGCCCGCGAGCTGGGACTCTCGCGCGACGAGGCTTACCGGCGCCTCACCTCCGAGCGCGAGCGGGCCAAAGGCTAAGGGCCGAAGCGGGGCCGAGGCCGGTTTAGGTGTTCTTGAACTCGGCGACGAGCTGCTGGATGCTCTGCTTGGCGTCGCCGAAGAGCATGCGGACGTTGTCGCCGTAGAAGAGCGGGTTCTCGATGCCGGCGAAGCCCGAGGCCATCGAGCGCTTGAGGACGAAGACGGTGCGGGCCTGGTCCACGTTGATGATCGGCATGCCGTGGATGGGGCTCGCGGGGTCTTCGCGGGCCGCGGGGTTGACCACGTCGTTGGCGCCGATGACGACGGCCACGTCCACGGTCGGCATCTGCGGGTTGATAACGTCCATCTCGACGAGCTGCTCGTAGGGCACGTCGGCCTCGGCGAGCAGCACGTTCATGTGGCCGGGCATGCGGCCCGCTACGGGATGAATGGCGTAGTTGACCTCGGCGCCGTTGGCTTCGAGCAGGTCGCCCAGCTCCCTCACCGCGTGCTGCGCCTGCGCCACGGCCATCCCGTAGCCGGGCACGAAGACCACCGACCGCGCGGATTCGAGCACGAGGTAGGCGTCCTCGTGCGTGGTCGCCTTGACATCGCCCACGAGCCGCTTTTGCCCGCCGCCACCGCCGACCGCGCCGAAGCCGCTGAAGAGGACGTTGCCGAGCGAGCGGTTCATTGCCCGGCACATGATGCTCGTCAGGATGATGCCGCTCGCGCCGACCAGGCTGCCCGAGACGATCAGCACGTTGTTGACGATGACGAAGCCGGCCGCCGCCCCCGCCAGCCCCGAGTAGCTGTTCAGCAGCGAGATGACCACCGGCATGTCGGCCCCGCCGATGGGGATGACCGCCATCACGCCGAGCGTGAGCGCGAGCGCCACGATGGCGTACATCACCCACTCCGACTCCGCCGGGCGCGCGACGAGCAAGACGCCGAGCACGATGATCGCCAGCAGCAGCGCGCCGTTGACGACCCTCTGCCCGCGGAAGAGCACGGGCCGGCCCGCGAGCTTCTCCGACAGCTTGCCGTAGGCCACGACGCTCCCCGTAAAAGTCACCCCGCCGATGAGGACGGCGAAGAAGACCGCAATCAGGGTGGCGGTCTGATTCCCGACCTGCTCGGCCCGCACGCCGCCGAGCCACTTCTCGTAATATTCGACCCAGCCCACCAGCAAACTCGCCAGCCCCCCGAAGCCGTTGAAGAGCGCGACCATCTCCGGCATCGCCGTCATCTTCACCGCGCGGGCCGCCCACGCCCCGACGACCGAGCCGATTGCCAGCCCCACCACGATCCACTGGAAGCTCATCCCGCGCGTCAGCAGCGTGGCGACGATTGCCAGCAGCATCCCGGCGGCCGAGATTACGTTGCCGCGCCGCGCCGTCCCGGCCGAGCTGAGCATCTTCAGCCCGTAGATGAAGAGCACCGAGGCCACGATGTAGCCGAGGTTGATGAGCGTGTCGAGCGTCTCCTGCGACATAAGCTTTCCGGCGGTCCTACTGCTTCTTCTCATCCTTCTTCCTGAACATCGCCAGCATCCGGTCTGTGACGAGGTAGCCGCCGACGACGTTGATCGTCGCGGCCACGACCGCTATGGTGCCGACCACGTTGGCGACTGTCGTGCTCTCGGTGCCGACCGCTATCAGCGCCGCGACGATGGTGATGCCCGAGATGGCGTTCGAGCCCGACATCAGGGGCGTGTGGAGCTGCGACGGCACCTTCGATATCAGCTCGACGCCGAGGAAGATGGCGAGCACGAAGACGAAGACGAGCAGGAGAAAGCTCCCGCCGCCCGCGCCCGAAGTCTCGTTCTGCGCGGCGGCGCCTGCCGCCTGCGCCGCGAGCAGGTAAAGCGTAATCATGCCTCGCCCCCCAGAAGGTCGCGGATGGCCGCGTTGACGACCCGGCCGCCGTGCGTGATGAGGCAGCCCCTCATGATCTCGTCTTCGAGGTCGAGCCGGAACGTTTTGGCTTCCTTGTCCCAGAAGTGTTCGGCGAAGTTGCCGAGGTTGTTCGAGTACATCTGGCTGGCGTGGGCCGCGACCCGGCCCGCCAGGTTCGTGTGGCCGACGACGCGGACGCCGTTCACCTCCACCACCTCGCCCGGGCGCGAACACTCGACGTTGCCGCCCGACTCGACCGCCATGTCCACGACGACGCTGCCCGGCTTCATCCCGCGCACCATCTCTGTCGAAATGATCTGCGGCGCGCGCCGGCCGAAGACCTGCGCCGTCGTAATCACCACGTCCGACTGCGCGCAGATGCGCGCCATGCCCTCGCGCTGCTTCGCCAGTTGCTCCTCGGTCAGGGGCTTGGCGTAGCCCTGCTCGGTCTGGCCGGTCTCGCCCACGTCAATCTTGACGAACTTGGCGCCGAGGCTCCTGACCTGCTCCTCGACTACGGGGCGCGTGTCGAAGGCTTCGACGCGGGCGCCGAGCCGCTTGGCCGTGGCGATGGCCTGGAGGCCGGCGACGCCGACGCCGACGACGAAGACGCGCGCCGGAGAGAGTGTGCCGGCCGGCGTCATCATCATCGGGAAGATGCGGTCGAGGTAATCGGCGGCGACGAGGACGGCCGCGTAGCCTGCGAGGTTGGCCTGCGAGCTTAAGGCGTCCATCTTCTGCGCGAGCGTCGTGCGCGGGATCATCTCGACGCTCGCGGCGCTGACGCCGCGGGCCGCCAGCGCGCGGACCAGGTCGCGCTCGTTGAAGGGGTCGAGGTAACTGACGTGGAGGCAGCCGGGCCTGAGCAGCTCGATCTCCTCGGCCGGGGGCTTGCTCAGCCGCATGACGATGTCGGCCGCGGCGAGCGAGGCCGTGCGGTCGCTGCTGACCTCGGCGCCGGCGGCCGAGTAGGCTTCGTCCGGCTGGTGGATAGAGGCGCCGACGCCCGACTCGACGACCACCTGCGCGCCGAGCTTCGAGAGCTTGGCGGCGGTCTCTGGGACGACGGGCGCACGCGTCTCGCCGCGAGCGGTCTCCCGTGGGAAGAAGATTTTCATGGCGTCTCCGCGGACGGCAGAAGAACCTGAGCGGACCGACATCTTAACAGCGCCTGCGCGCGGCCGGCAAAAGAGTTTTCCCCGCGCCGCGCGGCCCGCGCCGCGACGGCCCTTACCCGCCGACCCTGGCCGCGGCCGAGACCAGTTTGAGCTTCCAGCCCTCGATGGGCGTGCCCTTCGTGTTGAGGTTCGAGGTCAGGAAATAGAGGCGCCGCGTGGCCGGGCCGTCGGGCGCGTTGCGGAAGCGGTCGGCGAGGTAATAGGGCGGGATGGACTGGTAATAGAGAGTCGCCCGCACCTGTAGGTTCTTCGGGTCCACGCCCGCGGGCAGCGCCGCCTCGTATCGGACGACGCTCGAACCGCTGCCGTCCGAGTAGCGCGGGTCGTGCTCGGCGTCGCCCTTCGGCCAGGTCGATTCGAGGTAGCGGCCGGAGAGCGAAGGGTCCGGCCCCTGCTTCGTCCATCCGGCCGGGAGCAGCCGGTTGTCCTTGAACTCGTCGTCGCGGCGGATGAAGCTGGTCGTGAACTTCCCGTCGGAGTCTTTGGTCAGCTCCTCGTAAATCTGCACCTGATCCTGCCGCGTGATGGCGACCCCGCGTGCGGAGCCAGAGGGCGCGTAGAAGTGTGGCTGCGAACACTGGCCTCCGCACGCCGCGCGCTCTTCGAAGAACTCTGTGGGAAGCGGCCGCCCCTGCTCGTCAACGATGACGCCGAGGTCGTTGGTGCGGCCCGAGGCCCAGACGACCTTCTCGCCGCCGCCGCTCGTGTCCACGACGACGAACTCGACGAAGAGACGGCGGAAGCCGACGCCGCTCGGCAGGCGGTGGCCGGTCAGGTTCCTGACCGTCACGTCGGCCGTCAGCCTGCCGCCGCTCACCGTCGGGCGCGAGACGCCGACCGTGGCCGTCTCCTCGCGGGCAGCCTGGACGAAGTTGTCAACGGCGTTCGAGAGGTTGAGCGTGGCCTCGCCCGACATGTAATCGTTGCTCCTGACGCCGAGGATGGGGTTGGCGAGGTACTTGACGCCGCCCACCTCGTAGTCGTCCATGAACTGCCGGAACATCTCGACGAGGAAGACGTTGAGGCCCTGCAACTCGTGGCGGGCGAAGCCCTTCTGCCGCCAGCGGACGCGCGTCTGTTCGAGCGGGGCGCGGTTGGCGACGGCCGGGTAAGCCTCGTCCTGGATGGCCGCGATCTGCCCCTGAACCACGGGCACTTTGAACGAGCCCGAGAGGTTCGAGTAAGAGTTCGGCATGTGGCAGTCCTGGCAGGTGCGCGCATCCGGGTTGGGCGGGCCGAACTCGTTCTGGTATTTGCTGTTGACCCATTCGAGGTAAGTCACCTGTTCGAGCGAGTGCATCGGCGCCTGCCCCGGCTTGCGGTCGAGCACGGGGAGGTCAATCGTGTGGCAGCTCCCGCACATGCGCGAAGACTTGATGTAGGGGTCGAACTTAGGCGTGATGCCGAGCGCGTTCTCCATCGCCAGCGGGACGATCTCCTTGTCCTCGAAGGGGCCGACCAGCTCCGCGGCCGGCGTCGTGCGGAACTTGCCCGTGATCGAGTTTTCGAGGAAGAACTTGAGCGGGGCGACGCCCGGCGGCGTCTGGTCGCGGGCGATGTGGTGGCAGGCGGCGCAGCTTATGCCGTCGCGGGCCAGCGCGCCGTACTGGAAGTTCGGGTCGGCGTGGTTCGTGTTGTAGACGAAGTCGAGCTTGAAGTCGCCGGTGCCGCCGGGGGTGTCGAGGTCGAGCTGCCGCTTGCCCATCACGCCGTGGCAGGTGAGACAGGTGTTGACGATCATCTTTAGTGCCTGCTCGCGCTTGGCCGGGTCGGGGTTCGACCGGGTGAGGAAGGCCATCTCGCTTTCGAGCTGGGAGAAGAAGACGGGGTCGCGGCCGGCCAGCCCCATCGGCGACCAGCGCCACTCGGCGTAAGGCGAGACGTTCATCTTCGGCGCCGTGCCGTCCGGCTGCTGCGCGCCTTGCAGGATCATCACGTTGCCGGAGGGGTTGGCGTAGGTCATGCCGCCGTGGCAGGACATGCACTGGTTCGAGGTGACAAACTCCTGCGGGCCGCCGGCGCGCGCGACGACGTGGTCGTAGTTCTCGCCCGGCAGCACCTTCACCTGCGCGAAGGGGACCGGCCCCGCCTGCGGCACGACCTTCCTGTAGAGGGCGACGAACTCGGCGTTCGTCTTCCAGGGCGAGCCGGGGTCGGGCGCGGCCTGCGACAACGACGGCGACTGTTGTCGCTGCTGGTGGCCGGCCACGGCCTGCGCCGTCACGTCGGTCGCGGAGACGTAGGCGGCGGCCGTGGACGCCGGCACGCTCTTTGGTGCCTGGGCGATGGCGGGCGTCGGGCTCGGCGCCTGAGTCGGTGCCGGCCGCCACGACGAGTCGATGCGGTAGGCTAGCGGCTCGCCGGAAAAGCCGTCGATGTTTTCGAGGGCGGCGAAGGTCATGCCGCGCTCGGCCGAGACGTGGCAGCGCACGCAGTAGAGGCCGAATCCCGCGTTCTGCGTGACGAAGGGCGCCGCGTAGCTGTCCGCGACCTGGCCGGACCAGATTTCGGCCCAGTACCAGCCGTCTTTCGCGCCCTTCGAGTCTTTGATCATAATGGTCCAGTCGGTCGGCGCCGGCGGACCGCCCTCTTCATACTTCGCGGCGGGCGGGTGGTACTGCTCCTTGATAATCATCGAGCCGTCGGGGATGTCGCCGACGCGGCCGCCCGTGAGCCAGCGCATGACGCCCGGCGAGTAGTAAATCTTCACGGCCGGGTGTACGCCGTAGTAGGTGCCGGCGACGAAAGGCCCCGTGTCGCGCACGCCCTTGTCGGAGCACCAGCCGAGCCGCCTGTACTCGCCGCTTTCGAGGAACTTCGCCAGCACCGGCTGGAAGGCCGTCGGCCTTGCGGGGAGGAACGAGGTCGGCAGGGGCAGGGGGTTCTCCTTCCCCTCGCGGACGCAGTCGGGCTCGGCGGCGGCGAGGGCCGAAGCCGAAGGCCGGCCGCCCGCCGCCCGTGTGCTCGGCCCGCCGGTCAGCGCCGCCGAAATGGTCAGCGCGATTGCGGCCGCGACGGCACAGGCCGACACCACGGGCTTGATAGCGTTCCTCATGCTTTCCTCCTGTTGATTAGGACGGCGGGCGCCCGACGGGGCGCAGGGCTGCGTGCGGTTGATTCCGGGCGCGGGACGCGCGGCGAGGTGGTGCGGTCCCTGTCTGTCGTCTTATTCGTCGCGGGTTTTTCGGTGCGGCCTCCGTGCGTCAGAACCAGTGCCGGGCTCGTCGTGCCGCGGGAGGTGCCTAAGGTCTGTAGCGGCGCGGGACGGCCGGAGCATATGCCCGCGCCGCGGTCTTGTCAACGAAAGTTTTCGGCGGCGTGAGGTTCTGGTACGGAGAAGGGGGCCGGGGGCATTGCCGCGGCCGCGGCGCTCGGAGCTGGCGGGCAAGCGGACGGAGAAAAGCGCGGGGCTGACGCCTCCCCCAAAGCGTCAGCCCCACAGTGCATTTTCCCCCAAATGCCCGCGCAGGATAGGCGAAGTTTTTCGAAAAACTTTGCCCGAGCCTTCACATTTGTTTGTCGCCGTCGCGGGCGGAGTTGTGGCCGTCGGCGACTCCGGCCCGTCGAGAGCATTCGCCGTCCGGTCTCGGTCTGTGGTATCTTGCCGTGCGTCTACGGACCGGCTAAAGAGCCTTGAGGCCACCGCCTGCCAGGTTCCTCACGGCCTCCTGCCGCTGGTCAAGCCCCCGACAGAAATTGAGGACTTCCCCCTTTGCGCCCTCGCATCCTTTTTGTAGATGATCACGAAGACACGCGCCTCCTGGTGCCTACCGTGCTCGGAGCACAAGGTTACGAGACGGTGACGGCTCAGTCGTTGCGCGAGGCTTTCAGTCTCGCCACCTCGGAGGCGTTCGATCTCTTCCTGCTCGACTTCCGCTATACGGACGGGACTGGCAAGGAGCTGTGCGAGAAGATTCGGGAGTTCGACAAGAAGACTCCCGTCCTCTTCTTCTCAGGCAGCCACCCGCAGGTGCAGCAGGAGGCGCTCTCCTGCGGGGCACAAGGTTTCGTCCTCAAGCCGGACTTCGACACGCTGCGCAGCGAAATCCAGCGCGTCCTTCATCAGCATGCCTGAAGGGCACGCGAACTCAATCGAGCAGGCGCGCACGCGCACGGGCCGGAACTTTTTTCACCGGCCCTAGTCTAAAGCGGCATGCGCCGCCACCTGCCCATCGCCGCCGCCCTCGCCACCTTCACCGTCGGGTTTCTCGTCGCCGGCGCGCCCGGCAGACTTACCCTCGCCCTGCCCGCGGCGCTCGTCCTCTTCGCGCTGCTCTCGGCCGTGCTCAGGCTCCGCAGTTCGGACTGCGACGCCCACGCCTTGAAGGTCGTGGTGATAACGCTCCTCCTCTGGGCGCCCGTCGTTCTGTTCTACACGATGCTCATTGCGCCGCGGGGCGGCTTCGGCAGTTGCGAACTCGTCGTCGAGGAGTACCCGCGAGAGGCGAAGGCGGAAGAGAGTGCGCCCGCGCCTCAAACGATGATGCCGGTCGGCGACGGCCGCGAGGACGCGTTCCGCCTGTGCGGGGCCGCGCCCCCAGACTTCACCGACGGCCACCTAATCTGGGGCGGCGAGATAGATGACAAGGCTCTGAAAAAGCCCCGAGCCTCTTACCCGCACGACCTCCGAACCGCAGAGGTGACGGGCACGGTCGCCGTCGTCGTGGTGGTTGACGTGTCCGGCTCTGTCGTGAGCGCGACGCCCGTCTCCGGCCCCCCGCCCTTACGACTCCTGGCGGCCGACGCGGCCTGCTCCGCCCGGTTCCCGCCCGCCCACGTCGGCGGCGGCCCGTTCTGGGTGAGCGGGCTCATCAGCTACGACTTCGGCCTCCGGCCGGGAGTGAGGACATCTGCGACCCGTGCCTCTAAAGGAAGGTCTGCCGCGGCGCCTTAACCTACTCAGCCCGGCAACTATCAGCCAGTCTCGGAGTGACTCGCGCACGCGTCGCCGGCCGTGGTTGAGGGGCGACGGACGCACGGCACGCGCCGAAAAACGTGGCCGCGACCTGTAGACACCGGAACGGCCGTTGGTTATAATCCCGGCAGTCAAAAACGGCTCGTTCTTGACTGATTTTCTTTGAGGCGCATTGGTGTAGTTGGTTAACACGCCGCCCTCTCAAGGCGGAGACCACGGGTTCGAGTCCCGTATGCGCTATGCGGTTTGAGCGGAAGGGCCGCCGGACTTTAATCCCGGCGGCCCTTCTTCCGTTTACCCGGTTTCGCTCGGCCGGCCGCGGCGGGACCGTGCGCCAGGCGCCGGTGCTATAATCGCGCGCCGCGCGGCGCGTCCCCGCGGGAGGGAGGCTTTCGGCGTTTGCTCCTCGACGAAAACAACGTAAGGCTGATAGCGCACCTGCGGCGCGCCTTCGACGCCCTGGTCGAACCCCTCGGGTGGAGCATCCGCGCCGTCTGGCGCGGCGACGGCGCGCCCGAGCCGCGCGCGGTGCTCGACAACCAGATGCTCCTGACGGCGCGGCAGTTCGTCAACCTGCGCGAGGCTTCCGAGTTCGAGAAGCAGGACTATTACGAGCGCGTCTGCCTCGCCTTCGGCCTCCAGGCGGCGCCCGACACCTTCCCCGTCCGCACGCGCGACGAGGACATCCCGGAGCACCTGCGCAGGCGGCTCGACCGCACGCCGGCCCTCGTCTCTTACCTGGAGACCCACGACTCGCGCCACGGCACCAACTACGCCGACCGCGCCCGACACGCCCTCTTCGAGTTCGCCAACCTCGTCATCAAGTCGGACGGCACTGTCACGCCCGCCGAAGCCGAAGCCCTCTCCGACTTCAAGGAGACGCTCTACCCTTCGCCCGACCGCGGCGGCGACGAAACCGGCCCGCGCAGCAAAGCCGAAGCCCCGCGCGGCGACGGCAGCAGTCTCCGGACGGCGGGCACAGGCAGGCGCGGCGACGCGCACACGAAGCGTGGCGCTGGCCCCGGCCCCGGTGGCGCAGGCGGGACGGGCGGGACGCCTCAGGCCGACGCCGCGGCGCCAGAGGAGGAGCCGGAGGAGTTGCGCGAGCCGCCGCGCCCGCTCGAAGAGTTGATGGAGGAGCTCGACGCGCTGGTCGGGCTCGAGCGGGTCAAGCGCGACGTGCGCGAGTTGACCAACTTCCTCAAGGTCCAGAAGCTGCGCGAGCAGCAGGGCTTGAAGCCGCTGCCCGTCTCGCGCCACCTCGTCTTCTACGGCAACCCCGGCACGGGCAAGACCACGGTGGCGCGGCTGCTCGCCAAAATCTATCGCACGCTCGGCGTGCTCCGGCGCGGCCACCTCGTCGAGACCGACCGCACGGGGCTGGTGGCCGGCTACGTCGGGCAGACGGCGCCGAAGGTGGCAGAGGCCGTGCGCCGTGCGCTCGGCGGCGTCCTCTTCATTGACGAGGCTTACACCTTAAGCTCGGGCGGCGGGAATGACTTCGGGCGCGAGGCCGTCGAGACGCTGCTCAAGCTGATGGAGGACCACCGCGACGACCTCGTCGTCATCGTCGCCGGCTACACTGGCAAGATGCAGGAGTTCCTCGACTCGAACCCGGGCCTGCGCTCGCGCTTCAACAAGCACGTCTCCTTCGACGACTACGACGAGGACGAACTGGTGCGCATCTTCGCAGGCTTCTGCCGCAAGGCCGACTTCCGCCTCACGCCCGAGGCCGAGCGCGAGCTCTCGACCATCTTCCACATCCTCACGGCCTCGCGCGACGAGACCTTCGGCAACGCCCGCACCGCCCGCAACCTCTTCGAGGCCGCGCTCAGCAAGCAGGCCAACCGCCTCGTCTCGCTCCCCTCGGTGGACCGCGAAATCCTCTCGTCCATCGAGGCCGCAGACATCCCCGGCCACGAAGACCTCCGCGCCAGCGGCATCATCCCCGACGCGCCCCGCACGCTCTGATTCGGCCGGCGCGCCGACGGCTCCGCTGGCGTTTGGCTTGGGGCGCCGGTTCGCGCATAATGGCGGCTTTTGCGAGCGGGTCGCCCGTGTCCCCCTGTGCGTTCGATGAGAGAAGAAGAGTCGAAAACCCCTGGCCGGGCCGACGCGCGCGGCTTCTTCGGCCGCCGCCGCGCCGAGCTGCTCTGCGCGTTGTTGCTGACGATCTCGGCGCTGACGATGCTCGACGTGGTCAGGCGCAAGAGCCTGACGACGGACGAGCTGGTGATGATCCCGGCCGGCTACTTCCACGTCACGACCGGCGACTTCCGCCCCGTCGGCGAGCACCCGCCCTTCATTAAGACGCTCTCGGCCCTGCCGCTCCTGTTCACCGGCACCGAGGCGCCCCCGATTGACCCGGCGCCGCAGCCCGACTACGGCTACTTCCTCGGCCTCTTCAACGAGTTCTGGCAAATGAACCACGGGAGGTACGAGGCCGTCACCTTCTGGTCGCGCGTGCCCCCGGTTGCCATCACCGTCCTGCTCGGGGCGCTAGTCTTCCTCTACGGCCGGCGCCACTTCGGCGAGCGCGCCGCGCTCTTCGCCGTCGCCCTCTTCAGCCTTGAGCCGACCGTGCTCGCGCACGGCCGCGTCGTGCAGACCGACGTGCCCTCGGCCCTCGCCTTCTTCCTCTTCGTCTTCCTCCTGTACGACTACCTGAGGAAGCCTGCGCTCGGGCGCGCCGTCGCCGTCGGGCTCGTGGCCGGTCTGGCGACGGTCACGAAGTTCTCGATGGTCGTGCTCGGCCCTGTCATCGCCGTGGCCTTCGTCGCTCTCCTGGCGCTCGCGCCGCGCCTGCGCGTCAAGCGGGCACAGGTCGCGGGCCAGGCGGCGGCGCTCGCCATAGCCGCCGTCTTCGCGGTCAACGCCGCCTACTTCTTCCAGCGCGGCAGGCCCGAGCCCTTCGAGGCGTCCGTCGCGCGCTCGATTCTGCCGGAGACGCTGACCGGCGGCCCGCTGCGCGGCGCGCTCGAAGTGGGCTACGACGCGCTGCAAGTAGTCTTCCCGGCCGACTACGTCTACGGCATCGGGTGGCAGATCGGCCACGCGCGCCTCGGCCACGCGGCGGGGCTGCTCGGTCAGTACAGCTATCACGGGTGGTGGTACTACTACCCGGTGGCCTTCGCCCTGAAGACGCCGCTGCCCATCATTTTGCTTTCGCTCGCCGGGCTCGGGTGGGCGCTGTGGAGGCTCGCGCGCGCGGCCGACCGCCGGATGTTGCTGCTCGTGCTGCCGGTCGCCTTCTTCGTGGCGCTGCTCGCGGCCAACTCCATCAACATCGGCGTGCGCTACTTCCTGCCGGCTTACCCGTTCCTCTTCGTGGCCGCCGGCGCCTTCCTCGACTGGCTGCTGCGCCGCGCGGGCGCGCGCCGGAGCATGGCGGCCGCGGCGGCGGTCGTCGCGCTCTTCGCCTGGGTCGGAATCGAGGCGGCGCGTGCCCACCCCGACCACATGAGCTACGTGAACCAGCTCGCCTCGGGCCGGCCGCACTACTGGTACTTGTCCGACTCGAACGTCGAATGGGGCGACGACGTGAAGCCGTTGGCGCTATACTTGCGCGAGCGGGGCGAGACGCGGGTCGGCGGGGCGATGCTGAGCGCGCAGGTGCTCGAACGCTACGGCATCGAGCAGACGGAGATATTCGTCCCGCCCGGCGTCGAGCCGAGGCCGGTGCGCTACGTTGCCATCGGCGCGAGCCTCCTGAACGGCTCGACCGTGCCCGGCGCTTTCGCGGACGGCACGGGCCTGACCGAAAAGCAGCGCGTCAACTACTTCGCCGACTTCCGCCGCCGCACCCCCGAGAAAGTCTTCGGCGGCTCGATATACCTATTCCGCCTGAGAGAGTGAGGCCGGCGCCCGGCCGCGGGCCCTCCGACGCGTGCCGGCGCCGACGAACCGATGAACACAGACCGCACGCTCATCGTCGTGCCGACCTACAACGAGCGCGAGAACGTCCCCGAGCTGGTTCGGCAGATACTTGAGGCCGCGCCCGACGCGGACGTGATGTTGCTCGACGACAACTCGCCCGACGGGACGGCCGACTGTGCCCTCGAACTCTTCGGCTCCGAACCCCGCTTCTCCGTCATGCGCCGGACCGGCCCGCGCGGCTACGGCCGCAGCCTGGTGGACGGCTACCGCAGAGCGGCCGAGGCCGGCTACGCCCGCCTCCTCCAGCTCGACGCCGACTTTTCGCACGACCCGAAGTCGATCCCGGCCCTGCTGCGCGCGAGCCGCCGGGCCGACGTGGTGATCGGCTCGCGCTACTGCGCGGGCGGCGGCATCGCCAACTGGCCGTTGCGCCGGAGGTTCCTTAGCCGCTTCGCCAACGCCTACGTCGCGGCCATCACGGGGCTGCGCGTCGGCGACACGACCAGCGGCTTCCGCTGCTACACGCAGCGCGCCCTGCGCCACCTTCTCGAAGGGCGGGCCGTCGCCGAGGGTTACGCCTTCCTCGTCGAGTCGGTCTACCGCGCGCACCGCGGCGGCCTCGCCGTCGCGGAGGTGCCCATCACCTTCACCGACCGCCGCGAGGGGAAGTCGAAAATCTCGCGCAAGGTCATCTTCGAGTCGGTGCTGATGCCCTGGCGCCTGCGCTTCGCGCGACACGAGCCCGGTTCGCCCCTCCTCGGCCACACCGACGGCGGCGTAGCCCCGAGTGAGAAGGGGTAAAAGGTAAAAGGGGAAGGGCGAAAAGAGAATGAGAGCCGAGGACGAAGACGACTCACAGTAAGCCTCAAAGATACAAAGACGAAGGGCGAAGGCTGACTCATCATTCTCAGCCTTCGCCCTTCGCCCCTTTCGCCTTCCCCGCCTTCCCCTACATTCCCTTTCCTCGTCTCCCCTCCCCCTTCAGAGAAAGATAGAGGCGTAGTGTCCGCCGACGCTGAAGCCGGCCCTCCGGTAGAGAGCGCGGGCCGCGCCGTTCTCTTCGTTGACGAGCAGGCAGACGGCCTGCGTGCGGCGCAGGAGGTCGGCCGACAGCCGCGCGAGGCAGCCCGCGCCGACGCCGAGGCCGCGCACCTCTGGCGCCACGTAGACTCCCTCAAGGTAGGTGGCGCCCGGCGTCTCGGCTATCACCTCGGCCTTGAAGAGCAGCCTGCCGTCGCGGACAAGGACGTGTGTGCGGCCCGCCTCGATGCGGCGCAGGCAGCGGCGCCTGAAACCCTCAGGGTCTCGTTCGAGCGGGTTGATGCCGCTCTCGGCCTGGGCCATTTCGGCGTGGGCACGCGCGACGGGGTCGAGCAAATCTGGCGTCGCCGGTTGCGGGGCTCGGAGTGCGGCCGAGTCTTTGTCTTTGACCGCGGCGTCGTCCGAAGGTGCCTCGCGCAGCTCGTAGAGCAGGGCGCTCAGAACGCGTCGCGTCGCCAGTGTCCCGCCCGAGTAGTGACGCCAGAACTCCGCGGCGAGGCGCCGCTCGCCGAGTATCAAATGGGTCTCGCGGCTGTGTGCGCGAGCGAGCAGGGCGAGCCGCCTGAGGGCCTCGGGCGTGCTCGCCTCGAACAGCGTGTGGTGGCCGACGATGGCGACTCCTTCGAGACGACCGCCCGCGCCGCGGCATCCGTAGAACGTGCCGCGGCAGGCTTCGCTTTCGAGGCCGTGGTCGGCGACGAGGCCGGCCATGTAGACCGTGTGCAGCGGGCGCGCGGCGAGGAAAGCCTGTACCTCGCGCTCCTGGCCGCTGCGGAGGCGGCAGGGCTCGCCGGCCAGCGCCCCGCGCAGGCTCTCGACGAACGAACGCGTCCCGGCATGGCGGGCTGAATTTGTTGTGAAGGCGGTTGAAATCATCCGTTCCTTACGGCCCTTGTTCACCGCGCGGGGCCGAAGAGTCACGGCCGGGCCGGCGTTAGGCTTTACAAGGCCCGTGCCGGTCTACTTTGTTACCCTACTCGCAGAATTTCACGCCGCGGGCGAGGGGCCGCCGCAGTCAGGTTGACGCGGCCCGGTCACGCCGACTTCAAAATGACGAGGCCGCCCCACGTCAACCCGACGCCGTCTTTGTCGCCTCGCGCGCGGGCTGTTTATACTCCGAGGTTCAAGAGCGATCCTGTCGTGAGTGTGCGCCGGCTTTCTGCGCGCCGGCCGCGCGATGGGCTTCCGGAGGGGAAATGATTATCGAGCAGATAACTTGCACGCCTTTCCAGCAGCAGACGCGCGTCCTCGGCTGCGAGCGAACTGGCCGCGCCGTCTGCGTGGACCCCGGCGAGGACGCAGCCGAGGTCGTCGAGGCCCTTGAGCGCCGCGGGCTGGGGCTGCAAGCCATCACCCTGACCCACGCGCACATGGACCACATCGGGGGCGTCGCCGCCCTCAAGCGTGCCCGCCCCTCGGCCGAAATTATTCTCCACGAGGCCGACGAGCCGCTCTACCATTCCCTGCCCCGGCAGCCCTCATGGGTCGGCATCCCGCCCGCACAGTGGTCGCGCCTCGGCTTCGACTACGAACCGCCGCCGCCCGTCGAGCGCCACTGGCAGGACGGGGAGACCTACCGCGTCGGCGACCTCGAATTCAGAGTCATCCACTGCCCCGGCCACACGCCCGGCCACGTCGTCCTCTTCGAGCCGAACGAACGAAAAATCTTCGTCGGCGACTGCCTCTTTGCCGGCTCGATAGGCAGGACGGACCTGCCCGGCGGTTCGATTGAACAGTTGCTCGACTCTCTGCTGAACAGGATTCTTACGCTGGGCGACGACGTAGTCGTCTACTCCGGACACGGCCCCGAGACCACCCTCGGCCGCGAACGTCTGACTAACCCTTTCCTCACGGGCGGCTTAGCGGCGGGGCGCTACCTCTGACGGGTGCGCGGATCGAGCGGAAACGGTCGGAGAGCGGCGGCCGACAAGGACGGTTTATCCTCGCCCTCCGTCTTCCGCCGCCTTGAGCCGGCCCTTCGTCCTCTACTTACCTTCAGCCGGTTTATGCAGGCGCTCGTTCTTCAGCTTCTCCCACTTGTCTTTGATTTCGCCGGTGAGGTCGCTCGGCAGGGTCTCGACGGGCACGTCGTGCTCGGCGCAGAACATGCGCCAGAGCATGAATCGGGTGTCGAACTGCCCCGTCTCCGCATTGATCTCGTTGGGCACCTTCGGCTTCTCTTCGGCCACCGCTTTCCTCACTCTCGTCAGGGAAATTTGTAGCCCTCAGTTTATCAGAGAACGTGCCCGACGGATGAGCCCCGGCGCTGTCATGCGCCGCCTGAGCCCCACGGCGAGCGGGAACGGAACCCCCTTTAACGAAGAGGCGCGCCGGACGTTCTCCTACGCCCGGCGCGCCTTGTCACCCTGACCGGCTCGCGGCCCTCTCGGGCGTCGAGTTACGCGGCCGGGGCCGCTCGCCTCAGGCCACGGTAATCCGCTCGTTGAGGTACACGTCCTGAATCGCGTTGAGCAGCCGCACGCCTTCGTCCATCGGGCGCTGGAAAGCCTTACGGCCCGAGATGAGGCCCATGCCGCCCCCGCGCTTGTTGATGACGGCCGTGCGGACCGCGTCGGCCAAATCGCTCTGGCCCTTGCTCTCGCCGCCCGAGTTGATGAGACCGCAGCGGCCCATGAAGCAGTTAGCCACCTGGTAGCGAACGAGGTCTATGGGATGGTCGCTCGTCAGCTCGCTGTAAATCTTCGGGTTGGTCTTGCCGTAAGAGCTTTCGACGTTAAGCATGTTGTAGCCGCCGTTCCGCTCCGGCAGCTTCTGCTTGATGATGTCGGCCTGGATGGTGACGCCGAGGTGGTTGGCCTGGGCCGTCAGGTCTGCGGCCGTGTGCATGTCGCCCTCCTTCCCCTTGAACTTGGGGTTGCGGAGGTAGCACCAGAGGATCGTCGCCATCCCCAGCTCGTGCGCGTAGGCGAAAGCCTCCGCGATCTCAACTATCTGCCGGCCCGACTCTTCGGAGCCGAAGTAGACGGTCGCGCCGACGGCCACCGCGCCCATGTCGCGCGCCTGGTCGATGGTGCCGAAGAGAATCTGGTCGAACTTGTTCGGGTAGGTCAACAGCTCGTTATGATTGACCTTAACGACGAAGGGAATCCTGTGGGCGTACTTGCGCGAGACGGCGCCGAGCACACCGAAGGTCGAAGCGACAGCGTTGCAGCCGCCCTCCAACGCCAGTTTGACGATGTTCTCAGGGTCGAAGTAGATCGGGTTCGGCGCGAACGAGGCGCCTGCCGAATGCTCGATGCCCTGGTCCACCGGCAGGATCGAGAGGTAGCCAGTGCCCGCGAGGCGCCCGCTATCGAAAAGGGTTTGCAGCGAGCGTAAGACCTGCGGGCTTCGGTCGGACGCGGCCCACACCCGGTCAACGAAGTCAGGCCCAGGGAGGTGCAGCAGGTCCTTCGAGATTTTCGGCGAGCCGTAGTCGAGCAGCGAGCGTGCCCCGTCGCCTAACAACTCCTCGACGTTGGTTGAAGTCGCCCCCTCGCGCCTGAGTTCGGTAGCCATACTAATCCTCCTGTCGAAAAAGTCTTGAACGAGCCGCCCTGGAATTCTTAACTTGCCGCGGATTATAACACGCCTCTACCGAGCGTCGCGGACGACGGGCGGAGAGCGCGGATAGAAAATCCCTCGCCCGTGACTCTATATCGAAGCCCGGCGCCGCCACTCAAAAATTCAGACAAAAAAATCCGCTGCATACGCGAGAAGCATGCAGCGGGCAAGATCCACAGGAGGAAAGGGTCTTCATTCTACATAAGTCGGCGAGGTGTGTCAAATAGAATCATCTCCGAAAGCTCTTTATGGCTCAACGTTTAAACAATCCCGCCTCAGGCAGATGACCTGAGGCGGGATCGTCTATCACTTCATCTTTATGCGGCGCCGTAAAGTTTAAGAGTTCCGGCGCTTTTCGACGTGCCCGGCCGACTCAGATGTCCAGATTTTTCACGTCCAACGCATTGTCTTCGATGAACTTACGGCGCGGCTCGACGGCGTCGCCCATCAAGATGGTGAAGATTTGGTCGGTCTCGACTGCGTCATCAATCTTGACCTGAAGCAGCGTCCGCTTGTCAGGATTCATGGTCGTTTCCCACAACTGCTCGGGGTTCATCTCGCCCAATCCCTTGTAGCGCTGGATGGAAAGGTCCTTCTTGGCCGTAGCTAAAACCCGCTCTAACAACTCTTCGCGGGTGCTGATCTGCTCGCTCGTGCCGTTTTCACCCAGGACGAACGGGGCCGGCAGGCGACCTTCGAGACTTCGGTAGATTTCGACCGACCTCTGAAACTCGACGTGGCTGGCAAGCTCCCAGTCTATTTTAACTTTTGCACCACCGGCCGTAACCACTTCGATTGCCCAGAGGCCGTGCTCCTCGTCTGATGAAAGGTCAGTCTTGTAGCCAGCCTTGTCGAAAGACGCCTCGACTCTACCCACCCCTTCGCCGTCCTGAAAAGCGGCCTTGAGGGTCACGTCCTCGCGCAGAACACCTTCGCTACCACCGAAAGATTCCAGCAGAAGGTGCAAAAGTCGCTCGTCATTTCCCAGCCGCCTGACCAGTTTTTCACAGTAGCGGCGCAGTTCGACCATTTGCTCAAGTGCCCGGGCCAACTCCCGACCCTCGACGGTCTGCCGGCCACCGGCGGCCACGACCTTCATGTCGCTCGTGGCCTGCCGCATGAGAAAACGGGTCATCGACTTTTCATCTTTAATGTAGTCTTCCCGCTTCCCGCGCTTCACTTTATAAAGCGGCGGCTGAGCGATGAAGATGTGACCCGCCTCGATCAACTCGGGCATCTGCCGGTAGAAGAAGGTCAGGAGCAGAGTGCGGATGTGTGAGCCGTCAACGTCGGCGTCCGTCATGAAGACTACCTTATGATAACGGAGCCTGCCGAGGTCGAAATCGTCCTTCCCGATACCCGTCCCGAGCGCCGTGATAAGGGTCTTGATCTCGCTGTGGCTCAGCATCTTGTCGAAGCGAGCCTTCTCGACGTTCAAGATTTTACCTTTTAACGGCAGAACGGCCTGGAAGCGTCGGTCACGTCCCTGCTTGGCGCTGCCCCCGGCCGAATCCCCCTCCACGATGTAGAGTTCGCACAGCGCCGGGTCTCGCTCCTGACAGTCGGCCAGCTTGCCGGGAAGCATCGTGGAGCCGATGACGCCCTTGCGGACGATCTCGCGGGCCTTGCGCGCCGCCTCGCGGGCGCGGGCCGCATCGATGGCCTTGCCGACGATCTTCTTGGCGACCGTCGGATTCTGCTCGAAATATTCGCCCAGGCGCTCGTTAAGAAACGACTCGACCGCGCCCTTAACGTCCGAGTTGAGCTTGCCCTTCGTCTGCCCTTCAAATTGCGGCTGGGGCAGTTTCACAGAGATCACCGCCACCAGGCCCTCACGCACGTCGTCGCCGCTCAGGGAGGTTTTGAAGTTCTTCGCCAGGCCCGAGGACTGCGCGTAGGCGTTGATGGTACGCGTTAGCGCGGAGCGGAAGCCTGAGAGGTGCGTTCCGCCGTCGACCGTGTTGATGTTGTTGGCGAAGGAGTAGACCTTCTCATCGTAGCCGTCGTTGTATTGGATGGCTACGTCTAAGGATAGCGAGTCGCCAGACTTTTCAAAGTAAATCGGCTTATCGTGAAGCGCCGCCTTGTTCTTGTTGAGGTGCTTGACGAACTCGGAGATTCCGCCCCGGTAGTAGAACTCGTGGGAGCGCTCGGTCTCGCCCCGCTCGTCCTTGATGGTGATACGGATGCCTTTGTTGAGGAAAGCCTTCTCCCGCAACCGCTCCGAGAGCTTCTCGAAGCTGAACTCGGTAACGTCGAATATTTCCGAGTCGGGCTTAAAGGTGATCTTGGTGCCGCGCTTGCGGGTCTTGCCCGTGAGTTCCAGCTTCGTGGCCGGGATGCCGCGCTTGTATTCCTGCTCGTAGGTCGAACCGTCGCGCCAGATTTCCAGGCGCAGCAGTTCGGACAGGAAGTTGACGCAGGAAACGCCGACGCCGTGGAGGCCGCCGGAGACCTTGTAGGCGTTGGAATCGAACTTACCCCCGGCGTGCAGCTTGGTCATGACGACTTCGGCCGCAGACTTCTTCTCCTGCTTGTGGTAGTCAACCGGAATCCCGCGACCGTTATCGACAACGGTGATGGAGTTGTCGAGGTGGATGGTGACTTCCACGGTGTCGCAGAAGCCCGCCAGCGCCTCGTCCACGGAGTTGTCCACCACCTCGTAGACCAGGTGGTGGAGCCCCATCTCGCCCGTCGAGCCGATGTACATGGCCGGGCGCTTGCGGACGGCCTCGCGGCCCTCCAGAACTGTGATTGAAGTTGCTGTGTAAGAGTCGTTTTTCTTCTTTGAAATAGGTGCTGTGGACAAACCTGTCTCCTCTTCTAATGTCCTGCTCATAGAATTTTTACCGAGCCGGGAGAAGTTCTGAAATGCTCCGCATCAGGACTCTTTTAGATGCCTTCAGCGGCGGTGGCGATTGTCGCCTCGGGCGTAAACGCGGAAGTTTCTGCGACCGCGCCACCCGTAATTTTGAAGACCTCTGCGCCCACTGGAAAATCTTTAATGAGGTTCTCTTTCGAGGTCGTGATAAACGTCTGCGTCTGCCCTTCCAGGAACCCAAGTAAGTCACTGATGCGCTTCTTATCCAGTTCGGCATCCACGTCGTCCAGCAGAAAGAGCGGATACTCACGGTGCGCCGAATAATACACCGAAATGGCCGCTAAGTCAAGTAAAATCAACGCACTACGTTGTTGACCGGAGCTTCCGAAGGTGCGTATGTCGCGCCCGTCGAAGAGGATTTCCAGCTCGTCTCTGTGCGGGCCGATGAGCGAATAGCCGGCGGCAATCTCCGCCAGCGCGCGCAGCCTCAGGCGTTCGCGGATGAGCCCCTCGTAGTCGCTCAGGTCGCCCTTCCCTTCGAGGGAAGAGACGTACCTGATCGTCACCTCCTCCTGCCCGAACAGGCGTCGTTCGAGGTGCTCCTGGAGGCGGCCGACGTAGTCGTTTCTGGCCTCGTGAATGGAGGCGCTCAGAGAGATTAACTGCTCGTTCCAGGGCGCAAGCATCTCCTGCGCGCGGCCCGGCGGAGTCTCAGATTCGGAGAGGTCCTGAAGCAGGCGATTCTTCTGCTTGAGGACGCGCTGGTAGTCCGTCAGCGTCTGGACGTAGGAGTGGTGAAGGGGGATAACGCCGCGGTCCAGGAAACGCCTCCTGGCATCCGGCCCGCCGCGCACAACCTCCAACTCGTCGGCTGTGAAGGCCACAACGTGGAGTTGCCCGAGGTAGCCGGCGATGCTGACACGCTTCTCGTTAACAGTCAGCGTTTTCGTGTTGGCCTGGAGGGTGACCTGGAGGTCGCGTTGGATTTCGCTGGTGCGTCGGACCCGGCCGCGGACCACCGACAAGTTCTCGCCGAAGCACATCGACTCCTGCGGGCGCTGTGTGCGGAAAGACTTCGTGGTGGCTAAAAGGTAGATGGCTTCCAGCCAGTTCGTCTTGCCCTGTCCGTTGTCGCCGACGAGCACGTTGAGGCCGTCGCCCCAATGAACTTTTCCGCCCAAATTCCTGAAATGGTGGGCCTCAAGGAATTCGAGCTGCATGTGGGTAATTTTAACACACCCGCCCGCTTTGGGCACACGACAATGCGGCCGGCAACGTCCCTCCAAACGTGGAGGAGACGCCGCCGGCCGCGCTCTCCGGATGCCGAAGGAAGGTGACGCGTCAGATTCGCATGGGCATGACGACGTACCTATAATCGTAGCCGTCGTCGCTGACGGGCCTCAGTTGGGCCTGAGAGTTGCCGTCCTTGAATTCGAGCATCACGCTGCCCTCATCAATGACGTTTAAAAACTCCTGCAAGTAGGAGGCGTTGAAGCCTATCTCGACCTCTTCGCCGTCGTACTCCGTGGTCACAGACTCTCGCGCCTCTCCCTCCTCGGCCGTCTGTGAGCTGATTTGGAGACTGCCGGCGGTTAGATTGAACTTGATGGCGCGCGAGCGGTCGTCCGCCATCAGGGCGACGCGACGGATGGCCTGTCCGAGCGATGCCGAGTCGAATTCGGCCTTCCTCTCGGTCGTCTTCGGCATCACCATCTCGTAGTTCGGGAACTGCCCCGAGAGCGTCCGGGAAATGAGGAGACGCGGGCCGACCTCGAAGTAGATGTGGTTTTCGTCAGCCCCGAGGCCGATTTCTCCCTCGTATGAGGACATCAGCTTGTTCAGTTCGGCCAGCGTCTTGCGCGGGATGAGCGTGTCAATGTCCTCGCCCGAGAGGCTGCTGCCTAAATCCTTGCGCTCGATGAAAGCCAGGCGGTGGCCGTCGGTCGTCACCATCCGCGCCCCGGATTTGTTCAGGATGAATTTCGCGCCCGAGAGCGTGTAGCGAGACTCTTCCAGCGTGACTGCGAAGATAGTGCGGTCGATGAGGGCCTTGAAAACGTTTGCCGGGATTTTGACCGGGGCCGACTTAAAGCTCGGCACCTCTGGGAAGCTCTCGCGCTCGACGCCGGCGATACGGAAGTTCGACCGCTCGCAAGTGATTTTGGCCCAGTTGTTCTCCTCTTTCCGGAAGCTGACCGGCGCCTCCGGCAGCACCCGCGCAATGTCGAACAGCTTTCTCGCGCCGACACACATCGAGCCCGGGGTCTGTATGTCCACCTCGGCTTCGCAGCGAAGCGTCACGTCCAGGTCGGTCCCGATGATGCGAATCGCCCTTTCGCCCACCGACTCGATCAGAATGTTTGAGAGAGCCGGAATCGTGTTCTTCTTTTCGACCGTGCCTTGAACGAATCCCAGTTCCTTCTGTAAGGCTGATTTGCTGATTGTGAACTCCATGAATCTGATCCTCCGATCAAAATCTAGCCGCGCCCTTTTACTACTTTAACTAAATCTAAAACACTATATTTATATCTAGTAGTAGTAGTAGGGCCTGTGGAAATGTGGAAAACCGACCTTGCTCTTAGAAAACAAAGCACTTATTTTCCACAGGGGCTGTGGATATCGTTGTGGAAAACTCATTGAAACGGTGGAAAAGTTTTTGGTCGGAGAAGTTTTCCACATTTCCACAGCCCCTTTTTCTCACCTGCCTGTGGAAATGTGGAAAACTTTGACTTAAGTTATTGATAATGAAGAGTTAATCTAATTTCACTGCTGTGGAAATCTCGGACCTTCATTTTCTCGTAACTACTTGCAAAGATTGTCCATAAGGTCGCTGACGACCCTGTGGAAATTCTGATCCTTCGTAACGAGTGCTTCAATCTTCTCGACAGAGTGAATGACCGTCGTATGGTGCTTGCCGCCGAACTCGCGCCCGATCTCAGGGAAGCTGTGTTTGGTGAGTCGCTTGCAGAGGTACATCGCCACCTGCCGCGGCACGGCGATCTGACGCGAGTTGTTCTTCGACTTCAGATCATCGACTCGCATGCGGTAATGCGCTGAGACAATCCGTTGAATCTGCTCGATAGTAATGCCGACGGGCTGATTGTCTTCGGCGATGTTCCGGATCGCATCCTGGGCGAGCATCTTCGAGATGGGGACGCCGCGCAGAGACGAGATTGCGATCAGCCTTACCAGAGAACCCTCCAACTCCCGAATATTACTCTTAACCTTGCCGGCGATAAAGAAGGCCACGTCGTCCGGCAAAATTACCCCGTCGAGGTCCGCTTTACGCTTTAGAATCGCCACCTTCGTTTCGAGGTCGGGCGGTTCGATGTCGGCGATCAGCCCCCACTCGAAACGGGAATGGAGCCTCTCTTCGAGAGTCGGAATCTCCCGGGGCGGGCAGTCGGATGATATAACAATCTGTTTTTGGCCGTCGTAGAGGGCGTTAAATGTGTGGAAAAACTCCTCCTGCGTCCTCTCCTTGCCAGCCATGAACTGTATGTCGTCCATCAGGAGCACGTCTATGGAGCGATACTTTTCGCGGAAGGTCTGCGCCTTGTCGTAACGAATCGCGTTAATCAATTCGTTCATGAACTTCTCGGCGGAGATGTAAGAGAGGCGCAAATAACGGTTACGCTCTTTGATGGCGTGTCCGATGGCGTGCATCAGGTGGGTCTTGCCCAGACCGACCCCGCCGTAAACGTAGAGCGGATTATAAGTTTTGCCGGGAGACTCTGCCACAGCCAGGGCGGCCGCGTGCGCGAACTGGTTGCAGGAGCCCACCACGAAAGTCTGAAATGAGCATTTCGGATTCAGCGAATACTCAAGCGGCTCTATGTCAACGAAGGTAGTGGCACCGGGCGTGAGCCCGTCGGATTCGGCGGCCTCAAGGAGGGAAAAGAGGTTGGAAGAGCTGCGACTGCCGCTGTCTGTCGGCGTCTGCTCCGCTAAGTCCAGGGACTGTAAGGTCTTATTGCTATTGCCCTCCTGCTCGGGGCTCTCCTCCGAGATGGTCCAGTCCAGCCTCTCGACCGCCAGGTTCAGTTCGGCCAGAGATTCGTCTATCACGTCCGAGTAGTTCGTACTGACCCACTCCTTAACCACGTGATTAGGAGCACGCAGGTGAAGGACGCGGCGCGCCTCGTCGAAACCTTCAAAATGGATGGGCCGAATCCAGGTGTCGAAACTCTGCCGGTTGAGACGTTTCTCAACCGCTTGAAGGATGTTACTCCAGATTTTTTCTTCGATAGTTGTGCTCATGGGGTGACTCTTTTCTTAGTTTCTACCTGTCGGCTGATTGAATGAAATTGTTACATTAGAGCTTGACCTACAGCCGTGTAATTTCGTTTAACTTACAAGAATAAAACGCAAATAACTGATTCTGGCTGCCCTTAATTTAAATTGACCGACCGGTTTTCCACAGGGTTTTCCACAGGGTTGTGGAAAACCATCGATTACTTAAAGTGTAGCTTTAAGTGTTTTACTTTCAGCTACTTACGACCGCAGACCACTATCAAAACGGGCGGGAGACTAGCATAAAGCCATGAGGTTTGCAAGAGAAATCCACAGGTATTTTGACCCGCGAAAAATGCGGTTTCCGGCCCCTCATTGGATATTGAGGGCTATAGGGAAAAATCGGCTGAATAATCGCCTGTGTCCTATAATGAGACGATAAATGCTGTGTTGTATATCCTGTAGAATCGGAGTTTCAATGAGCAATTTATGAGGAATCGCTCTGGGTATTTCGTGGTTCCTTGACAGATTAAAGTCTGGCCGGTAGTCTCTCTGTTTTAACTTAAGGAGTGGTGCGTTCATTATGCCAAAGAGAACATTTCAACCGAACAATCGCCGGCGGGCCAAGACTCACGGCTTTCGCGTGAGGATGGCTACCAAGAGCGGCCGGTTGGTGCTGAAGCGGAGGCGCGCGAAGGGGCGCAAACGGCTGACGCCGTCGCATTACTAAAACGCCGCAGGCGCAGCCTGTGCGAACGGGTACAAGTTGTTACAGTTTGGCCGGTTACGAAATTCCGCGGAATATCGTCAGGTCTACGCGAAGGGCAAGCGGTATGATAGTGGTTTGGTGACGGCCTTTGTTCTGCCAAACGACTACGAGTACCACAGGCTGGGAATAACTGCCTCTCGCAAGGTCGCTCGGAAGGCGGTTGATCGTAACCGCGCCAAGCGCCTGCTGCGTGAGGCTTTTCGCCTTAGTCTGGAAGATATTGCCGCCATCCGGCCGGGCTGCGACTGGGTCTTTAACGCTAAACGGTCTCTTCTGAAGGTTAAACTGGGTGCCGTGATAGAAGATTTGCAGGCCGTTATGACCCGCGTGAAGGCCGAAGGTGGCAGGAAGGCCGGTTGATAGGGCTTCTGGTGGTTCGGTGAAATCAGTCGTGGTCTCTCTTTTGAGGTTTTATAAAGCGGCGGTATCGCCGTTGCTGCCGCCCGCCTGCCGGTTCATTCCGACCTGTTCTGAGTATGCTATGACGGCCGTCGAAAGATACGGGGTGTTGCGGGGCGGCTGGAAGAGTGTCCGACGCCTGTCGAAATGCCATCCGTTTCACCCGGGCGGCTACGATCCAGTTGCCTGATCGCCACCTTGCTCCTGTCAAAACCCGCACTGTGCTGTAAATGGAACAAAGACGTCTTCTTTTAGCTTTAGTCCTTTCAGCCTTAATACTCTTCGGCTGGAGCTATTTCTTTCCGCCGCCGGTTCCGCCGGCGAAGGAAAATGCTTCCGAGAGCGCCCCGACCTCTTCCCCCTCCCCCACTGTGGGCGAGCAGGCGATGGCGCCAGACCCTTCGGCAATTCCGAACCCGTCCGAGAGCAGCACCCCACAACGCACGATTCTCGTCTCGACGCCGCTCTACGACGTGGAACTCTCCAGCGCCGGGGCAGTTGTTAAGAGCTGGATAATCAAAAGGATAAAGGACGGGGACGCAGGAGAAAAGCTGCTCTATTCGATCTCCGGGACCAGGGAAAACCCGCAACCGCTTCAACTCGTCTCGCCGGAAGGCGCCCGCAGGGGGCTTTTCCCCTTGCGGCTCTCCACAGGTCGCTCAGAGCTCGACGCGAGCCTGGCTAACGGTAATTACGCCGTTGACGGGGCGGAAGACTCGGCCGAAACGGCTAGGATCGAGCTGGCGGCCGGCGAGCAGAAGAGTCTTGAGTTCAGACTGGGCGGTGAGCAGTCTAACCTCTCTGTAGTCAAACGTTTAACTTTCGACGCGGACCTTTTCACAGTCCGCGTCGAGACGAGAGTTTTGCAGGGTGGGCAACCGGTCCCGAACGTTAAGATGGCCGTCGGGCCGAGTATCGGTGACCAGGGGATTCCGTCCTACACTTTCTATTCGGTTGCGCCCGAGGGCGTCGCTTTCGTCGGCGACGGTGTCGAGAGGTTCTACGCCTCGGAAATAAATAGCGACAAGCAGAGCCCGCGCGCCAAGAGCGTAAGCGGCCCCGTCCGGTGGGCCGGGGTCGGCGACACTTACTTCGCTATGACCTTAGTTCTGCCCCGGCCAGAGGGCGGGCTTGAGTTCAGAACCGAGAATTACCAGCACCAGTTCGATGGGCAGACCGAGGAGCGTTTCCTCATCACCGGCTACGTTCCCGTCCCGACGGACGGCACGCCGACCTATCTCTTTGCCGGGCCTAAGGATCACGATTTGTTGGAGGAGACGGCCGCCTATCTCAGTTCTAACCTGGGGAGCACGGTGGACTTGGGCCGCTTGATAGATTACGGGTGGACGGGCCGTTTTACGAAGCCCCTGGCTACCCCCATCCTCTGGTCTATCAAGCACCTGAACCGGCTCACGGGCAGCTACGGCATAGCCATTATTCTCTTCACTGTCATTATTTACATGCTCTTCTTCCCGCTCAAGTGGCGTTCTTCCAGGTCCATGAAGAAGGCCCAGAAGCTGGCCCCGCGGATGAAGGAGATTCAGGAGAAGATGAAGGGGCTCAAGCAGAGCGACCCGAAGCTGAAAGAGTTGCAGATGGAGCAGCTCAGGCTGATGAAGGAGGGAAATCCTCTCGGGGGGTGTCTGCCGCTGCTGATTCAGATGCCCTTCCTGATCGCGCTCTACATTGCGATCACGATTTCGATAGACTTTCGCCAGTCCTCTTTCCTGTGGATACCGGATTTGTCGGCTGCCGACCCCATTCGATTGCTGCCAATTCTGATGGCCGTCTCGATGCTGGTCCTGCAACTGATTACGCCCGCCCCGCAGGCAGACCCGTTGCAGCGTAAGATGATGGCGGTAATCATGCCCGTCATGATGCTCTACATTCTGTGGACCGCGCCGGCGGGGTTGCTCGTCTACTGGCTCGTCGGCAACCTGGTGGGCTTCGGGCAACAGATCGTCATCAATCGTTTCCTCAAGTCGGAAGACGACGAGGAGCCGCAGCCGCCCGAAAAGAACAGGGTAGGCTCCAAGCTCAAGCCAGGGCCGAATAATCCGAGAGTCTCCGAGGCTTGACCTGAATTAAATTTTAGACGGTGGTGAAACTCGATGCCGGAAGCTGCCGAGAGAGCCAGAGAGTTTCTGAACGAGCTCTTTTCGCTCGGGAAGATGGATTTGAAGGCGGAAATTTCTGATTCGCCCAATTCCCACGTCCTCAACCTCGAAGGGGCAGACGCCTCCCTGCTTCGCATGGAGGGCGGTGAGTTACTCGACGCCGTCGAGCACCTCGTCAATCAGGCTTTTTCCAGCGAACTCCCGCACGAACAGCATCTGGTGTGTGATGTGGAAGGCTTCCGCGCTGTCCGCGAGACCGAACTGCGTGCGATGGCTAGGCACGCCGCCAGCCGCGTCCTCTCCACTGGGGCTCCTTTCCTTTTCGGCCCGATGAGCGCCAAGGAAAGGCGCGTGATACACGTGAGCCTGGCGGAGGAAGAAAATCTGGTGACTGAGTCGGTCGGCGAGGGGAATGAACGCCGTTTGAAGGTGAGCCTGAAGAAGTCTGTGTAGCTTTAGCCTCGTTCTTTCGCGGTCGTGTGGCTCTGGCTCACACGACCTTTTCTTTTTTTAAGGTGTTGGCAGCAAAAGACACCATCGTCGCGTTGTCCACGCCGCCCGGCCGGAGCGGCATTGGCGTCATCCGCCTGAGCGGCCCCGAATCGCTACCGCTCGCCCGCAAGCTTCTCGATTCCCCTTCATTTGAGCCGGAACCAAACCGCGCGGTTTTAAGGACGATCCGCGAACCCGAGAGCAGGACTGAACTCGATCATGCCCTCATCACATACTTCAAGGCTCCGTATTCGTACACGGGCGAAGATGTGGTCGAGCTTAGCTGCCATGGTTCTCCCCCGCTCCTGATGCGGGTAATAGACATCCTACTTGCCTCCGGCGCAAGGCCGGCTGAGGCGGGCGAATTTACTCTTCGTTCTGTTGCAAATAAAAGGCTTAACCTAAGTCAGGCCGAGGCCGTCCGCGATCTGATCGAGGCTCGGACGCGGGCCGCCGTGCGACAGGCTGCCAGGCAATTAGGCGGCGAGCTGTCCGCCCGGCTTCAACCCTTTAAGGGCGCGCTCGTTGACATAATCGTATTCCTCGAATCATCTCTGGAATTCGTCGAGGAAGATTTGCCGACTGATTTAATCGAGGGCGCGGGGCTGAAGCTATCAGGCTTGGTCACTGATTTGGAGAGACTAGCCGCCACTTTCCAGACCGGCAGGCTCCTGAAGGAAGGCGTGAGGGTAACTCTGGTCGGCCGCCCTAATGTTGGTAAATCCAGTGTTTTCAACATGTTAATCGGTTATGAGCGATCCATAGTGACCGAGTTCGCCGGAACCACCCGCGACACCGTCGGCGAGGTTCTTAACATCGGAGGGATACAAGTTCACCTCACAGACACGGCGGGAATTCGCGTCGCCTCGGATGTTATCGAACAGCTAGGCATCGAGCGAACAATGCGGGCCGTGAATGACGCTGATTTCACGATTCTAGTAATTGACGGGACAGTTCCCATATCAGAGGAGGAGGAATCTTTCCTTCGAGACACGTCGAGCGGTAGATTAATCGTCGCCATCAACAAGTCTGATCTGCCAGGGTATAACCCCTCTTCTTTACAATTTGGTGCGAATGACTATCCTGTTCTCGAAATCTCCGCAAGGACGGGAACCGGGCTGGACGAACTCAGAGCCCTGATTGCGGCTCAGTTTCTGGGCGAAAGCAGTAATTATGACGATTTCGTCATCACTAATTCACGTCATTACGACCTGCTACTGCGAGCGGCGGAAGTGGTTCGTGAGTCTCAGGGGCTCCTTGCTCAGAGAGCCGGGGAAGAGTTGGTGTTGATTGGTCTCTATGCTGGTTTGAAATATCTAGGCGAAATTACGGGAGCAACCACTTCGGACGAAATTCTAGGTCAGATATTTTCGACCTTCTGCATCGGAAAGTGAAGTGATGACCTTCGACGAGTGTTTTGACGTAGTCGTGATCGGCGCCGGACACGCCGGCTGTGAGGCGGCTTCGGCCGCCGCGCGAATGGGCGTCCAGACGGCACTGATTACTCTTAGTTTGGAAACCATCGGGCAGATGTCCTGCAACCCCGCTATCGGTGGCATCGCCAAGGGGCATATCGTCAGGGAAATTGACGCCCTCGGCGGGGTTATGGGCAAAGTTATTGATCGCACGGGCATCCACTTTCGCCTTCTTAACAGGTCTCGTGGCCCGGCCGTACAGGCGCCGCGCGCCCAGGCAGATCGCGCGCTTTACCGCCAGGAGATGCGTGAAACCCTGGAAGCCACACCCAACCTGCACTTGCGTCAGGGGCTTGTGGTTGATTTTATCGTTCAGGGAGAGCGCATGCTCGGGGTTGAGCTTCAGGACACGCGACGTATCGGAGCCAAGTCCATTGTTTTAGCCTCCGGAACTTTTTTGAACGGTCAGATTCACACTGGAAAAAGAAGGTTTGGCGCAGGACGCGCCGGAGAACCAGCTTCCACTGATCTTGCCGAAGCACTTAAAAGGCTTGGCTTTCCGGTAGGTCGTCTCAAGACTGGCACTCCGCCCCGACTGGACGGTAGGACTATTGATTGGTCCGCCTTCGAGGCCCAAATGCCGGATGAGGTCCCGGTTCCCTTCTCTTTCTCCACGGAAAAGATTGAGCAGCCTCAAATTCCCTGCTACGTCGGTTACACCAACGAACAGGTTCATGATCTCATACGGGCCAATCTGCATCATTCGCCGCTTTACTCAGGGCAGATAACCGGTGTCGGACCCCGCTACTGCCCTTCAATTGAGGATAAAGTAGTCAAATTTAGCGACAAATCTCGCCACCAGTTGTTCCTTGAACCCGAGGGCCGGAACACTTACGAGATTTACCTCAACGGCTTCTCTACTTCCCTTCCGGCGGAAATTCAACAGGACTTAATTCATAAAATTCCCGGCTTCGAGAGCGCAAAGATCATCCGGCCCGGCTACGCAATCGAATATGATTACGTCGATCCGCGTGAGTTAAACCCTTATTTACAAACAATTAGATACCAAGGTCTGTTTTTCTCGGGTCAAATTAACGGCACGACCGGTTACGAGGAGGCTGCCTGCCAAGGTCTTATGGCGGGAATTAATGCTGCTCTCTACTCGCAGCAGAAAGGAGTCTTTCGTCTAAGACGGGAAGAATCTTACATCGGGGTTTTAATTGATGACCTGATTCACCACGGTGTTGACGAACCCTACCGTATCTTTACCTCTCGCGCCGAAGAGCGGCTCAGCCTGAGGTACGACACAGCCGATTCGCGGCTCACCCCTTTTGGCAGGACACTTGGATTAGTTAACGACGAAGAATGGGATAAATTCAATAATCGCTGTGATGCTATCTCAAAGCTTCGCGTCACTCTTGAAACGACTCGTTTCGTCCGTTCCAGCGTTGAGTATGCGCATTTCTCCACTCTACTAGGACGTGATTTAGGCGATGCAATCTCGCTTCAACAACTTTCCAACTATAGAGACATAAATAATCGGGAAATATCAAGGTTCCTGCCGAATAACCTAAGCACCTTGCCGCCAAGTCTTCTGGAGACGGCGCTTGCTGATCTCCATTACAGGGGTTATATCGAGTCTCAACGCAAATCAAACGCACTTGTTTCCCGTTCGGATGCCCTACGAATACCGGAGAATTTCGATTTCCGCAGTGTCGGTGGCCTTTCCCACGAGATGGTGGAGCGTCTCGAAAGATCAAAGCCAGCTAATTTTGGGCAAGCGAGACGAATTCCTGGATTTACCCCCGCAGCGGCCGCCGCACTTCTCGTGCATCTCCACTTGGCAGAAGCCTGACCCCATATGTTTCACGTGTCACATGGCCTGGTAGGTGACACGTGAAACATTCACCCTGCTCCAGTCTTTATCTCTGTACCTGAATGTACAGTAGTCCTAGCTGCTCGGTCGGGCGCATTCTTCATGTGCATCAAATCTAGCGTCGAAAAAACAAATGTGATAATTTAGCGCCATCTGAGGAGCCGCGGTTGAAGGTACTCATATGACAAAAATTATCGCGGTTGCGAATCAAAAGGGCGGGGTCGGAAAAACAACAACCTCGGTTAATCTTGCCGCGGGTCTGGCGGTCGCCGAAGCGAAGATACTGCTTGTGGATATGGACCCACAGGCGAATGCCACCTCCGGGGTCGGTCTCCAACGAGGCAGCCTGAGGAGGAGCCTCTATCACGTACTGGTTCTGGATGAGGCTGTCGAGAACGTTATTCAAAATACCGAACTCCCCTTATTAAAAGTCTTACCTGCCGACAGAAATTTGATTGGGGCCGAGGTTGAGCTAATTGATGCCCCGAAGCGCGAGTATAAGCTCCAGGAGGCCCTACGCTCAGTCGAGGGCGATTATGATTTTATTATCATTGACTGCCCTCCCTCCCTGGGACTCCTGACTCTGAATGCCCTGACAGCCGCCGATTCTCTACTGGTTCCCATACAGTGTGAATATTATGCTCTGGAAGGCGTTACAGAGCTGTTCGACACACTCGCCAGAATACGAAGGTCGCTCAACCCTGATCTCACTATCGAAGGCTTACTGTTAACCATGTATGATGAGCGCACTAACCTCTCTTCTGCCGTCGCGGCAGACCTGCGGGATTTCTACGGAGGGCAGGTTTTTGAAGCTGTTATTCCGCGGAACGTAAAGCTGGCGGAGGCGCCCAGCTACGGTAAACCCGTAATTCTTTACGATATACGTTCCCGCGGTGCTGAAAGCTACCTGCAACTTGCGAAGGAGATAATGGCTCATGACAAGAAGAGCACTCGGACGGGGATTGAGCGCGTTGCTGTCGGACAGGCCGGCGACATCCACTGAAGAGTTGGTGGAATTAGACCTTGACCTGATAGAGCCTAATAATCTACAGCCCCGGACCGTCTTTAATGAAGAGAAATTAGAGGAGTTAGCACAATCAATAAGGGAGAACGGTATTATTCAGCCTCTTCTCGTTCGCAATACAGGTCGGGGCAAGTATCAACTCGTCGCCGGTGAGCGACGCTGGCGCGCCGCGCAACGCGCAGGGCTCCTCCGCGCTCCCGCCATAGTCAGGGATATTCCTGACGAAAAGATGCTTGAACTGGCTCTGATCGAGAATATTCAGAGGCAGGAACTGAACCCGATTGAGGAAGCACAGGCTTATAAGCGTTTGATAGAGGCTTTGGGGCTCACGCAGGAGATGGTCGCCCAGCGGGTGGGGCGGGATAGAACCTTTATTACCAACTACTTACGGCTTTTAAGGTTGCCCGAAGATATTCAGCGGCTGGTCGAGGAGGAAAAAATCTCAATGGGACATGCGAGGGCTCTCCTCGGCATCGACAGTCCGGAGATTCAGAGAAAACTCGCAGACAGAATCATCGAACAACAGTTATCCGTGCGCGAGATTGAGAGATTAATTAAAAGAATCATCGCCGGCGAAGATCAGCCGGAGAAAATGAACGAACAGGCGAAGGGTGCAGAGGATGCCAACGTCAAATTTGCAGAAGATAAATTGAGGCGGAGACTGGGCTCGAAAGTTCAGATTAAAATCAACACTAATAATAGCGGCAAAATCGAGATTGAGTTTTACAATAGTGATGACCTGAACAGGGTTTTTGAATTATTGATGGGGGCAGGTAGGGAAGGGGCGCGAGTCGAGTGAGACTAGAGGCTCAAGGTGTTTTTTTGTAGGTCTATAAGCCTAATGTTTTCAACAGTTTGTTATTAGTAAAATGAACTTCCTTCGCTCATGTTTCATCAATCCGGAAAACATTTTCGGCCCTCAAACCGAGGGTGGTTTATGCGCTTTTCAAACAAGTGCGGGTTTCGTGAAGGGCGCGAGTCGTCGGACCAGCTCATGAGGCAAGGGAACAGTCTCGAAAGTATCGCGGCGGACAGAGACGAGGACGAAGTGGGCCTCGGCTATTAATTCAGCGTTTCCCTTGCGTCTCACCTCAAAATTCAGGCGCAGTGATTTGGTGCCGACGCGCCCAACATAAACCGAGACTTCAAGCAGGTCATCGAGCTGCGCAGGGTGGTGGAAGTCGCATTCGAGGTGGGCGCGGGGAAGCCAGACATCAAGCTCATCGTACATCTGGCCGTAGGACAGGCCCGCCGCCCGAAATAGTTCGGTCTCAGCAAATTCAAAAAAACGGATGTAAGCCCCGTAGAAGATGATGCGCGCTGCGTCAACGTCGCCCCAGCGAACCCTCTCTTCAATACTGAATTTCCAGTTTTCCCTCACTCAATTCACCTTCACGTCTGCCGACAGTAATCCTCCAGAAAAGATAGGAACGCGGAGTTAAACTCGGCCGGCCTTTCGAGGTTGGACAGGTGGGCCGCACCGTCAATTACTTGCAGGCGCGAGCCGACGATCTTCTCCCCCATCAGTTGGGCTTCGCTTGGCGGGGTCAGTTGGTCCCCGGCGCCGACAACGATAAGCGTCGGCACATTAATCAGGGGCAGCAGGTCTCGCTGGTCGCGCCGGAGGGCCATGCCGCGCAGGGCCGCCGCGGCGGCTTCGGGCCTGGCGTTGATGACCATCGAACGAACCCTGGCGACGAGGGTGGGGTCCTGTTCGACGTGGGCCGGGGTGAGGAGCTTCGGCAGCATCGCCGAAAAGATTGGTTCCATGCCTTCATGGAGCGCCAGGCGCGCGGTCTCTTCGCGGGCGCGTTTTCCGTCTTCGTCATCGGCCTGCGGGCGCGTGTCTGCCAGCAGGAGGGCCGCGACGCGTGTAGGGAAGAGCCGGTAAAAGGCCAGGGTCACATAGCCGCCCATCGAGAGGCCGCCGACGACAGCCCGCTCGACCCCGAGGTGTTCGAGCAGCGCGGCCACGTCGCTCGCCATCTCTTCCATCGTCGCGCCGCCGTCGCCGAGGGTGCTTTCGCCGAAGCCTCTGAGGTCAGGCGTGATGATGCGGTAACTCTCGCCGAGGGCTTCGGCCTGTTCGCGCCACATCGAGCGGTCGAAGGGGAATCCGTGCAGAAGGACGACGGGCAGACCGACGCCGATGTCGTCATACCCCACTTCCGACCCGCGCACGCGCGCCAATGCACACACAACAGCACACCTCTGGAAAAAGCTTCGGGAAACTTTCGACGCGGCACATCATATCGCCAGCGGCAGGCCGGGGAAAGCTGCGCACGCAGTGTAGACAGGAAGGCGAAAACTGTCACCGCCCGTCCGAGAGAGCTTCGAGGTAGACCCCTTCGGTCTCAACGACCATGCGTTCGTGGCTGAAGCGCCGACGGGCGGACTCGCGCGCTCGGGCAGAGAAGGCGGCGCGGAGTCCGTCGTCTTCGAGCAGTGAGACGAGCGCGGCGGCGAGCGCCTGGTGGTCGTCAATTGGTACTATCAGGCCGCCGGTCCCGTCGCTGATAATTTCAAGCGCGCCGTCGGTCGCGGTCGCCACGACCGGCACGCCGCAAGCGAGGGCCTCGGCCATCGCCAGCCCGAAAGCCTCGCTGCGCGAAGCCGAGACGAAGATGTCGAGAGTCGGGAGAACGCGCGTTGTCTCTTCCCAACGGGCGTGCAGCCGGACATGCTCGCCGAGGTTCAACTCGGCGATCAGTCTTTCCAGCCTCCTTCTATACTCGCCGCCGCGCGAGCCTTCGTCGCCGACGATGAGAAACTCGGTCGCCGAAGAGCCGCGTGAAGCTGCCAGGGCCGCGGCGCGCAGGAAGGTGTCGTGGCCTTTGTTCTCGACCAGGGTGCCGACGGTTCCGACTCGTAAAGGCGTCCTCACGTCGCCCGGCGCGACGTGATTCAACTCACACGCCCTTTCATGCTCGAACTCTTCGCGCGCGGCCTCGAACCGCGAAACGTCTATGCCGTTGAGGACGACGCGTATTTTGTCCGGGGGGAAGATTCGCCGCGATTGCAGGGCGCGGGCGACCGCGCCGGAGACGGCGATGACGCGCGACACGTTCGAGAGCGTCAGGCGGTGGGCGCGGTTCAGGGGGAAGAGGACGTGGCGGGTGACGACGAGCCGTGAGCGGGCGCGCCCTGCGGCGTAGGCCGCGAGCGGGTAGTCGCGTGCGACGTGCGCGTGGACGATCTCGGCACCGATTCTTCGCGCGAGGCGGGCGAGGCAGACGGCGCCGGGCAGGTCGAACGAGTTGCGCAACGCGACCGGGTGGACGTTCTGCGGCGAGAGATGATGCAGGGAGTCGAGCAGGGGCGATTCGGGGGCGAGGGCGATGTGGACCTCGTGGCCGCGTGCGACGAGGCCGCGCGTCAGATCAACGACGTGTCTCTCGCCGCCGCCGAAGGCTCGGGCCGAACTGACCTGGAGGATTCTCAAGTCGGGTAGGGTGGAGGCGCGGCGCTCCGGCGCCGGCCACGGGCGCGTGCGGACGTAAACCCCTCACGCCGCCGCGCGGCCAGCAGCGACGACGCGGTTTCGGGCCTATGCGGCGGCGCCGGCCGGGCGCGAGGCCAGCGGCGATTCTTCAAGACGCGCGAGGAGGTCAGCGGGGTCTCGGTAGATGGCGACGCAGCCGGCCCCGCGCAAGTCGTCTTCAGGGAAGCCGCCGCAGAGCACTCCGATGGTGCGCAGGCCGGCCTTGCCCGCCGCCTCGGCGTCGTAAGGCGTGTCGCCGACGACGATCACGCGCTCGACGGGCGGGTCGCCGAGCAGCGAGAGCGCGGACTCAAACACGTCCGGGTGCGGCTTCGACTTCTCAACGTCGTCGGCCGAGGTCTGCTCCTCGACGAGCCCGACGATGCCGGCCTTCTCCTTGTAGGCTTCCAGCTCGTCGGCCTTGGCCGAGGAGGCGAGGGCGATGCGGCACCCTTCGGCGCGCAAACGCTCGAACAGCTCGCGCACGCGGGGAAAGCCCTCGACGCGCGGAAGGTACTCGCGCTTGAAGAGTTCGCCGCGGTGCTTTTCCAGCTCTTCGCCGAACTGCTCGATCTCCTCCGGCGAGAGGAAGACCGGAAGCAACTGGTCTCCGCCCTTGCCTATCTGATAACGCACCTTATCGAAAGCGAACTGCTTGCCGTAGTGCGCGAAAGCCTCCTGCCAGGCTCGCGCGTGCAGGTCCACGGAATTAATGAGAGTCCCGTCGATGTCGAAAATAACAGCCTCGATCACTTGCTTCTCCTTAAACGTCAAGTCTGCCGCCGAAGCGAGCGAACAGAGCACGAAGTATACCAGTGAAATACGGCCCGCCCCTCACCGATTCTGGTCACCTCTCGGGCCGCGCGCGGGCTGAAACCGAACGATACGGCGAGCCGCCTTTGTTTTGCTTCGGTACGCGGCCGTAAGACCCCGCGGCCGTGGCCGGCGTTAAAAACAAGATAGGAAAGGGGAGCGCGGGCGCGGCGCGGGCGCGACCAGCCGGCATGGGGCTTGCGGTCCGAGAAGGGCGGGAAGAAATGTGCCTCGCAATAAGGACGAGAACCCCCGCGCGGTGGGGCGCGGGAGTTTAGGGGAGAGAGCGTCATGGCAAAACTTGTGACCGGAGCTTTCAAGAATCGCGTGGCGGCCGAAGCGGCCGTCGATGCGCTCATCAAGCGGGACTACACGCGCGACGACATCAGCGTGCTGATGTCCGACGCGACAAAGAGCAAAGAGTTCGCCATTGAGACCGGCACGCGCGCGGCCGATGGCCTCGGCATCGGTGCGGCGGTCGGCGGCGGCGTCGGCGCGGTCCTGGCGGCCATCGCGGCCGTCGGCACGAACATTCTGTTGCCGGGCTTAGGAATCATCGTCGCGGGTCCGCTGGCGGCGGCGCTCGCGGGCGCCGGCGCCGGCGGGGCCGCGGGCGGGCTCATCGGCGCGCTCGTCGGCGCGGGCATCCCCGAGCACCGGGCGAAGGTTTACGACGCCTCGCTGCGCGCGGGCGGCATCCTGATCGGCGTTGAGTCGAAGGAGAATGAAGAGGCCGACAAGCTCGAAAAGCTGCTCGAAGAACTCGGGGCGGACCACGTCCGGCAGGAGTAGGGAAGTGGGCGAAGTCCGGCGGTCGCGCGACCGGAATTAGTTTCGACGCCGGCTACCGCCGTTCGGCGCCTGCCCGGAGGGCTTATGCTGAGGTACGAGAGTTTCATCGAGGTTGACGCGCCCGTCGAGCTGGTCTTCGACATGCTCGCGGACTTCGAGGCGTACCCGTCCTGGATGGGCGGAGTGCGCGACGTGCGGCGAACAGGGGCACGCACGACTCATTGGGTCGCCGAGACCGCACTCGACGTTGACGTGGAGTGGGACGCCGAGACGACAGTCTTCAACCCCGACCGCCGCATCGTCTGGCGCGCCTTCCGCGGCGACATACACGCCGACGGCGAAGCGGTCCTCGCGCAGACCGAGCGCGGCACTACCGTCCTGCATTACGTGCTCGGCTACGACACGCCGGCCGGGCGTTCGGGCGAGCGCGCCGCGCAGTTCTTCGGCGAGCACCCGCTGCGCCGCCTCGAACGTGACCTCGCGCGTTTCAGGCGTCTGGCCGAGAGGAAAGCCGGGAGGCAGGACGGCAGACCCGGCACCGTGAGCGTTGCGCCGCGCACCTCTTCGGAGCGCGACCCGAGGGGCTTCCGGCCTGCGTCCCGTTCGGACGACCGGCGGGGCGGCGCCCCGCGACATGACCAGCGCCGTTCCCCGCAGGACCGCGGCGGCTGGGGCTACGAGGAGATACAGCGCCGCCATCGCCACGACCCGGACGGCCCCGAGGAAGGGCGCCAGCACGACGGTCGAGAGCCGCGCCGCCGTGACAGTCGAGAACAGGTTCGACACGAAGGTCGAGACGGAGGGCAAAGGCACGCGGTGTCGGAATCGGGCCGCGGGCGTGAGGGGCGCGAACCTGGGGGCGTGCGCGAGGCGCTGGCCGGGCGTGAGGTTGAGCGCGAGCAGCCGCGCCGTCACGCTCTGTCGCCGCGCGAGCGCGAGGCCGAACGCGAACGTGAGCGAGGCGGGGAAGGGCGGCGCGGTTATGAGTCGGACTGGTTCGAGCGCCGCGGCGTTGACCATCTGCTCGACGAGCCGCCGAGCAGAGGTTGGCGCCGCTAGAAGACGCCTCCGAAATTCTACCGCGGGCACGAATGCAAAAGAGCTTGTCCGCGGTCACTAAAGATTCGGGCCGCGGCGGGAGGCCGAAACCTCCCGCCGCGGCCCGAGTGTCTTGAGCGCCGACGCGTTTACCGCTTGATGGCGTCACCGGCGTCTTCGAGCATGTCGCCCACCTTGCGCTTGACCCCGCCGTAGCCTTCCTGCACGTCGCCCTTCAACTGGTCGCCGTGCCCCTCCGATTCCATCTCACGGTCGCCGACGGCGCGCCCGACGTTCTCCTTGACCGAGCCCTTAGCCTGATCGAACTTGCCTTCCATCTCGTCCCTGTTCGGCATTCCCATATTCTCTTACCTCCCCCTTTGTCTCACTCCATTAGAGTTGCGAAACCCACACGACGCTCAACGCCCACATCCTTCAGTGGGGCAAGTCGAGTGCCAATTCGGGTACGGCCGGTGGGGGCCGTCAATCAAGACGGAAACTCTTCGCATGGCAGAGCTTAGAGGAAGTGCCGGGCCGGAATCGGGCGATAGAGCCCTCGTCATTATTGTCCGTTTCAGTACGTTCGCGCGCATCCTCGCGCCCGGTCTTAAGACAAAAAAAAGGCGTGCTTCCCGCGCGGGAAGCACGCCTTTCGGAAAGGTCGTGCGGCAAGGATTCCTTAGAACTGGAACCGCACGCCGACCTGCATCTGGAAGACCTGGCTGCCGGGGTTGGTGTTGTTGACCAGCAGCAGGCCGGAGCTCGAATCCCGAATTTGCAGGAAGTTCGGGTTGGTGACGCCGTTCAGACCGCAGAGCTGGCTCGCGGGCACGCAGTACTGCCCGAGGATGCCCGAAGAGGTCGCGGTGTTAGGTGTCGGGAAGATGATGTTCGAGCGGTTGAAGAGGTTGAAGAACTCCGCCGAGAAGATCAGGCGGCGGAACTCGTCGAAGTTGAAGCCCTTCTGCACCCGCGCGTCCACGTCGTAGATCGAACGGTTGCGGAAGGCGTTCCGCCTGAACGTCACGCCCGGCCCTTCAAGCGGGCGGTCGTTGTTGACGCCGTCGCCGTTCAGGTCGGCGCCGACGGTCGTGTTGATCGGAATGCCGGAGCGCAGGCGGACGGCGCTCGACACCTCGAAGCCGTGAGGCAGGAAGAAGACCGGGTTCGCCACGAACTGGTGGCGGCGGTCGAGACGGGAGTAGTTGTACTCGCGCGACAGGTCGTAGGGATCGGCGAAGGCGACGCCGCCCGCGTCGCGCTCGTTGTCGTCGTCCGAGAGGTTGCGCGACAGCGTGTAGTAGGCATTGAGCTGACCCCAGCGCCGCGAGAAGCGGGTGCGGAGGGTCAGGCCGGTGAAGAGCGACCTGCCCGTAGACTCACGAACCTGGACGGCGCCGAGCGCGAAGCCCTGCTGGACCTGCGTCGGGCGCTGCCGGGTCGTAACCGAGCCCGAGGGGAAGTTGAGCGTGCCGCCGGTGGTCGTGTTGATGAACCCGGCCGGCGTGTTGACGGCGATGTAGCTGCGGCCCGATTGACGAATCTGGTCAATGATGCCGGTGTTGACCATCGTGTTGAAGTTGGCCGCCGTGTTGCTGGTGCGCAGGAACTCGATGTACTGCTCGGCCGTCAGCGGCCCAGGCAGGTTCAGGTCACGGTTGCGCTGCACGCGCGAAGTGTTGACGTTCGAGAAGTCAATGCCGACGTTGAAGCCGCGGGCGATCTCGCGCTCGAAGGCGGCGCCGACCTGGACGGAGCGCGGGTTTCGGAAGTCCTCGGCGTGCCCCGTGACCTGCGCGCCGACGAACGGGTTCGGGTTGAGGCCGAGGCCGCCGGCGATGGTCGAAATCTGTTCCAGCGACAGGATCGGCAGGTTGTTGAGCGGGGAGTTGTTGAGGTTGATGCCGGCAATCGCAAACTGGCGGAAGACCGTGTTGGGCACGCAGGCCAGACGCGCCTGGGTGTTGGCGGCGGCCGCCGTGTTGCAGCCGGTGATCGTCCGGTAAGCCTGGCCGGCCGCCGAGTTCACGAAGGTGTCGAACGCGCTCTGACTGAAGCCGGTGAAGGGCAGGGTGGTGCGGACGTTTGCCGGCGGATTCCGGAAGTTGTTGGTGCTGTCGGCGAAGACGATGAGCGGCGTGCGGGCGTAGTAAACGCCGGCGAAGCCGCGGATGACGGTCTTGTTGTCGCCGAACGGATCATAGGCGAAGCCGATGCGCGGGCCGACCTGCCAGCCGCTGTCGGGAATCTCCGTCGGGTCGTAGCCGCTGCCGCGGATCGGGAAGTTGGTGTTGCGGACGACGTTGAGTATCTGCGTGTTGCTGACATCGGGCGTCGGGTTGTACTGCTGTTCGAGGCGAAGGCCGAAGTTGGCCGTGAGCTTGGGCGTCACGCGCCAGGTGTCCTGCGCGAAGAAGGCCAGCTCCTTCACGGTGAAGTCCGTCTGGAGGTTGCCGATCTGGCGCAGGTAGCGTGCGCGGTTGTCGTCGAAGCGCCCGAGGACGAGAGTCGGCGTGGTGCCGGGCGTGAAGAGCGTGACGTTGGCGAGCCGCTGGAGCGTGTCGGCGATGTTCTGGTTCGAGCTGCCGATGCTCATCTGGTACTCGCCGAACTGCCCGAAGCCGAACCGCTGGTTGGCGTAGAGGTTGCTGAATTCGCCGCCGACCTTGATGTTGTGGTTGCCGGCCAGCACCGTCAGGCTGTCGGTGAACTGGACGCGGCGGTCGAACTGCGTGGTCGGCAGGAAGTTGGTCGCGCCGAAGGTGGCGAAGCCGGTCAGAATCTGCGGCAGTTCCGAGTTCGACAGGCGCGGCCGGTCTTCGCGGGCGAACTGGAAGCGGAACTCGTTGACGACGGTCGAGCTGAGGCTGCTGATGAGCTGCGAAACGAAGATGCGGTTCTTGTTCTGCTCGGTGCCGTTTGTGGTCAACGACTGCGTGGTCGTCGGGTCGAGCGAGGTCTCGCCGCGGGAGACGGCGTTGATGGCCTCGTTCTGGCTGAAGTTGAAGCGGGCGTTGAACTGGTTAGAGTTGTTGACGTTCCAGTCGATGCGCCCGAGGCCCGCGTAGGCGTCGTTGCTCAACTCGTACCCGGTCTGCTCGGCTTGGTAGAAGCCGAGCACGGACTGCTGGGCCGCGTTCAGGGTCAGTGTGCCGGGGAAGGTGCTCGGGATGTTGAAGACGATCTGGCGCGGGGCGCGGAACCGCTGCTGCTCGTAGGCGCCAAAGTAGAAGAGTTTGTTCTGGATGATGGGGCCGCCGACTGAGCCGCCGAACTGGTGCTGCGTCGGGGCGAGCGAGGCGTCAACGCCGGCGGCCGTCAGGCGCTGGTCCTGAAGCGCCTGCGTGAACTCGTTGCCGCGGGCGAGCCGGGCCGGGCGCAGCAGGTAGAAGGCCGAGCCTCGCACGCTGTTGCTGCCCGACTTGGTGACGGCATTGACGATGCCGCCCGAGGAGCGGCCGAACTCGGCTGAGTAGCCCGCGGCGACCACCTGGAATTCCTTGATCGATTCCTGCGGAATGGTGAAGGCGAGGTTCGAGCGCTCGCCGCCGCGGATGCCGCCGAAGAAGGGCTGGTTGTAGTCAACGCCGTCAACGTTGATGTTCGAGTTGATGCCCTTCTGGCCGGAGAGCGAAATCTGACCGCGCTGCGGGTCAACCTGAGCGGTCGGCGTCAGCGTGACGAAGTCCTGAAAGCGGCGGCCATTGATCGGCAGGTTGGTGATGGCCGTCTCGTTCAGCACGGCGTCAGACTCGCTTCGCGTCGTCTGCAACGCCTCGGCCGTGACGGTTACCGCTTCCTGAACCCCACCGACGCCGAGCGTGATGTTGGCGTCGGCCGCTCGTCCCACGTTGACCGTGACTTCGACGGAGGTCTCGGAGAAGCCGCCGGACTGCGCCGTGACGGTGTAAACGCCGGGCGGGAGCAGCACGATGTTGAAAAGGCCGTCACCGCTGGTCGCGACGGTACGCTCAAGGCCCGTGGCCTTATTGGTGGCCGTCACGGACGCGTTTGCGACCGCAGCGCCGTTGGCGTCGGTGATCGCGCCGGCGATCTGGCCCGTGCTGGCCTGGGACTGGGCCGCCACGTGCGTCACGCCAAAGGCGAAACAAAAAACGAGCAAGGCCAGCGCGCGTGCTGCCTTGCGAAGGGGGTGATTCGACATATTTCTTCCTCTTCTAACTGACTGAAGGTCGTTTGCGCTGGTCACGGAACCGGGCGCCACTTTCCTGCCCGTCGCGAGCGTTCGCCTGTAAGTAGAGCGCAGGATAATGATGGCGGTGGATGACGAACTCAGAAGCTTACAAGGAGACCGTTTCGCTGATCTTACGACGGCGTAAACTGAATGTTAAATACTATATTCGGCGGCCCGGCGCAAGGACGAAAGGCCCGCGCGCCGCCCCTTTTTTCGGCGGCGGCGCGCGGGCTGCGCCGCCGCCGAAAAAAGGGGCGGACTAAAGCCCTGCCCAGCCCTTTTTTGCCCGTAATCCGCCGCCCGCGAAGATGGCGGATTACGGGCCGAAACGCGTCAGAGGGCCGCTAGGGCAGGACCTCGACGACGACGAAGAAGCGGAACTGCCCCGTCTGCTGCACCCCCAGCCGAAACTGCACTGGTATCGAGGCATTTGGCGCCAATGGCGTCGCCAGCGTGATCGTCCCCGCAGACAAGGTCGAGTTGTACCCTCCGCCGTTCCCCTGCGTCGGCGGCTGCTCCAGTGTCGTCCCGCGCACTGTCACAGTCCCGCCCCCGCACGCTCCGCTCACAGCCACCACCACGTCCGTCGAAGTCAGCGCACGCAGGTCCGCCGTCCCCATCGGCGCAGGGAACGTCGTGATGTCCACGATCCTGAACCTCAGCCTCGTTACGTTCGCTCCCGTCTGGTTCACGAAGTAGCGCCGTATCGTCAGCGTCCCGAACTCGTCGTTCGGCTCCGACGGGTCGTTCGTCAAGTCCCGCACTCGGTTGGGCGACTGCGTCGCCGCCACGCACTGGTCTATCAGCACGTTCGGCATCAAAGCCGTCCGCACTATCGGGCTCGACAAATTCTCCGGCCCCGGCGCTCCAAGATGACGGCCCCTCCTCGTGCCGTCGAGCGATATGCAGCCGCCCGGCACGTCCAGCGCGCAGTTGGCGTCGGCGTCCACGAACAGGAAGTCGTTGTTGTTGTCGCCCGTGTCGAGCGGTGAGCCCGAGGCCATGTCGCGGTAGAAGCTGTAGTTTGTGTTGAAGGTGGTGAACAGCGGCGGATAGCCCGTGCCCTCTCGGTAGAGCGCGTTGGCCTCGGAGGAGGAGCCGGCCGCGTCCAGCCGGTTGGCTGGAGTGAAGTTGGCCGAATTCGAGGTGCTGAAGAGAGCGACGCCGGCGTTGTCGGGGATGTCTGTGGTGAAGGTGGCGTCGCCGGTGGCGGTGGTGCCGTTGCCGGCCGGGTAGGAGGCGAGCGAGTAGCCAGCGGAGTTGACGCCGAGGTAGTGGCCCCTGGCCGGGATGACGGTGCCGTTGGGGATGGTGAAGCGGGCGACGCCGTCGGAGGCCGCGAGCGAGAAGCCTGCGGAGCCGTCGAAGGCGTTGATGGTCACATCGGAGTTGGAGTTGTTGTAGATTTCGACGAACTCGTCGTTAGCCCCGTTGGGGCCGCGCAAACGCAGCTCCGAGATGATGATCTGGCCGGCGGTCGCCGAAGCCTGAGCGGTGGTGAAATAGGCGACGGGCGCGTCGTGGTCAGAGACCGCCTCGGGCCGCGTGGAGTCGGCGGCGAAAGTCTCGGAGAAGTCGGCGTTGAAGCGCCCGTAGGCGAAGCGGTTGGTGCGCGCCAGCATCCGGCTGTTGACGAGGACGTGGTCGAGCACCTGCGCGTTGCCCTCGAAGGTGAACGAGTACCGCTCGCTGGGCGTCAGCATGCCGACGAGGTTGGTGAGCTGGAACGTCCAGCGGTCGGTGCTAGGCTCGACGACGTTCTCGGGCGGCGGCGGCACGCCGCGGATCGTGTTGACCACGTCAACGAGGCCGTCGTTGAACTCGAAGGCGTTGAGGTCGCCGAGGAGGACGATGTTCTCGCCCGCGTTGTCCCTCGTCTGGACGAGGTCGGCGATGTCCTCGGCCTGGACGCGCCGCTTCTCGCGGTTGCGCGCCCCCTCGGTGCCCGTGCCGCACGTGCCGAAGGGGCGCGGGCTGTCCACGGCAATGAGCGACTTGGTGTGGTTGAGAATGACGGTGAAGGGGAGGGTGGCGCCGCCGGCCTGCGGCACGGTGGCCGTCAGGATGTAGGGCGGTCGGTCGTGGAGCGTGTCGTTGACGCCGCAATAGTTAAAGGTCGCCGTGGCGTTGTGCGCCGCGGGCGAGCCGACGACGGTGACGCGTGCCGTGTTGACGAGGTAGCCGATGTCCTGCGTGCCGGCGGTGTCGTTAAAGTAGGCCACGTAGTTGACGGCGCTCGTGTCGCCGAAGTCCGTGTTGACCTTGCTGGCGAGCGCCTGGGCCGAGGCGGTGCTGTTGACCTCGATGAGGCCGAGAACGTCGGGCGTGCGCAGGACGTTGCGGATGGCGAGCGACGCCTTGTTGAGCTTGGCGGCGTTCGACGAGGTGAAGTTCTCCAGGTTGGTGTGCGCGACGGTGAACTCCGGCGCGCCGCGCGCCGGCACGGGGACGGCCGCCGTCAGGCCGCCCGACACGCCCGGCGTCACGTTGGGTTCGAGGACGATGCGGTACTGGTCGAAGGCGTAGTCGAGCGGGCCGACTACGCCGGTGACGGTCGTGCCCGTCGTCACCTGCACCTGCGCGCGGCGCGTGCTGCCGGTCGTCAGGGCCGCGCCCGAGTCAACCATGATGCGCTCGAAGTTGCCGTCCCAGACGGGCACGGCGGGCGGCGGCGTGCCGGCGTATGGTCCCTGGTCGGCCGGCGGGATGGGGTCGCCGGCCTCGATGCCCGGCTCGCGGAACGGGCGCGAACGCGGAGGCTCGACGCCCCAGAACTCGCCGAAGTTGTTGGTCGGCTGCGAGACGACGAGAGTCGGCACGCTGATCCGCATGAACTCGTACCGTTCGAGCTGCCCGCCGCGGCTCGTCTGCGTCGGGTTGAGGATGCCGAGCGAAGTGGCGTCGAGCGGCGCCGGCAGCGAGTTGCCGGTCGAGAGGGTGACAATCGAGGGGTTGATGATCTCGGTCGCCGTCTTCGGGTCGGGCGGCGAGACGCCATCGGGCTCGTCCGTCGTCGAGGACTCGAACTCCGTGACGGCGCCCGTCACCCGCACCGAGTCGCCGACCGAGACGGTCGGGACGGTGCTCCCGGTGAAGATCAGGATCGCGTCCGAGGTGTTGAGGTTGCCGTCGCCGGACGGGTCCTGGATGTAGAAGCCGTTGTTCGAGGAGCCGAGGCTGCGTTTGGCGGTGACGACGCCGGTGGTCGTCACGCTCGTGCCGTTGGCGAGGGGCGAAGAGGTGCCGCTGCCCTGAATCTCGTAGATGGGCGTGACCGTCACTTCGTCGTTGACGATGGTGCCCTGGCCCTGCGCGTCGGTGACGGTCGCGTTCGTGGCGCTCGTCAGGTTGACGAAGAAGGTCTCGTTCGGCTCGGAGGTCGTGTCGCCGCAGACCTGAACGGTGAGCTGCTCGGACGTGTCGTTGGCGACGAAGGTCAGCGTGCCGGAGGTCGTGATGTAATCCACGCCCGCCGTGCAGCTCGCGCCGCCCGTGGCCGTACCGTCGGCCGTCGCGTAATTAACCGTCACGGTCTGCGTCGTGTTGGCCGGCGCCATCGTGACGGTGAAGGTGAAGGCGGTCTGCCCCGAGTTGCCCTCGTCCTGCGACACGTCGTTGATGGCGAGCGCCGACTGGGCGGGGCCGCCGCAGGGCGCGAGCGTCGTCGAGGTGTTGCGCGGGTTCGGCGTGCCGGTGGCGAAGTCGGCGGAGTTGTTATCCGTGTCGGTGCAGCCGTTAGCGGCGCGGATGTCGGCGGTCGTCGTCGAGGGCGCCGGCGCCGGGCCGCTGCCCTCGAAGCAGAAGTTCGTCGTCGAGGCCGTGCCGCCGTAGCCGACGAAATCAACCACGGTGGCGCCGCCGTTCGGGCAGCTGCCGGTCAGCGCCGTCGTCGTGTTGACGAGAGCCACCTTCGCACTCGTCGCGCTCATGGAAATAGTGCCGGTCACGTCCGCCGTCGGCAGTGTGTTGACGCCGGTGCCGGCCGCGCCGGCCCCCTGCGCCACGAGGTAGTACTGGCCGGGCTGGAGCGTGACGTTGGTCAGGTTCGTCACCTGCCAGGATGTTCCGCCCTGGGCGGCGTACTGCACACTCCAGCCGTTGAGCGACTGGGCCGCGGTGCCGCGGTTGAACAGCTCGATGTAGTCGCGGTTGTAGGTCGAGCAGCCCGCCGTTCCGCAGCCGGCGCCGCCGTAAACCTGGCTGATGACGACGGTGGTCGAGGGGGCGAGCGGCTCCTCCTCCTCGGCCTGGATCGAGATGCCCATCTCAGGGGCGCCCGTCTGGATGGATTGCGAGTCGCTGTGTTGCACTGAGCCGCGCTGTGCCTGCGCGGCGGGCGCGAAGATGAAGGCGACGGGATTAAGGATGACGAATGCCGCGAGGAAGGGGGCGAAGAGTCGGCGGCGCGCGGGCGCTATTCGCCCGACGCTGGTGGGCCGTGTGAACACTTGGGGCTGATCCTTTCTGGACTCGACTGATGTTGACGGGCTGGGCTCGGCGCGCTCGGACGAGGCGCGCACGCGGACGCGAAACGAAGCGAACGGATTTAAGCCGAAACCACCTCCGGCGTCAAGGCCGGCCAGGCCGCGGCCGCGGGAGCGAGCATAAACTCCCGCGGCCGGCCGGAGCGTTACGTCACGCTTAACTTTGCGTTAAGCGTGTGCGGCGCCAAAAAAGCGGCCCGCCTTCACGTCTCGACCACCCGCGTCGAGACGCCGAGCCAGTTGCCCTCGACGCTTCGGCCCACGACGTAGACCGGCATGTTGATCTCACCGAGCTGATAGACGCGCAGGCCGTCGAGGCTCTCTTCGAGCGCCCGCAGCAGCGCGTGGTCCGGCTCCGGCGTGCCCGAAGCCTCGGCGGCCCTCCAGACTCGGGCGGGCATTCCGCGGCCGAAGAATTCCTCCGGCGCGAACTTCCGCACCGCGGCGTCAGGCCCGAGGCCCGCCGCCTCGCGGACGAACTGCGGGCTGACCTCGTTCGCCCCGTCCCACCGGAAGACCTCGAAGGGGTAGTCCGACTCGCTCATGAACCACAGCCCGGCCACGATTCTCTTCAGCTCAGCCATGATCTGTTCGTCGCTCTTCATCTCACCCGTGCCCTCTCGCCATTAAGGCTTCGCGCCGATTTCTTCCGCCTTGGCCAACTTCTACCACAGGACGCCGGCGGGCCGAGCCGCGCCCAAGAGAAAGGCGGCCTCGGGACATGAAACCCCGAGGCCGCCGACGGACGCCCAGGCGCCCGAGTGTCGAAGGGTGACGCCGCGGGCTTTTAGTCCCTCAGCGAGATGTTGACGACGCGGAGGGCGCCGTCGCCCATGTCCACGCGCAACTGGTAAGTGCCGGCCGGCAGTTCCTTCGTGTCGAGGTTGAAGACGTACTGCCTGGCGGTCGCGTCGTAACGGAAGAGGTTGCCGGCCGTCGCCGCCGAGGTGGAGTCGGCCTCCATTTCCGTGCCGGCCGCGTCGCCGCTGAGCCGGGCGAGCATGAGCCGGGCGGTGGCGTTGGTGACACCGGCACTCGCGCCCGTCAGGCCGAACTTGACGGGCACGGTGCTGCCCAGCCTGAAGACGGAGGTGCCGTCGGGGTTAATCGGCTGAAGCACGCCCGACCAGTTGTGGGCCGCCCCGACGCTGACCTGCCGCTCTGCGAAGAGGCCGCCGCCGTCCGTGACGCGGACGGTGAAGGTGTAGACGTTGCCGGCCTGCGCGGCCGTGGGCGTCCACTGGAAGGCGCCGGTGGCGGCGTTGATGACGGCGCCGGCCGGGACCGCCCCCGTCAGGCTGTAAACGAGGGCCTGCGCCGGCAGGTCCGAGTCTGTGCCGACGGCAACGAAGTTAAGGGTCGAGCCGAGGGTCACGACCTTGTTGCCGACGGGCGCGAGCGTGGGCGCCTGGTTCACCTCGTTGACCATGATGGTGACGACCTGCTCGGCCGCGGCCGAGCCGTCCGAGACCCTCACCCTGAAGGTGTAGGGGATTCCGGTGCCGCCCTGCGCTTCGCCCGGCGTCCAAGTGAACCGGCCCGTCGCCGCTTCGATGGCCGCCCCGTCGGGAGCACCCGCCAGCGAGAAGGCGAGCGACCCGGCCGGGGCGTCAACGTCAGACGCCGCGGCCGTGAACGTGTAGGGGGCCGACTCGTTGATCGTCGCCGACGCGGGGACGTTCGAGAGCACCGGCGCGTCGTTGATAGGGTTGACCGTCACCGAGACCACGGCCGAGGCCGTCCCGCCGTTGCCGTCGCTGACGGTGTAGGAGAACGAGGCCGGACCGTGGTAGTCGGGCGCGGGCGTGAAGACGACCTGCCCGTTCTGGACCGCGGCCGAGCCGCCCGTCGCACCGCTGACGCCGGCGATGGTCAGCGTGTCGCCGTCAGCGTCGGTGTCATTGGCGAGGACGTTGACAGTGACCGGCGTGTCCTCGTCGGTAGTCGCAAAGTCGTCGCCGGCCACGGGCGCGTCGTTGACCGTGTAGACGGTGATGTGGACGGTCGCCGTGTTGGAGTGGCGCGAGCCGTCGCTCACGCGGTAGGTGAAGCTGTCGGTCCCGTGGAAGTTCGGGGCCGGCGTGTAGGTGCGGCCGGCGCCCGAGCCGGTCAGGGTGCCGTGCGCCGGCTGCGTCAGCACGGTGTAGGTGAGCGGGTTGTTGTTGGCCGGTGCCGCGTCGAACGCGAACGTCGCCGCCGCGTCCTCGTTCGTAAGGACCGACTGGTCAAAGGCGCCCGGCGGGTTGTTGCCGTTCGTGCCGGCCTCGATGCACTGCTCGACGGCGTCGGGCAGGTTCGAGAAGAAGTCATAGCCGGTCAGCGCCTCGATCTGGTCAACGCTGACGACGTAGCTCTCCCAACTGTTGTTCCGAATGCCCTGGACGTTGGGCATCAGGACGGCGATGGTCCGCGTCGCGCAGGTGACGCGCGAGAGGTCGTCTTCGCCCTTCGGCAGCACCAGCGCCACCTTCCACGTGTGCGAAGGGACGTGGACCTTGCCGCCGACGATGGTGTTGGCCGGCCCATTGCTGCCGGTGCCGCCCTGCCCGACGCCCCCCGCGACGATGTAAAGCTCGTTTGCCGGCAGCAGCGTGCGGAAGTAGCCCTCCTGCGCCGCCCACGGCCCCTGATTGTTGTCGGGCGACTGCGGGATGATGTTGGTCATCAGGAAGGTCGCCTGGTTGATGGGCATCGAGTTCTCGTGGTCGCGGTCGGCGTTCGGGACCATGTGGCCGCGGTCGAAGCCGGAGCCGGAGTAGTCCGTGCCGAGCACGCGATACCAGTCGGCCGGGACGGCCGGGTCGGGCCGGAACGTGTCAACGCGGGAGAGGGCGCCGACCCACTCGTTGGAGAGGTGCCAACTCACCCAGTTGGCCGCGCCCTTGTCGCGGTTGTAGGAGAGCGCGAACTCCGGCTTCTCCATCAGGTAGTTTTCGGGCGCGTTCAGGTCGGCCGTCGCGCCGGTCGGGTTGCCCATCGAAAGGTGAACGCTCTGCGGGTAGGGCGGCGGGGCGCCGATTGAGGTCCTGAAGGTCCAGACGTAGTCGGCCGGCAGGTTGTCGCTGTCGGGGCCGCTGTCGTCGTTGTCGAGGTCGCGCACGAGGTCTTTGTAGATCGTGCCCGTACACTGCTCGCCGTTGACGAAGCTCTCGTTAGGCGTGATGGTGTAGGTCTTGGGGCCGCCCGTGACGGTGGCCGAGTTGTGCTGGCCCGTCATGGCGCACTGGATGGTGAACCACTGGCCCGTGACTTCGACCGGCTCGGTGAAGTTGACGACGATGCTGGCGTCGCGCGGGGCCGTGGTCGAGCCCGAGCGCGGGTCGGTGCCGAAGACGAACGGCCCGAGCTCGACGATGGGCGCGGTGCGGCGCGGCATGGGCGTGCCCGTCAGGAAGTCCGTCTGGTTGTTGTTCGTGTCGGTGATGCCGCCGTTCTTCCGGTAGAGCGAGTTGGACGCGCCCGGCGTCGAAGCCTTCTTGTTGCCCTCGCCGCAGTCGGCCGCGCCGTAGCCCACGAAGTCCGCGAGGCTCGCGTCGCCCAGCGGGCAGTTGCCCACGAGGCCGTCGAAGCTTTTAACGAGCGCGACCTTGCCCGACGTGGCGCTCAGGTTGATCTCGCCGACGACGTTGGACGGCGGAAGCGCCGAGCCGTTGGCCCCGCCCGAGGCCAGGCCGACGAGGTAGTACTCGCCGGGGGCGATTGTGCCGCCGAGCGGCTGCTTGCCGAAGTCCCAGCCGGCGCCGGTCGCCGAGGCGTATTGCAGAGACCAGCCGCCGAGGTTGACCGCGCTCGTGCCGCGGTTGTACAGCTCGACGAAGTCGTGCGTGAAGACGGCGCCGGAGTTGCCGCCGCCCGCGTAGATTTGGCTGATGACGACGGTGCTGTCCGCCTCACCGGTCGGCGGGGTTACGTCGGCGCAGTTCTTCATCGGCGAGCCGCTGTAGCGCGGCGCGGGAGCGCCGGCGGTGAAGTCTGCGGCGTTGCTGTTGGTGTCGATGCAGCCGTCGCCGGCCCTGTAGGCGGCGGTCGGGTTCGACAGGCCGGGGCCGGCGTTGTCGCCCGGCGTGGCGTCGTCGCCCTCCGAGCAGTTCACGGTGCCGTAGCCGAGGAAGTCAGCGACGCTGCTGCCGGTCGGGCAACTGCCCGCGAGCGCGGTCGCGTTGTTGACGAGCGCCACCTTGCCGCTCGTGCTGCCGACGGAGAGGTTCCCCGTGGCGTCGAAGTACGGCAAATCCTGCCCGCAGGCGGCGCCGCCGGAACAGCTCGTGCCGGCCGACTGCCGAATCAGGTAGTACTGGCCGGGCGCGAGCGTCGCCGTAAAGGGCGACACGCTCCACGTCGAGCCGGTGGCCCCGGCGAACTGCACGGACCAGTTGTTCAGCGTGACGGTCTGGGAGCTGCGGTTGAAAATCTCGATGTAGTCGTTCTTATAAACCGCGTTGGCATTACCGCCCCCGCCGTAGACCTGGCTGATGACGACTGCGCCGGCCGGCGCGGGAGTCGGCGTCGGGGTTGGCGTGGGAGTCGGAGTAGGTGTGGGGGTCGGCGTGGGTGTTGGGGTCGGAGTAGGCGTCGGAGTGGGGGTAGGCGTCGGCGTCGGCAGGTCGCTCGGAGTCGGCGCGCTCGAAAGGTTCTGCGGGTCGCAGGGCTGCCTGACCTGGAAGTCGGACGCGTTGTTGTCGGTGTCCAGCGTGCTGCCGGAGGCGCCGCCGGGCTTGCGCTCGTAACAGCGGTCGAGGCCGGCCGTGGTCATAGGGGCCAGCACCGTGCCTTCCTTGTAGGCCGAGCCGTTGTGCATGCCGACCGCGTCAACGACGACGTTGCCCGCCGTCAGCAGCGCGATGCCGCCGTCATCCGTGATGCCTGTAGCGAAAGTCTGATTGCCGGGGACGCTGCCGCTGTAGGGGCCGCCAGAGAGGCTGGAATTGGTCGCCAGGAAATGGCCGCGGGCGGGGATAACGGTGCCTGCGGCGATGGTGACGCGGGTGCCGGTGCCGGCCGCATTGTTCGAGCCGTTGATTTTCCAGCCGCCGATGTTAATAGGGCTATCGGTATAATTATAAAGCTCGACGAATTCGTCGGCGGCTCCGTTCGGCCCGCGCGTGCGGAACTCGCTGATGACGACGCCGCCCGAAGTGCTCTGGGCGCGGGCCGCTGGAACGAGCGAGAATCTCTGTGGCAGGGGGATGGTCAGCGAAAGCAGAGAGAGCGTGAGCAGAAATGCAACCGACCGCCGGCGCCTGGGCGCAGACAGTCTTCTGCCGGTGGGTGGGAGCATCAGACGTTACCTTTCTCAGATGGGACGGATTGCGCCTCTCTCAAGACCCTTCCAAGATAGGCGCGTGATGCGAAGGACGAACGGGGTTTCTACTTGAAAACAGAACCGCCCCGCCGTCAGGAAATCATGGGGTTATCAGGCCCGGTATAGATGCGGCCCACGGCCCGCCGGTTGTTCCGGCGCGGGCTGAAAAGCCCGGTTTTTCGCGCCAGAACGGCCCGCCGGCTTTTTCACGTCGCCAAGCGGCTTTCGCTTACACGCGCTCGAAGATGATGGCGATGCCCTGGCCGCCGCCGATGCAGGCCGAGGCCATGCCGTAGCGCCCGCCGCGGCGGTGCAGCTCGTTCAGGGCCGTCAGCACGAGGCGCGTGCCCGAGGCCGCGAGCGGGTGGCCGAGAGCGATGGCGCCGCCGTTGACGTTCACCTTCGAGCGGTCGAGCCTCAGCTCCTTCTCGACGGCGAGATACTGCGCGGCGAAAGCCTCGTTGATCTCGATGAGGTCGATGTCGTCGAGCTTGAGGTTCGCCTTCTCCAAAGCCTTGCGGACGGCGGGCACGGGGCCAATGCCCATCATGTCGGGCTCGACGCCGGCGTAGGCCCACGAGACGACGCGCCCGCGGGGCTTCAGGCCCCGGCGGCTGACGAACTCCTCGCCGGCGATGACGAGGGCCGCGGCGCCGTCAACGATGCCGGAAGCGTTTCCGGCCGTGACGAAGCCGTCCTTGCTGAAGGCGGTCGGAAGCCGCGCCAGCACTTCCAGAGTCGTGTCGGGGCGCATGTGGTCGTCGCGGTCCACGACCTTCACACCTTTGCGGGTCTTGACCTCGTAGGGGACGATCTCTTCGGCGAAGACGCCCGCCTCCTGTGCCCGCGCGGCCTCCTGCTGCGAGCGCAGGGCGTAACGGTCCTGGTCCTCGCGCGAGACCTCGTAGCGGCGCGCGAGGTTCTCGGCCGTGCCGGCCATCGTCGTGTTGCAGTAGGTGTCTAAGAGCGCGACCATCAGGGTGTCTTCGAGCTTGCCCTGACCCAGCCCGAAGCCCGAGCGCGCGCCGTAGATGGCGTGCGGCGCCATGCTCATCGACTCCATGCCGCCGACGAGGGCGTTCTCGGCCTCTCCGAGCTGAATCATCTGCGCGCCCGAGATGATCGACTGGATGCCGCTGCCGCAAAGCCGGTTGACGGTGAGCGCGGGGCGGTCGGCCGGCACGCCCGCCTTGAGCGCCACGTGACGCGCGCCGTAGATGGCGTCGCCGGAGGTCTGGAGCGCGTTGCCGACGATGGTGTGGTCAATCTCCTCGGCCGCCACGCCCACGGCTTCGAGCGCGCCGCGGGCGGCGGCCGCGCCGAGGTCAAGCGCCTTCACGTCCTTGAGCGCCCCGACGTACTCGCACATCGGCGTGCGCTTGCCGCCGAGGATGAAAATCTCTTTCGCCATGATTCGCAGTTAATCCTCTCGGTTAAAATAGAGCAGGTTAGATGAACCGGCGAGTGTAGCGGAGGCCCGCGAGGGGAGTCAATTTCGGCCGCCGGGCGGATAATCCACCATCGCCCGGAGGGCACGCCAGCCGGCGAGCTGCGCGGGCGTGAGCGTCGTCTCGCGTCCCGTGCGCGCGCGGTGCTCGACCGCGCGGAGCCAGCGGCGCGTCTCGCGCGGCAGGCTCGCCCGCACGTTGACGACGAGGCCCGTCACCGTCTGGCGCCGGTGGCGCCGGCTCACGCGGAGCTTTTTGCGCGTGTGAAGCCGGTAGCCCTCCTCGGCCACGATTTTCCTGACGGCGCTCAACACCACGCGGTAAGCCGCGGAGCTGTCTTCGGCGAAGGAGAAGGTGAGGTCGTCGGCGTAGCGCGTGTAGTCCGCGCCGAATCTGCGCGCGAGGGCCGCGAGCCGCGAGTCGAGGCGGAAGTTGACGAGGTTCGAGAGGCGCGGGCTGGTGGGAGCGCCCTGCGGGAGCGACCCGCGGTGCGTGCAGATGCGCGCCAGCAGCGAGGCCGCCTCGCCGTCCCAGCCCACGCGGCGGAAGTAGGTCTCGACGCGCCCCGCTTTAATCGAGCCGAAGAAGTCTTCGAGGTCGAGGCGGAGGACCACACGCTTGCCGGCGTGTAGTCGGGCGTTGGTGACTATCGAGCGCCCGCGCTCGAACCCGTGGGCCGCCGGGTGCGCCCTGAGCTTCCCGAGCAGACGCCTGAGCACGAGGCGCTGAACGCGCTTGAGCGGCCGGCTCGGCTCGGCTATCGGCCGTGTCCCGCCCGACCGCTTCGCCACCTCAAACTCGGTGTAGGTCGCCCTGACGGCGCGCAGCTCGTCGGCGCCGAGCCCGAGCCGTCGGGCCAGCTCCTCGAAGGTGAGCGTGCCGTCCTTGCCTTTGCCCGCGAAGAGACCGCGGAGCGCGTCCCAGATGCCCATCCTCTTATGGTCTTCGGTGGCTTTAAGGGTCTGAGTTAGCGGTTTGATTCGGCTGTTTGAGAAGGAGGGGCGGCACCGCGAACGGCGCCGCCCGCCACGCCTTGCATGTTGTGCGACAACATCTGCCGCGTCTTGAGGCCGCGTCGTGCGGCCCGACCGGCGAAGCGCCGGTCTGCGCTCTGCTTTGGAGCGCCGCCAAGGCGTTGCCGATACGTTGCGCCAGGACGCGCCCCCGGGTCAAGCCGAGCCTTCAGCCGTCGAAGCGGTGGACGGCGCGGTAGCGGTGGAGCAGCTCTTCGAGGAATCCCTCGTAGGTGAACGCCTCAGGCTCGAACGCCGGGCGCAGGCGGTGGAGAATGGGCGTGGCGATGCGCCAGGCCATCCACTGCCGCGGCGTGTCGTCGAGGTCCCAGCGGCGGCGCAGGAAGGCCTCGACCACCTCGATCTCCTCCTCGGCCAGTGAGCCCACGTCGGCGGTGAAGGGCACGGGCTTGAAGGTCCGGCGGAGGGCCAGGTCGCTCGTCGGCGAGTTGAAGACCTCCTCGAACGTGGGGGCCTGCGCCTCGCGCTCGCGGACGACTACGGTGCCGGCCACGAGGTCGCCGACGCGCTGGTCGCGGCTGCTGACGAAGACGCTGACGAGGCCGACCGAGTAGAGCGGCACGAGCGGCAGGGCCGGCAGCATGTCGAAGATGCGGACGAGGTTGCGGGCCGCCGCCTCGTAGAAGGTGATGGGGCGACCGTCCTCGCGGATCACGCGCAGCCGCATCCACCTCTTGCCCGGCGTCTGCCCCGACCATGCCCACTCGAAGAGGGCGAAGTAGCCGGACCATATCAGGAAGTAGGCGACGAAGAGCAGCGCGATGGCCCACTTCGGCGCGTCCCACAGGCGTTCGGCCGCGCCGCTCAGGCCCCCGACCAGCGTCAGGGCGGCGAGCACGACCACGACCGTCACGGCCAAAAGCTGTAACAGGTGGTCAACCGCGCAGGCCAGGAAGCGGTTGCCGATGGAGGCCAGCGCGAAGTGCAGCGGCACGCGCTCCGGCGTCTCGATGACGAGTGTGTCGTCGGTGGTGGTGGTGGCTGCTGCTGCCGACATCGTTGCCCCTTACGCCCCGCGCACGCGGAGGAAGCTGCGCTTCCCGACTTGCAGGAGCGCCTCCTCGCCCGGCTTCAGGCCGAGGACGGCGCCGGGGTCCGTCTGCTTGACTCCGCCGACGCGCACGCCGCCCTCCTTCATCTTCCGCCGCGCCTCGTTGACAGAGCTTAGCAGCCCCAACTCGGCTATTAGCTTTGCGAGCGGCCATTCGCCCGAACCCACCTCACGAGTCTCGACTTCCGTTGGCACTTCCCTGCTTACGAAGAGGCGGTTGAACTCGTCCTCGGCCTCGCGGGCGGCCTGCCCGGAGTGGAAGTCCGTGATGACGCGTTTAGCCAGCTCGGCCTTGAGGTCGCGCGGGTTGCGCTCGCCGCGGGCGGACGCGTCGCGCAGGGCGGCGATGTCATCAACCGTCAGGTCGGTCAGCAGTTCGTAGTAGCGCCACATCAGCTCGTCTGAGACCGACATCAGCTTGCCGAACATCTCCTGCGGCGGCTCGTCGATGCCGATGTAGTTGCCCAGGCTCTTCGACATCTTCTGCACGCCGTCGGTGCCTTCCAGCAGCGGCGTGATGACGGCGACCTGCGGCTCCTGCCCGTATTCGCGCTGGAGGTTGCGGCCCATCAGCAGGTTGAACTTCTGGTCGGTGCCGCCGAGCTCCACGTCGGCTTCGAGGGCGACGGAGTCGTAAGCCTGCACGAGCGGGTACATCAATTCGTGCAGCGCGACGGGCCGCTCCTCGGCGAGCCGCTTCTGAAAGTCGTCGCGTTCGAGTATCTGCCTGACCGTGACGTGCGAGGCGAGGCGGACGAGGCCGTCGGAGCCGAGCGCGTCCATCCAGCGGCCGTTGAAATCCACTACCGTCTTCTCGGGGTCGAGCAGCTTGAAGACCTGCCTGCGGTAGGTCTCGGCGTTGGCCTCGATCTCCTCGCGCGAGAGCGGCGGCCGGGTGGCAGACTTGCCAGAGGGGTCGCCGATGCGTCCCGTGAAGTCGCCGATGAGGAAGATGACCGTGTGGCCGAGCTGCTGAAAGGCGCGGAGCTTGCGCAGAACGACCGTGTGGCCGAGGTGAATGTCGGGCGCCGTCGGGTCGGCGCCGAGCTTGACGCGGAGGGGCGCGCCCGTCCGCGCGGACTTTTCGAGCTTCGCGCGCAAGCCCTCTTCGGGCACGACCTCGACCGTCCCCTTGCGCAGGTAGGCCAGTTGTTCTTCGAGCGTCATGGCAGGGAAGTTTAAAGTCTCGGGTCGTGAAGTTCCAGAGTGGGGAGCGCGCCTACCTTCTGACGACGCGGCGGCCGGCCACCTCGTAGCGCCCGCCGGCGACGAGGGCCAGCGCCTCGGGGTAGGCAAGGTGCTCCTCGTGAAGGATGCGCGCGGCGAGCGTCTCGGGCGTGTCGGCATCCCCGACCGGCACGGCACGCTGGACGAGGATGGGGCCGCCGTCGAGCGTCTCGTCAACGAGGTGGACTGTGCAGCCGGAGATTTTGACGCCGTGCTCGACGGCCTGCCGCGCCGCGTCGAGGCCGGGGAAGGCCGGCAGCAGCGACGGGTGGATGTTGAGGACGCGCCCCGCGAACTCTCCGAGGAAGTAGGGCGAGAGCAGCCGCATGTAGCCGGCCAGGCAGACCCACTCGACTCCGCGCGCGCGCAGGGCGCCGACGATCTCGCGCTCGTGCTCCTCGCGCGTGCGCCCGCGCCGCTCGACGCACGCGGCCTCGACTCCGCGCGACCGCGCCGCTTCGAGCCCGGCCGCCCCGGCGCGGTCGCTCAGGACCAGCGCGACCTCCGCGCCCGGCACGAGCCCCGCCCCGACGGCCTCGACCAGCGCCGCCATGTTCGAGCCGCGCCCCGAGATCAATATGCCGACCCTCATAGTTTCGACGGACGGAAGTTTTTAGTTTTCAGTTTTTAGTTTTCAGTCTTTAGTTACCGTGCTTCGGTTCTGCTCGTGCCCCCTGCTTCTGTCTAAGAACCCAAAACTAAAAACTGAAAACTATCTTCAGACCAGCTCGACTTCGCGCGAGCCGGCGACGACGCGGCCGATGCGGCGGGCGTCCTCGCCCTGTGCCCTGAGGTGCGACTCGACCGAGTCGGCGTCGCGCGGCGAGCAGACGACCACCATGCCGACGCCCATGTTGAAGGTGCGGTGCATCTCGTGCTCGGAGACGTTGCCGATCTCGCGCATCACCTCGAAGACGGGCGGGACGGCCCACGACCCGCGCTCGACGCGGACGGCCGTGCCGGCCGGCAGTACGCGCGGGACGTTTTCGAGCAGGCCGCCGCCGGTGACGTGGGCCAGGGCCTTGACGAGGCCGGTGTCGAGCAGGCCGTCGAGCGGCTTCAGATAACTCTTGTGCGGGGCCAGCAGCGCCTCGCCGATTGTGGCGCCGAGGGCTTCGAGGCGCGTGCCCGCGTCGTGGCCCGCGACCTCGAAGAAGAGCTTGCGCGCCAGCGAATAGCCGTTGGTGTGCAGGCCCGCGGAAGGCAGGCCCAGGAGCACGTCGCCCGGCTCGACGCGCGAGCCGTCGATCACCCTCTCGCGGTCCACGACGCCGACGATGAAGCCGGCCACGTCGTACTCGCCGGCCGCGTAGAAGCCGGGCATCTCGGCCGTCTCGCCGCCCAGGAGGACGCAGTTGTTCTCGCGGCAGCCGGCCGCGATGCCTTCGACCACTGCGACGATAACGTCGGGCGAGAGGGCGCCCGTCGCCACGTAGTCCAGGAAGAAGAGGGGCCGGGCCCCCTGCACGAGGATGTCGTTGGTGCAGTGGTTGACGAGGTCGCGCCCGACCGTGTCGTGGACGCCGGTCATGAAGGCGAGCTTGAGCTTGGTGCCGACGCCGTCGGCCGAGGCGACCAGCACGGGCGATTGCATGCCGGGGAAAGCGCCGTCGAACATCCCGCCGAAGGTGCCGATCTCGGAGAGCGTGCGGGCGTTGAAGGTCGAGCGCGCCAGCCGCCTGATGCGCTCGACGGCGGCGTTGGCCGCGTCAATCGAGACGCCCGCGTCGGAGTAGGTGATTGATTCGCTCATTGGAGTGAGTTCTTAGTTTTCAGTTTTTAGTTGTCACTCATCAGGGCGAGGCCCGAAGTTCGGCCTCGGAGGTTCCATCAGCGACCAGAACTGAAAACTGAAAACTGAAAACTGAAAACCGATTCACAGTTTGAAATTCTTCTGGCCCTGCGTGCCGGAGCGTTTTTCAAGGCGGTCCTGCAACTCGGCGACGCGGTCGCGGGCCTCGCGCGTGGCGTCGGCGTCGAGCGAGACGTTGATGACGAGACGGCTCCCGGCCTCCGTGCCGGCGGGGAGCATCGAGAGGGGGAGGTCAACCGAAAAGCTCTCGTCCTCGCCGACGAGGACGACGGCCCACCCGCCGTCTTCCACCCGGTCAACCGTCGCGCGCGTCTGCTGTGTTCTGTCTTCGGCGCTCACGCTTTTCTCCGTCGTGCGTTCGGGGTCATTACCGTCCGCCAGAGGCGCGGTTGGCGTTCGAGTTGGAGCGGGCGCGGTCGGGCGACGGCTTGGGCGCGGGCGGCAGGTCGCCGAAGTCTATGAAGCCGCGGCGCGAGGAGTCGTCCCTGAGCGCCTCGCGTCCGGCCGCCATGTCCTCGCCGGGGCGGGGCTCGCGCGCGGTCTGGACGCGGAAGTCGCCGTCCTTCGTGCCGCGCGTGGTGATGGTGATCTCGCCCTGAAAGTCTGTGCGGTAGACGCGGACGTTGGCGCGCCGCAGGCGGTCGAGCACATCCTGAGAGGGGTGGCCGTAGCGGTTGGCCGCGCCCGCCGAGACGACGGCCGCCTTGAACTCGGCCGCCCTCAGAAACTCCTCCGACGTGGCGTACTTAGAGCCGTGGTGCCCGACCTTCAGCACGTCGGCCCGGAGGTTGGCGCCCTGCCGCATCAGCCGGTCTTCGGTCTGCGCCTCGGCGTCGCCGGTCAGGAGCATCGAGAACTCGCCGTAGTCGAGCCGCGCCACGACCGAGTTGGCGTTCGGCTCGTTGCCGCCCGAGCGCAGGTCCTCCTTTTTGAAGAAGGGCTCGGAGGGCGCGAGCACGCGCAGCACGGCGCCGCCGCCCATCTCGAAGGTCTGGCCGGGCTCGGCGCGGACGAGTTCGAGCCCCTTCTTCTCGACCGCCTTCAGGAAGTCTTCGTAGTTCTTCGTCGCGTTGGGCACGCCGCTGTAGAGGACGCGGCCCACCGGGAACCTGTCTATCAACTCGTCGGCCGCGCCGATGTGGTCGGCGTGGGCGTGGGTGGCGACGAAGAGGTCAACCTGCGAGACGCCGTGGCGCTTGAGGGCTTCGAGGATGACCTTGCCGTCGCCGGGCTCGCCCGCGTCCACGAGCGCGGTCTTGCCGCCCGGCGCCACGATCAGGATCGAGTCGCCCTGCCCCACGTCGAGCACGACGACCTTCAACTCCTCGCCCGAGGCGGGCGGCGGCGCCTCCTCGCGCTGCCGATCCCAGTAGGGCTTGAGGAAGTGCCAACCCAGCAGGCCGGCGGCCACCAGCAGCACAACCGCCGCCGCCGCCGCGCACCCGCACCCTCTAGCTCTCTGCGCCACTAATTATCTCCATTCAGTTTTCAGTTTTTAGTCAGGAGACCACGCTCTCGCTCGCACTCCTTCATCCGGCTAAAAACTAAAAACTGAAAACTAAAAACCACTCTCAGTCGGACGGGACGGGCTCGCGCTCGCGGGCGTACATGGTCTCGGCGTCGCGCGTGATGCGGGTCGGGTAGTCGCCCGTCCAGCAGGCGACGCAGGAAGAGTCGGCCGGCATCCGGCAGGCTTCGAGCATGCCCTCCATCGAGAGGTAGCCGAGCGAGTCGGCCTCGATGAAGCTGCGTATCTCCTCTATGGACATCTGCGACGCGATCAGGTCGCTCTTGTTGGGCGTGTCAACGCCGTAGTAGCAGGGGCTGAGCGTCGGCGGGCAGCTCACGCGCATGTGGACCTCCGAGGCCCCGGCCTCGCGCACCAGGCGGACGATCTTCTTCGAGGTGGTGCCGCGCACGATGGAGTCGTCTATCAGGACTACGCGGCGGCCGCGGATCAGGTCGCGCACGGGGTTGAGCTTGACGCGGACGCCGAACGAGCGGATCGACTGCTTGGGCTCGATGAAGGTGCGGCCGACGTAGTGGTTGCGCACGAGGCCCTGGCGGAAGGAGATGCCGCTCTGCGCGGCGTAGCCGATTGACGCGGCCACGCCCGAGTCGGGCACGGGCACGACGATGTCTGCGTCGGCCGGGTGCTCGATTGCCAGGCGCTTGCCCATCCGGTGGCGCGACTCGTTGACCGAGCGGCCGTAGATGACCGAGTCGGGGCGCGAGAAGTAGACGTGCTCGAAGACACAGAAGGAGTGGCGCCGCGGCGGCAGCGGAGACGAGGAGCGCAGCCCCTCGCGCGTGACGACGATCATCTCGCCCGGCTCCACGTCGCGCTCGTAGGTGGCGTCGATCAGGTCGAAGGCGCAGGTCTCGGAGGCGACGACCCATGCGTCGCCGAGTCGGCCGAGGGCGAGCGGGCGGAACCCGCGCGGGTCGCGGACGGCCACCAGCGCCTCCGGCGTCAGAAACAGCATCGAGAAGGCGCCCTCGGTCTCGCACAGCACCTCGGGGATGGCCTCGACGGCCGACCTCGCCCCGGAGCGGGCGAGGCGGTGGAGGACCACTTCCGTGTCGGACGTGGAGGTGAAGATGGCGCCGTCGCGCTCAAGCTCGCGCCGCTCGTCGGAGGCGAACGGGAGATTGCCGTTGTGGCAAACGGCCACCTGGCCGTGCTTGCAGTTGATGGTGAAGGGCTGGGCCTCGCGGACCGAGACTTCGCCCGCGGTCGAGTAGCGCGTGTGGCCGATGGCGCTTCCGCCCGGCAGGCGGTCGAGCACCTCGCCCGTGAAGATTTCCGAGACGAGCCCCATCGCGCGCTCGGAGCGGAGCTGGCGGCCGTCGGAGGTGACGATGCCGCACGACTCCTGCCCGCGGTGTTGCAACTGGTAGAGGCCGAGATAGGTCAGCCGCGCCGCCTCCGGGTGGCCGAAGATGCCGAACACGCCGCACTCGTCGTGGAATCCGTCGCTCAAAGCCTCATGCCTTCGGGTTCTTCGCAGCGGGGCCGGGCCGCCGCCCGTGGGAGTTTAAGGCGACATTGTAACACCCGCCCCGGCCGCCGGGGAAAAGGTCGGCCGGACGCGACGCGCCGCGCCGCGCCGCGAGCGGGCACCACGGCCCGGCGCCCTTTCTGTTATGATGGGCGCGAATCCGACCCGAAAGAGAGGGCAGGGCCGATGCTGCACGTCAAGGTTTACGGCGCGGACTGGTGCGAAGACACACGACACGCGCGCGAGTTCCTCGAACGCCTCGGCGTCCCCTACGACTACGTGGATGTCGAGCAGGACGCCTCGGCGTCCGAGTGGGTCAAGTCTCACAACGAAGGCAAGGAGCGCAAGCCGACCATCGACGTGGCCGGCCAGATTCTCTCCGTGCCCGACGACCACGAGCTGACCTCGGCGCTGCGAGAGCGCGGCCTGATGGCCTGAGTGGCGGGCGCGCTGCCTTGACGGACCACGGCCGGATGACGGGCACGAAGAGTTTCAAGACCCGCGACCTGCTGGCGGCGCTCGCCGGCGTCGCCCTCGTCAGCGCGCTGGCGGCTGCGGGCTGGTCCGTCTACCGCCGCCTGCCCGAGGAGGCGAGCTCAAGGCCCTTCGGGGCGCGGTCTGAGCCCACCGCCACCAGGCTCCGCCTCCGCCTCCGCCGCGAGCTGCTAGACTTCCCGGCCCGCACCGAGGGCCTCCAAATCCGCCTCTACCCGATCAACATGGCCGCCGCCCGCAGCGAGTACGACTCGGAGCGGCGCCCCGGCCAGCGCTTCGAGGATTTCGCCGTCCGCCTGATGGGCGACCGCCAGCCGGTGACGGCCGAGTTGGACGAGCACGGCGAGGCGGCCGTCGCGCTCGCGCCCGGCCGCTGGTGGGTCCACGCCTCAATCGGCGGCGAGCGCGAGCTGACCTGGCGCCTCCCCGTCAACGTCTCCGGCCGCGAGAGGCTCGTCGAGCTAACGCCCGACAACGCCTACGCGCGGGCGCAGAGGTTTTAAAGACAGTTTTCAGTTTTCAGTTTTTAGTTTTCTAGTTAGGAGACCTCGGTTTTGTTCAGGCTCCCCGCCCTGGCCCGAAGCTAAAAGCTAAAAACTAGAAGCTAAAAACTCCCGAACAGCTTTTCTATGCTGGCTCTTCGTTTCGAGGGTGGACGCGCGGGCGTCGCTGAGGTGCGGGCGCCGGCCCTCGCCGCGGGCGAGGCTCTGGTGCGGGTGCGGCTGTCGGGCGTCTGCAACACGGATCTGGAGATCGTGCGCGGCTACGCAGGGTTCGAGGGCACGCTGGGGCACGAGTTCGTGGGCGAGGTCCTGAGCGCGCCGGGGGCGCCCGGGTGGGAGGGGCGCCGCGTGGTGGGCGAGATCAACGCGGGCTGCGGCCTGTGTGAGCTGTGCCGGGCGGGAGACCCGCGCCACTGCGCGGGGCGCACGGTGCTCGGCATCAAGGGGCGCGACGGCGCGCACGCCGAGTTGCTGAGCCTGCCCGTCGTGAACCTGCTCGAAGTCCCCGAGAACGTGCCGGACGAGCGCGCGGTCTTCGCCGAGCCGCTGGCGGCCGCGTGCGGCATCACGGAGCGCGTCGAGGTGACGGACCGGACGCGGGTCGCCGTCGTCGGCGACGGCAAGCTCGGGTTGCTGTGCGCGCAGGCGCTCGGGGCCATGACCGGGGCCGGGGTCACGCTCGTCGGCAGGCACGACTCGAAGCTCTCGATAGCGAGGCGGCGCGGCGTCGAGGTCTTCAGGCTCGAAGAGTTGCCGCGCTCGTTCGCGCGGGCCTTCGACGTGGCGGTCGAGGCTTCGGGGTCGCCGGCCGGCTTCCGCACGGCGCTCGGGCTGCTGCGCCCGCGCGGCACGCTCGTCCTCAAATCCACCTTCCACGGCCGCATTGAGTGGGAAGCCGCGCCCGTCGTCGTGGACGAGATCGCCGTCGTCGGCTCGCGCTGCGGGCGCTTCGGGCCGGCGCTCGAACTGCTCGCGCGCGGCGCCGTTGACGTGGAGGGCCTGATTCACGACGAGCTGCCGCTCGCCGACGGCGCGCGTGCCCTCGAACGCGCGGCCGAGTCGGGCGTGCTCAAAGTCCTTCTCCGGCCGTGAAGGCGCCACAACCGGAGGGCGCCGGCCCGGCCCGGCCGCAGACCGCCACGCGATGAAGCTGAAGGCCAACGTCGCCGCCGACGGCGCCATCCTCCTGACCACGATCATCTGGGGCACGACCTTCATCGTCGCCCGCGAAGTGCTCGACACCTGGCCGCCCGTCTCCTACCTCGCCGTGAGGATGACGACGGCCGCGCTCATCCTCGCCGCGCTCTTTCCACGCAGGCTGGCGCGGGCCGACCGCGCGGCCGTGCGGGCCGGCGTCACGCTCGGGCTGCTTATAGGCGGCGGCGTGCTCGGCCTGACCGTGGCGCTGCTCTACACCACGCCGGCCCGCACGGCCTTCATCGCCAGCCTGACGACGCCGCTCGTGCCCTTCGCCGCCTACGCGCTCTTCCGCGAGCGGCCGGGCCGCGAGAACCTGGCTGGCGTCGCCCTCGCCACGGTGGGCGGGGCGCTCGTCCTCGCGCCCGCCGGGCGCTGGGACGCCAACGCGGGCGACATCCTGGCCCTCGGCTGCACGCTCCTCTTCGCCACGCACGTCGCCCTGCTCGGCCACTACGCGCGCCGCCACGACGCGCGCCTGCTGAGCGTCTTGCAGATCATCGCGGCGGCGGCCGTCCTGTGCTCGGCGTGGCTGGCGGTCTGGGTTTGGGCGGCGGCCGGCGGCGAAGGCTCGCTGCCGGCGGGCCTCGCGCGCGAGCTTTCTCCGCCCCCTTGGGACGCGCGCGCCGCCTGGCAGATCGCCTACCTCTCGGTGGTCGCCACGGTCGTGACCTTCCTGCTCTGGACCTGGGGGCAGGCGCGGATGCCGGCCGCGCACGCCGCCGTCATCTTCAGCCTCGAACCAGTCTTCGCCACCCTCTTCGCCGTCATGGCGCGCGGCCCCGGCGAGTGGCCCGGCGGGCGGGCCAACTGGGGGGCGCTGCTGATCGTCTCGGGCGTCGTGGTGTCGGAAATCAAGTGGGGGAAGGGGAAAGCGGGGAAAAAGGAGGGCGGCGACGGGACGGAGACAGGCGCGGCCCCCGCCGGCGCACCCTGAGGCTTTTTACTCCCTTTTTACCATTTTCCCTTTTCCCCTCTTCCCACACTTCGTTTATACTCGTGCCTCGCCTCTGTTCTTCCGCAAACAGTGATGTTTCCGCGCTTTGAAGACGCAGAGACCGGCGGCGCGCCGACGCGCCCGGGGACCACGGCGGCCCCGGCGGGCGCGGGCGTCCGCTCGACCCGGCCGACCATTTGAAGTTGAAGGTGGTAAGTTTCATGCTGCACATCCCGAAGGGCCAGACGACCGAGAGCGAGCGCGAAATTCTGAAGAAACTGCGCGTGTGGATCGCGGCGCTGGCGGCGGCCTGCCTGCTGGTCGGCATAGGCATCGGCGCGATGCTGTCGAACACGAAGACCTTCGCGCTCAACGAGGCGCCGGCCTCGGGCGCGAGCGCCGCCCAGATCGCCCGCGCGCCCGAGGCGCTCTCGGCCTCGTTCGCCGAGATCGCGCGCCGGGTCGAGCCGGCGGTCGTCAACATCGACACCGTCAGCGCCGCGCCGCAGGTCGCCAGCCGTGAAGGCGACGACGAGGAGGCCGAGGGCGAGGAGGGCAACAACCCGCTGCTCGACATGCTCCGCCGCCACGCCCGCCGCCCCTCGCGCGGGGTCGGCAGCGGCTTCGTCGTTGACCCGTCGGGCACGATCATCACCAACTACCACGTCGTCGAGAACATGACCAGCATCATGGTCAAGCTCCAGTCGGGCGAGGCGCTGCGCGGCCGCATCGTCGGCTTCGACGAGGAGACCGACATCGCCGTCGTCAAGGTCACGCCGCCGCGCCCGCTCCCCGCGCTCAAGCTCGGCAACTCGGACGACGTGCAGGTCGGCGACTGGGTGCTCGCCATCGGCTCGCCCTTCGGCCTTGAGCAGACCGTCACGGCCGGCATCATCTCGACCAAGGAGAGGCAGACCGACCCGAGCGCCAGCTTCCGCCGCTTCCTCCAGACCGACGCCGCCATCAACCGCGGCAACTCGGGCGGCCCACTGGTCAACATGCGCGGCGAGGTCATCGGCGTCAACTCGCAGATCGCAACCTCGACCGGCGACTACAACGGCATCGGCTTCGCGCTGCCGTCGAACATCGCCTCGTCGGTCTTCTCGCAGATCGTCTCGGGCGGCAAGGTGCGGCGCGGCTACCTCGGCGTCTTCCTCGACTCGGTCAAGCCGGAGTTCGCGCGCGTCTATGACCTGCCCGAGGCCAAAGGGTCCATCGTCCGCGACGTGGCCGACCAGAAGGGGCCGGCCGCTAAGGCGGGCTTGCAGAGCAACGACGTGATCGTCGAGTTCAACGGCCAGGCGGTCGCGGACGCGCAGGACCTCATCAACAAGGTGGCTTCGACGCCCGTGGGGAGCACGGTCCCGGTCGTCTACCTGCGCGAGGCCGGCGGCAAGCTCGAACGGCGCACCGCCAGCATCACCGTCGCCGAGCGGCCCTCGCCCAACACCACCGGGCGCACGACGCCCGAGAAGTTCGAGCTGGACAAAGACAGCGACAAGGTTCAGGTCGTGCCGGCGCCGGACGAGGCCAAGCCCTCCGGCGGCGCGAAGGGCGAGCAGCCGACGCTCGGCATCAAGGTCAGCGAGTTGACGCCGCAGATCGCCAGCGAGCGCAACCTGAAGGGCGTCCGCGGCCTCATCATCCAGGACGTGGACCAGGCGGGCCTCGGCTACGACGCGGGCCTCCGGCGCTTCATGGTCATCCAGCGCGTCAACCGCCAGCCCGTTGCGACCCTCGAAGATTTCGAGCGGCTGCGCAACTCGCTCAAGCCCGGCGACCCCGTAGTCATGCACGTCGCCCGCTTCGACGGCGAGCGCGTCACGCAGTCAATCGTGCAGTTCACATTCCAATAAGAGAAGAGCGTAAACCGTAAATCGTAAATCGTGAATGGAGTCCTCAGCCGTCAGTCGTCAGTTTCAATCGCCGCTGATGACTGAACACCAACGGCCGGGCTCTCATTTCGATTTACGATTTACGGTTTACGATTTACGAATCAAATGGCACAAGCTAAAAAGGCAGTGAGCAAGGCCGCGAAGCAGGGGCGCGCCGGCGCCCAGGCCCGGCCCAGGGTCAAGACCTACCAGAACTACATCGGCGGCGAGTGGGTGGCGTCGGCCTCGGGCGAGACGTTCGAGAACCTGAACCCGGCCGACACGCGCGACCTCGTCGGGCGCTTCCCCCGCTCGACCGCCGAAGACATCGGCCGCGCGGTAGAGGCGGCGCAGGGCGCGGCCGACAAGTGGCGCCGGCTGCCCGCGCCGCGCCGCGCCGAACTGCTCTTCCGCCTCGGTGAAATCCTCATCCGGCGCAAGGACGAGTTCACGCGCGAGATGACGCGCGAGATGGGCAAGGTGTTGCGCGAGGCGGGCGGCGACGTGCAGGAGGCCATCGACTGCACCTACTACACGGCGGGCGAGGGGCGGCGCCTCCACGGCTTCACCACCCCGGCCGAGATGCCCGACAAGTTCGCCATGTGCGTCCGCCAGCCGGTCGGCATCTGCGGGCTGATCACGCCCTGGAACTTCCCGATGGCGATCCCCTCGTGGAAGCTCATCCCGGCGCTCGTCTGCGGCAACACCGTCGTCATCAAGCCGGCCGAAGACACCCCGCTCTCGACCTACAACCTCGTCAAAGCCTGCGAGGAGGCCGGCATCCCCAAGGGCGTCGTCAACATGGTGACGGGCTACGGCGAGGCGGTCGGGCCGGCGCTCACAAATCACCCGTCCGTGCGCCTGATCTCCTTCACCGGCTCGACCGAGACGGGCCGCGTCGTCGCCAACGCCTGCGCCGACCGCAACGCCATCTGCTCGCTCGAACTCGGCGGCAAGAACGTCATCATCGTCATGGAAGACGCCGACCTCGACCTCGCCGTCGAGGGTGCCGTCTGGGGAGCCTTCGGCACCTCGGGCCAGAGGTGTACGGCCTCGTCGCGCCTCGTCGTCCACAAGAAAGTCTACAAGAAGTTCACGCAGATGCTGGTCGAGAGGGCGCAGGGGTTGCGCGTCGGCGACGGCCTCGACCCCGCGACCGACGTGGGGCCGGTCATCAACCAGGCGGCCGTCGAGAAGATCATGGGCTACGTCCGCATAGGGCAGGACGAGGACGGCGCCAGGCTGGCGACGGGCGGCCGCCGCCTGACCGAGGGGCCGCACGCCAACGGCCACTTCATCGAGCCGACCGTCTTCGCCGACGTGGCGCCCGAGATGAGGATCGCGCAGGAGGAGATTTTCGGCCCCGTCACGGCCGTCATCCCGACGGGCTCGCTCGAAGAGGCGGTGCGCATCGCCAACGGGGTGCGCTACGGCCTCTCGGCCGCCATCTACACCCGCGACGTGAACCGCGCCTTCCGCGCCATGAGCGAGATGTACACGGGCATCTTCTACGTCAACTCCTCGACCATCGGCGCCGAGGTCCACCTGCCCTTCGGCGGCACGAAGGCCACGGGCAACGGCCACCGCGAGGCCGGCACGCAGGTCCTCGACATCTTCACCGAGTGGAAGTCGATCTACGTGGACTACAGCGGCAAGCTCCAGCGCGCGCAGATCGACGAGGTCAACTTCGAGTAGGGTCAGGCGTCCGGCGGGCGCGACAGGTCTCTGTGGCCGGTCGCGCCCGCCGGAACGCAGGCTTGCAGTCTCAGGATTCGGGCCTATAATCCCCACGAGTCGCCAAAGCACATTTCCCGGCCGCTACGGCCCTCGTCTGTAAATCTTTCAACAGCGATTGGAGAAAGCACAGTGATTGTCGGACTCCCCAAGGAGATAAAGGACAACGAGTACCGCGTCGGGCTGACGCCCGCGGGCGTGCGCGCCCTGACCGACGCCGGGCACACGGTCAACGTCGAGCGCGGGGCGGGGGCGGGCTCCGGCTTCGAGGACGGGCTTTACGAGAAGGCCGGCGGGCGCATCATCGAGTCGGCCGACGACGTGTGGGGCGAGGCCGAGATGATCGTCAAGGTCAAGGAGCCCATCGCGCCCGAGTACCCGCGGATGAAGGAGGGGCTCCTGCTCTTCACTTACCTGCACCTCGCGCCCGACCTCAAGCAGACGGCCGCGCTGCTTGAGAACAAGGTGACGGGCGTGGCCTACGAGACGATCACCGACCGGAAGGGAACGCTGCCGCTTTTGACGCCGATGTCGGAAGTAGCGGGCCGAATGGCCGTGCAGGTCGGCGCGCAGTACCTGGAGAAGATGAATGGCGGGCGCGGCGTCCTGCTTGGCGGCGTGCCGGGCGTGCCGTCCGCGCGCGTGGTCATCATCGGCGGCGGCGTGGTCGGCACCAACGCCGCCAAGATGGCCGTCGGGATGGGCGCGAACGTCACCATCATCGACCGCGACCTCGACCGCCTGCGCGAGCTCGACGACATCTTCCTCTCGAAGATTTCCACGCTCGCCTCCTCGGCCTACGCCATCCACGGCGCCATCTCCGAGGCCGACCTGATCATCGGCGCGGTGCTCGTCGCCGGCGCGGCCGCGCCCAAGCTCGTCACGCGCGAGATGCTGCACGACGTGCCCAACGGCGCCGTCATCGTGGACGTGGCCGTGGATCAGGGGGGCTGCATCGAGACCACGCGGCCGACGACCCACTCGGAGCCGACCTACTACGAGGAGGGCGTGCTCCACTACTGCGTGGCGAACATGCCGGGCGCGGTGCCCCGCACCTCGACCTTCGCGCTGACCAACGCCACGCTGCCCTACGTCCTGAAGCTGGCGAACCGCGGCTTCCTCGACGCCATCAACAGCGACCCCGGCCTGAAGGAGGGCGTCAACACCTACGCCGGCCGGCTGACCTACGAGGCCGTGGCGAAAGACCAGGGGCTCGAATACTCGGCGCTCGACGAGATGCTCGGCACCACGCCGGCCTCCACCGCGCGGGCCTGAGCCGGCAAACCCCGGCGCGAAGAAGAGAGGGTCGCACGCAGTATCGACGTGCGACCCTCTCTCGTCTGCGCTGGCGGGCGCTCTCAGCTCGCCCGCGAAAGAAGCAGGGCGAGGCGGCGCGCGAGTTCGTCGGGCCGGACGGGCTTGCGGAGACACACATCGGCCGCCGCCCCTTCCTCTTCGGGCACCTCGGCCCCGCTCAGGAGGATGGCCGGCACGCCGCTCAGACGCGGGTGCCCGCGCAGGAAGCGACAGAGCTCGCGCCCGCCGACGTGAGGCATCAGGCAGTCCGTAACCACCACGTCAACCTCGTCCGTGAGCGCGAGCTTCATCGCCTCAATCCCGTCGGCCGCGGACAGCACGACATAGCCGGCGCGCCGCAGGGCAGTCTCAAGATAACGCCTGACGGGCGCGTCGTCTTCGGCCAGCAGTACCCTCGCCGGGCGCGAATCCGCCGGCGCCACCACCGTCCCCTCCTCAAAGTCCCTGCCGAGCGTAATCATCTCTGTTTCGTTAAAAATTCGTGGTCAGTGCCGGCCGCTGCCGAAAGGTGCCGGCACGGAGAGAGAAACCTGCGTGTGTGGTATCAACGCGCGTGCCTCGGGCGCCGGCGAGGCCGCGAGGCACGCACCTGACGGCAGGGCGCAGCCTCGCAGCGACGCAATTCAAGCTGTGATTTCGGGGAGATATAGACCGGCCCGTGGCGCTGGCGAAGACCGCGGCGGCGGGAGAGTTTCGGTGCCGAGCGCCGGCAACGGAGAGCTTAACACGGGGCGCGGCTGTCGAATTAATTCATCCTGACCGCGCACGGGTCGGGCAGAATAACCGAATCCGGCGCCTCGCCGCCCGGCGCGCGTAGCCAACGGATTCGGCGGCCCACCGGGCGGGTTGAAATGCCGGCGGGCCTTCGTCCATACTGTCCGGTTAGCGCAGGGGCTAGAGAGAAAGAAGAGAGATGTACGAATTCGCCGTCACGCCCGCCGTCACACAGATTCGCCGCCGCGGGGTGACGATCACAGAGGTCGCGCCTGAGAGCGTGGGCGCGGAGCTTGAGCTCGAAGCCGGCGACCGCGTCTACAAGGTCAACGGTCGCGTAATCCGCGACTACCTCGACTTTCGCTTTCAGACGGGCGGCGAGACGGAGTTGACGCTCGGCGTCATCAAGCGCAGCGGCGAGGAGTGGGAGGTCGAGATCGAGCGCGGGGAGGGGGAGGACCTCGGCCTTCAGTTCGAGAATATCGCCCCGCGCCAGTGTGCCAACGAGTGCCTCTTCTGCTTCTGCAAAGGCAACCCGCCCGACGCCCGCCCCGCCCTCTTCTTCCGCGACGAGGACGTGCGCCTCTCCTTCCTCTACGGCAACTACACGACGCTGACCTCCATCACCGAGCAGGAGATGCAACGCGTCGTCGAGCAGCGCCTGACCCCGCAGTACGTCTCCGTCCACGCCACAGACCTCAAGGTGCGCGCACACCTGCTCGGCGTGGACGAGGCCCGCGCAGACATCTCCGACAAGCTGCGCCGCCTGATGGACGCCGGCATCGAGATTCACGCGCAGGTCGTCCTCTGCCCTGACATCAACGACGGCGAGGTTCTGGAAAAGACCGTCCGCGATCTGGCCGCAGAGTACCCGCGCGTCAAGAGCGTGGCGATAGTCCCTCTGGGGCTCACGCGCTACAACACCGACGAGCGGCTGACGGCGGTCACGCCCGAGTGGTGTCGCGCAGTCATCCGCCAGGCGTCGGCCTTGCAGCGCGAGTTGCGCGCGCGGCTCGGCACCAACTTCGCTTTCCTCGGCGACGAGATTTACCTGCGCGCGGGCCGGAAGGTGCCGGGGCGCGCTCACTACGGCGACTACCCGCAGATCGAGGACGGCGTCGGCATGGTGCGCTCGTTCGCGGAGGATTTCGCCCGGCTGCGGCGGCGGCTCGAAAGGCGGCCGCCGCCGCGGCCCGAGACCCTGAGCGGCACGGTCCTGTCGGGCGCGCTCTTCGCCCCGATTCTTTCGGCCCACGTCGCCGAACTCAACGAGCGGTTCGGCACGCGCCTCAAGGTAGTGGCGGTCGAGAACCTGTACTTCGGTTCGGAGATCGTCGTCGCGGGCCTGATGACTGGTCAATGCGTACTGGCCGCGCGCGGGCAGTTTGAGGGCGAGTTCGTCGTCCTCCCGAAGACCGCGCACAAGTCGGACGAGCCCGTCATGCTCGACGGCACGCGGCTCGACGAGCTGGAGCGCGAACTCGGCCTCCCTGTCCGCGCGCTCGACTTCGAGGGCTTCGCGCGGATGGTGACCGAAGGCTGAAAGGGCAAGCGGCCGGGGGCCTGACCGGGAAACCGAACGGGTTAAGAAAAGAGAAGGGCGCCGCCTCTTTGTGAGGCGGCGCCCTTCTCTTTTCCCGTGGCCGTCGGCCCTGGGAGGCTTAGAACTCGAAGCGGCCGACGAACTGAATCCGCCGAGCCGGGAAGGCGTCGATGGACTGGCCGAAGTTCGAGCTGTTGATGGTGTTGACGGGCTTGCCGAAGTTGACCTGGTTGAAGATGTTGAAGAAGTCGGCCCTGACCGTGAACCGGTAGCGCCCGTCCTCGCCGAACGGGAAGCGCTTGATGACCGAGAAGTCCACGTTGTTGTAGGCGGGGCCGTAGAACTGGTTGCGACCCGCGTTGCCGGGGACGCCGTCGGCCGAGGCCAGGCAGCCGTTCGGGTTGTTCGGGTTGATGCGGCCGCCCGGGCAGGTGTTGCGGAAGAGGTCGCGCGTCGGGCCGGTCTGCGTCCGCGGGTCGAGCCCGGCGGTCGGCGCCAGCCGCGTAAAGAGGCCGGCCGGGCCGTCGGGCAGGGCGATGCTGGCGATCTGCCCGAGGGCGGTGCCGGCGCTGTCGGTCCCGCCGAACGGGGTGTAGGGGCTGCCCGACTGCCACTGCCAGATGCCCGAGAGAGTCCAGTCGCCGAAGGCGGCGTCGAGGAACCGGTTCTGGAAGTTGATCGGCAGCTCGTAGACGAAGTTGCCGACGAAGCGGTGGCGCACGTCGAAGCCCGAGTTGCCGCGCTCGGCGCCGAGGCCGCCGGCGAAGCCCGAGGAGTCGCGCGGGAAGGTGCGCTCGCCCGACTGCGCGACCAGCGGGTCGGCCGCGTTGTCAATCGAGTGCGCGAGCGTGTAGGCGGCCTGAATCTGGCCGCGGCCGATGTCGCCCGACAGGTTCTTGGTCACGCGGAACTGGCCCGAGTGATAGGTCGAGTGGGCGAGCGAGACGTTCAGGGCCGACTGGAAGAAGGCCGTGTTGAGCGAGCCGTTCAGGAAGTTCGTCACGGCGCTCGTCGGGCTGATCGTGGTGTTGGTGCCGCGGATCAGGTTGACGCGCTCGACGCTCGTCATGTTGCCGTCAATGACGCGCAGGAGGTTCGTGCCCTTCGAGCCGACGTAGTCGGCCTCGACCAGCACGTCGCCGGGGAACTGGCGCTGCACGCCGAAGTTCCACGACTGCGTGTAGGGCATGGCGAACTTCTTCTGGAGCCGGTTGTTGCCCGGCAGCGCGAAGAGGACCGGGAAGATGAACTCGTCCTCCTGGACCACCGGCGACGCAGTCTGCGTCGGGACCGGCCCCACGTTCTCGATGAAGTCGCCGGCGAACGAGAAGAAGTCGCGCTGGAAGGGCGGGTTGGCCGACGAGTTGCTGAACAGGTTGCCGAAGACGCGGTCGTAGAAGACGCCGTAGCCCCCGCGGATCGAGGTGCGGCCCGGGCCGCCGGTCAGCGCGGCGATGAACCCGTCCTTGAAGTCGGGGCTGTAGGCGAAGCCGACGCGCGGGGCGAAGTTGTTCCAGTCGTTCTCGTAGAGCTTGGACCGGCCGCCCGAGTTCTTGCCGACCAGCTCGAAGCGGAAGCCGCCCGCCGGTGTCGGGCCGCTCGGGTCCTGATCAACGAGCGTGGACATCTGGCCGTTGACCTCGAAGGGGACGCCCTTGAACTCGTAGCGCAGGCCGTAGTTGAGCGAGAGGTTGGGCCTGACCTTCCATGTGTCCTGGAAGAAGATGTCCCACTCGCGGACGCGGTAGCCGCGATAGTCCTCGCCGACGCGCGCGCCGTTGAGGTTGAAGTACTGCGACTGCGACTGCGTCGAGACGAGGCCGAGCAGGAAGCTGGCGAAGTTCTGGACGTTGCCGAGCGAGCCGGCCAGGCCCGGGATGACGTTGCCGTTGTTATCAACCAGAAGCGGGAAGCCGAAGTCGGTCGCGGCGTTGAAGCTGATCGCCTCCTGGCGGGTGAAGTTGCTCGCGCCGTTCGAGTAGACGAAGCGGCTCTCGCCGCCGAACTTCATGGTGTGGCTGCCCTTGATCCAGGTGGCCGTGTTGCCGAAGTGGGTGGTGCCGGTGTAGCGGAACTGCGTGCCGAAGAAGGCGCCGCCGCCGGAGACCGACCCGAGGCCGGAGATGCCGGCGATGGTCAGGTTGACGAAGCTGCCGTTGGTGCCGCCGAACTGGTTGCTGCGCGGCGAGCCCGAGGCGCTCAACGCCCCCAGCACGGCCTCGGCCCTGGCGCCCGAGACGCCCTCATCACCCTCGCCCGCGAAGATCAGCTCGGACCTGTTGCCGCCGAAGCGGAACTCGTTGATGAAGGTCGGCGAGAAGGTCGAGATCAGGTTGGTCGAGAGCCGGTAGGTACGCTGCGGGCTCAGGATGGCGTCGTTGGCGCCGGGGAACGATTCGCAGCAGAACTCAAAGGTCCCGTTGTTGAAGGCGAAGCTGCCCGACAGGTTGTGTTTCTCGCTGATGCGGTGGTCAACGCGCGACGAGACCTGGTTAGAGATGTCGTTGGTCTGCGACGAGTAGCGGAAGAACTCGAAGACGCCCGGCAGCGGCCCCTCCCCGCCGGAGTTCGGCAGCGGGTAGAGGTTGTTCAGCAGCTGCACGAAGTTCTGGTTGACGGGCGAGCCGAGCACGTTGTTGCCGCCGCGGATGTCAACCGTGCCGAGGCCGAGGGCGCTCAGGTTGAAGATGCCCTGGCGCGCCGCGGCGGTCGGGACCGTGCGGACGAGCTGGACGCCCTGATCGAAGTCGTCGCGCTCGTAGTTGACGAAGAAGAATGTGCGGTCGCGCCGAATAGGGCCGCCGATGGAGCCGCCGTACTGCCGCCGCTGGAGCGGGTTGGCCTGGCCCGAGGTGTCGAAGAAGTTGCGGGCGGCGAAGCGGTCCGAGCGGTAGTAGATGTAGCCGGTGCCGTGGAACTCGTTCGTGCCCGAGCGGGTGGCGACGTTGATGATGGCCCCGGTGTTGCGGCCGTACTCGGCGTTGAAGTTGTTGGTGATGACGCGGAACTCCTGCGTCGCGTCGATGTTCGGCGTCGAGATGCCGCCCGGGATGCCGGGCACGTCGGCGTCGTTGTTGTCGATGCCGTCAACGAGGAAGTTGTTGTTGCGCTCGCGCTGGCCGTTGACGATGAAGCCGCCGAGCGTGCTCGAAGAAGAGACGGTGCCGGGCGCGAGCAGCACGAGCGAGTTCGGGTCTCGGGAGAGCAGCGGCAGGTCCTGAATCTTCTGGTTGGTGATCAGGGTCGAGAGCTGCTGGTCGGTGGTGTTGAGGGCGGTCTGGGCGTCGCTGGTCGAGACGGTGACGATTTCCTCGGCGCCGGCCAGGCCGAGCTGCACGTCCTGGGTCGAGGTGAAGGAGACCGTGACGTTGACGTTGCGCACCGTCGTCGGGGCGAAGCCCTGCGCGGTGATGGACAGGGTGTAGGCCCCGACCTGAAGGCTCGGGATGGTGTAGATGCCCTCGCTGTTGGTGTTGACGGTGCGTCGGTCGCCGGTGGCGTTGTTGACCGCCTCGACCGTTGCGCCGACCACGACCGCGCCGTTCGGGTCGGTCACGCTGCCCTGGATGGTCCCCTGGGCGGTCTGGGCGAAGGCTGCCGGCGCCGCGGCGCAGGCCAGGAGTAGGGCGAAGAGTAGCGCCCGCAGAGTCGGCGCGGTCCCGCCGGCCCGCTCACGGATAAAGTTCATTGGTTCCCCCTAAATAATGAAGAGTGCCTCACGATGTGCGACACGGGTTCGAGAGTGTCTGTGTGGCCGAGGCGCGCGTGAGCCTGGGAGACAAGATTGACGCCGGAGCCATACCGTTATGAGTATGCAATAAGTATGCAACGAATGATCCAGAGCCAACGCCTTCGCGCTCCCTCCCGGCCGCCGACCCCAATGCCCGTTTTTCCTAAGTTATTCAGCCAACGACGTTCAATATATTAATTTTTGTACGTGAGATTGAATGCATGCGACGGGCACCTGCGCGAGCCTTCAAAATAATGGACCGGCGACTATGAATTTTTGAACTGCCCCGCCTCGCGCCCGACCGCGACGGCCTGACGGGACACACGAAGAGCGCCGCCCGGAGGTCGAGCCGGGTGGCGCTCGCGTCTTCGCCCTTAGTCCGTCAGTTGCGGCCGCGCAGGTCTTTGATGGTGGTGCGGACGCGGGCGGCGTCCTCGGCCTCGGGGAAGAGTCGGAGGTAAATTTCAAGCTCCTCGGCCGCGCGCTTGTACTCCTTCCGGCCCCAGTAGATTCCGCCGAGGTACTTGTGGGCCAGGCCCATCTGGCCGCCGCCGTGCTTGATCGCCTCGGTGAAGGACTTCTCGGCGCTGTCGAGGTCGCGCCGCTTGAGCCGCAGCAGGCCGGTGTAGAAGTGGGCCGTCGGCGAGGAGCCGTTCCTGGCGAGCGCCCGGCGGAACTGCTCCTCGCTCTCGTCGAACCTCTGGAGGTCGAAGAGGGCGCGGCCGTAGGTGAGCAGGGAAGCGTAGTCCTCGGGCTCAAGCTTGAGCGCGGCCGCGACCGCCTCGGCCGCCTTTTCCGGCTGCTTCATCTTCATGTAGAGCACGCCCATCTCGCCGAGGGCGAGGGCGAACTCGGGGTGGAGGGCCAGCGCAGCCTTCAGGTGCTCGACGGCCTTTTTGAAGTCGGACTCGGTGCCGCGTCGCGCTGCCTCGACGGCCTTCTCGTACAGCTCGGCCGCGGGCTTCGGCACGGAGGCCAGCGCCGCGCTCAGCACGCCCGGCGGGGCCAGCGGCGAGTCGGGCGACTTCGGGCGCAGGTAGACCTGCATCGAGTAGGGGCGCGAGATGAGGAGCGAGGCCGGGGCGCCCGGCGGCAGCGAGATGCTCGAAGGTTCGATGAAGACGGTTTCGCGGACCGTCTCGTAGTCATCGCCGCCCTCGACGACCACGGTGTAGGTGCCGGGCCGGAGCGAGCGGAAGCTGAACGAGCCGTTCATGTCGGAGACGACCGACAGCTCGCCGGAGCCGGGGTTCGTCAGCACCACCTTCAGCCGCACGTCGGCCCGCTTGCCCGAGGGGAAAACCAGCCGGCCCTGGATCGAGTGGCGGCCGCCCGTGCCGGCGTGGTCCACGTTGCCGCCCTGCGCGCGGGCCGGGGAGGCCGCGGGGGCAACCAACGCAGCCGCCGCCGAGAGCAGCAGGAGCGCCCGCAGTGCTGAGACGCGGGGCGCGTGGATGCCGAAAAACTTCACGGCTGAGGGCTCCTTTCCGGGGCGAAACGGTAGGGATTGATGCGACTTTGATAAAGGGATCGGGCGGCGAAAAAGATAGCACAGAAAACAAAAAGGGGGGCGCGAATTTTCGCGCCCCCCGTGAGCCCGCCGCGCGTCGCCCCGTAGAGGGGGCGCGCGGTGAGTGAACCCTTAGAACTGGAACTTCACGCCGGCGCGCAGCGACGACGGGAACTGGAAGATCAGGCCCTGCCCGTAGAACGGGTTGGCGAACTGGATGAACTGCGCGCCCGGGATGCCGCTGTTGATGCGCAGCGTCTGGTCCTGGGTGATGGGGCGCTGAGCGTTCGTCACGTTGAACCAGTCGAGCTGGAGGCGCAGCGAGCGGCGCTCGTCGAAGGGGATCGAGTAGTGGAACCCGAGGTCCAGGTTGTAGGTCGTGGGCGTGCGGTTGCGGCCCGTGACCGGGTTGATGGCGGTGCCGCGCGGGACATCGAACCCCTCGTTGTTGCCGTAGAGGAAGTGCGGGACCAGCGCGTTGAAGGGCGTCCCCGACTGCGTACGGAACGAGGCGCTCGTCATCAGCCCGAACGGGAAGCGGTAGCTACCGTCGAACTTGAACTGGTGCGGGCGGTCGTTCGGCAGCCGGCCGTAGGTGTTCGGCAGCAGCTCAGGCAGGTCGAACAGCGAAGTGATGTTCGGGTCCGACTGGCCGTTGTCGTTGCGGAACAGCCCCTCGTAGTTGCCGATCAGGCTCGAATAGACGTACGAGGAGATGATCTGCCAGTTGTTGCTGAACCGCTTGTTGGCCGTGAACTCCAGCGCGCGGTAGTAGCGACGGGCGCGGCCGAAGATGTCGCCGCGCGAGAGCAGGAATTCGCGCTCGTCGGCCGGCAGCGCGCCGTTCTGCTGCTCGATGAGCGGGATGATCTGCTCGACGGTGGTCTCGCCGGGGTTAAAGAGGAAGTAGGTGTGGCCGTCGTCGAACGAGCCGTCCTCGATGACCGAGTCCTGGTTGCGGTAGATGCCGCGGAAGCCGAGCGAGAAGTCGCGGACGACCTCGTACTCGACGCCGGCGGTCCACTCGAACACGTCCTGCGGCTTGAGGCCCTGGGGGGCCGGGGTCGAGTGGCAGCCGAGGCAGCCGAGGCCCGCGATGGTGCCCTGGAGCTCGACGGCGCCGGCGCCGGCGTTCAGGCGGCTGACGTTGATGTTACGGTCGAGCTGGATGTCGTCGCCGCCCGCGCGGACGTTGATGTCGAGCGGGATCGGCGTCTCGATGAAGCGCGCGAAGTTGGCGAAGACCTTGCCGCGGCCCTGTCCGGTGAAGTCCCAGATGAAGCCGAGGCGCGGCTGCGCGTTGTCCCAGAACTTGTTGAGCTTCAGGTAGTCCGACGTGGTGCCGTAGGACTGCTGGTAGTCCCATCGGACGCCCAGGTTGAACTGGACGTTCCGGGTGACCTTGTAGTCGTCCTGGAAGTAGAAGCCCTGGGTGTTGGTCGTGGTCGGCTGACCGTTGGTGTTGAGCACGAAGTCGCGGACGCGGACGCTCGACAGCACCAGGAACGGGTTGGTCGAGAGCTGCGCCGAGGTCAGGCCGGCGTTGGTCGAGGCCGTCAGGATGCCGGCCGGGGCCTGGCCCGCCGCGATGATGTTGTTGACGCGGGTGGTCAGCGCGCCCGCCGGGCAGGCGACGTTCGTGCCCTGCACGGTGCAGACGCCGAAGTTGTTCGTCACGCGGTAGCCGAACGGGAACTCGTTGGCCGGGTGCGCGGCGCCAACCTCCTGGCCGTTAACGTCCGTGAAGACGCGGGCAGGGCCGGTCGGGCGCGTTAAGATGTTGTAGCGGTTCTGCGCGAACTCGACGCCGTACTTGAAGGTGTGCTTGCCCCAGATGTTCTGGAAGCGGGCCTGGCCCTCGTAGCGGTCGCGGTCCTGCTCGGACGCCAGGCCGAAGCCCTGGCGGATGAAGCCGCGCTCGAGCGAGCCGCCGCGCCCGTCAACGAAGGCTACCTGGAGGGCGCCGTTGGCGCCGACCGGGACGGTCGCGTTCGTGGTGACCGGCGCCAGGATGTTGTTGCCGCTGCGGATGGCGAAGTTGTCGGCGATCAGCTCGGTGCTGGCGACGCTCGCCTCGGGGATGGTGTTCGCCCGCTGGAAGTGGAGGCCGAAGGAGAACTCGCCGATCCAGTTAGGCGTGAAGGTCGAGTTGAGGCGGGCCGTGTAGTTCGAGCCGCCGGTCTCGACCGTGCCGCGGAAGCTGTTCGGGTCGGCGCCGAAGCCCGAGTTGCCGAACAGGAAGCCTTCCTGCTTGGTGTAGTCGCCGAAGGTCGAGAAGTTGAAGATGTGGTTCTGGTTGATGCCCCAGGTGAGCTTGCCGGCGTAGAACGGGGTCGTCAACTGGTTCTCGACCTCGTTGCGGAAGGTCTGGGTCAGGAAGTAGTTGTTGCGGCGCTGCGGGTTGAAGGCGCCGAAGAACCAGAGCTTGTCGCGGACGATGGGGCCGCCGAGGTCGAAGCCGGCGTCAATTTCCGAGAAGCCGTTCGGGGCCGAGCCCGTGAACGGGAGGTTCTGGGTCTCGCGGACGAAGCTCTTCGGCGTGAAGTAGACGAAGGCGTCGCCGCGGAAGTCGTTCGAGCCCGACTTGGTGACGACGTTGAAGATGCCGCCCGTCGCCTTGCCGAACTCGGCGCTGATGCCGCCCGTCTTGATCTCGACCTCCTGGACGAACTCGAAGGGCAGGTTGGCGCCCGAGCCGCCGAAGGCCGGGTCGGTAACGTTGACGCCGTCAAGAATGTAGTTGTTCTCCGGGCCGGAGGAGCCGCCCACCGACGGGTCGCGGTCGCGGCCCGACGAGTCGCGCAGGCCCGAGCGCGTCACGGTCGGGGCGATGGTGTAAAGCGACTGGACGGTGCGCTGCGTGGGCAGGTTGGAGAACTGCTCGGTGGTGACGTTCGTGCCGGTGGTGTTGGTCGTCGTGTCCACGGCGGCGCCCGAGCTGGCCGTCACCTCGACGGTCTCGGTGGCGCCCGCGGGGCGCAACGTCGCGGTCACGTTCGAGGTGCGCGAGAGGTTGACCTCGACGTTGGTCTGCTCGAAGCGCCCGAAGCCGCGGACGGCCTCGACCGTCACGTTGTAGCGGCCCGGCGGGATGTTCGGGATGCGGTAGATGCCCTCGTCGTTGGTCGTGGCCGACTGGGCGCGGATCAGGTTCTGACCCGACACCGTCACCGTCACGCCCGGCACCGCGGCGCCGTTAACGTCAACTACCGTTCCCTCAATCGAACCGGTGGTGGTGGTCTGGGCCGACGCGCTCATCGTAAAGAGCGAGAGGGTCAGAGCCAGCATCGCGGTCACGATGCGGATGGGACTCTTCATTTGTGAAGTTCCTTTCACTGTTTGACTGTACAAAATATCAGTAAGGCACCCTCAGAGATTGCAGTTTAGACTCCGGGGAAACGCTGACATATTTATATGGGGCAACTCTGAGGCCATGAGGGCGGCGGCTGCCGGCGGCGTGAGGACCAAACCGTTATTTCGCTTCATTTTAAGCGCCGGAGCGTGGGGCGTGTGCGCGCCTGCCGTCGCCGCCCCGCCGCCCCGTTTCTAACGAATTCTTGAAGATGTTCTTCAAAAATTTGAACGCGATTTCGGCGGGATTTTGTACGCCCGCGTTCGCTGTCGGCCCGCCCCGTCTGCCGTCGCCGGCACGTGTGCTACAATCCGCGCCGGCGCGTTCTTCTCACTCTCCGGGCGCCCCCGGCCCGGCACCGACCCGCTAGAGCCGGAGGCCGAAAACCCCTTTGTCCGGCACAGTTACCAGTCATTTAGAACTCTCCCCGCTGGGCGCGGGCGACCTGATAGACCGCACGGTGCGGCTCTACCGCCGCCATTTCGGGGTGCTGGTCCGCGCGGCTGCTGCTCCCGTGGTGGTCTCGGCGGCCGGCTGGATTCTGATGACGCTCGGGTGGCGGGGCGTGGCGTTGACCGAGAGCGAACCGCGGCTGGCGCTCTACGGGTTAGCGGTGGCGGGCGGGCTGCTGCTGTGGGGAGTCGGCGGGCTGGCGCAACTGGTCGTGATGGGCGGGGCCTCGCGCAGCCTCGTGATGCACCTGCTGCGGGGCGAGCCGGTAACGACGCGTCTCATCTACCGGGGCGTGCGCGCGCGCTTCTGGGCGCTGCTCGGGGCGTCGCTGCTGATCTCAGGCTACCTGCTGGCGGTGTCGGCCGCCTCGCTCGTCGTGCTCTACCTGACGCTGGCCGTGGCGGGGCTGGGCGCGCTGGCGCTGGCGCAGACGGGTTCGGCGTGGCTGCCGCTCGTCTTCGTGATGGGCGCGACGCTGGCGGGGACGCTCTTCGCCGTCTGGGTCTTCTTCTTCTTCGCCGGGCGCGCGGCCTACGTGCCGCAGGCCCTGACGGTCGAGGGCAAGGGCGTCTTCGCGGCCGTCGGTCGGAGCGTGAGGCTGGCGCGGGGCAACACGCTTCGGCTGATAGTGATGTTCTTCTTCACGGTGTTCGCCAGCTATTCGGCGCTGATGCTGCTGCTGGTGCCGCTCGGGTGGGCAGGCTACCTGCTGGGCATCAGCCCGCTGGAGTGGGACGCGAGCCGGCTGCCGGCCTGGTACGCCATCAGTTACGAGGTGGTCGCGCAGTTGAGCACGATCCTGCTGGCGCCGGTCTGGATGCTCGGGCTCTCGCTCCTCTACGTTGACGAGCGCGTGCGCCACGAGGGCTACGACATCGAGCTGCTGGCGGCACAGCGGCTCGGAGACATCCCGAACCTGCCGGCCGGCTACCAGACCCCGCTCCAGCCGGCGCTGGCAGACCCCCAGGCGGACGAGCCGCCACCGCCGGCCGGCGGCGGGCCAACCGGCTCGATCCTCGGACTCTCGGGCCGTTGACGGGGCGGCCGGCTGGGCGAAGTTGGCGGGCGGCCGGCGCGTGAGACCGGGGCGACGCCCGCGGGTGGTTGATGAAGAAGAGGCTCACAGTGTCGGCGCTGGTCTGGGCCGCGGCGGCCGTTTTCGCGGCGTCGCCCGCGGGCGGCGCGCTACGCGCCGAAGGGCGGACGGCGGCCCAGGCGGGCGGGCCTCAGTCTCAGAATCAGTCTCGGCCGCCGTCTCAACGCAGGGCCGACGCGGGCGGGCGGCGTGCCTCGGCGCCGACGGCAGAAACCGAGGCTGCCGTCACCCTGGAAGATTACCGCACGCGCCTCGGGAGGGCCGCTCGCGCGCTCGAAGAGCTGGCCGCCTTCTGCGAGATGCTGGACCGAGCCGAAGACCCGAGCGTCTGGTCGGGCGGCGAGTTCGACCCCGACGTGGCGCTCGAACTGCCCGCCCGCGAGGAGAACGCAATGACGGCCGCGCGGCGGCTGCTGCACCCGTCCGAGAAGGTCGCGGCCGGCGGACAGACCTACGCGGCCGACAACCGCTGGCTCTTCGAGGCGCTGGCCGCCTACGAGCGGCAGTCGCCGCGGCTCGACAACGAGAAGCGGGCCGAGGCGCTCGGCGCGGCGGCCGGGCGGCTGCGCTCGCTGGAGGCCGCGCTCGGGGGCGGGGCCTCCGCGCCCGCGCGTGACAAGGACGCCGAGAAGGGGCGGCTCAACAACATCCTCCGCCGGCCCGAATTCGACAAGGAGACGGCGAAGGGCGGCGCGCTTCAACGCCTCGTCGAGGACGCGGTCAAGTGGCTCCGCGGCCTGCTGCCGGAGTTCGGGCCGCTGCGACCCGGCGCCGGCGAAGGCGCCTCCCGGGGCGCGCAGTTTCTGGTCTTCGGCGTCTGCCTGCTGTTGCTGGCCTACCTCGGCTGGCGGCTCGTGCAGGCGCGGCGGCTGCGCGGGCCGAAGGCGGCGCGTCGCGGCGCGCGCGTCGTCCTCGGCGAGCGCTTGGAGGAGGACCAGACGGCCGCAGACCTGCTGGCCGAGGCCGAGCGGCTGGCCCGCGCGGGCGACGCACGGGCCGCCATCCGCAAGGCTTACGTCGCGCTCCTGGTCGAACTGGGCGACCGCGGCGTGCTGCGACTCGCGCAGCACAAGACCAACCGCGACTACCTGCGCGCGGCCCGCGAGGCCGCCCCGCCCCGCGTCTACGACGAGCTGCTGCCGCTGACTTTCGATTTCGAGCTGCACTGGTACGGGCACAGGCCCGCGGCCGAGGGCGAGTGGCAGAGGTTCCGCGACCGCTGCCGGCGGGTGCTCGCCTCCGCCTGAAGCTTTCTCGATGAAGGGACGCCTGACACTCTTCCTGACGATGGCCGCAGTGCTCGCCGTGCTGGCGGGGCTCAACGCCGCCTCCTACGTGCGCGTCGAGGAGGAGGGCGACCGCGAATCGCGGCCGGACCGCTCGACCCACAACACGGGGCCGACGGGGACGCGCGCCCTCTTCGAGTACCTGCAACAGACCGGGCACGACGTGAGCCGCTGGACCGCCCCGCCGGAGCGGCTCGGCCAGACGAGAGACACGCCCGCGACGCTGATCGTCGTCGGCCGCACGCGTCGCCCCTTCACCGACGAGGAGGCCGAGGCCGTGCTCGGCTGGGTCGGGAGGGGCGGTCGCCTCGTCGTCGTGGACCGCACGCCGGACCCGCGCCTGCTGCCGGCATCCGACAACTGGCGCGTCTCTTCGGAAGTCTTCGACGCCCCCGGCCCGGAGGTGCGCGCCGAGGACGCGGAGTTGATGACGCGCGGCGTCCCGTCCGTCCGCCCTTCGCAGCCGACGCACCTCGTCCGCGACGTGACGGAAGTAAGGCCCTCGCTCTTCGCCTCACGCCTGCACCTCTACCTCGTGGACCCGGCCCGGACGGGCTACGGCACGGGTCCGCCGCCGCGCCCGGCCGGACCCGTCGGCCCGCCGGCCCGCGCGACGGGCGCGTCGGCCACGGCCCGGTTCGCGGGCGGGCAGCGGGACGGGCAGCGGGACGGGCGGGCGCCGTCGAGCAGCCCGACGCCGGTGCTCGGCCGCGGGCCGGCCATCAGTCCGCCGGTCGTCGAGCAGGACCCGGCCGTCGAGCAGGCGCCGCCCGGTGAGGAAGGGTGGGGCGGGGCGCCGGCCGCGGGCGGCGAGGATGAGACACACTCGGCAGGCGACGACGAAGAAGAAGAGGAACCTGAGGTAATGCCGCAGGCGCCGGTCAGCCACCTGCCCGACTGGCGCGGGGGGGCGGGCTCGCTGCTCGTTGATTACGGCTACGGCTACGGGCGCGTCGTGGTGCTGAGCGACCCTTACATCGTCTCGAACGCGGGGCTGCGGCTGGGCGATAACCTGTTCCTGGCCGTCAACGTCGCGGCGGGTGGGGGCGGGCGCGTGGCCTTCGACGAGTACCATCAGGGCTTCGGCTCGGGGCGCAACGAGCTGTTTTCCTACTTCGCCGGCACGCCGATCCTCTGGATGTTCGGGCAGGCGGGGGTGTTGGCGCTGGCCTTCGCCTGGACGCGTGGGCGCAGGTTCGCGCGCCCTCTGCCGGCGCCGCGAATCGACCGCCGCTCGAAGCTCGAATTCGTGGCCTCGATGGCCGAGCTGCAACTGCGCGCGCGGGCCTACGACCTGGCGGTCGAGAACGTCTACGGGCGCGTGCGCCGTGCGCTGGCGCGCTACGGCGGCACGCGGGCCGACGCGCCCGCCGCCGAGCTGGCCGCGCGCGTCGCGGCCCGCTCGGGCAAAGACCCTGCGCGGCTCGAAGCCATGCTGCGCGAGTGCGAAGATGCTGTGGCGGGTGAGCATCTCACGGCGCGGCGGGCCGTCGCGCTGGCCCGCGAGCTGCGCGCGCTCGAACGAGAACTCGGCCTGCGCACGCGCGCACGCGATGCCAGGCAGGCGGGCCGCGCCTGAGAGGGGCAACGGCGGCGGAAGGCGGCGGAAGACTGCGGAAGACTGCGGCGGACGGTAGCTCTGAGCAAACCAGCGAAAGGAAGAACGAAGCGGGCGGCGCACGCCTCGGCTCGACAGTGCGGCTCGACGGCGCGCGGGCGGCTCCCGACACTTCACCAGCGATGCATCAGCTTCAACATCTCCCCCCCACGGCCGAACACATCCGGGCCGAGCTGCGCAAGGTCATCGTCGGGCAGGACGAGGTCGTCGAGCAGGCGCTCGTCGCCCTCTTCGCGGAGGGGCACGCGCTCATCGAGGGCGTGCCCGGCACGGCCAAGACGCTGCTCGTCAAGACGCTCGCGCGCATCCTCGGCGCAGACTTCACGCGCATCCAGTTCACGCCCGACCTGATGCCCTCGGACATCACCGGCACTAACGTCTTCAACCCGGCGACGGCCAGCTTCTCGCTGCGGCGCGGCCCGGTCTTTACGGACGTGCTCCTGGCCGACGAGATCAACCGCACGCCCCCGAAGACGCAGGCCGCCCTGCTCGAAGCGATGGAGGAGCGGCAGGTCTCGATTGACGGCGAGACGCACCCGCTCTCGCCCGTCTTCACAGTCTTCGCCACCGAGAACCCCATCGAGTACGAGGGCACCTACCCGCTGCCCGAGGCGCAGCTCGACCGCTTCCTGCTCAAGGTCGTGGTCGGCTACCCGTCGGCCGAGGAGGAGTCGCGCGTGGTCTCGAACTGGGACGAGGGCTTCAACGCGCGCCGTCTGCAAGACGTGGACGTGCGGCCGCTCGCGGACGCCGAGGTCGTCTCGCGCTGCCGCGCCGAGGTCCGGGCCGCGCGGGTCGAGCCGGGCGTGCGCAGCTACCTCGTCGAGATCGTGCGCCGCACGCGCGAGCACCCGTCGGTCTCTTACGGCGCGAGCCCGCGCGCCTCGGTCGCCCTGCTGCTCTGCGCGAAGGCCCTGGCCGCGATGCGCGGGCGCGAGTTCGCCACGCCCGACGACGTGCGCGACATCTCTCGGCCCGTCCTGCGTCACCGCATCAGCCTGCGCGCCGACGCCGAACTCGACGGCGCGACCACCGACGGCGTCATCACAGACATTCTCAACACCGTCGGGGTGCCGCGCTGAAGCAGCAGTTTTTAGTTTTCAGTTTTTAGTAGTCGTGGACGCCGATGGATGTGCCTTCGGCTAAAAACTGAAAACTAAAAACCATCTCCCCATGCGATTCGTCTTCACCAAACTGTTCTACGCGCTGCTGGCGCTCGGGTTCGTGCCGCTCTCGCTGTCGTGGGGGCGGCCCGGCCTGCGCTGGGCGGTGGTCGCCTACGACCTCGGGCTGCTTTTGGCGGCGCTGTTCGACGCGCGCCTGAGCCGTTTGCCGGAGGGCGTCGAGATCGTGCGCGAGTTCGGCGGGCGCTTCCAGATCGGCGGCGAGACGGAGGTGAGGGTAACAGTCGTGAACCGGACGCGGCGCAGCCTGCGCCTGCGCGTCAAGGACGAGTACCCGCCCGACATGGCTCTGCTCTCGCCGCGGGAGGCCGAGCTGCGGGTCGGGCCGACGGAGTCGGCTTCGCTAGCCTATTCGCTGCGCCCGTCGCGGCGCGGCCGGTTCGAGTTCGGGCGCGTGGCCGTGCGCTTCCGGTCGCGGCTCGGGCTGATCTGGCGCGAGGCGGAAGCGGCCGAGCCCGTCTCGGTCAAGGTCTACCCGAACCTGCGGCGTGCGCGCGAGGCCGAGCTGAAGGCCCTGGGCGCCCGCTCGCTCGTGGCGGCGCGGCGGCGCGCGGTCTGGCGCGGCGAGGGGCGCGACTTTGAATCCCTGCGCGAGTACGTGCCGGGCGACGAGCTGCGCCACGTCTCGTGGAGCGCGACGGCGCGGCGCGGCCGGCTCACCACGCGGCAGTACCAGATCGAGCGCGACCAGACCGTGCTCATCGCCCTCGACGCCGGGCGGCTGATGACGGCCCGCGTCGAGGGCGAGACCAAGTTCGACACGGGCATCCACGCCGCCCTGGCCCTGATGGGGGCCGCGGCCCGTGCCGGCGACCACGTCGGGGTGCTGGCCTTCGGGCGGCGGGTCCGCACGTTCGTCCCGCCGGCCCGCGGGCGCGAGCAGACCGACGCCGTCCTCGAAGCCCTGCACGCCGTCGAGCCCGAGCTGATCGAGCCCTCCTACACGCGCGCCCTTGAGTTCGTCGCCGCCAACTGCAAGCGGCGCGCGCTCGTCGTCCTCGTCACCGACCTCGTGGACGAGGAGGGCTCGCGCGAGTTGCTCGCGTCGCTGCGGCTGCTCAGGCCCCGCCACCTCCCGCTCGTCGCCACCATCGCCGACCGCGACCTGACGGCGGCGGTCCGCGACGAGCCCGCGTCGGCCCACGACCTCTTCACGCAGTCGGCCGCCGAGGAGGTGATGCGCCAGCGCGAGGCGGCGCTCCGCCTCGTCGAAGCGCAGGGCGGCCTCGCCCTCGACGTGACGGCCGCAGCCCTCGTCCCGACCCTGCTCGAAACCTACATCCGCGTCAAAGAACGCGGGCTGCTGTAGAAGAATGGGAAAAGGGAAAAAGGGGAAAGGGAAAAAGGGAGGAGGCGACAGGGGGAAAGGCGCCGGAAAGTTTCGAGGATTTGTTAGTCTGGCAGCAGGCCATCGAGCTGGTTAAGCACATATACGTGCTCTGCGGGGAGGGCGAGCTGCGGAAGGACTTCGGGCTTCGAGATCAGATCAGGCGGGCGGCGGTTTCGATTCCGACCAACATCGCCGAAGGGTTCGAGAGGGCTTCGCGCAGAGAGTACGTGCAGTTCCTGACGATAGCGAAAGGCTCGGCCGGCGAGGTGAGGAGCCTGCTGCGAGTCGCGCTCGAAGTCGGCTACCTGAGGCCGGAAAAGTATGACCAGCTTCGTTCGGAAGTCATAACAATCAGCCGTTACCTGTCGAACCAAATCAGGGCGCTCAAAGGCCGCGAATAGTTTTTCCCTCTTCCCCTTTTCCCCCTTTTCCCTTTTCCCCCTTTTCACCTCTTCCCCCAAGTATCAGATAGGCGTAGAGCGCGAAGGCCGTGGTGGCAGAGACGGCGAGCTTCATGGCGGGCGGGATGTCGGCGGGCGAGATGAAGCCCTCGATGAGGCCGGCGAAGGCGAGCAGCGGGACGCAGCCGACGACGAGCTGGACGGCCTCGCGCCCGCGCAGCCGCAGGTTGTCGAGGCGGGGCAGGTCGCCGGGGAAGAGGACCGCCGTGCCGTAGAGCAGGCCGGCCCCGCCGGCGATGAAGATGCAGGTGAGCTCGACGGGGCCGTGGCCGGCCATGAAGGTCAGCAGCTCGTGGCCGTAGCCGGCGTGGAAAGTGAGCGCGAGCACCGAGGCGTGGCCCGCGCCGTTGACCGCCAGCACCAGCAGCGAGCCGAGCCCGAAGAGCGCGCCGTAGGCGAAGCCGTAGAAGGCCACCCACATGTTGTGAGTGCCGATCTGGCTGGCCGCGACCTGGTTGGCGTCGTTGATGTCCAGCCACCAGCGCGGCTTCTCCTCCAGTATCCGCTGTCGCTCGGCCGGGGCGAGGCCCACCAGTTCGGTGATCTCCGGGTCGCGCAAGGTGCCGAAGAAGAAGAGGGCGGCGAAGAGGGCGTAGACGGAGAAGGCCGTGGCCGTATAGCGCCAGGTCCGGCGGAAGGTGCGCGGGAAATCGACGGCGAAGAAGTCGCGGACGCGGCGGCGCCCCTCGGAAGCCTCGGCCCGGTAGATGCGGCCGTGCGCGCGGATGACGAGGCTGTTGAGGTAGCCGACGAGGCGCGGGTCGCGCGACTCGGCCCGCGCCACGGCGAGGTCCGAGGCCGTGCGCCGGTAGATGCGCCCAAGCTCGCGCACCTCCTCGCGGTGCAGGCGCCGCAGCCGAGTGTAGTCGAGCAGCTTCAGCAGGTCTTCGAGCCGCTGCCACGCGCCCTTGCGCTCGTTGATGAAGCGTTCGGTTGACATCGGTTTTCGGTGAAGCGTCGGAAGAGTGTTCGGAGAAGCTCGTTTCGGGCGCGGCCGTCAGAGGCGTTTCGAGAGCAGCCAGGGCATCAACTCCCTTTCCGTCAGCACGCGCGTCCACACGTCGTGGCCGACGCCGGGGTATTCGCTGTAGCGCAACTCGCCGCCCTGCTCCCTCATGGCCTCGGCCATCCGGCGCGACTCCTCGACCGGCACCACCCTGTCCTCCGCGCCGTGGAAGAGCCACGCCGGGACGGGGCCGACGGCGCGGGCTACGGAGCGGAAGCGCTCGCCGCTTTGCAGGGGGCTCCCGCCGCAAAGTGAGACGAGGGCCGCGAACCTCCCCGCGTGGCGCGAGGCCAGCGACCAGACGCCGTAGCCGCCCATCGAGACGCCGGCGAGGTAGAAGCGCGCGGCGTCGGCCCCGAACTCTTCGGCCGCCTGCCGGAGCGCGTTCGTCACCATCTCGTCCATCAGCGGGTCTGACCAGTAGCTGCCCGGCCGGCACTGCGGCAGCAGGACGACGGCCGGCACCTGCCCGAGCAGCCCGCGCGCGAGGGCACCCGCTGCCCCCTCCGTTGGCACGTACCCGCCCGAGCCGCGCTCGCGGATGCCGTGCAGGAAGACGATGACGGGCGGCCCCCCGCCGGCCGGCGGCGCGCCTTCGGGCGGGGCCGCGACCTGGCAGGTGAAGACCTCGCCCCCGGCCTCGACCTGGCGCGACATGAGCCGAGCCCCGCCGCCGCGCGCGCCCTTCGCCAGTGAGGCGATGAAGTCCTTCGACATCAAAGACCAGAGACCGCCACGCATCTACCTGAAACCCCCCTTGCCCTTCCGATTAAGAGACCGTAGCGGCCTCGGCCGCCCACGCAGCTTACCGGACCGTGCGCGCGCCGACAACAGCCGCCGTCGCCCGCCGTCTTCGACTCCCGGGCTCGCAGGCCGACGGCCCCGCCCGTCCGGCACTTGCACAGCTCAACCGGCCGAGTCAGCCGGCGGCGGCGTCGGCGTCGGCGGCGCGGACGCGCCCTTCGAGTTCGTGGATGCGCTCGCGTATCACGTCCGGCAGCGGCGCCTTCTTCAACTGCCGGTAGTCGTAGGCGACGATCAGCCCCTCGCCCTCTGCGGCGACGCGGCCGTGGCGTCGGCTTGCGGCGGCGTACTTCATCGTGAAGCGGTCGCCGTCAATCTCGGGCACGGCCGCGCCGATGAGCACCGTGTCGGGGTAGGTGAGCGGCACACGGAAGCGGCAGCTCGTCGAGGCCAGGATCGGCCCCACGCCGGTCCGTGCCATGTGTTCCCAGAAGCCTATGTGCTCGAAGTAGCTCATCCGCGCGCTCTCGAAATAGCGGAAGTAGACCGTGTTGTTGACGTGCAGGAGCGAGTCCATCTCGCCCCAGGCCACCGGCGTCTCGATGCGGACGGGAAAGCCTGAGAGTAAGTCTTCCAAGAAGCGCCCTCCGGGTTTAGTCTCGGCCGCACATTGTACAGGGCGGCGGCGCCAGTTTCCTCTCCGCGCCCGCCGTGAAGGTTGCGGCGGGGGCGCGTCTGCCTGTACGTTTAGGGCGGACCCAGAACTCAAAAACTCGTGCGCGGAGGGGCGGAGGTAAAGTTGGAAACGCTCGTCATCGGAGGAACGCGCAACCTCGGGCCGCCGCTCGTGCGTGCGCTGGTCGAGCGCGGCCACCGCGTCGCGGTCTTCAACCGCGGGCTGACGCCGGGCGAACTGCCCGCGGGCGTCGAGCGGCTCGCGGGCGACCGGCGCGACCCGGCCCAACTGCGCGCGGCGCTCGGCCGCCGCTCGTTCGACCTCGTCGTGGATACGACGCTCTACGACGGCGCCGAGGCCGAGTCGGCGATTGAACTGTTCGACGGCCGCGTCGGCCGCTACGTCTTTCTCAGCACGGGGCAGGTCTACCTCGTGCGTCGCGGCGTCTCGCGCCCGTTCGCCGAAGAGGACTACGACGGCCCCCTCGTCGAAGAGCCGGCGGCCGCGAGCCCGGACCGTGACGACTGGCTCTACGGCGCGTGGAAGCGCGAGGCCGAAGACGCCTTCGCCCGCGCCCGGGCCGAGCGCGGCTTCCCCTACACCTCTCTGCGGCTGCCGATGGTCAACAGCGAGCTCGACCACTACCGGCGAATCTACAACTACTTCCTGCGCCTTAAAGACGGCGGCCCCGTCGTCGCGCCCGACCGGCCGCGCCACGCCCTGCGCCACGTCTACGGCGGAGACGTAATCAGCGCCGTCCTGCTACTGTCGGAATCGGAAGCGGGGCGCGGCCGGGCCTACAACCTTTCGCAGGACGAGACCGTCACGCTCGAAGAGTTTCTCGGGATGATGGCCGGGATTATGGGGGCCGGGCTCGAACTCGTCCGCGTGCCGCGCGAGGAGCTGGAGCGGCGCGGGCTGCTGCCCTCCTGCTCTCCCTTCAGCGGGCGCTGGATGTCTGAGTTGACGAACGAGCGCGGCAAGCGCGAGCTGGGCCTCGTCTACACGCCGCTCCGAGAGTACCTGCGCCGTCTGGTCGAGTACTACGCGGCGCACCCGCCCGACCCGCATGAGGGTTACGCGCGCCGCGAGGAAGAGCTCCGGCTGGCGCGCGAGTTCGGCGAAAGGAGTCAGGCTTGAAGATCGAAACAGTCTCGACCGACCGGGCGCCGGCGCCCGCCGGCCACTACTCGCAGGCCGTGGTCTGCGGCGGCCTCGTCTACGTCTCCGGTCAGTTGCCGATTGACCCGGCTTCGGGCGAGCGCCGGGTCGGCACCATCGAGGAGCAGACGCGGCAGGTGCTCCGCAACGTCGCGGCCGTGCTCGAAGCGGCCGGCAGCGGGCTCGACCGCGTGCTGAGGATGACGGTCTACGTCTCCGACATCTCGCTGTGGGCCGGCGTCAACGCCGTCTACGCCGAAGTCATGGGAGATCACCGCCCGGCCCGCGCCGTCGTGCCGGTCAGGGAATTGCACTACGGCTACCAGATCGAAGTCGAGGCCGTCGCCGCCGTGCGCGACGCGGGCTGAAAACCTTCGGGGCGCCCGGCGCGGCGCCCCCGCCGAGCCGAGGTCTTCAGAAGATGCGAACACCTTTCCACTCGATCTACACGCACAAGTTCGTGCGGGCCTCGGTCTGCGTGCCGCACCTGCGCGTGGCCGACCCCTCTTTCAACGTCGAGCGCACCATAGGGCTCGCGCGCCGCGCCTCGGAACTTAAGGCCGCGGTCACGCTCTTCCCGGAACTCGGCATCTCGGCCTACTCGAACGAAGACCTCTTTCATCAGGACACGCTGCTCGACGCTGTCGAGGCGGCCATCGCCCGGCTCGTCGAGGAGAGCCGCGACCTCTCGCCCGTCCTCGTCGTCGGGGCGCCCCTGAGGTTCGAGGGCAAGCTCTTCAACTGCGGCGTGGTCGTCTACCGCGGGTGCGTGCTGGGCCTCGCGCCGAAGACCTACCTGCCGAACTACCGCGAGTTCTACGAGAAGCGGCAGTTCACCTCGGCCCGCTACGCCGTCGGCCGCGAGGTGCGGTTCCTCGGCCAGCGCGTGCCCTTCGGCAACGACCTCGTTTTTGACGCCACCAACGTCGAAGACTTCTCGCTCCACGTAGAGGTCTGCGAAGACGTGTGGACGCCGATCCCGCCCTCGACTTACGCTGCGCTCGCCGGCGCGACCGTGCTCGCCAACCTCTCGGCCAGCAACATCACCATCGGCAAGGCCGAATACCGCCACGACCTCTGCGCCACCCAGTCGGGCAAGTGCATCGCCGCCTACCTCTACTCGGCCGCGGGGCCGGGCGAGTCGACCACCGACCTCGCCTGGGACGGGCAGGCCATCATCTACGAGAACAACGAGCTGCTGGCCGAGGCCGAACGCTTCGCGGCCGACGAGCAGATCATCGCCGCCGACATAGACCTCGAACGGCTCGCGCAGGAGCGGATGCGGATGACGAGCTTCAACGACGCCGTGGGCGAGCACCGCGAGCGCGTCCGGCAGGTGCGCCGCGTCGAGTTCGAGTTCGAGGTGCCTTCGGGCGAAGTGCCGCTGATGCGGCGCGTCGAGCGTTTCCCCTACGTGCCCGACGACGCCTCGGCGCGCGACGAGCGTTGCTACGAGGCTTACAACATACAGGTCCACGGCCTGATGAAACGGCTCGTGAGCACGGGCATCGAGCGCATCGTCATCGGCGTCTCGGGCGGGCTCGACTCGACCCACGCCCTCATCGTCGCGGCGCGGACGATGGACCGGCTGAATCTCCCCCGCACCAACATCCTCGCCTACACCATGCCGGGCTTCGCCACCAGCTCCGTCACCTTACAGAACGCGCACAAGCTGATGCGCGCGCTCGGCACGACCGCCGAGGAGATAGACATCCGGCCCTCCTGCATGCAGATGCTCAAAGACATCCGCCACCCGTTCGCCGCGGGCGAGCCCGTCTACGACGTGACGTTCGAGAACGTGCAGGCCGGCGAGCGCACCTCGCATCTCTTCCGGCTGGCGAACTTCCATAGCGGCCTCGTGCTCGGCACCGGCGACCTCTCGGAGCTGGCTTTGGGCTGGGCCACCTACGGCGTCGGCGATCACATGTCGCACTACAACGTCAACGCCTCGGTCCCGAAGACGCTCATCCAACACCTCATCCGCTGGATCATCTCCTCGCGGCAGTTCGACGCCGAGACCGGCGCCACCCTCCAGGCCATCCTCGACACGGAAATCTCGCCCGAGCTTGTCCCGGCGGGCGAGGGCGGGCAGGAGGCGCCCTCGCAGAGCACCGAGGAGAAGATCGGCCCCTACCAGTTGCAGGACTTCAACCTTTACTACGTCTCGCGTTTCGGCTTTCGCCCGAGCAAGGTGGCCTTCCTCGGCCACAGCGCGTGGGGCGACCGCGAGCGTGGGGGCTGGCCCGAATCGCTGCCCGAGTCGGAGCGGCGCGAGTACGATTTGGCGACCATCAAGAAGTGGCTCGGCGTCTTCCTCTGGCGCTTCTTCAAGACGAGCCAGTTCAAGCGGTCGGCCATGCCGAACGGCCCGAAGGTCGGCTCGGGCGGCTCGCTCTCGCCGCGCGGCGACTGGCGCGCGCCCTCCGACTCGGAGGCCACGGTCTGGCTCGAAGAGCTGAAGAACGTGCCGGATTAGTCCTGAGGCCGGTCTTGAGGCTGGTTTTGAGGCTGATCCTGAGGGCGGTCCTGCGGCCGGCGCTCCGTGAGTTCGAGCAGGCGGTCGGGGTAGTCGGTCATGATGCCGTCAACGCCGGCCTCGACGAGGCGGCGCATCTCTTCGGGGTCGTTGACGGTCCAGGCGTGCACCTTGAGGTTGAGGCCGCGGGCGCGCTCGACGAAGTCGCGCGTCAGCACACGCATCCCGCCGAAGTAGACCGGCACCTGTAGGGCCTGCACGCGCGGGCTTAAGGATTCGGCCACGCCCGCCTTCTGCGCGGCGAGGAAGCGTAGCGCCTCCGTGGTCGAGGCCGAGGTGGCGACCTCCGGGCAGGCCCGCCGGAACTCTTCGAGGTTCGACTCGCGGAACGAGCCGACGATGACGCGCCCGCCCGCCCCGCGCCCGCGCAACGCCTCGCACAACTTCGCCGCCGCGCCCCCCGCCTCGTCCTTCGGCTCGATGACCATGCGGGCCTCGGGAAAACTCGTCAGCACCTCTTCGAGCGTCGGGACCGCGACGCCGCGGCCGCGGAAGGGGAAGCTGCGCCCGCCGTCGGCCGTGAAGCGGTAGCCTGCGTCGAGCCTCTTGATTTCGGCGAGCGTGAGGGCGGAGACGGCGCCCGCGCCGTCTGTCGTCCTGGCGACGGTTGCGTCGTGCATGACGACCAACTCGCCGTCGGCCGTGGCGCGAACGTCCAGCTCGATGATGTCCGAGCCGAGCGCCAGCGCGTGCTCGAAGGCCGCGAGCGTGTTCTCGGGCCTCAGACCGCTGCCGCCGCGGTGGGCGATGACCTGCGTGCGCGCGCCCTCGGCCGCGAAGAAGGGATGACTCGCCACGGGCTCTCCTTCGGACCAGGCGAGCCAGAGGTAGAGCGCCGCGAGCCCGACGAGCAGCAGGAGCGACGCACGCGCCGCCAGCCTCCCGGCCCGCCTCGGCGCCCGCCGCCGCCCGCCCGCCTCCGCGGGAGTCGCGCTCACGCGCCGCCCTCGCCCGCCAGCTCGCGGCGGAAGACGAGCATGTCGCGGACGACGACGCCGTGCTCGACGAGCGGCTCGTCGTAATACCAGAAGTAGTCGCGCTTGACGTGGTCGGCGCGAAAGCCGCACTTCTGGTAGAAGATGATGTTGCCTGCGCTCGTCGTCCGCGTGCCGACCACGATCTCGGGGAGGCCGCGCCGCGCCGCCTGCCGGCAGACCCACTCGACGAGACGCCGGCCGTAGCCCCGGCCCTGCCGCTCGGGTGCCACAGCCAGCTCGACTATCTCGCACGGCGCGCGCCGCCAGCGCACGGTCGCGGCCGCCACCGCCCGGCCCTCGTCTTCGAGCGCGTAGGCGGCGTCGCTCAAATTCCTCAGGCTCCAGCGGAGAGCGCCCTCCGAGGGCTCCGCGAGCAGCAGCAGCGGCGTGACCGCCTCGACCTCTTCGGCCGCGAGTTCTCTGACGATTTCCGGCATCCTGTTCGGACGCGCCCGCCGGGCCGGACGCGGCGCGTCGGGTCGCGCGGTCCATCGTCGCCCGCGGCCGGAAAGAGAGTCAAACGCGGAGGGCGGAAGGCAGCCCGAAAGAAGTGCGAGTGTGCGCCGGACGGTCAGGAGGCGCGGCGCGCGAGGAGCTGGGCGAGCACCTGCCGGAGCTGGTCGAAGTCTATGGGCTTGGTTACGAAGGCGTCGCAGCCGGCGACGATTGACTTGCCGCGCCACTCCCAGCGGTTGAGCGCCGTGCAGGCGATGACGGGCACGCGACTCAGGGAGGGCTCGCGCCGGATCAGCTTGGCCGCCTGGTCGCCGCCGAGCCGCGGCAGGCTCATGTCCATGATGATGGCGTCGGGCCGCTCGCGCAGCGCCACCTCGACGGCCGCCACGCCGTCCTCGGCCTCCAACACCTCATAGCCCTCGCCCTCCAGCGCCAGCCGCAGCAGCGAGCGCAAATCGAACGTGTCTTCGACCAGCAGGACGCGTCCCTTCGGCGCTCGGAAGACGGTCTGCCGCGAGGCTGTTGACATGGACTTAACCTTTCGCCCGGGGCGCTGCGGCGGCGCGACGGTGAAGCGACGACAAGCCGCCCCTGTCTTGAATCGAGTCGGGAAAGCAGCGCACAAAAGGGACTTAGGCGAGCGCCATACCGCGCGCCCCTGGCCGCCTCTGCCGGGCCGCTCGGGGGCGCCTGCTCGACTGAGCGGGGCCAAATGGTTTACCATCCGTTTCCCCTGCTCATATACTTAAAACGCGCTTTTCACGGACCCCGGCGGAGAGTCTCGAAGGGCATCAGGCATGGCACCCGAGATTGAGTCTTCCGCGCCCCCGGCGGGCGCGCGGCCCGAGGGCGCGGCTTCCAGACGCGCACGGGCCGAGCACTACCGGCGACAGTTGGAGGCGGTCTGCAACAACGCTACCGTCGCCCTCTTCATCATGGACGAGCGGCAGCACTGCACCTACATGAACCCCGCCGCCGAGCGGCTGACCGGCTACACCCTCCCCGAGGTCGAAGGCAGGCCGCTCCACTACTTCGTCCACCACACGAAGCCCGACGGC